>CADACD010000038.1 GCA_902786365.1 uncultured Lachnospiraceae bacterium | reverse complement strand
TATATTGATGCCAATGGAAAATGGGTCAAAGGTAAAGTAAAAGTAACAGAAGGGTGGAAGCATGACAGCAAGGGCTGGTGGTACCAGAATGCAGATGGAACCTATCCAAAGAATACATGGAAGAAGATTAACGGAAAATGGTATCATTTCAATATCAGTGGATATATGCAGACAGGATGGCACAAGGAAGGAAATGTATATTACTATCTCAAGTCAAATGGTGTAATGGCAGCAGGTGAATGGGTAGAAAATGGAAAATACTATATTGATAGTAATGGTTATTGGATAAAATAGGTATTTTAGTGCATATGTGGAGATGACGGAGGAAAATCATTTTCACATATGCATGAAAATAAAAAACAAAATGATATCATTAATGCTGAAAGGACGGTATTCATGAAAAAGAAAGGACGAATTCTTGGCAGGCTAAAACAGATGCTTGCCGGATTCATGGCAATTGCAGCATTTACAACAATGACAGTATCAGGTGATCTGGTACTTCACAAAGAACAGCAGACAGCAGAGGCGGCAGAGGGAATGTTATCATCACAAGATCGTGGAATTATTTACGCAAATTCACGTTCAGATTTTAGAGATGAAACAATTTACTTTGTCATTACAACAAGATTTTATGATGGTGATCCAAGCAATAACGCAAGGACATCAGAAGATACAAAGGCACAGAATCCTGAAAGTGATTCATCATGGAGAGGTGATTTCAAGGGATTGATTGATAAACTTGATTATATCAAGGCACTTGGTTTTACAGCAATCTGGATTACACCGGTAGTAGAGAATAATTCAGGCTATGACTATCATGGTTATCATGCCTATGATTTTAGTGCAGTTGATACAAGATATGAATCGAATGGAATTACATATCAGGATCTGATTGATGCAGTTCATGCAAAAGGAATGAAACTTATTCAGGACGTAGTATTTAATCATACATGTAACTGGGGCGAAAAAAATCTCAATGAGATTGGTGGTGCAGCGTTAAAGGCTCAAGTTTCAAGTGATGTATATGGCACAAGAAATCAGGTAGTAATGAATGGTACCGGAGATCCGATGAATATCTATCACCACAATGGTTTCTGTGGTGGTGGTGACTGGGATAACTTCGAAGCACAGAGAAAGACAATTGCGGATGACTGTTTTGATTTGAATACAGAAAATCCATTGGTATACAATTATCTGATAGACTGTTATACAAAATATATCAACATGGGTGTAGATGCATTTCGTGTAGATACAGTAAAGCACATTTCAAGACTTACATTAAACTCTGTATTTGTCCCGGCATTCAAAGCAGCAGGTGGAGATAATTTCTACATGTTCGGTGAGATATGTACAAAAGGACATGATGTATGGTATAGAGGAAATCCACCGATTTCCACAGCTTTTTATACATGGGCAGATGATTCGACATGGCTTAATAAATGGAGCTCAACAGATGAGGCAGCAAATAATACATTAGTAGAGCAGCATTATAATGCACACTGTGATACAGGCAGCCAGCCGACATCTAACAATGCATTTTTAAATGGTAACGAATATCACACTCCTGATTATTCACAGCGTTCAGGAATGGATGCTATTGACTTTCAGATGCATTGGAGTTTCAATGATGCCGGTTCAGCATTTGGTACAGCTCTTTATGAAGATCAGTATTTTAATGACTCAACATGGAATGTTGTATATGTAGATTCACATGACTATGGTCCTGATGAATGTCAGACACAGAGATATACAGGTGGCACAGATAAATGGGCAGAAAATCTTTCACTGATGTTTACATTTAGAGGAATTCCTTGTATATTCTACGGAAGTGAGATAGAGTTCCAGGCAGGAAAGCCTATCGATGTGGGTCCTAACGCAAAACTCAGCGAGACAGGACGTGCTTACTATGGTGATAACATCGAAGGAACAGTAACAGCAACAGACTTTACAGTATTTGGTAATTTAAGTGGAACAGTCGCCGATACACTTAGTGCGCCGCTTTCACAGCATATTATAAGACTGAACAGACTTCGTCAGGCGATACCAGCGCTTAGAAAAGGCCAGTACTCAACAGAAGGATGTTCAGGAAACATCGCATTCAAGAGAAGATATACAGACTCAACAACAGACAGTTTTGCATTAGTAGCAATTTCAGGAAATGCAACATTCAGCGGTATACCAAACGGAAAATACGTTGATGCTGTAACAGGTGATGTACAAAATGTAACAAATGGTACATTAACAGCTAATGTTTCAGGACAGGGGAACATGAAAGTGTATGTTCTTGATACAGCAAAGACACCTGCACCGGGAAGAGTTATACCAAACGGAAGATACTTAACAGATGGCGGTGCTGTACAGAATATCGGTGAAGAAAATATTGAAATTATCAATCCAACAAGTGTAACATTAGACAAGACAACATTAACAGTCAAAGAAGGAACTACAGAAAGCGTAAAAGCAACAATAGCTCCTTCAAATGCAACAAGTAAGACAGTAACATGGTCAACAAGCAATGCAAGTGTAGCAACAGTAAGTGGTGGAACAATTACAGGTATTGCAAAGGGTTCAGCAATTATTACAGCGAAGACAGTCAATGGACTTACGGCGACAGTAAAAGTTACAGTAACAGAGAATACGGATATTGTAAAACCGACAGGAATTTCGTTAAGCCAGAGTTCACTTACACTGGAAGAAGGCGATACGGAGACACTCACTGCGACAGTAGCACCTTCAAATGCAACGAATAAGACAGTAACATGGACTTCAAGTGATACATCAGTAGCAACTGTTGACAGTTATGGTCAGGTAAAGGCGGTAAAAGAAGGTACAGCAGTTATCACAGCGGCAACATTTAATGGATATAAGGCAACAGCAACCGTTACAGTTGAAGCAAAGGACATACCGACAATCGAAAATGGTGTTTATTTTGAGAAACCGACAGGCTGGGGAACAAATATATATGTTTACTTCTTTGCCAATAATCAGACTGTAGGCAAAGCATGGCCGGGAACAGCAATGACAGATTTGGGAAGTGGGTTATATGGATATGAATATGGCTCGTCGGCTCCTTCAAACCTGATGGTAATATTCAACGATGGAAGCAATCAGACAGATGACCTTGGGTATGTGAACAATGGATATTACAACAGCAGTGGATATGTAAAGACAGTAGTTCCGGTGAAGAAAGGTAAAGTAATCGTTAAATATACAGATGAAAGTGGTAATGTGCTTTCAAGCCAGACGCTCACAGGAGCTGTGGGAGATTCTTATACGACAACAGCAAAAACAATTAGTGGATATACTGTAAAAACAACACCTTCGAATACAAGTGGTACATATACAGAAAGTGATATTACAGTTACATATGTTTATCAACAGGATATAGTCATAACAGAAGGATGGCACAAAGACAGCAAAGGCTGGTGGTACCAGAATGCAGATGGAACCTATCCAAAGAATCAATGGAAGAAGATTGATGGAAACTGGTATCATTTCGATGCCAATGGATATATGCAGACAGGCTGGTACAAAGAAGGAACAACCTACTACTACTTGAAGTCAAATGGTGTGATGGCGACAGATGAATGGGTAGAGAATGGTAAATACTACATTGATGCCAATGGAAAATGGGTAGAAGGCAAGACAAAGGTAACAGAAGGCTGGAAGCAGGATAGCAAAGGCTGGTGGTACCAGAACGCCGATGGAACCTATCCAAAGAACGCATGGAAGAAGGTTAATGGAAACTGGTATCATTTCGATGCCAATGGATATATGCAGACAGGTTGGTATCAAGAAGGAACAACCTACTACTATCTGAAGTCAAATGGTGTGATGGCGACAGATGAATGGGTAGAGAATGGTAAATACTACATTGATGCTAATGGAAAATGGGTACAGGGCAAGACACAGTCTATTGGAACATGGAAGCAAGACAGCAAAGGCTGGTGGTATCAGAATGCTGATGGAACGTATCCAAAGAATGCATGGAAGCAGATCAATGGAAAATGGTATCATTTTGATGTCAATGGATATATGCAGACAGGCTGGTACAAAGAAGGAAATGTATATTACTACCTGAAGTCAAATGGAGTAATGGCAACTAATGAATGGGTAGCAAATGGCCAGTATTATATTGACAGCAATGGACATTGGATTCTATAAAAAATAAATTGAAATAATGTTTAACATTATTCCATAAAAATTGAATAGAAAAAACAGGTTTTGGAGAAATATTTTCCAAAACCTGTTTTTTATTGGATAAGTTTGTAATACATGTGGAAGAACAGAGTATAGAGATGGTTAAAAATTAATAAAAAAAAGTGCAAATCTTATAAAAATATGTAATATTTATCGAAAATATATGGAAAAAAACACAGATGTATAATAAAATATAAGTCAAAAGAAAAATAGTTATTTGATTTCAAGAAGTTTAATTTACGAGGAGTTTTACTAACAAGAAGAAAGGAGCAGATTTATGAAGAAATTAACAGGAAAGGGATTGTTTTATGTAAAAGGTATAGTATTGTCACTTGTCTTTGTACTCTCATTAGCGAAATCAGAATTGCCGGTATTAGCAGATACTGAGGAGGCAGATTTGATTCAGAGTGGAGTCATAGATGAGGAAAAGTATGAGGATGAATATGTGATGACTAGCATACAGTTGTATGCTGCTGGAAAATCTGATATTGCAGAGGTAAGAAATGTTATCTGTCAGGCGCTTTTATCAAGGGAAAGTAAAGTATCTATTGAAAAGTATCAGTTAACTGTACAAGAGGTAAGTGATGCATTTTCGTATGTTATCAACCATCATCCGGAATTATTTTATGTAAGCAACTCTTATTCATATTCAATGATGTCAGTGTCAGGTTCAAATTATGTTTCTTCATTATATTTATCCTATACATATACAGATGAAGAACTTGAAGAGAGAATGGCTGCTTTTAATGCAGAAGTAAGCAGAATTATGGCAGGAATCAAGCAGGAGTGGTCAGACCTTGAGAAAGCACTTTATGTATACGATTATTTCTGTGCACATTATCAGTACGACACTACATATACAAAATATGATGCGGCCAATTTGTTTGTTGATAAAACAGCTGTATGCCAAGGGTATTTTTTGGGATATGAATATATCATGAATCTTCTTGGAATTGAAAATGATGCAGCAGAAAGTGAGGAAATGAATCATATCTGGAATCAGATAAAAATCAATGGAAAATGGTACAATGTGGATGTTACATGGGGAGACCCTATTCCTGATAGGATTGGAAGGACAGAACATGGCAACTTCTTAAAGAGTGATAATATATTTATTTCGAATTATCAACATCATGACTGGAACAGCAGTAATGTATGTGATGACGGTACTTTTGATAATGCATTCTGGAATGATGTCAGTAGTCCGTTTGTTTATGTGGACGATGTATGGTACTGTGTGAGCAATGAAGAGATATCTTTGTATACATGTGATATTAATAACATGGAATTGGATGAGTCTATTAAATTTTTGGGAAATTGGTTCGTAACAGGAAATACAAGCAGCTATTGGATGGGTGTATATTCAGGGCTTGCTGAATACGGTGGAAAGCTTTACTATAATACAAGCAAGGAGATTATGAGCTATGACCCGGCATTAGGCAGTTATGAGACGATTATGAATGGAAGTGGAACGATATATGGAATGTATATGGAGGAAAACATTATCCGTTATGGATATGCAGATAGTCCGAATGTGGGTGTAGCAGTGTCAGGACAATATGAACTCCCGATAGTAGAAATTATCGTCAGAACAACAGGAGTTACATTGAGTAGTTCAGCACTTTCACTTAATGCAGGCGATGAAGTAAAACTGACAGCGACAGTCAGACCGGCGAATGCTACCAATCAGAACGTAGTATGGGAGTCAAGTGATGAAAATGTAGCCACTGTTGATTCAAATGGAAATGTCAAAGCTGTGAAAGCCGGTGAAGCAGTGATTACAGCTAAAACAGCTGATACAGGAAAATCAGCATCATGTAAGATTACAGTAAACGCTGTATCAGGATGGATACAGACGACAGATGGATACAGATATGCAGATGAAAATGGGATATATTTTGTAAATAAATGGGCATGTATCAATGGAAAATGGTATCATTTTGATGCAGACGGCTATATGCAGACAGGCTGGTATAAAGAAGGAAATGCATGGTACTATCTGAAATCAGATGGATCAATGGCAGTGAGCGAGTGGGTACAAAACGGGGAGTATTACATAGACAGTAATGGAAAAATGGTAAGTGCAGGCTGGAAGCACGATTCAAATGGATGGTGGTATCAAAAAGCCGATGGCACATACTATAAGAACCAATGGAAGCAGATTTCAGGAAAATGGTATTATTTCAGGAGTTCAGGATATGCGCAGACAGGCTGGTACAAAGATGGGGATGCATGGTATTATTTCAAATCAGACTGTTCGATGGCGGTAAGTGAATGGGTTGACAATGAAAAATATTATGTTGGTGCAGATGGAAAAATTATAATAGCAGGCTGGAAGCAGGATACAAAGGGTTGGTGGTACCAGAATGCAGACGGAACTTACCCAAAGGATGCATGGAAGAAGATTGGCAGCAAATGGTATCATTTTGATAAAAATGGTTACATGCAGACAGGATGGTACAAAGAAGGAAATGTATATTATTACCTGAAGGAAGACGGTTCAATGGCAAGCGATGAGTGGATTGGAAAGGACTATATAGACAATAGCGGCCATTGGGTTCAGGATATGGCAAGCTAGATAATGGTGGTCCTGCCAGATAGCAATATTTATTCATTCAGATAATTTGAAAAAGGGATTGTCACATTGAGAGAAAATCAGACTTTTGTGTGACAGTCCTTTACTATCTGAAAGCAGATGGTTCTATGGCAGCAGATGAATATGTAGAAAATGGAAAATACTACATAGACAGTAATGGACATTGGGTAAATTAGCCTGATATACAATCGTAACAGAAATTAGATGCAAGGGTGGAATTCAATAGAGACAATTGAATTTCACCCTTGAATTGTAATCAGGATTATTGACAAAATAATATGCGTAATATATACTAATCAATTAAGAATGAAATTCAAAGGAGAGAAAAATGAAGGTCGCAATATTTTTGGCAGACTCTAACGGAGGATATCCGGTACCGGCATCAAGAGGCGGAGCAGTATCAACGCTGGTTGAACATTTGGTAAAAGAGAATAATCATAAACAGTTATTTGATATGGATATTATTTCCATATATGATAAAAAAGCTGAAAAAATATCACACCAATATCCGAATATCAATTTTATCTGGATAAAGCCGCCAAAGATTATTTCATTTTTAGATAAACTTTGCTTTGATTTTATAAGAACCTTTTTTAAGAAGAAAAAGGCTGTTTCTTATAAAACATTATTTTCATTATTATATAGTGTTGTTGCAAGTTCGAGAATTATAAAGAAAAACCATTATGATAAAGTTGTAATTGAAAACAATATTCCAATGGCATGGGTGATTAAATTGTCACATTATAAGGGTGAATATTATTATCATTTTCACAATATTCCAAGAATCAATGCCAGATGCAGGGAGGTATTTCAAAACTGTACAGCTATATTATGTGTAAGCAAATATGTGGCAAAACAGATTTGTATGACTGAGAATCCTATCGGACCGATACAACAGTCAAAAGCGAAAGTGGTATACAATTGTATTGATACAGATTTGTTTAGACCTCTTAATGATGAGAGAAGAAAGCAGAAGATAAGGGATAAATATGGAATCAGTAAAGAGGATAAGGTAGTCTGTTTTGTTGGAAGACTGTCAGAAGAAAAAGGTATTGATAAAGTTTTGCAGGCAGTGAAACAGGCAGAAGATAAGAAGATAAAAATATTGATTGTGGGAAGCTACATGCACAATATCGATGTGAAAGATGAGTACCAGGTGAAACTGCACAGACTGGCAGAATCTATCAAAGATCAAGTGATTTTTACAGGCTACATAGCGCAGGATGAGATTCCAAAGATTTATCAGATTTCAGATGTAGCCATATTGCCGTCTATGTGGGATGAACCGGCAGGACTTACAATGGTAGAGGCTATGGCATGCAAAGCACCGGTCATTACCACTGTATCAGGCGGTATACCGGAATATATGAAGGAATATGCAATAGTGCTCAAAAGAGATAAACATCTTGTGGAGAATATATGTAAAGAGATGAAACAGATCTTTGAAATCAAAGACTCTGAAAAGTTAGAGAAATCAGTAGAATATGTAAAACATCATTTTTCGACAGAGACATATCTGGAAAAATTTTACGATGCGTTACAATAGAAGGAGAATGATAACAATGAGCGGTGAAAAGAAAAATGCGGGTATAGATTTTGTCATTACATGGGTAGATGGTTCTGATCCGGAATGGTTAAAAGAAAAAAGTAAATATACAAGCGGGGGAAGCCAGGATAACAGTGCAGCCAGATACAGGAATCTGGATTTATTAAAGTATTGGTTCAGGGCAGTTGATATGTATGCACCATGGGTCAGAAAGATACATTTTGTAACATGGGGACATTATCCGGAGTGGCTCAATACAGAGCATCAAAAGATTCATATAGTGAAGCATAGTGATTTTATTCCGGAAAAATATCTGCCGGTATTTAGTTCCCATCCTATTGAATGGAATATGCATAGAATTAAGGGATTGTCAAATAATTTTGTTTATTTTAATGATGACATGTTTATTACAGATAAAGTGAAACCATCAGATTTCTTTTATAAAGGTCTCCCGAGAGATGTAGCGGCAATGAATGCGTTTACATTTGTCTGGCCGGAGTCTAAAGTGACGGATTTTGTTTTGGCAAATGATATGTATGTCATGAATCAGCACTTTGATAAAAAAAATTCTATCAAAAAGAATATCTCAAAATGGTACAACCTTTCATTAGGAAAATATCTGTTTACCAATATATTATTACTGCCATGGCCGAAATTTACAGGGATAAAGCCTATGCATGTGGCGATGTCGTTAAAGAAAGATACATTTAAGGAATTATGGGATGAGGAGTATGAACTGCTTGACAGAACATGCAGCCACAGATTCAGGGATATGGAGGACGTGAATCCATGGCTGATAGAATTCTGGCAGATGGCTAAAGGAGAGTTTTATCCGAGAAAAGCAAAAGAAGTACAATATTTTTCGCTTAGCCCAGATGTAGATGATAATGATGCCATTTATAAAGCAGTAAGTGAGAGTAAGTACAAACTGATTTGTATTAATGATGGATATGTCAATGAAAATTATGATAGTGTGAAAGGAAAATTGTGCAGTGTGATGGATAAGAAGTTTGCACAGAAGAGTCAGTTTGAGATTTGATGAAAAATAAAGGAGTATTTTCATGAAGCGAAAAGTTGGTATACTGACATATCATGATGCACTGAATTATGGTGCTGTTTTACAGGCGTATGCCTTGCGTAAGAGTCTAAGGAAAATAGGTGTATCTGATGTAGAAGTGATAGATTATAAAAATTCTGAGGTGATGTCTGCTGCAAATTTAAAAGGATTACTGTTTGGCGGAGGCATCAAAGGGATTCTTCTTTTTTTTAGCAGAATCGGAGTAGTGTTTAGATTTAAACAATTCAGAACAAAAAGGCTTCACCTGTCAAAAGAATTAAAGACACAGGAAGAATTTGAAGATTATGTAAAAGAGCTTGATTATGTTGTTGTTGGAAGTGATCAGGTATGGAATGAAAAGTGGAATAATTGTGATGAAGTGTTCTTTTTGAATGCCAAAATGGATAACAAAAAGAAGTGTTCTTACGCAGCAAGCTTCGGATTTGAAAAATTAGAAGAAGATAAGATAGCGATTTATCAAAAGAGATTATCAGAATTTGCATATTTGTCAGTTAGGGAGAATAGTGCAAAGGATATTGTTGAGAATACTTTGGGACTTACATGTAAACAGCACGTTGATCCTGTGTTGCTGCTTGATAAAGAAGAGTGGGAAAAAATTGAAGTAGATGTAAAACCTAAAAAGCCATACATTTTGTTATATTTGGTTCCATACCAGAAGGAAGCGGTTGAATATGCAGTGAAGATTGCAAAAGAAAAAGGAATGAAAATAGTCATGGGTTCAAGAAGTTTTAAGAATCTTAATTTAAAACATGCAGGAAATTCATCCCCTCAGAAGTTTTTGGGGTTGATAAAGAATGCCGATATGATAGTGACTAATTCTTTTCATGGAACAGCATTTTCAGTCATTTTTGAGAAAAAGGCTGTGGTGATGCTTAATAACTCCAGAGGATATAATGTAAGAAGCAGGGATCTGCTTGCGATGTGTGGTATTGTAGAGGATGACTATAAGGGTGAACTGGTAAAGACGGACAATGTTGACTGGCCTCATGTAAAGCAGATTTTGAAAAAAGAACAGAACAGGTCAAAAGAGTATATGAAAGAAATGTTTGACATGAACTAATTATAGAGAGCTGAATGTTAGGTGCAGGTGAATCAGATGAAAGTATTAGAGAATGAACAGCTGAGCAGATATACCACAATCAAAATAGGTGGTACAGCAAAAAAAATGTATATTCCAGAGTCGGAGGAGGAGCTGATTGAGGCAGCAGTCAAAGTAGGTCGACAGTACATTATCGGTGGAGGCTCCAATCTTCTGATTGCAGATCATGAATATGAAAGTGTTTTGAATTTAAGAGAGTTTGAAAAGAAAATTGAACATCAGTCAGAAGGAAGATATTACGTGGGAGCCTCTGTGCGTCTTCAAAATCTAATTAATACAATCAATAAAGATGGTTATGGCGGTATGGAATATCTCTATTCTGTGCCGGGACTAATTGGTGGTGCTATTGTTATGAATGCAGGAAATGGACGTGAATGGAATAATTGTATCAGCGATTATATCATAAGGGTCAAGGTTTTGCATGGGAATGAAATCAAATGGATAGATAAAGCGGATTGTGATTTTTCACATAGAAATTCTATCTTTAAAAATAATAGTGAATATATTGTGCTTGCGGCAGAGTTTGATTTTCCGAAACAGGATTTGGAAAAATCAAAAAATATGATTAAAGAAAGACTTGAACTGTGTAAACGGTTGCAGGATAGTTCCAAGCCAAATTTTGGGTCGACATTTATGATCTATGACAAGACAATCATACGTTTTGCAAAAAGATTGCAGCTTGGAAATAAAAAAGGAGTTCATTTTTCGAGAAAGACTGGAAATTGGCTGGTAAATGAAGGGCATGGTTCTTACAGACAGGCAATCAAATTGATAAAACGTATAGAAAAAATTCATAAACTATTTGGAAAAAAATGTGACAGGGAAGTCATTATTTGGGATTAATCTGAACAGTTGGGTTAGAGTGAAAGGTATGGTAAGATATGCAGCAGGATATGCATAATTGGAAGATTGGAAGAAAAGAAATTCGATTTTTGGGAATTTCGATTTTTGTAGTGTATTCTTTTTTTGTTGATATAATAGAGCGAAAGTTAGGTCTATATGTTGCTTTGATGATTTTGATGATTAGTTCGGCATTGCTTTTGCTATCCATTATGACAAGCTTTGGATTTAGACTGAACACAAAAGTATTACTTCTTGGAATTGGCTGGATAATAATGCTGGTATTCATGGTTTTGCCGAGAAATCAAATGTTGGCAAATGGAAGCATTTGGAAAACAATCCGATGGATATGGGCGTTGTTCATTGCATATAGTATAGCGATTAGTACAGAACTTTATTCTAAAATAATAAAACTGATAGCGATATGTGGCTTTGTAAATGTGGCAGCAACATTTTTCTTCTATATTAACAAAAGTGCATATAATGTGATGTATAACTTCTGGGATGAGTGGCCGGCAGGAACGCAGGGTGGTATCTATGGATATAAAGCAGGTATAGCAGAACATTATTCCAGAAATGCGATATATACTTTAATCGCCACGATTGTATTTTTTGTTTTGTTTATTTTGAAACGTGGTGGTAATAGACATCTTCATTTCACAAAGAATAAATATTTGGGAATTTTGTTTGTGCTTAGTGCAATAGCGCTTGTTATGACACAGAAACGAGCACATACGTTATTTGGAGTGATGGCGATTTTAGCAGGCTACTATTTCTGTAATGTAACAGGGAGAAGCCGCAAGTCTTTAAGGTTTCTTAAAATAGCAATGATTATCTGTCTGCTGGCTGTTGGAATTGAGATTGCAGCAGTATACTCAACTCAGTTAAGCCAGCTTCTTGAAAGATTTGCAGCGGCAGGTGAAGACAAATCATCAATAGCTAGAAAGGCAATGCGTGATATGGCATTTGAATTGTTTAAATCTTCTCCTGTGAATGGAATAGGATGGGGAGCATACGGATACCAATATAAGATAGTATTTAAAAGTACATTTACTTTGGATGCACACAATGTCTATGTTCAGATGCTTTGTGAAACCGGAGTCGTAGGTTTCTGCATATTTATAGCAACAATTGCATACACACTTCTTATTGCAGTAAGCTGTACAAAATTAAAGAATCTTTCTGTTGAAGAGTATATAGCAGTGATTTATGCATTAATGATACAAATATTTGTGTTGCTGTATAATATTACCGGAAACTGTATATATGATATTACATTTTGCCATTATATGGTAGCTGTAGGAATGTCCCAAGGAATATTCTATAAGTATAATATGTCATTGAAAAGATATGAAGTGTCAGAAAATCAGGAAGTCATAAAAGCTATGGTATAGTATTAGAAACGGGTATTGAAAATGATACTTGAAGAAAGCATTGAGGTAATAGATATGTTGATCAAGAAATATAAAGAGATGTCAATAGAATTAAAAGCAACATTATGGTTTACATTTTGTCTGGCTGTGCAAAAAGGTGTAGCTGTTATTACAACACCTGTTTTTACCAGATTGATGTCAACACAACAGTATGGACAATACAGTATATTTAATTCATGGCTGCAGATTTTTTCCATTATCACTACTTTGAAGCTTACAGGAGCTGTATTTAATAAAGGCATGAGTAAGTATAAGAATGACAGGGATGCGTATACTTCAACAATGCAGACTGTTACGCTGCTTATTACTATCATTATAACAGGAATATATCTGATTTTTCGGAAATATATCAATGAACTGACGGGATTGCCAACAATTATCATGTTGGCAATGTTTTTGGAGCTGATGGTAGATCCGGCAGTCAATTTCTGGACACTGAGAAAACGGTATGAATACCAGTATAAAGTTGTAGTCATAAGAACTGTCAGTTATGTTGTGTTGAATGCCATTATCGGCATTATTGTGGTTGCCATGTCAGAAGAAAAAGGCTATGCTCGTATCTTATCAAGTGTGGTGGTATCGTTTTGCTTTGGATTGATGCTTTTTGTTGCAAATCTGGCGAATGGAAAGAAAATATTGAAAAAAGAATATGCGGTATTTGCTATTACTTTTAATATTCCTCTTTTGCTACATTATTTTTCGCAATATGTGTTAGACCAGTTTGACAGAATTATGATTCAGAAAATGGACAGTGTATCAGCCGCCGGAAAGTATAGCGTTGCGTACAGTGCCGGGGCATTATTGATGATTATTATCCAAGGAATTAACAGTTCGCTTGTGCCATGGCAGTACAAGAAGCTTGAGGAAAAGAAATTTAAATCATTGGATGATGTACTGTATCAGACATATCTGATTATATTGGGAACAGTAATGTTGTTTTCGGCATTTGCACCGGAGGTCATGAAGGTTTTGGCAGGTCCGAAATACTATCAGGCAGTATACGTTGTTCCTCCGGTTGCACTGGGAATGCTTTTTCTACATATGTATACATCTGTCGCTAATATTGAATTTTACTATAGTTTAAATAAGTTTACGATGTATATCTCTATGGTGGGAGCGGCACTGAATGTTGTACTGAATTATATATTTATTAAAATGTTCGGATATGTTGCGGCGGCGTATACAACGTTAGTGTGCTATATCATCTTTGCATTTAGTCATTATATTTATGTGTCAGTCAATGTCAAGAAGATTGAAAAGATAGACAAAATGATGGATAGTAAAAGAATTGTTATCTTATCAGCAATATCGGTATTATATTGCATTGGTATTTCTCTGGTATATGACAATACTATTGCAAGAATTGTGATTATTGCAGCGATATCTGTTATCATTTTTATCAAAAGAGAAACAGTGCTTGGTACATTTAAAACGATGAAAAAGCGATGATGAAATCGACATTAATTATCATATGGAAAGGAAATGATAGTATATGATTATTGGAGCATGTGGTTATGGAGGAACAGGTTCAAGCGCAGCAGTTGATTTTCTGAAGGAATTTGACTGTGTGCAGACACTCACAAGAGCAGAGGCACAGTATGCATTTAAAGTGGACGGATTACAGGATCTGGAATATCATCTGGTAAAACAGTATTCAAGGCAGATGTCAGGCGATCAGGCAATTGCAAGATTTTTGTATGCAGCAAAATATGCCAAAACACCTATTGTTAAGAGGATAGTAAAATCGCCGAAGGAGTATCTGCGAATTACACAAGAATATGCTGATTCGCTTGTACAGGCAACATGGCAGGGGATTGATAATGCTGATTATGAGACAGGTAATCTGTTAAAAAGTATGGCGGTATTGGTGTTTAAAAAGATAATAATTCCATTTTATGAAAAGCATACTGGAAAATTATACAATGCATGGCCGATGAGAAAAATGTATCTCTCAATAGAGCCTGAGGAGTTCTATGAGAAGACAAGAAAGTATACACATAATCTTTTGAAAGCGGCAGGTGCTGATTTCAAAAAAATGATAGTGATGGATCAGCCGTTTGAAGGGAATGCTCCATGGCAGAGTTTTCCATTTTATGATAATCCTAAGGCGATAGTCATAGACAGGGATCCTAGGGATTTATATCTGGCAGCATCGTACCAGTGGCCAAAAGATGGAACATTTATGCCAAGAAGAGATCCTGAGGCATTTGTACAGTATTTTAAACAGCAGAGAAAGTATCAAAAAGAATTGAATGACCATAAAAATGTTCTTTTCCTCAGATTAGAGGATATGATTTTTGATTATGATAAATCGGCAAAGAAGATAATGGATTTTGTTGGTCTGAAAAAAGAACATCACAAAACGAAATTTAAGTATTTTAAACCGGATTTGTCTATAAAGGGAACACAATTATATAAGAAAATGCCAGGGCATGAGAAAGAATTAGAATATATTGAGAAAGAATTGTCTGATTTTTATTTTCCATTTGAGGATTATAAGAAAGCAGAAAAAAATAATGAGTTATTCTATATTGATTAATTAGAAGTAACAGTTCAGCCGGGGGCTGAATAATATAGTCAAAATAGAGAAAATAAAAAATCTTTTGGTGCGATTTATCCACCAAAAGATTTTTTTTCAACTCAATACTTGTCATAGATTTTGAAATTGTGTATAAATTTTCGGACTTATATGCATATTTCAGGATTTTTTTGCAAATATCCGCTTTTTTATTCACGGAGCACCATCAAAATATTCAGTTTATCCACCGTCATTATGACGAATGCAAAAATCCATACATTCGCAAAAAGCGAAGCATTATGTTATTATGATATTATCAGTTTGAAGGGAGGAGATTTGCATGAAATCAGATTATAGTCGCGATATTTTTAAACAACTGGAAGAAACAATGAAACGACTGGATAAGATGGAATCCACCCTTGAAAACACAAAAATAAAACACAAGATTGAAATTGGTCATCTTAACGATAAAATAGATTCTCTGGGAAAAGAAAATGCAGCTTTAAAAATTGAAAATACCAGATTAAAAGATGATAACGAGCGTCTTAGACGTATTATCAATAATGACAGCACAAATTCGTCACTGCCGCCCTCTTCGGATGAAAAACCGGTCAAGGCTGCAAATGAATTTAATCACAGAAATAAAACAAAAAAGAAACAGGGGCACAAAAAGGACATAAGGGGACAACACTTACCAAAGCAAAGGTAAAAGAACAAATCGAAAAAGGTGCATATGATGTGAAGATAAAAGAAATCGGAAAACGTTCCGAGCATTATGTTACCCGTTATGTCCTTGATCTGCAGACCAGACCAGTAGCAACGGAAGTGCGTATTTATGCAGACGAAAACGGTAAATATAATATTCCAAAGGAATACAACAGCGAAGTGACATACGGGGACACCATCAAAGCACTGTCAGTTCTTCTATACAGTGAGGGAGTTGTGGCAAATGACAGGATTGCAGAGGTAATCAATGCCATTTCCAATAACACCTTAAATATATCATCTGGTACAGTATATAATTTCTGTGCCTCCTTTTCCACGCTCTCAGAAGAAAGCAGAAAACAAATTGAAAACGATCTGTTGAATTCAGTTGTACTGTATACAGATGGCACTGTGGTAACTGAAAACGGCAAACAGGCAATCATACGGAATGTGAGCAACAAACAGTCCGTTATGTATACAGCATTAGAAAATAAGAAGATTTCAGCCATGAAGGCTTCCGTATTATGGGGAGAATTTATGGGTGTATTTGTACACGATCATGAAACTGCGTTATATCATTTCGGAACAGATCACGGAGAATGCAATGTCCACCTGGAAAGATATCTCATGAAAAACTCCGAGGAAAGCAAAAACAGCTGGAGTAATGACATGATTCATTTTCTGAGCGGGATCAATCATGCGAAGAAAAAAAGAATAGCAGAAGGAGATACTGCTTTCAGTAAGGAGCAACTGGATTCATACAGCAAACGGTATAATGAGATACTGAAGTGTGGATATGAACAAAATAAAAAAACGAAGGGAAAGTATGCGAAATCGGAAGAAAAGAAACTCCTTAACCGATTAAAAAAATATAAAAAGAATCACCTGTTGTTTGCCCATAAATTCGAAGTTGAATATTCGAATAATATGAGCGAAAGGGATTTGCGAAAATGCAAAAACCGTGAAAAAATGTCCGGAGGATTTCGTACATCAAAAGGACGGGAAATGTTCTGTAATATATTGAGCATTATCGAAACCCTAAAAAGAAGAAAAATGAATATCATAGAAAATATCATGCGGATATTTCAAAAAGACCCAGCTATTTTTTAGCTGGGTTAGGGGTGGTTACACCACCCCCCGGCTGAACTGTTACAATTTTTTTGAAAAATTTTCGATGTAACTATTGACATTTTACAGAAAAAGAAGTATGATTAGTTATATAAATCATACTTACGAGGTGGAATGAAATGAACGCACCGAAAGGAAAATATGCATGGACGGCTACTGTCGGCGAGAAAGGACAGATAGTAATACCGAAACAAGCTCGTGATATCTTCGGAATTAAACCGGGAGACACGCTGTTGCTTCTTGGAGATGAACAGCGAGGAATCGCAATTCCTCCGAAAGGAGCATTTGCTGAATTGTTCGGCATAGCATACGGAGAAAAGGACGGTGATGGCGATTGAAAAAAGTAGCTTTCTTCTGCATCCCTGCGCATGGTCACACAAATCCTATGCTTCCCGTTGCGGCGGAGTTGGTTCGACGTGGGAACACAGTCAGATTTTATTCGTTTAACGAATTCAAAAGCAAAATAGAGGCAACTGGAGCGGAGTTTATTTCCTGCGATTCTTATCTCCCCGAACTGACTGAAAAGGAAGAATCAGGACTTAAAAGCGTGTCTACTACGGAAATGGCGATTCAGGATATTCGCATCACACTTGCAATGAATGATTTTTTGCGTGACGAATTTCAATCTTTCAAGCCAGATGTTGTCTATACTGATTCTGCCTGCTTTTGGGGAAAACTGAATGCATGGAAATATGATGTGCCGATGGTGGTGTCCACCAGCACATTTGCTTTCAATCAACTGTCATCACAATATATGAAAAACAGCCCACGAGAACTTGCCGGTTTGATTTTCGGTTTGCCAAAGGTATCGAGAGAGCTTAACAAACTGAAAGCCTATGGTTTTAAGTTTAAAGGTCTGTTTTCTCTAATCCAAAGCGATAATGACACCGATTCTGTAGTTTATACTTCACGGCGTTTTCAGCCGTATGCGGAAAGTTTCTCCGACCACTATGCTTTTGTCGGTCCATCGGTGTTTTCAAAAATCGAACCGAATAAGGAAAAAACCAGACCGCTTGTTTATATTTCGCTGGGAACTGTTATCAATGACCGACCGGAATTCTACGGCAAGTGTATTGAAGCTCTGAAAGACATGGATGTGGATGCCATCATATCATGCGGAAACGTAATAGACCGTGAGGCTCTGGGAGTGTTGCCGAAGAATGTTCAGGTGTATCCGTATGTTAATCAGCTTGATATCCTTTCCAAAGCGGATGTCTTTATTACTCACTGCGGCATGAACAGCGTTTCAGAAAGTTTGTATATGGCTGCGCCGATGGTTCTTTATCCCCAGACAAACGAGCAACAGGCAGTTGCGAGAAGAACGATGGAAATCGGCGCGGGGATAATGCTTACTGATGATTCTGCCCAAGGTATCCGCGCTGCTGTTCAGAGTATCCTGGACAACGATACCTATAGGGGCTCAGCAGAAAAATGCAGCAAAGATTTTCGATCCTGTTCCGGGACAAACGGAGCGGCAGAATTTATTGAAAATGCTCCGCATTCGTCAAATGGCATCGACTTCATCAAAGAATTGAGTAAAGCTAACGGAAAGTTCCAATGCCTATACTGGGGTATTGCTATGGCAATTATCATTCTCGTTGGTATTATTATAGGCTGGAAATATGTGTGGATTGTCGGCGCTCCTGCCGGCATACTATCTACACTGATAGGAAAGTCTGTACAAAAACGGCAGTACAAATCACTCATTGAAAAAATGAATAAGTAAAATCTTCTACGATAAGCACTTCACGAAAACACAAGTGGAGTGCTTTTTCTTTGCCTTGTCTGCGGCGAGGTTACATTTTTGAACCCATCTAATGCGATTTGAACCCGACCACCTCGTTTTGGACCCGTCAGAATGTAAAAATAAAATTGTATCAAAGACAGCGTTTAGTTAGACCTGATTCTTACAAAGTCCATCGCCCGTTTTGCCAGAAATATCGTTGACTGCCTTTCTGTTATCGAAACGCTGAAGAATCTTGACCCACCTGTAGGGGTAAAATTTGAAGCGGATAATATCTACACCCTGGATAGTAACGGACGCATGATCCTGACGATTCTGGCATCCGTGGCGGAGGAAAATACCATAGCGTCATCAAATATTCTATCTAATGCACATAGCAAAGAAGAATCTTCTCCAAAGAACTCTCCCCACTTGTCAGGTGTTTTATTACTTGT
>CADACD010000037.1 GCA_902786365.1 uncultured Lachnospiraceae bacterium | reverse complement strand
TACGGCACGGACATCCGCATCGGCTACTCGGAGAGTATGGATGAGTTCTCGGTGGCTTGCAGTGAGAAGAACATGAAGATTACGGAAGAGTTCTGTGTGCATGGCTACTACCGCACGTATGACGGCATCGCCCTGCTGAAACATGCGCTGCACAACACCTGCCCCGACATGATGAAGAGCATCGGCAAGGATGACAACGGCAACGACATCAAGGTGCGCGATGCAGAGGGCATCCAGTTGGCAAACGCAAAGATCGATGAAATCCGAAATGGTTTTTCTAACTGGTTGGAAGAACAGTCGCCGGAGTTCAAGGAACGGTTGACGGACATGTATAACCGCAAGTTCAACTGCTATGTTCGTCCAACCTACGACGGCAGTCACCAGACTTTCCCAGACCTTGACATGAAGTCGTTGGAGCGTCGCTATGGCATCAAGAGCATCTACGGCTCACAGAAGGATTGTATCTGGATGCTGAAGCAGAATGGAGGTGGCATCTGTGACCACGAGGTCGGTACGGGTAAGACGCTGATTATGTGCATTGCAGCGCATGAGATGAAGCGTCTGGGACTGGCACACAAGCCCATGATTATCGGTCTGAAGGCGAACGTGGCGGAGATTGCCGTTACTTATATGGCGGCATATCCCAATGCCCGTATTCTCTATGCCTGGGAAAAGGATTTTTCTACGGCAAACCGCATCAAGTTCTTCAATACGATTAAGAACAACGACTTTGACTGCGTGATTATGTCGCACGACCAGTTCGGCAAGATCCCTCAGTCGCCGGAGTTGCAGCAGGAAATCCTACAGGCAGAACTTGATAGCGTGGAGGAAAATCTTGAAGTGCTGCGGGCACAGGGCAAGGAGGTAAGCAAGAAGATGTTGCGCGGACTGGAGAAGCGGAAGTTCAACCTTGAAGCGAAATTGGAGAGGATTGCCTATCAGATAGAGACGCGCACGGATGACGTGTGCGACTTCAAGCAGATGGGTATCGACCATCTGTTTGTCGATGAAAGTCACCAGTTCAAAAACCTCATGTTCAACACAAGACATGACAGGGTGGCTGGACTCGGCAACTCGGAGGGTAGCCAAAGGGCACTGAATATGCTTTTCGCCATCCGTACCATACAGGAACGGACAGGCAGAGACTTGGGGGCAACGTTCCTGTCGGGTACGACCATCAGCAACTCACTGACGGAACTTTACTTGCTCTTCAAGTACCTGCGTCCCCATGAACTGGAGCGTCAGAACATCCGTTGCTTCGATGCGTGGGCGGCTATCTTCGCCAAGAAGACCACCGACTTTGAGTTTAACGTCACTAACAACATCGTACAAAAGGAGCGTTTCCGCTACTTTATTAAAGTACCTGAGTTGGCGGCATTCTACAACGAAATCACGGACTATCGCACGGCAGCAGACGTAGGTGTGGACAGACCGGAGAAGAACGAGATACTGCATAACATTCCGCCAACACCAGACCAGGAAGAGTTTATCAAGCGGTTGATGGAGTTTGCCGAGGAAAAGGCGAAGATGCTCATTGCTACCGACTATGCCCGTAAGATGGCACTGGATATGCGTATGATTAGCCCGAACTACGAGGATCATCCCGACAACAAGGCTTCTCACTGTGCCAAGATGATTGCGGACTACTATCGTCGTTTCGATGCACAGAAGGGAACACAATTTGTTTTCTCAGATTTGGGAACATGGCAAGGTAATGAGTGCTGGTCGGTCTATTCTGAAATCAAGCGTAAGCTGGTGGAGGACTACGGCATCCCTGCCGACGAGATACGCTTCATTCAGGAGTGCAAGAACGAGAAGGCACGAAAAGCGGTTATCTCTGCCATGAACGAGGGCAGCGTCCGTGTGCTGTTTGGCTCCACGTCCATGCTTGGCACGGGTGTCAATGCCCAGAAAAGAGCAGTAGCGATTCATCATTTGGACACGCCCTGGCGCCCCTCGGATTTGGAGCAGCGCAACGGTCGGGCGGTACGTGCAAGGAACGAGATTGCCAAGCATTTTGCCGACAACAAGGTGGATGTCATCATCTATGCTGTGGAGAAGTCGCTCGACAGTTACAAGTTTAATCTTCTTCACTGCAAGCAGATGTTTATCTCGCAGTTGAAGAGTGGCGCACTCGGCGCACGAACCATCGACGAGGGCTCAATGGACGAGAAGTCGGGCATGAACTTTTCGGAGTATATGGCTATCCTTTCGGGCAACACCGATTTGCTTGACAAGGCGAAGCTGGAAAAGAAGATTGCTGCACTGGAGGGTGAACGCAAGTCGTTCAACAAGGCCCGTAACGAATCCACATGGAAACTGGAAAGCAAGCAGGCGGAGATTGAGCAGAACGAGGGATATATTGCCAAGTTGCAGGAGGACTTCGACAAGCACAAGTCCCAGCGGAAACTCGATGGCGAGGGCAACCTCGTGAACCCCATCCGTCTTGATGGCTTCAAGCCTACGGACGAGGAAAGCATCGGCAAACAACTCCAGAAGATTGCCAAGGAAATGGACACCAAGTGCGAATATCGGCGTGTCGGCGAGATTCACGGCTTTACCATCCTGATGCGTAGTGAACCGTTGGATAATGACGGTTTGGGTATGTTCCAAAACAAGTTCTGCGTGGAGGGTAATCTCAAATACAAGTACAACAACGGCTTTATCGCCCTGTCCGACCCGATAGCCGCAGCCCGGAACTTCATCAACTCACTGGAGCGCATCCCCCAGACCATCGAGCAGTATAAAGAGAAGAACGCTGTACTTGCCAAGGACATTCCGCTCTTGAAAGAGATAGCAAACAAGCAGTGGAAGAAAGAAGATGAACTGAAAGGCTTGAAATCCGAATTGGCGGCGATTGACCGAAAAATACAGTTGGAGTTAGCAAAAGACAAGGAACCGACTCAACAGGTTGCCAATGGCACCAACAAAAATGATGAGCCTGCTATAGCAAACACGCATCATATTGGATTAAAAATGTAGTTAACCAAGTAGGAGATGAGATGGTAGTTTTAGGCCCGTCTCATCTTCATTTAAATGCAAATATGTTAAAATAGTAGTAATTTGCGTTTCGTTTTCGTAAAAAGCGTTTTGTTTTCTGAAAGAAAGAAAGCATCTGCAATGTAAAAAATTGATATACAAAGCATTATATAGAGAAATGGCGAAACGCCTTTTGAAATAGATTTTAACAACTATGCTTTTGTCTTTTGTGAGAAATATGGATATAAAACGGCAAGTGTTTTTCAAATATAGAAAAGAAACGGGACAAATTTGTAATTGTACAACACTTGACATAATTTTGCACCTAAATAATCGAGTCACCCAGATTATACCTGGCTTTATTTTCAAGGGGAATCTGGAATGCGTTAAGAATCGGATAAATAACAGAAATATTGATACAATGGATTTAATCAAACAAAACATTATGGACGTATCTTCAGCAGGCGGAATGTCTGAACTATTGGGAGGTGTTGATTGCTCACCCTTTATGTTTAAATACATAAATAGTGACATCGTTTGTGGCAAAATTAACAAAGGTGTTAACTGCAATGCAATCAATATCGGTGTTAATAGTTCTGCTATTAAAAACAAAACGATTTGCAATACAAACTCTGAACGACATTGCCCCCGTCAACCTTCATTGAGTTGTCAGTTGTTTTGGTCCTCCAATCGTGTCGATGTTTATGTATTACTATACTTAGATAGATATTCACAGGTAAATTAGTTCGTTAAAATGTTTAATCATAACATTGCGAAAACTTTATCTAAATATGCAAGGTACAATATAAATTTGAATAGTAAAAAAAAGATATGGCACTACCGATAGCATCCTTTCCAATAAAGACAGGTGAATTGTCTGCAGTTTTGCATATAAATTATAGTTCTATGAAAAAACGATCTTGTACGGTACTACGTCATCCCGTCGGTTTTATTTTGTTCATAATAGTTAGTATATATCCTCAAATAGTTTCTTCTCAAGAAGCGGTTTATGTCGATTATGTTGAATCATTTAATGCGATAGATGATACAAATGCGGTTTCATTGCCTATTTTAAGTAAGGGAAAACGGCTTAAAGCAAATTCGTGTATATCGTTTAAACTTGAATACGAAAACAGCGTACCTGATTCCGTTGTTAAATGTTTAGAAGTTGCTACTGATATTTGGCGATCATGCCTAAACATAAACTCTAATTATGCCATTAGGTTGCAGTTGGCATGGGAGAATTTGCCAAATGGTGAAGATGTTAAAATTAAGGTCTTGTATTTTAAAAACAATGATAATGACTATGTCCCTGCTAGTTTATATTATAGTCTAAGGCCAGATTTGCAGCACGATAGCTCTGGGGATGCAATAATTACTATCAATAAAAATGTTGATTGGGATTGTGGATATAGTGTAGAAAAAGAATATGGCATTCGTAATCTAAATTATGCGATGCTTAGAAGTATTGCAGTTGCGTTAGGATTTGGAAGTAGCCTATCGTTAGCTAATCTTAACTCTGGCTCAATCGTTAAGTTCCCTTTTCCGCAGGGACACTCTTTATTCGATAATCTTCTTGTCTCAGAGAATGACGTTTGGCTAAAGAATCTTAGTAATACAGGTAGGAATCAAAATCCTGAAATAATTAATTTCTGCACAGGCGTAAATGGCAGCGTATATATAGATGGAGATTATATTAATGCTAACGAAAGAGAAAAACATAAAATGTATACACCATTAAATTATGAAAACTCTAAATCTCTTGTTTATTTAGACAATACACAATCATTGATGCATTATTCTTTAGATAAAACATCAAACAAATTGCAGGTTGATAGTTTAACCGCCAATGTGTTAAATAAATTAGGCTGGGATGTGGTTGCCTTCAATCAGAATGGCATCAAAATAGTTGGAAGTGGTATACCTGAATCGGGTATTGCTTCCGCATATACTTCACATCTATTTTATTTGGAAGGAGAGGGAAAGGATGAGATTAGTAATGCAAAGTGGTTTTTTTATCTTCCTACTATAGACGGAAATGAATCGCTGCAAAAAAGTGCGGAAGATACTCAGTCATTTAGCATTGATAAGATTTCTGCCCCGGACAATTATGCCGTTAACGTAAATGGAGATATTTATGGGAAAATAGTATTTACGGGGATGTTGAATGGCACTATGATAAATTTACAATACAATGTTACACTGGAACTTAAGCCGTCTATCTCAAATGTGGCTTTCGTTAAACAGAATAATGAAAATGATAATTCTTACAATGTAGTATGTAAAGTAGATTACAAAGGGGCAGATTATCTTTATGTGACATTGGAAGAGGAATATGGCTCATCTTTAAGAAGTCAGTTTGTAAGAGAGCCTTACTTGGCTCATTTTGTTTGTAGCAACATTACTTCACCCTATTATGCTTGGATAGATATAAAGGTGGAAAATCAATACGGTAGTGAAGTTTACACTATAGAATTTCCACCATGTAATTTTACGAGAAGCCTGCTAAACCCTGTTCCTAATAGAATACACTCATTGGCCAATAATGAATTCACATTAATAAGGGTATATAACTCAAGTGGATATTATGTTAAAACCATAAAAGAAGATGCAGAAATAGAAGAACTCTCATCCGGCATGTATATTTTGGAATATTTTCAAGGAAATTCAAAGGTTAAAACATCAAAACTGTTGAAATGAAACACATATTATTAGTTTTCTTTGTTGGTTTGATTCCTATTAATAGCCAAGCGCAAAGAATAGCTTCTACATTCCTGTTACAAGATGGGACAACCGTAGATAGTTCTCATAGGTTTGTTGATGGCGAAATGCCGACATTTTATCTGGAAAGCGGCCAAGGTGAGAATATCTTTTGGTCTTTTAGCTTTTATGATAAATCTGACGAGAAGAATATATGTATAAAGTCAAAAACAGATGTTAATCCTTTCACGCTGAAAATAGAGCCAAGCCTGTTTTCTGGCTTTGACATCGTTAGCGATTGTCAAAAGATAGAGTACCCGAATGATTCTTCTGTCTATATTCGCTGCTCTGTGGATTTACATCAGGGGAACGTAATAATAGACAGCGTTCCCCTTGTATTGAATGTACTACCTTCACATCCCAAAATTAAAGAAGCGTCTATTGTAGGTAACTTTGATTTTGAAGGAGGTGGATATAATCCATTGGCAGAGTTAACCGTTTTGTTCTCCGCAGAGAGGATGAATGAGTGCAGATTCGTGTCTTATGTTTCTGATAGTTTGAATGTATTTCAGTTTCCAGAGAATAGTACTCGTATCTCTTACAATGTCGATATAAATGAGAAAAGTAAAAATCAATATGAATTCAAATATGAGTATGCTGATTGGGGGGAATTCTATACAGTTGTCTCTTACAATGAATATGGAGGCATTCACGGAGATACCATATTTACGAATTCAATAATTGATGATGCCGAGATTATCCATTATTTGGAAACAATACATAACCAGTCAACAGCCATCAATGAAGTGCAGGACGATGATATACGAATATTTTTTAAGAACAATAATCTTATCATAGAAGATTCCTCAAATACGCAAATATTATCTGAGATTTATTCAGCAAATGGAACATTAGTAAATAGGAGCTTTCCATCCAAAACCATAGATTTTAGTAATTTATGCAGGGGAATCTATGTTGTCAAGATAAAATCGAACAAAAGAACAATAACAAAAAAAATAATCAAGAAATGAAAAAGATTACATTATGTTTATTATCATTAATTGCAGCCTTGTCAATTAACAGTCAGACGACAATTGAATCGGACTCTTATGGATTAGATCAGTACATAGAGAAATGTTCTGACATTCCTGTATTAAGGAAAATAAACGGGGGAACTGTTTTTAAAGTTACATATGAACCTGAAGAGGATTGGGATAATGCAATGAAGGGGGCGTTCGAATATGCTTGCAAAATTTGGGAGGAGCAGTTGCCTAATACATTGCCTCTCAACATACGTGCAAAAATCGGAACTATACGTGGTTCTGGCAATGGTAAACTTCTGTCTAAGGTACAGCCGACATCATATAACTTCTATGATTTAGATGAAAACTTGTCAAGCCGAATTAAGTATGTTCTTTTAGCTGAATACAATACTGGACATAATGTCACTTTTGTTGATTCTATAAACTGTGAGGATTTTTTCGACAAACCTGATATCACAATTACATATAACAAAAATATGCTTGACGAATTTTCCTATTCTCTTTATAATACTCCAGTGAACAAATATGATTTTGTTACTGTGGTTTTAAGAGACATTGCAAAAGGGTTAGGATTTATTTCTGGTTTTACGGCAGATTCTTCCACTAAAGTTTTCCAAAATCTTAATAAGCCCAAGACATATTATGAAACCATAATTAAAGAAGCGATTGGAACTGATGATGTTCATGTTGCATATCAAAATACTACTCAGGGAACTTTATCCCTGCAAGTGCCCTATCTTGGAAATCTGAATTTATATGCGCCAAGTGTTTGGCAAAATGGAATTTCATTGAACTACTTCATACCAGATAGCACGAAGAACATCTCAGAAATCCTTAATTACCAATTAGGTAGAGGAAGTGTTATAAGAGACATTACCGACAACTATAAGACATTGTTCAAATACTTACAAGGATGGCAAACCTATAACCTCACTACAGACTTTAATGGAAGAACAGTAAGTTCTGAAGGCTCAACAGGAAATGTATTTGATTACAATGGTTCAATTGCAATATCGTCAAATTCAATTGCCAAAACCAAACTTGATAATAACGCTACTCTATATGAGGACGATTTCAATAGCATATTAAATCTACAAGATAATTTTGTGCTAAGTGATTTTTTATTCCCTTACGATTACAAGTATCCAGATGTTGACGGAACAGGAAGTTGGCTCGTGTCTTTATTAAAAAAAGACGGTACTTGGGATTTAGTATACAGGCAGGGGACAGGCACTTTTGACATACCTCTTCAAATTAGCATGTCGGACTTAAATATTAATTCAGATCATAGTCAATATCAACGTACATGTGATGGTTATTTACGATGTCGAGTAACACATTACAAGCAAGTATATGACAATCTATATCACAGAATAAAATATGAAATACAGAATTATTATTATGTATTAGATTATTTACCACAAAAAGTTAAGATGGGACTTAACTTGACATCTTCCACTATTTCTGTGCAACAGAATAGTATAGCAGATGATTATACACAAATAATTAAAATTTATATAAATGGACTTGAAGGCATCGACAGAGTAGTTGTCGAACAATTAGATGAAGGAAATGATTTACCAATCAAGTTTGAAGTTCCTGATTTTAAAAAGGGCTATTTTACTGCTACTGTGGATAAAGAACTATATACTCAATTTGCTGTACATTCATATAATAAAAATGGTACTACAAAGAGTGATTATCTAATTGTAGCTCCTCTTTCACCTGTTCAGCAATTGTTTGATATACGGTTAGGAAGTAATAGAATTGATTTAACTTACTCTAATAGGCATAATTTACTTAAGAACGCTACATACGTTATTTATTCAACCACATATAATAATGTTTCCCCATTGAAAGAAGGCGTTATTGAAACCCGAAATAGCACTATTGACATTAGTGACATTAATAGTGGCAATTACATTTTGAAGATACGAACACAAGGCAGCCAGCAATGTTTGAAGTTTTCAAAATAGCGATGCTATAGATTAGACCTGTATACTATACTAGTTCATTGTTTGTCGCTTTATATGGAGCTGATCGTCGCTGCAATGTTTGCACCTTTAGTATGCAGATGTGTTATATGTAAGCATTCATCCAACTACAACTGCTATAACGTGTAGTGCGTGGATGCTTACGTTAAAAATTAGCTTCTGTTTCGATGTTAAGATTTGATGACCATTCGCCTTCTGCATTTTTTCTAATTTCCGCAAATCCGTCAAAAATGGAGTTTTCATTCTCATTTATAAGTTGCTGGTCTCAAACTGACTTCATTTTTCTTTTTATGAAAATTCGCTTTGACGAGGCATAACGAGGCTTTACTCCAAATTACGTTAAAAAATACAAATATCACCGATATGCCATGTTTCTGTGACGAAATTTTCGTGACTTTGCGCCGTATTTAACACATATCAATATGCTTATTAGGATTGTAACGACGAATTTTAGGTCATACGGGCGGGAAGCGGAGTTTACGATGTTGCCGTCATCCAATGTCCGCAGGAAGGACTGGCATGTACATGGCCATGGGCATGGAGCCAATGTGTTGCGCACGGCGGTAATTTATGGTGCTAACGGTGCCGGCAAGTCGTGCCTGGTAAAGGCACTTGGCCGAATCCAGACCATGGTGGCGATGGGAAACCTTCCTCCTACTGCCTTTAGGGATGCCAACAAGTATAACGACCCGGAAATGCCCGTTTCTATCGAAGTGGAGTTTGGCACTGAGTCAGACCAGTATTCCTATGGGGTGAGCTATCGGGGCAACCTCTGCCTGGAGGAGTGGCTCTATTCTACCATTAGGAAACCCGCGTGCGTGTTTGAACGCAAATACGACGCTCAGACTGGAAAGCCGAGCATCAATCTGATGGCAGGCAAAATAACGCAGAAAAGACAAAACTGCTGATTTCGCTATTGGAGGATAATCTGCTGAAAGGCAATGAACTGATGCTGTCGAAACATGACGTGGTGAAGAACGCCCAGATGACCGATGCTTTCCTATGGCTAACAACTAAACTGCACATCATCTTCCCTGAGACCCGTTCAACCTCCATTTTCGACAACAGGTATTCTGACGAGGGATTCAAGTCACAGTCCGAAGCACTCATTTCGGCTTTGGATATAGGAATCAGTGAACTGACCTTGAAGGACGAGGATATTGAATCGTTCAAGCAAAGCATTTCGGAATGGCCCGAACTTGTGCAGGGCGTGGATGGCATCGTCAAGCACCTTTCCCGTTCACCGGAAGGACAGGAAGAGGTGATGATAGACACCGGGGCCTTTACTGTTAGTATGCGCCGTGAAGGAAACAATTATTTCGTGCGTCGTGTAAAAGCACGGCATATGGTGAACGACAATATCTATGACTTCGAACTGAAGGAAGAGTCCGACGGCACCCAGCGCATCTTTGACTTCGTACCGATGGTGCAGAATGTCAAGGGCGAGGCTTGCACCTACGTCATCGACGAACTGGACAGGAGTCTGCATCCCACGTTGGTACGGGCACTGGTTTCGAGGATTATCACCTACAAGAACATGAAGGGGCAGTTGATTTTCACAACCCACGATGCGGGACTGCTCGACGGCCAAGTGTTTCGCAACGACGAGATTTGGTTTGCCGAGAAAGACCGCGAAACGCAGAACACCCACCTCTACACGCTCGACGAATTCAAACCCCGTGCAGACCTGAATTTGGAGAAAGGCTACCTGAATGGACGCTTCGGTGCCATTCCTTTTCTGGCCCGTTTTAACGAATTAAACTGGGTGTAATATGGGATTCAAGGTTAGAGGTTATACGAGGGATGTTCCCCAAGAGAAGGTTCGCGACTATTCCCTGTTAGCCATCGTAACAGAGGGAACGGAGCGTGAGCCCGACTATTTCAGGCTTTTCGACGGTATAGATCGTATCAAGGTTGATATTATAGAGCCGGAAACCTCGGACGATGAGGGCATATCAGAAAAAAGGAAAGCCTCTTCACCCTCGAAAGTTCTGGAGAAAGTGAAGGCGTATATCAGCAAGAATCAGTTGAGTGCAGAGGACGGCGACTCGCTTTGGTGCGTCATTGATGTTGACCGTTGGCCGCAGGAGCAAATAGAGGAACTGCATGCTTTTTGTTCCCAGAAGAAAAACAGGCATTTGGTTATCAGCAATCCCTGCATTGAAATCTGGCTTCTGTATCACAAGCGGCCCGATTTGACAGGTCTCGGCATCCATACCGCTAACGATGCCAAGCAGGTACTTGACAAGATAGAGAAAGGCGGCTATTATTATATAAAGTACCTGCCGTTAATGTTCAATACCATTGAAAATGCCCGCAATGCAGACTCAAATCCAGACGGCTATATGCCAGAGCTGTTGCAGACAAAGGTCTATCTGTTGGGCCGTGCTCTCTATGAACGTATGGGCAAGGTCCGTTTTGAGAAATTTGTGGCCTCGCTGCCCAATATAGAGAAGGAAATACTGAAACATAAGAAAAGGAGATAAAACTACCATACATTTTTTACACATCAATTGAATATGCGAATAGATAAGTCAAAGGTACTGTTTCAATTATTATGAATTTGGTTTATGATGGATATAAAACAGAAAATAGATAAAGTCCAAGCGGTGCTAAACGGAGGCGGTAATGTTATAAAAACGCGTGACGACCGTGAACTGATACTCGTTGACAAGGACAGAAGGGTACAGAATACGGACAGTTGTGGGTGGATGCCAGAGAATGAAGAAATAAATAAGTCTGTGTTTCGTACACGTATTGAACCATGGCTGACTTCTCTATTCCAGTCTGAGCATCTGTCTCTGCTTTGCGGTTCTGGCATTACTAATGCTGTCAGTTTCTTGGCTGGAGCAATAGGCAGCACTACGATGGGAACAACCACATTCTCCCAAATTCAAGGATGAGATACAAGAGGCTGCAGAGGCGTCAGCAGAGGCCTGTGGACGTAAGAAAGGTAATATAGAAGACCAGATAAGAACAGCTAATGATTTGTTGAGAGGGCTGAAAATCTTAAAGAAACATACAGAGGCAACGGCTTTGGAAACAGAATTGAATAAGATTATTTCAGAATTTGCCAATTCAATATTGCTGTCTGAGAATGGAATAGCAACAGCCGCTGAAGATAAACGGGAAAACGCTTATTCCGTGCTCGTTAATTTCCTTCTAAGTTTTGCAAGCCGGACAGGAAATACGGAGAGGCTAAACATATTCACGACAAATTATGACCGACTGATAGAGGTCGGAGCAGAGTTGGCAGGCATACATATGATGGACAGGTTTGTCGGAACCATGATGCCAGTTTCCCGGTCTTCAAGGTTGAATCTTGACATTCACTATAATCCGCCAGGAATACGAGGAGAACCACGTTATCTTGAAGGTGTTGCGAGATTGACTAGACTCCATGGTTCTGTTGACTGGATACAGAATGGCAACGAAATAAGACGTATAGGATTACCATTTGGTGCTGATAGTATTGCGCCATATTTGAGCTCACCGGGACTGAAAGGGACAGATTCCTAAAGTTGATGATATATCCCAACTCCGCAAAAGACCGTGAAACGGCAGAATATCCCTATGTAGAACTATTCCGTGATTTTGCTGCGGCTATTTGCAGGCCAAATAGTACATTGGTAACATACGGATATGGCTTTGGAGATGAGCACATCAACCGTGTTATTCATGATATGCTTACTATCCCCTCCACACATTTAGTGGTCATTTCTTTCAATGACCCGATTGGTCGTATCTTGAAATTCTACTATGAATCGGCTCATTATGCTCAGATGTCTGTACTGATTGGCAATAATCTTGGTGACATTACCAATTTGGCCAATGACTACTTGCCAAAGTCTGCTATTGACAGAACCACTATTAGAATGGCAGAACTGCTACAACACAGAATGGGTGCTGATGCAAGGGCGTCTGCTACAATAACGTCAGCTTCATCAACGCCTGTCGCTTCAGCGTCCTCTACCTCCACAACTCCAACAACACAAACCGTATAGCACATGATTACAACACCTATTGAACAACTGGCCTCACTTCGAGTTGGTACGGTGGAATTTATTTCGCCAGACAGGATTGAAGTATTACTTGACATAGAATCGCCAGACAGTGTAGCTCTTAACACAGGTACCCCACGGAGCTTCCCACGTATAAACGGATATGCTATGATTCCCGTTGACTTGGGCTTTGTAGTAGGACAAGTTTCATGGATAACAATACAGCGCTCCCCATATCCTAAGCGTAGCGGCTTTCAAGACTTTGGCTTGATAGATTTGCCATTCCCACTGCGAAAGATGGAATTGCAGCCATTAGGAACACTTGTGGCCACAGAGGACGGCTATAAGTTTAAACGCGGATTGGAAACTTTCCCGTCGGTTGGAGATATTGTAATTCTGCCAATGGAGGACCAATTGAAATCTATCATTGAATCAGGAGAGAACCGAAGGGTTTTTATTGGTAATAGTCCACTAATAGGTAATGCCAAGGTGATGATAGATCCGGACAGGTTATTTGGACGACATCTTGCCGTTTTGGGTAACACGGGCAGCGGAAAATCATGTTCGGTTGCTGGCCTTATCAGATGGTCACTTGAAAGTGCAGAAAAGCAAAAAACAAATAATCAAGCCCCCATCAATAGCCGCTTTATAGTATTAGACCCAAATGGAGAATACAGCAAGGCATTTGCAGATAAGGCGGATGCAAATATCTACACAGTTAATGTGGAAGAAGGGTACGAGAAGAAACAATTACAAGTCCCACTTTGGTTTTGGAATACCGATGAATGGTGTGGTTTTACCAAAGCATCCCCTAAAACACATAGAACGACGATCGTTCACGCACTTAAGTCAGTGAGGAGTGGTAATGTGTTTGAAACCGTAAGCAAGGAACACGATTTGACCTCTTTTGTGCGTACGGTAATTAATACGATTGAGGTATATAAGAGTAATGGAGCACCTTGGGGGAAATTTCCCGCTCCCAAGAACTTCAGGGAATCACTTCAGAAATGGAATACAGGTGTAATTACAGATGAAGGTTATTCTCCAGAATTGAATGAAGCGATAAGTGCTTTCAATTCAAAAGTGAATGACTATGAAAAGGTTAGGTCTGGTCAGTACTCCCATCAAGATTATAAAAGGGACGAAGTTGATATCTTAATTACTTTGCTGAAGGATGTTTATACTAAAGCTGGTGGCCGTGATGAAGAGTTCCTGCCTACAGACGAGGACAGTCCAATCCCATTCACGGGAGAGAATTTTGTACGTTCTATAGAAGCCAATGCGGAGATACTAAATACAACGGACTATATCGTAACTCTGATGCCACGCATTAAGACACTATTGGCAGATGTGCGTGTAAAAAAAGTCATTGATGACGAGAATCTGAACCTGAGTGAGTGGTTGAGTAATTATATAGGTTCAGAAAATAAGGAGTCACTGACTATTATCGATCTTGCGTTATTGCCCTCGGATGTCACAAGTATAATGACCGCTGTGATTGCTCGTATGGTGTTTGAAGCTCAACAGCGTTACCTCAAATTAAACAAGCAGTGCTTGCCTACTGTATTGGTTATGGAGGAAGCTCACTATTTCGTTAAGCGTTATAATGACGATGTCGAGAATACAGGCCCTACTACACAATGCTGTAAGGTATTTGAGAAGATTGCAAGAGAAGGACGAAAGTTTGGGCTGGGATTAGTACTCTCTTCACAAAGGCCTTCAGAACTATCTCCCACAGTTCTTTCTCAATGCAATTCGTTCTTGTTGCACCGAATATCAAATGACCGTGACCAAGAATTAGTACATCGATTATTGCCTGGCAACATGAGAGGCGTTCTCCGTGAGATGCCCTCACTTCCGTCTCAATATGCTGTATTATTGGGGTGGGCTTCCGAACTTCCCGTCATGGTAAAGATGAGAACCCTGCCTAAATCGCAGTGTCCACAATCTGATGCCCCTGATTATTGGGATGTTTGGACTGGAGCCAAGGAACGTAAAATCAACTGGAGGCAAATTGCTGATGAGTGGCAAAATAAGGAAAAGGATGCTCAAACAGAATGATTGCTTGAAATAATCACGCGCAAAAAAGAAAGGCTGCAAGATATGACGCAACAGGGTGTACAATTCAACACTTATAAACAGGCTGGATTTGTGGCAGGCCTGCGGGTACTGCATGAAATACGGGGAGGGAGGGGAACAGGTAGAGCCATTGATACCAGTCTCATCTTTCAATAATTCCATTTTTATAGTTGCATCCTTGCAAAAATGAGGAATTCGCAACTCTTATTGCGTTTTTAAGCGTTTTATACCGTTTCTTTTTATTCAAAATCAGCAAGGAAATCTACAAATAACACTGTATGTCAAACATTTGCGCTAATAATCCACGAAACGCTTTTGGAAATATAATATAACTGCATTGTTTGGGAAATTCCTATTGTTTTTGTAAATTTGCATCCCCAACGACACGATATAGTGCTGAGATATGTTCAAGTTCTGCGCAAAACAGGGGAAAGTCAACGCCCCTTTATGAGTTTTTTTAGGAACTCTAATTGGCTAATGCATACAGCGTTAGCCTCGCTTAATTCATCTTTTATCGCATCAATCTTTCGAGAGAAATCCTTTTTGAAAGAATCGGCAGATGAAGTTGAGATTAAACCTGGTGAGATTTCAAAGTTGGGATTAAAGATACAACCAATATCAATATGTGTACTATAATATTTTATTATGGAAATAAAAACAGAAGCATACACTTCCTCGCCATGCTCAAGTCTTGAAATTGCAGCTTGTGAAGTTTTTGTGGATTGTGCAACCTCATTTTGAGTAAGTTTAAGAAAATGTCTGATTTGCCTAAGCCTATTACCTACTGTTTTTAGATCTTCCATATAACATAAAAGGGCGTGTTCTGTTGCCATTATGTTCATCAGGCCTAGCTAACCTACTCTTCATAATGAACAATAGCTCACGCCTATTATGATATATTGCCTCAAAGGCAAATTATCACAACGGGTGAGCATTTGTCTTGTCCATTATCCTAAGAGTTTATTTCGATTGCTAGTTCGATGAAAGGATAATTTCGAATATAAATGCTCGCGTTTCAACCTCTCACGGCTGAATCGAGTGCAAAATTAACGCTTTTTTTTCATTCTACAAAATTTTGAGGAAGAAAAATGGAAAATAAAACGGCAAGCGTTTTTCAAATTCAGGAAAAGAAACGCTTTAAAAAAGTAGTTATACAACAATTGATGTAATTTTGCATCCGATTAATCGAGTCGACAAGATTATATACAGACCAGACTGTAAAAGGCGCGGAATCCGAAAAGCGAAATGAGTAGGTATAAATATAATCAGATAGAAAGATGAAGAATCTGAAATTATTCTCAATTGAAGAGATGTCAGTGTTAGAAGCACTTAATGTTAAAGGTGGAATTGCAGAATATGCTGTCACCCAAAATGGTTGCCCAAACAATGTTCCTGGATGTGCATGTGAAATTGTTACGCGTCCTGTTAGCTCATCTGTTCCTGCAACTTCAATCGTTGGATAATTGGAACCACTTACATTGGTCGGGCTATTGCACGATAGCCCGACTTTAAAAATTTAGCAGTTATGAAACTTAGCAAATATAATTACATTATCAAACGGGAAGATTTTGCTTACTGGTATAATGGGATAGAACATACATATTTTCGTTTGCCGATTGATTTAAGTCACAAGGTTGAGGCTACGATCAATATTCCAAACGGAATTACATTATTGCCAGAAGCCTTTGTTGATAAACTTACATCTAGTGGGTTTCTCATTTCTGACGAGATAGACGAATTAGATATTATTAGGACAAGAAATGAGAGTCGAATCAATCAGAAGGATTATATGTTAATAATTCTTCCAACCTTGAATTGTAACTATAAATGCTGGTATTGTATACAAGACCATATTCCATCGCGAATGTCTCTTAAGACAATAGAATCTATCAAGACACACATTGATTATATGATCAATGTTGAGCACATAACATCGTTACAAATAGAATGGTTTGGTGGAGAACCATTTATGTATTTCAATCAGATAATTAGTCCTATATGTGAATATGCAAAATATATTTGTGCTGAGCGTAATATTGTATATGGAACAAGTGCAACCACCAATGGATACTTCCTTTTGCCTGAGAAAGTTGTTGATCTTATAAGACTGGGATTCACAAGATTTCAAATAACATTGGATGGTCCAAAACAAGAACATGACAAAGTAAAATTTCAGCATAATTGCGCATCAACATTTGTACATGTTTTAGGCAATATTGAGAATATTCTAAATAACTCAAAAGACATACAGATTCTTTTGAGAATAAATTATACAGAAGACAATCTTAATTACCAAATAGTAGATGATGTAAATAAGATAATTTCTCAGGCAAATAGATCTCGAATTCTGATTAATCCGAAGAAAGTTTGGCAAGAAATAGTTAATAAAGAGCGATATAATAATGTCAGTACATTATTGGATTTATTTGAGACATCTGGCTATAAAGTAAATAGATTAGATTTTATTTGGGATTTTGTACCATGTTACGCCAATAGAAAATATTATAATGCCATTAACTATAATGGAGATGTAATTAAATGTACTGCGTGTGATGATTTGTATGATAAACAGTCTCACGGTATTATAAATAAAGATGGTTCTATCACATGGGATAGTAATTTCATTGCAAAATACGAGGCCAAATCTTTTGAAAATGCAGAATGTCTTACATGCAAATATTTACCAATTTGTATGGGAATATGTCCCCGCGATTATGGAAGTATATCATATTGCAAATTCAACGGAATGGATATAAAAATAGAGGATGCTTTAGTAAATTACATTAATTCTATGTATAAAAACAAATAATCTTTTTAGGCTGAATTGTTAAAATCATCTAATATGAAACCATTTAGATATAACTTATGGATTGCAATCATAATGCTCTGCTGTGGTCAAACTATAAATGCACAAGTTCGGATTTATGGTAGGATTTTAGATACAGAGCAGAATGCCATTCCTGGGGTGAACTGTATTCTTTTGAATTTAAACAATTCGATAAAGATCGCTGGAACAACAAGTAATTTGGAGGGAAAGTTTGAACTGAATGTAAAGCAGGAAAAAGAATATGTACTGCAATTTTCATTTGTGGGATATAAGAAGATGAGCCAAGTCTGCAAGCCTGGCGATTTGGGTGATATTATACTGACTGAGGATTCCTTGCTTCTTGAAGAAATTATTGTCACGCCTCAAATTCTGAACACATTCGGGAATAGAGATCAATTGATACTCAGCGAGACTGCCAAGAGAGTAGGCAACAATGCCTTGGATGCCATAAGCAGTTTGCCGCAATTTAAGACGGACATTAGCGACGCAGCTTTGGTAACAGTGGACAATAAAAGCGTTCTTGTATTGATTAACGGTATAAGACGTTCTTCCCGTGAACTGAAAATGCTGAAAGCCGATGACATCAAGAACGTTCAGTTTTATAGCAATCCTCCGGCACGATATGCCCATGAGAATATAGGTGCGGTCATAGATGTAAAGACAAAGAAGAAGACAGACAAATTATATAGCGTATATCTTGACACTAAGAACGGTGTGACGACAGGATATGGCACCGATATGCTCTCCGTGGCATACAGGGACTCCTTGAATATGTTTTCTGCGGCATATTTCATAGACTATCGTGCATTGAACGACAACCGTATGAACAACACTTATTCGTATATCGGAAAGACAAATGAATACAGGGGATTGCCCGGCAGTTATAACGGACAGTATCATTTAGGGCAACTTGTGTACCAGCGTTATCATGGCAAGAATCTTTTCAATGCCAAAGTGGAGTATCGTAAATCTCCGGGCAAGCAGGAATATGAGCAAGAACTGTTGGGACAAAGCAACAATCCGCCAATCAACAGCCGGGGTCTCAAAAGCGACTATTCATCTATTTCTGCCGACTTGTATTACATGTATATGTTCAACCAGGACAGGAATTTATCCTTAAACATAGTGAACACCTATTATCATTCAAGCTCAGATAATTCTTTGGCAAGTAACACAAACGGGGGTATTGGTTTCGAAAACCACACAGATAACAAATCCTATTCCTTGATGGCCGAGGCACTTTATAGTGATAAACTCTGGAAGGGTGATTTCAATGTGGGAGTCTATTACCAATACAAGAATTTGGATCAAGAATACAACTTGTCGGAGAACTCAACCATCGGCACCTACAAAGAATATGTATACGCCGATTACAGCAACGCCATAGGCAAGCTCTCGTACAACATAGGTCTAGGGCTGGAAAACAACCATTACAAGACTGCCACAAACGACAAGTTCAACTATCTGGTTTTCCGCCCATCTATGGCCTTGAATATGCAATACAACAAACACGCTGCAATGAAGCTAACCGCCTCCATAAATTCAACGGTTCCCAATGTCGGCGACCTTACCAATAGCATTGTGACGATAGACGAACATTTCTATTCGCAAGGAAACACGGCTTTGAAACCATATTATTACTATTATATGAGCCTTGGCTACCAATATGCTTCTGACAAAGGGAGGTTCTATGCCGCCCCGTTAGTATCTTATTCGTACTATCCGAACAGAAATATGCCTATACTGTTTACAGGAAGTGAAGACGTTATACTTAAGATGGCAAGCATAGATAATGCTCATAAAATCGGAGCCTCTCTGTCTCTTAATTACAAGCCTGTCAACTGGCTTGTTATTCAGCCATTCTATAACTACGAATACTCAACTTATAGCACACCACATCAAACTGTAAACCACAATCTACATAACGCCGGTCTTGGTCTTCAGTTCTTGCCGAGAAACTGGCAAATCGTGTGGAACGGCAATTTCCCGATAACATTGGCAGATGGCGACATATATACCCGTATGGGATTCAACATGAGTGCTTCGGCACTTTACAAATTCAAGTCCATGTCAGTAGGGCTGGAATATATTTTCAACCCAAATCCGACAAGGATCTATTCCGACACCAAAGAATTCAGCTACTCGGAGGAAACGAAATGGAACAACTTCAAGAATCTTGTTTCCGTGAAGTTTACTTATTACTTTTATAAAGGCAAATCACGTAGTCACGTAGGAAAGCGCATCAGTAACAGTGATAAAGATTCAGGGCTGACAAATTCTAATACTGCAAAATAGCATAATATGAATTTTCATTTTGTCAAACAACTAGATTCTATGCAATGCGGCATCGCATGCTTGCGGATGATATGTGCGAATTATGGGAGGGAATTTAGTCAGGACTATCTCTCGAAGATTTGCATAGCCACAACTGAGGGAGTCTCCCTCCTTGGCATAAGAGACACTGCTGTAAAACTGGGATTTCAGACAGTTAGTGGACGTTTATCCATAGAGGAGTTATCGTCTGGTATTTTACCATGCATTCTGCACTGGAACCAGAATCATTTTGTCGTTCTGTATAAGGTAAAAAGGGGGCGGAAGTTTTACGTTGCCGACCCAGGGAAAGGATTGGTAACTTACAATGAAGATGAGTTCAAACAACATTGGATAGAAACAGGGAAAGGAAAAGAAGAGAAGGGAATCGCCATGTTTCTTGAGCCTACTCAGACCCTTTACGAGAATTCTGTAGAACACGAAACACGAACAGAAAAGCCGTTCAAGTTCTTATTCGGCTATATCAGGCAATATCGGAAATATTTCTTCCAGATAATACTTGGTCTGTTTGTCGGTAGCCTACTACAACTAGTATTGCCCTTCCTTACCCAGAACATTGTCGATATTGGCATCAAAAACAAAGATATAGGTTTCATCTGGCTCATCTTGATAGGGCAGCTTGTTATTACCCTCAGCCGGACATCTGTTGACTTCATCCGTAGGTGGCTCTTGCTGCATATTTCTATGCGCATCAACATCTCATTGGTAAGCGACTTCTTCATCAAACTGCTACAACTTCCTATGTCGTTCTTCGATACGAAGTTGATGGGTGATTTGATGCAGCGTATCGGTGATCATTCACGGGTTAACTCATTCCTGACACAGCAGACATTAAATGTGGCATTCTCTTTGATCAGCTTCGCTGTGTTCAGTTGTGTACTGTTGGTCTATAACAGGCTTATTTTCCTTATTTTCCTTGTCGGGAGCATTCTGTATGGCGGATGGATGGCACTCTTTTTACGCCGTCGTAAGGTTATTGACTATGAACTCTTTGAGCAACAAGCAGCAAACAACAATAAAACCTATCAATTCCTAACCTCTATGCAGGAAATCAAACTGCAAGACTGCGAAGAGCGCCGACGCTGGGAATGGGAGGATGTACAGGCCGACCTATTCCACATCCAAATGAAAAGTCTGAAACTCCAACAGACGCAGGAGGCTGGAAGCATTTTTATCAATGAATTGAAAAATATCATCATAACTGTCGTTTCGGCTACTGCAGTCATTAATGGAAGCCTTACACTTGGTATGATGTTGGCCGTGCAGTATATCATAGGTCAGCTGAACAGCCCTATAGAGCAACTTATGCATTTCATATACTCCATACAGGACGTAAAGATAAGCCTTGAACGTATCAATGAAATTCACAAGAAAGACAATGAGGAGAATTTCAATCGCAACAGGATAGAGTTTGACAGTGAGAGGCATGATATAGAATTGAGCAATATTGACTTCAAGTATGACCCTCATGCCCTAACCAAGACGATTGAGGGTGTAAATATTCATATTCCAGAGGGGAAAATCACTGCCATAGTCGGTGCGTCTGGAAGCGGAAAAACCACGCTTATAAAACTCATGCTGGGGTATTACCCGGTAATGAGTGGTGAGATAACAATTGCTAGCCACAACATATCCGAATACAACTTGAAATGGTGGCGGCGGCAATGCGGTGTTGTCATGCAAGATGGTGTCATCTTCTCTGAGTCTATTGCAAGGAATATTGCGGTTGATGATGGCGAGATAGATGAGGAAAAACTTGAAATGGCTGCCGAAATCGCTAATGTCAAAGACTTTGTTATGGCTCTCCCGTTGAAGTTCAATACAAATATTGGAAGGGACGGGATGGGGTTAAGCCAAGGTCAGAAGCAGCGTATCTTGATTGCGCGTGCAGTATATAAGAATCCAAAGTTCATTTTCCTTGATGAAGCGACAAATTCTTTGGATGCAAGTAATGAACGTGCCATTGTTGAGAATCTGGTTAAGTTCTATAAAGGTAAGACAGTCGTAGTGGTAGCTCATCGTCTGAGTACAGTGAAGAATGCGGATCAGATAATCGTCTTGGATAAGGGCAAGGTGGTTGAGACAGGAAATCACAAGTCCCTGACAGCAAAGCGTGGAGCGTATTATAAACTGGTAAAGAACCAATTAGAATTAGGAAATTAAACAATAGGAATATGGCTAAAGATTTGGAGAAAAAAGAGATTCGTAGTGCCAAAGTGAGGAATATCATGATAGAGGAACCGCCTTTGCTGGTACGATATGGAACTGTCATAATTGCAACTTTATTGTTGATAGTAGTTGTTATAGCATACCTAATACTTTGAATAGCCACTTAATTTGGAGGACTATCCTCTTACGAATATAAGAGGTTTCACATTATTTGCAACGCCTTAAATGCGTTTTTCCTTTTTGTGCTCTGAGAGCCCTGCCCTAAATTTTACTTATTTACTAGAATGTTTCTGTATTCTAAACCTCGTTGAGCGAATTGCCTCCTGTGTTATTCCCATAATCTGACGAATTTCTTTATCATTTTTACCTATTTCATATAATAATAAGATCGTCATTAGTCCATTCAACAGTTGTACCATTCTGTAGTATTTGATCATATAATAGTTTCCCTTTGGCAAGCCTTGGGGATTCTTGTTCCATTAAGTCCATTATTTTCTGGTTCAAATCGACTATTTGCCGCTCTGCTTCTTCATGTTCCGTTTTCAAATTATTAATTTGTCTAAGGTATTCATCTATCTTTCCTTTTAATGAGTTAATCTCAGTTTTAGAGGCATTATCCTCCTGCTTCCATCTATCAATCTGTTCTTTGTAATCTCTTATTATGCTATTAAGACTGTCAATTTGCTGATTAGTGGTATTCCCTGTTTCTATCAATTGTTCTATTTTTTCTGTATAATCCTTTATTTTTTCTTCCAATTCCGCAGCATGTTTATCAGAATTGCAATTTGACTCTTCCAATTTTCTTATTTCTTCTAGATACCCTGATATTCTATCTTTAAGTTCGCCCATTTGATATTCTACATTATTGTTATGTCCTTTTAATCGTCCAATTTCATTAATGTAACTATTAATAAGCAATTGATGCTCTTTAAATCTTATTCTTGTCTTATATTTCCTGTACTGGACATAGCCAATCAAAGCTAAAATTATAATGGAAAGTGTCAAGGCTAAGAGTACCCATCTCTGTATTGTCATGTTATATTTATCATTGGCAAGTTTTGTATCATAGTCTTGTTGCAATTTCTGAATAGTTCTGTCTTTTAACGCTGTTTTCAGACTATCATTAATCAATATAATATTGTACAATTTTTCACAGGCACCATCTAAGTTCTTATGAGATAGGTTATATTGGAGAATATGATAAATTATTTTGTCTATAGAAATGTCATCTTCGCACAATAACGCATTATTCCATAACTCATAGGCTTTTTCTCCATAACCTTCTTTTTCGTATATATAGGCTAAATTCTCCAATGTCCGAGTTAATGGCTTTTGTTTTATAGATCTTTCAAAAAATTCTTTTGCCTTTTGCGGATGAGCATCCATATACGCATATCCAATATTGTTTAAGATATAAGGCAAGTCATTAGTATCAATATAATCCAAGTATGCAACGTTTTTTTCAGCATAGATGATAGCACTGTCTATCTCCCCTTTGTATTGATACGCCTCATTCAAATCATTATAGGCATATGCTATCCATCGATTTCTTTTGGTCTTAAGTGCATTATATACGGCTTCTTTTGCGTATTTAAGCTGTAAATCATAGTTTCCACTTACCCGATTAATATATGAAATGAATTCAGAAATTTTATATTGTTGCCCATTGTTCCTGCTTTGCTGCGCTAAATCATAAGCTTTTTTACTAAGAATAATCCCATGATTATAATCTTTTTTATTAATAAGATATATTGCTTTGTAATAATATGCGTCGCATAGTTTTTCCTTATCCATATTCTTCTCATAATAAGAGATGGAAATATTAATTAAAGAATCAGAAGCCAAAGGATGACCTGATAGAAAACCTGTTTGGGTTAAAAGTAAGTAATAATGCGCCTTGTTTTTATCTGATTTGAATTTGTTTTTTAATTTTAACGTCTCTTGATAGGCAGAGTCATACTTTTCTGCCAGCACAAGAGAATCTATCTCGATCAGTTTCTTGGAACTTGTTCGAAACTCGCACCCAGATAATAGAAGGACACTGGTAAAAAACAAAAAAGCCTTTCTGTACATAACAAATTAATTTTTGTGCAAAGGTACGAAGAAATATTTATAATCAGATGCCTTTGGTAAATTTTAGGAGTACATGTGACAAAAAACAACGCTCCGTGAGTATTGTGTGTTCAAAAAAGCGTTGCTTATTCATCTATAAGTATTTCGCTATTTAATGTTATGCGTTGAATATCATGTGGTTATATGCGATTTTTGACAAAACGGGCATTTTGGGAGTTTTTCTCAAAAACCTTCTTTTATATGGATATTAATGGATAATTTTGCACCCAAAAACAAAAGTTGATATAATGAAGAAGATATTTTTTATTTTTTTTGCAGGATTGATGCTATATGCATCTAAAAGTATAGCAAGTTCTAGAATTTACAGTGTCATTAAATTAACCGGTGCTGAACAACCTGTAAAACCAGATCCTCATGGTGGAGGATTTACACCTAAGATGCCAGCCTGTCGTCCTTTTATAGTAGATATTAATGAGGATACGGGGGATTTGTATATAATATTTAATCGATCTATTGAGGATGTTCATATTTCCATTTTAGGCAATGAAGCCATTATTGATGAAGACAGTGAAAGTGTTTTGGCTGGACAAATTATCATGTTTCATTTGAGAAATTATGAAGAGGGCCAATAGAAGTATTGTCTCAATATATTATCTTCATTGACGAAGAATGAATTCCTTCAAAAGCATAATCTTCAAATGAGATATAATAGTATAATTATACTGATTTGTATTCAATTCCTCACTCTTGTAAGTTGTATTAACTCGCAAGAAGATAAGGTTCAATCGTATTTAAGGCATCAGTATCCATATGAGTATGCAGAAGTAATCAATGTGGAAGATGTATTGGATAGTATATATGACCCGTATGACACACTAAATGTAATATTTAGAAGAATTGAGCAAATTGAACAAAAGCCAGATATTGAAGTTATTTTAAGTAAAAAGCAGCATCCGGCAAATGCTGTAGGCAGAAAAGCCAGGATTAGACTATACAATTATGAAAAAGAAATAATGGTAATGTACAATTCAAAAGACGAGGTAATACACACTTCACTTCAAAATGAAAGATTAGGGGAGAATATTATCTCCAAATATTACGAAAAATTTCATTTAAATGACAGAATGATGTGGCCCCGCTAAAGATGTATTAACAAAACAGAGTATAAGATTGTACAGGATGCAAGAAAAGAACTCCTTAATTTATATCCACCTAAAAATCATAGGTGGATATTTTTCATTAATTGCGATATTTGTATTGGGAGCATTGCTTGTTATTTCTGAAACAGAGAAATTAAACAATACAAACAGGCGATATGCTGAGAATATAGAGAGAAGGCACTTATCAGAACATGCTTTCCTGCAACTCTTCAATCTAACACTGCTTGATGAGCAAGTGGCTGCATGGGAAGAAGAGCAGATGACAGAGTATGAACGGAGGGAGACCGTTGTCCTCTGTATGTTCGACTCGCTTTGTCTGCAAATGCTAGACACGACACAGATCCATCGTGTGGACGAGATAAGAAGCCTTGTAGCAGAGAAGAAGGGC
>CADACD010000036.1 GCA_902786365.1 uncultured Lachnospiraceae bacterium | reverse complement strand
ATACGGCTTCCACGCAACAAGTGCTGGTCTGGCAGGAATATGGTGGAACGGAACACGGCCTTTTCCGGCTCGGAAAAGTCACGACGGAAACGCTTGCTGTCAGGAATGCGGGTGTTCAATACAGAGATGCCCAATTCTCCTATGACCTCATCGTAGAGATTATAGATGTCGGTCTTCTCACGACCATCCACCATCGTCCAGAACAGGCATATCTCTTTGGTGACCGCCTTGCCAGTGGTCATGAGATTGTCCTTGAAGTTGGCAACGAACTGGAGCGCACTCTCCAATACCAGCCTGTCGGCACTGATGGGGACAAAGATATAGTCCATCTGTGACAGAGTGCTCAGCACACCCTTACTGCGGATGGTGCCTGGCAGGTCGAACAACACGATGTCAGGGTTCTCGTCCTCGATAAGAATCTCAGCCTGGTCGAGTGCGTCAACGGGATTTGTGGCGACAACGGGAAAGATACGCTTGCCCGTCTTACGGAACACGTCCTTTGCCGCTTCCTTGTCCGCCTCGTTGTTCTTGATGAGCAGCAGTTCGCGCTCTCTTGCATCACTGATGCTGTGCTGGGGATCATCGCAGTCAACAACACCCACATTCATACCTCCGATATTGTGAAGGTAGTTAGCAAGCAGCATGGTGATTGTGGATTTTCCAATACCGCCTTTCTGTGTTGCTATGGCTACATACAATTCATTAGTTTTTTCTTTACTCATGTCTTTACTTCTTTAATGTTATATATGTGGATTAACTTATCCATTCACTCGCTTGTCGCTTCATTTATCGGTATATAGAAGTACACAGTTGAATGCCTATGGCTTCAAATACGCACTTATTCCTCAAAATGAATCGTTGACTATGTATGAATGCGGATAGACGATTGAATAATTATCGCCGTCTTTATCCAATCAGATAATGGTATATTCATATCAATATTTATTCATATCATTATATCCATATATCAATATCTTAATGTGCATCAATGTGGGCATTCATACAGATGTCAATCTATTCACTTACTTGTCTGGTCACGTATGTGATTATTCGATTCTTTACTTGCTTTCATAATTGCATGTTTTGATGTTTGCGGAACTATTTCCGTATGCAAAGGAACACATATTTAGCCATGCACGGATGGATTACGGGGCAGTTGGCTGTAAGTGGCGGTGAACTGGCTGCAAGTGGCGGTTTGCGCCTATTCCGCAGCCCGTAAAATCACCGTAATTTTGCAGCCGGATTTAGATGTGATACGCAGGTGAGCGAGACCTGACAAGTCCATCCTGCTTCCTGTCTGGAAGGTTCCAACCTCTCACGCAAGGCGGAAACAGTCTTTTTCTTTTCACAGAACAGAGAGATGTCCAACCGCCGATGTCGGTAGAAAGAACTAATCCAACCGCATCATGCGGTATAGGGAGCAATCCATCTGACCTGTCTTTAAGACCTGTCAGAGCACGTCCGCTCTTCAAGCGGATTTTAATGTTCTCAAGAACATAGCAAGGTATGTTTTGAGCCGCTCAGAACTACGTTAGCCGCTCAAAACCCCTTGCTCTGCCGAGGGCTGGGGCTGTCCTCCGAAGTCGGACTGCCCGTTGATACTGCCGTAGGCGCACATAGTTCATGCAAGCAGTGAGTGATAACCATATTGTCAAACAAAACAGATTAAGAAATGAACAAGAAACAGAATAAAGGAGGGAGAAATCCCAAGATTGATCCGGCGGTTTACCGCTATTATGTGCGGTTCAACAGCAAGGAGCATGAGCGGTTCCTGCACATGTTCGAGCGTTCAGGCATGGCACATCCGTCCGTTTTCATCAAGGCGCAGTTCTTCGGTGAGACATTCCATGTGGTCACCTTCGACAAGGGACTGCACGAATACTACACAAAACTGAGCGACTTTCACGCTCAGTTCCGTATGGTTGGCAACAACTACAACCAGACTTTGAAGGAACTGAGAAGCCACTTTTCCGAGCGCAGGGCAATGGCACTGACCTACAAACTGGAGAAGTACATGCAGCAGTTAGTAGAGATTGCTACGAAGATTGTGGAACTTACAAACGAATACAGGGATAAATGGTCGCAAAGATAAGTTTCGGCAACTCGCTCTTTGGGGCACTGGCCTACAACGGCGAGAAGATCAACAAGGACGAGGGCAAGCTGCTTGCCACCAACCGCATCTTCGATGATGGTTCCGGCAAGGTGGACATACGCAAGGCACTGGAGGACTTCATGCACTTCATCCCCGACCGATGCCGCACGGAGAATCCTGTAGTACATATCTCCCTCAATCCACATCCTGACGACAAACTGACGGACACAGCCCTATATGGTCTATAAGCACGAGGACATTGACCGCCACCACATGCACATCGTTACCATCCGTGTAAAGGAGGACGGCAAGGCCATCAGTTCCAGTAATAACTTATACCAGAGCAAGAGGGCGACACGCGAACTGGAGAAGAAGTACAATCTGCACACGGCAGAACGTGGGCAGGCTATTTCCGAGATTCCTCTCCGCAAGGTGAATGCCAGTGAGGGTAATGTGAAGAAGCAGATAGCCAACACCGTCAAGGCGGTTGTCCGTGGCTACCACTATCAGACTTTGGGAGAACTCCGTGCCGTCCTCTCCTTATATAATATAGATGTGGAGGAAACACGGGGCATAGCCCGTAACCGTGAGTATCACGGACTGGTCTATTCTGCCACCGATGATAACGGCAACAAGGTTGGCAATCCGTTCAAGGCTTCCAAAATCGGGCCGTCTGTCGGCTACGAGGCAGTTCAGAAGCGTTTCGCATGGTCGAAGAAACAGATTGCAGACAAGGGCATAGCCGCTTCGCTGAAAGAAAAGATACTGCCCATAGTGGCGGCAAGTTCCAACGCAAAGGACTTCAAAAGCCGCTTGCAGGCTCAGGGTATGGACGTGGTTTTCCGCTACACGGACACGGGACGCATCTATGGAGCCACCTTCATTGACCATGACAGCCGCAGCGTTCTGAATGGTTCGCGTATGTGCAAGGAACTTTCTGCAAATGCACTGGAGCAGTATTTCAACAATCCTCACAACCATGAGCAGACGCAGCAGGGACAGACAACCGACCAAGGACAGTCCACACAAGAACGTGCAGTACATGGAACTGGTGGAGGACAGCAGTCATCAGGTTCCGACCACTGGCAGAGCCAGTCAACTCCAGCTTCAGACTTCGACCACTCTCATTCCGACTTCGACGGCTTCGGCTTGTTCACCACTGATAACCCGGCGGTCGATCCTGCCGAAGAAGAGTTTAGAAGACGGATGCAGAGAAAGAAGAAGAAACGTCGTGGTCCGAAACTCTGATTATCTGTTATTCAAATGCTATTTAATCACAATTCAAATTCTATTTTACTATGCAACAAGAAGACGATTTGAGGGCACTGGCGAAAATCATGGACTTTCTCCGTGCCGTGAGTATCATCCTTGTGGTGATGAATGTCTATTGGTATTGTTATGCCACCGTAGAGGGGCACGGCATCAACATCGGTGTTGTTGACCGCATCCTGCTTAACTTCAACCGTGAGGCAGGGCTGTTTCACTCAGTCCTTTACACCAAACTCTTTGCACTGCTCCTGCTTGCCCTCTCATGCCTCGGCACGAAGGGAGTCATCAACGAGAAGATTACCTGGCCGAGAATCTGGGCAGTCCTCGGTGCAGGCTTTGTGTTCTACTTCATCATCAACTGGTGGATGCTGCTGTTACCCATCCATGCGGACGTGGTGACGGCACTCTACATCCTCACGATTGCCACTGGCTACATCTGCCTGATGATGGCTGGTCTGTGGATGAGCCGCCTGCTAAAGCACCATCTGATGGAGGATGTCTTCAATAACGAGAACGAGAGTTTTCAACAGGAGACACGGCTGATGGAGAACGAGTATTCCGTCAACCTGCCCACCCGTTTCTACTACAAGAAGAAATGGAACAGAGGTTGGATCAATGTGGTCAACCCATTCCGTGCCACCATTGTACTCGGTACACCGGGTAGCGGCAAGTCGTATGCTGTGGTGAACAACTTCATCAAGCAGCAGATTGAGAAAGGCTATTCGCTCTACTGCTACGACACCATTGCCTTCAACCATCTGCTGAAACATTCTGAAGGCTACAAGGTCAAGCCGAAGTTTTATGTCATCAACTTCGACGACCCACGGCGCAGCCATCGGTGCAATCCCATTCATCCCGACTTCATGACGGACATTGCCGATGCCTACGAGAGCGCCTACACCATCATGCTTAACCTTAACCGTACATGGGTGCAGAAGCAGGGTGACTTCTTCGTGGAGTCTCCTATCATCCTCTTTGCTGCAGTGATATGGTTCCTACGGCTCTATCAAGGTGGCAAGTACTGTACCTTCCCCCATGCAATAGAACTGCTTAACCGCAGGTACGAGGACATTTTCCCCATTCTCACGTCCTACCCAGAGTTGGAGAACTACCTTTCACCCTTCATGGACGCATGGCTCGGTGGAGCGCAAGAGCAGCTTCAGGGGCAGATAGCATCTGCCAAGATTCCGCTGTCCCGTATGATTTCCCCGCAACTCTATTGGGTGATGTCTGACAGCGAGTTTACGCTTGACATCAACAACCCCGACGAGCCGAAAATCCTGTGTGTCGGTAACAATCCCGACCGTCAGAACATCTACGGTGCAGCCCTCGGTCTGTATAATAGCCGTATCGTGAAACTCATCAACAAGAAGGGCAAGTTGAAATCATCGGTCATCATTGACGAGTTGCCAACCATCTACTTCAAGGGACTCGACAACCTCATCGCCACCGCCCGAAGCAACAAGGTGGCCGTCTGTCTCGGTTTTCAGGACTTCTCGCAACTCGTCCGCGACTATGGCGACAAGGAGGCGAAGGTGGTGATGAACACAGTCGGCAACATCTTCAGTGGGCAGGTGGTCGGCGAGACCGCCAAGCAGCTCAGTGATCGTTTCGGAAAGGTGCTCCAGAAACGCCAGTCGATTTCCATCAACCGCCAGGATGTTTCCACCTCCATCAACACGCAGACGGCTCTGTGTCCGACAACTTCAACGAGCGTATTGAGCAGAAGATTTTCCATGCTGAGATTGTGGTGGACTCTGCCAAGGTGGATGCCGAGATGAAACACTACCAGCCCATCCCCGTCATTGCAGACTTCACCGATGCCAATGGCAACGACATCATGGAGCAGACCATCCGTGACAACTATAACCGCATCAAGGATGATGTAAAGCAGATAGTCCACGATGAACTGGAGCGAATCAAGAATGACCCAACACTGCAACACCTGTTGCAGCAAAAGGGGTGATAAAACAAAATTTCGGCAATAAGACAGGCTTATTGCCGAAATTTTGCTGTTAGTGATGGTGTGTTATTTCCTTGCTGCCTGTTTGCGGTCATCCTCCTTCATCCGCCAGTTCTGTTCATTGGTCATCTCTTGCAGGGAGGTGGCACGGTTGTCGAGTTTCACTTCATTTTTCATCCTTATAGGTGATATAGCAGTTTGCTAGAGGTTTTTCGATGTCAAGGAACCGCATGAAGGTCGTGAGCATGTCTCCCAGCAAGACATCGCCGTCATTGATACACTTCTTGGTGTGCAGGCCGTAGATAAGTTCTATGAAGTCCGTGTTCTGTCCTGTCCATCGTAATCCTGACGATTTGTTCCTCCTTGTAGGGGCAGATGTTATTATCTTGCCGTCGACAATGAGTTTGAGCACTTTCCGTACAAAGGCCAAAGCTTTCTTTACATAGAGGTTGATTTCATCCGAAAATCCCTCTAAGAATTGCAGCTCTATTTCTACATAAGTAAGTGCTATTGCATTATAATCATCATCCTTTTCTTCGCATAGATTAATTACTTGACGAACAAAATCCAAATAGGCGGATTCTATGTCAATGTCTGCCTCTTTGTGTACCAGTTTGAAAAAACTGTTTTCTGTTAATACGAAATAATTCATTGTTATCCTTTCTGTTTGCATATCAACAATGTTTATTGAAACATCATTGTTCTTAACATAACGGATACCAATGACAAAGAGTATGTTGTTGGCTTTTCTTCACAGAACTATAGTCATTAAGAATATTGAAGAAGGCAGCAAGGAGATGGTGGAAAAATAGATTAGGTTCCCTTTAAACCAAGGCTTCCCCAGCAAGAGGATTTTTTTTGAAAAAATCCGCAATGCTTGTTTGTTTGCATTGCGGATTTATAAAAGGGGGTAGCGAAGCGCAGTAATTAACTAATTTATATAATTAAAACTTATTCGTAATAAATACTATTATTTTTTGTGTCAATAATTACATCTCCCTTGTCAAACAATGATGGACCAATAAATCCCATCGTATTGCCGATAGATATCTTATTGCTAATTCCAATAGATACATTTCTGGCAGTTCTCTTGCCTATCCTACAAAGAGTGGCAAAAATTCCATGACCAATAGTTTCTCCTGTATATCTATCTTGAGCAGTGGATATCTTGAATTTGTTGTTTTTTATGAATCTTAGCATGTCGGGATTTCTTGTTGTGATAAAGAGTGGAGAAGAATTACCAAGGTCAAATACAAACTTACCCGTTATCAGGCCGTTATTTCCTTGTTCGTCTGACAGAGAAAAAGTCGATTCTATGACTGGCATCGGGTTGTACTCTGTCATCTTGTATTGATGCATCTTATTTGTCTTGACTACATCATTACCGACAAACTCTAATGTTTGATTCTTAAAGTTGAAGCGTATCATGTTTTCTGTGGAATCTTTCTCGTTTTTGAGAAGATGTACAGGAATCGCCGTTTTCTCGTATTTATCAAGAACATAGATGTCGCCTTGGTAACTCAAGTCACCGACAAGCACTTTTCCACGCAGAACCTGAATGATTTTATAGCTGCTGTGGGAGAATCTTACATTGGAGTATTTAGAATCGACTTTTTCATATAGACTATCATCAAACAAACTCATGTAGTTTTCCTCATTGATGAACAGTCCTGGTATTCCAGACTCGACAAACACCCACACACTATCATGACCGTTAACCACAGTATTGATATAATAGTGCCCCTTATCTTTGGTCATTGTAAAACTTGTCTGGCAAAAAACCGCAAGCGCGGAAACGCAAAATAGCGATAAGATGCCTGCTCTTTTAATGTTCTGATTCATCTTTTTCAGTATTTTATCGTGAATTTTTCATACCAAGAAAGTTCTTCAAATTAATAAAAATCTATTGAAACCTCCTTACGACCGTATATTTAATATAGCCATTATTTTGAAAGGTTCTAATATCATTTATCGTCATCTTTTTTACTTTATTTAATATATTGAAAATACGTTTAGATGATATGTCTTTTTCCATTAAACCATAACATGATAACTCCACAAAAATAATATTCCCTTTTGTATCTATTGATAAATTAACAAATATTAAACGCTGATTTTTATATAATCTATTTTTCTCTTTGTTCGATAGCTCTTTATCAATAATGCCTAAAATACGTTTGCCATACATTTTCTCCGAGTCGCGAGAAACGAATACACCATTATCAACTGATAATTTTTCAAGATGATTATCTAATTTATGTTGAATAAAATTATTATAATCGTCTTGTAGATGATAAGAAAATCTCTCTATCATATCCGCATTTTTCTCTAAGCAAGTCCTCTCTATTTTATACTTCGATGAAATGAGTATAGTCTGAGAATATGAACTAAATGTAAATATGAAGAATAGTGATAATAATACGATTTTTCTAATGTTTTGTTTCATTGTTTTCTATATTTATCAAATGTTCCATAATTATTTTATTAACGCTAAAAAATGGGTATTTATTGTGTTACAAAATAATTCTTATTAAGGGGCATTATATTAGTGATGATGATATCCGTAAAAATATAACTCCGTGTGATGATAATAGTACTAACGATTGTTATTTTCTTTCCATGCCAATCATCAATTGTTTAAAACGCTATCAGTGACTATAATTGTCACGTCTATAGTAGCAGGCTTCATTACTTATTGAAAATCAGCATCTTATGAATTAACATATTTTGAGACATTTATCACCACACGGAGAAATATAAGAAAAGATTTTTATGGATGTATGATTCCCAACTGATCAAAAACAACTACCCAATTATAATTCCAATCGTCTTGACTTCCTTCAGTATACACATCAGGAGTTCCAGGAATATTATTCCAATAATTTAACCAATCATTCATTGCCTCATTCATTCTTTCGTCATTGTTCAACCAATCCCATAAGGTTTGATCTATTGACAGCTGTCCTGTTTCTCCGTCAATGTTCACGTGATTGACCAGCCAATCTTCATTATGTTCTGCACCTATCCAACCTCTATATCCGAACCCAAAATCTGTAACATCTAAAAGCATTTGTATAAAATTGGCTTGAAATTCATTATTGGCATCTCCCTTATTACTGCTATCGCCACTTAGCATACTGTTCTGCCCCTGAATAGCATGAGTAAATTCGTGTCCTAAAATTGTTTGATCTATAGATAAATTATTTATAACTATTAAACCCGTTTTCGTATCATAATAAGCCATTTTATCTGTATGATGAATACCATCTCCTTTTACTATTAGGCCATTTTTCCAAGCCTCTATAATTTTTTGAGCGAGGATAGGATTCATATCTTTTAGCATAATATTTAATTCCTCTTCGCTAAGAGGTGGATTTATCTCCTTGTCCTCCTCGCTGTCATCTGAATCAAAATCGTAATCATCCTGATTGTAATCCTGATTGTCATCGTCGAGGTCATAATCAGGGCGTTCTGGCTGGTCATTGTCTGGCCTTATGATAACATCGATATCAAGTTCCCCTCCCCAAATATAACCATCACCACCCATCAGGGCTTTACACTCACTGCTGTCCAAGGTCGGTATGGACAGATTCAAAACTTTTAAGTTTTTCATTTTCTTTGTTATTTAATAAAGTTGAAATTAAAAATAGGATGAGAATCATCCTTATATAGCTCTTCCTTTGATTCAATTTCAAACAACGCAAGATACCTATACTTGTATATGTATGTATAATACGACTTTCTTAGCGTCAGATACGTCATATACGATATGCTATACTGTGACTTCAGCCTTATGTATTGTTCCATCTTGATCCTTCCATAATTAACGTTGTCCATATGCATAATGTACAGATTCAATGTTTCCCTATAGTTGTTTATTGATTCTATAATTATATTGACATTTTATAAGTCTCTTACTAGATCCACCTCCGTTATACAAGGGAATGGAAACGTAGATTGAAATGCTTCGGCTGGCTAACTGGTCATCTAAAGCATGTCCAAAAGTTTCGAATGTGTTATCTGTTTTTTATTTCTTAATTTCTAAGTATTGCAGTATCCTTCAGATTTTAGTTTTCATCATAGTGTTATTTAGACCAATTATACGCATTAAAAGCAAATAGGATTTGACTGCAAGAGAGTTGGCCTATGTTAAAATAATATGCGTGAGTTATGTCTTTATTAGTCAAATTGTTCAACCAGTTCAAACCAATAGAATATCTCTGAGTTTTCCCATACAGAGGCATTAACCGACTCACACCTATGCTTAGTGAGGATGTTACGTAGGTTCTGCTTTGATACTTATATCTGTCGTCACTTTGGGAAGGACAAGTTAACTTTGGACTTTGCCTTCCTTGCTATCGCATTCAATATCAAGAAAGTATCTGATAGAAGGCAAAAAACAGGTTGAGTAACACTTGACGAAAGCTGTTTTAGGAACGACATACGGACATTACGAGGCGAAATGTTGCCTTATCTGGATATCTATAGTATTATGAAATAGAAAAGCAGTATGAGAAGAAGAACTATACTATGCAGCCTTTTAAAAGGAGCAAAAAGAGTATGCTTCAGTTTAAAGCGTTCTCTATTTGTCATTTTAAAACTTGTCTTTCATAGGACTATGAAAGGATTACAGGGCTAAATGAATCAATAAAGCGTTTTTTCTATACAGTTACCCTTTCAAATATTTATCCCGCATCCAAATAGTTTTCTTTCGTATAAAATAGACAAATTAGACAATAGACAAACAAGCACTATGGTTAGAAAAGAACTTATAATGATTCAAAATGGTAACGATGTAGATATTGGCTACCTGATATAAATTTCGCCTTTCTTTTTTTTCTTTTCGTTCGCTTCAACATTTTCCTTATATCTCCGTATTATAGGTGTAAGAAATCTCTTCGATTTGGTTGTTATGCATATTATACCTCCAACACGAGGATAAAAATATTTAGTAACAGCAGTATCCTTTATGACGTTAAAGTCTATAATATCTTCTATATCTATGCTATCTAGGCTTTGGACTTCAACTCCATCAACCAAGATTACGGGGATATTCGGAAAAATCTGTGAAGTTGTTTTTTCTTGAGCATCAATTGATACGTTAAGAAAGAGAAAGAGAAAGAAGGCTACTATAATACATTTTCTCATTTGCTTATTATTTTAAATTATAAATCCACTTAAAAAATTGATAGTTGTTTTTTTTTGCATCCAATGTGGTCTGTCCTTGGCACAATTGCACATTAACAATGCTGATGAACTTTCCCCATTGAATTTCTTGTTTTGCTTTTTGGACATTTGCAATAGGAGATACTCCTAATTTTTTGCATAGCAAATTTACAAAAAAAATCGCGGAAGACAAAATAATCAAAGAAAGATTAAGATATTAGCAATCAAATTAAAGATAATTAACAACAATCTCGTGTAGACTTTTAAAAGAGAACACAATTATTGTGAATACTATTATGTAGGTATTATAAACCTAAATCGGACATTAGATTTTAATAATTTGTGGTCGTTTCTGCAAGTTCTTAACCTCAACAACTTTTTAATAAGGGCCATAGAAATCCATTATAAACTGCAGTTTTATGTTCTAATGATCGATTTTGATTTATAATACCCATCACAGCTTTGTTTGAAATGGCTATTCTTTTACACCATTAACTGACCATCCTATCATAAAATCTTCTACAGAACCATTACCACTTTTACCTGTTTCTGGATCCCAATAAATCACTATTCCTTGATTTTCATCATAACTGTAGATGACCACAGCATGTCCGTCATCCTCTTTCCCATTTCCATCAGTATCACCTGGATTTATAACTCCATATATTGGCCCGTCATTTAAAGCTTCCTGTATGCCGTCCTTATCCACAGAAGAAACCCCATCAAAGTATTGTCCAAGAAGCCCTGGCATCTTCTCAGAGGAGACTCCATCAAAAGATCCTCTCATTACATCTACTATGCTTATTTTATTGTCTTCTGCATATTTATAGGCAATGCCTAACCAACTTGCGCCTGTTGTCTTACCATATCCACATAGCATTGCGTTTATAGCTGCAAATACGCAAGTGTTACCAGCTTGTGGTTTTGCATTTTCGAGCATGTTATTTAAATTAAAGCCATCTTTATCGCGGTCTTGATTACCATCTTGATTATAATTATAATCATAATCATAATCATAATCGTCGCCGTAATCCAGATTGTCATCGTCACGATCGTAATCAGGACGTTCTGGATTTGCTTTCTCCCCAACAACTTCAACACCGGAAAGTTCCCCTCCCCAAATATAACCATCACCACCCATCAGGGTTTTACACTCACTGCTGTCCAAAGTCGGTATGGACAGTTTCAAAACTTTTAAGTCTTTCATTTTCTTCGTTTTTTATGAAATTAAAATTAATAAACGGAATGAAGTTCATCCCTATATAGTTCTTCATCTGATTCAATGTCAAACAACGCTAGATACCTATACTTGTATATGTATATGTAATACGACTTTATTAACGTAAGATATGTCATATATGATTGGCTGTATTGTGACTTCAGCCTTATGTATTGTTCCATATTGATTCTTCCATAATCCATGCTCAATCTAACGTTGTCCATTTGCGTAGTGAGCAGATTCAATGTCTCCCTATAGTTGTTTATTGATTCTATGATTATATTGATGTTGGATAGGTCTCTTACTATATCCACCGCTGCAACAGACTTATCGTACTCCCTCTGTTCGTTAAGTTTCTGCATTTGAATCTTTGAAATCCTGTATTTGTTTTTTGACACTCCGCCGTTATACAAGGGAATGGAAACGGAGAGTGAAATGTTTCGACTGGCTAATCGGTCATCTAAAGCATGTCCAAAACTATCGAATTGTGTATTATATCCCCCTCCCACATCTAATTTAACAAGTGGGGATATTTCCGATTTTGCTTTCTTTATTTCTATGTTTTGCTGTATTTCCTTCAGATTGTAGTTTTCATCATAGCCATATTTTAGGCATCTTGACAAAACCTCGGAAGTATTAAAGTCTAAATGATGAAAGGTTTTTAAAGAGTCTACAAAGATAACATGGGGAGATTCCTCTGGAGGTAACCGAAGCAGGATCCCTAACCTGGTTTTTGCAGCATTAATATCCGTCTCATTGTTATAAATGCTGTCACGCATATATTCGATCTCGGCATCGAGATAATCCTGTTCCGATATGCGCCTGTCGCATAACAAAGCCTTTGACTTCTCATAGACATATCTGGATAGCATGAGGTTTCTCTTGTTAACTTCTTTACTTTGCTGCTGGACAAGGAGATCAAAAAACGCATCGACCATTTCATACCTTGCTTTCTCTCTTTCCTGTCTGTTGGATATTTCCTCAACAATTTGTTCTTGATGATCTTGTCGCTTTGCCCATTTATACGCATTAAAAGCGAATAGATTTTGACTGTATGAGAGTCGGCCTAAGTTAAGATAATATGCATGGGTATTGTCGTCATTAGTCAGGTTGTCCAACCTGTTCAGGCCAATGGAGTATTTCAGGGTACCCCCAGTCAGAGGTATTAACTGACTAGCAACGATACTTAGTGAAGATGTTGCATAGGTCCTGCTCCGATACTTATAGCTGCCGTCGTATTGTGATACCAGACTTATTGATTTATCATACTCTGGCAATTTCATTGTAAGCTGTATATCGGGCTTTATACCTCCTTTAAAAATCTTATGCCTCAGGTCATTGATCAGGGAGTCTTTGACCGACTGCCTATATCCATGTGTTTTCTGAACAAGACATAATGCTTCCTGCAAGGTGAAAGGCCTCTCTTGGGCTTTAGCCGTAAGACACAAAAAGGGTAAGATAAATATCAACTGAAGGTATTTAGCCATAGATCAATTCATATTTCTTTTTGTAACCTGGGAATTTAATTTTAATTCTCGTTCCATCGTTGAAATAAGCCACGTACCCCTCTTCATTCTCCTTATCAACTTCCTGTAACTCATTCCAGTTATTAGAGTGAGAGATTTGTCTGACTTTGGGAAAGCAGATGTCTGTGATTTCTTCCAAAAGGATTTCCCTTTGTCCTATATTGTCATAGGCTCCTATAAGGAATAGGTCTTCCGTGTTGCCATAGTCAACAACGTGTCTGTCTTTTGGGTAAACTATCTCAAAGAAATAAGTATAGGTGTCCTTCAGTTTATGTATTTCCCCGGAGTGCTTTGTATAAAGGATTCTAGTTCCGTTTATTGCCTGCAAGGAGTTAAACGAACCTCGCGTCGCAATATACGGGAGCTCTCCTATCCAATACAGGATACCGAGTGCCCCGTCTTTCTTTTCAAAAAGTTGGAAATTGTCAGTATCCTTTGGAACGAAATGCCTATACATCTGTTCTTTTTCAAAGAACTTCTTAATGGGACGGTATTTAATATTGTTATTGCAGTCAGTGATAAGTCCTCGACACCAAAAGGTGATTTCATCCCATATTCTGTCTTTCTTGCATTTGGCAGTATAGTTATAAATAAACAAGTTCTTCTCATGGTGCTCTTCCTTTATAAGATAGCCATTCTGGCATAGCCACTCTGATGCACGGACAGGAAGCCTGTGGGCGTTCAAGTGTAAAAGTACCGACTGTTGTGAGAGCTGGAGACGCTTTTCTGCCTCTACGTAGTCTAAAAAGCCTGCCCATCGGATTTCTGCCCGATCAACAGGGATGACATCCGGGTGCTTTTCTATTCTCACAATAAAATATATAATACGTCGTTGAAACGCTTTCGTTTCAACATTCATCAAGAAAGGCTTGGTATTAACATCATCGGGAGAGACCCTGATACCCGTTTCCTCAAAAGTCTCCCTTATGGCTGCTCTCAGTGGGGACTCATTAGGCTTGATCAGTCCCTTGGGAATAGAGAGATGGCGGCCATCGTTGTCCTCAGTCTGCCAGACCAGCAGTATTTTTTCTTGGCATATAATAGCCAACCCAGCTGAAACATGCTCCATATCCTATGATTTCAAGTAACGTTCCTTCCAATTGATTACTATGGACTCGTACACATGCGGGTGTTCGAATCTGTATTCTATGTCAAAGATTTCCTCCTGCTGGGGGCGAATGCTATCCCAGTTTTTTATTTCCTCAGCATCAGTCTTTCCCAGAATGTCATTTTTAACCTGACTGAGCCAACTTTCAAATCCCATGAGATAATAATACCTCGGAATCTGACTTCTTAGGGAACAGAGTTCATAGTCACCATTTGCCAGGTTCCTCCACACTTCGATGTTTGAGATTCTGATTTCTTGCAAATTCAAGATATTGCGAAGAACCTTCTGCTTGTGGTAAATCCTCTTATGGTAATCGATGATTGAGTCAAGCAAGGAGTGTGCTTCCTGATACCAAGGAAACTTGATCTTAAACATTTCTCCGTTGCCAAAGTATATTACAAATCCCTCCTGATTAGGTATGTTTAGAGCAGCAAGTTCATCAAAGTTAGTGATGCTGCCATATTGGGAAGTATAGTCTCTTGCCTTTAAAAACCCAATATCAGGTAGTTCCATTGGCATACATGTCTGCTTGTCAATCATCCCTATCAGGTATAGATCCCGTGTGTCACCATAATCAATCAGCACATTGGATTCAGGATAGACCGCTTCAAAAATATAGGTGTATTTCTTATCAAGTTTATGAATGTCCCCCGAATGTTTTTCGTATAATATTTTTGTGGCTTCCATCGCCTTTGAATTGGTAAAAGAACGCTGAGTCGCAAGAAAAGGCTTGTCATTAATCCAATATAAAGTACACATAGTACCATCAACTTTTTCGAGAATCCGGAACTTCCCTTCTGGTATCCGTCTTATCTGATTATCATTCAACAATACTGTGTTCTTGTTAAGATATTGTTTGTATGTCCAGAATTTTTTAAATGGGTGTTCAATCACATTTCCTTTTCCATCTACTATCAAGCCCCTACAATGTATTGAAATTCTATCCCATACACACGGTTTCTCTATATCAGAATAATAGCCATAGATATACAAGTCTGCATCAGGATGCTTCTCTACACAGACGATGGTATTCTCTGCATATTTGTTTAAGGTATCGATATCAAATTTCATTTTTGATAAAATTTATACAATAAGGAATATACGAATGGTAATAACTGGCTATATCAAAGGAGTGGAACAGTTGTTCAATAATCTCAGATACAACATCTTCTTTGCTCACATACTTATCTTTCATTTTCTTTATACGCTTTAGTTGCTTTAGATATGAATGATATTCTTTTTTACAGTTGTCATAATCCTTCCATTCCTGAATCATGTCCGCATAGTTGGTAAACAAGGATTGAGCATTTGCCATACACAATGCCTTATGCTCCCTTGCAATCTTGTTTTCAGCCTGAACCATCATATTGTGACTTAATAGGTACTTAATTGTATCGGATACTGTGGTCCAAGTATATCGCTTGTAAGTCATGTCATTGAATGACTTGAAACTTGAATAATCTGAATAGAATACTTTTGCAATTAAAGTGTAGGCATAAAGCATTTCTGTCATGATAGCATCAACATTCATTCCCTCTTTCCCACCCGAGAGGATAATACTCTGAAATTCAAACGTTAAACTCAGCAACTCATCATATAATGGTCTGCATTTAACCTCCACCACGCACGGCATATGATGATATGGTATCCTGATATTTCGGCAATTGAACTCAGAAGACTGGAGATATAACATTTTTTGTGTTGAGAGCAAGGCTTTCCTACTTTCTTTTCCATTATCGAAACGCGTAGAGTACACTGCATCCTTCCTGCCATTTATGTTATAGAATTGTAAGAACGGCGTATGTGTGTCCACACAACTTCTAACCATGTTTTGAATAGGAATAAATACATTGAATATAAATGAAATGTCGTCCGAAATATCATAAAAACGCATAGCCAGTTCATCATCAGGTGATGCAGGCTCGCTTACTGCAACATCCCATATCTGGGATATAGCAGGGGCTTTTTCCATGTTATTGTATAAGAGAATTGGCTTTAAGGATTGTAATATCTTGCGGCTTATATCTAAATCATCTTTCAAGCACACAGTTGTTGAAAAAAGAGAATTCAACAAGATGTCATGGGATAGGATAAGTGACATGCAATAATCCAAACTTATCTCATATGTTTCTATTGTAATCCCCCCACTTTCAAAACATTCTTTTTTTGCTCGAAAAACCTCATGGCTTATACCAATAAGAGTAATGCTTGTTGCTTCAGGGGGCTGTTTCAAGAACAAGGTGGGGAAATGAAAAAAATCATTCCTTCTGCATTCGGCAATTGCTCTTCCCAAATTATACATTCTATTTAAAAATTTATTTCTTTTGCACTTTTTTCTTGGGGGCTATTCTGAATAGCAGGCTGCATACTGTCTTCTTGCTTTTTATTGGAAGACGTGATTGCCTTGAGCCTATTTAAAAGCATAAAAATCAGTTTTTTCCTGACAGTTATAATTTCCGCTTGTCCATACATTGTTTCAGCGAAAGACAGTGTGTGGTTATTGTCGCTCTTCAATCCATTTGGCATATTAATATATAGCAGATACCCCTTTTCAACTGAGTTCATTGATATTCTCTCAACATATCCTCTTAAAGATCCATATTCCTGATATGGATAAAGCATCATTCTCAAATTTACCGAATCGCCCTTAGTTACATTACCTGCCCCGTCAGAGGGTAAAACAGCGACTCCAAAATATGAGCTGTTCCTATAAATGATGTTATATATGGGTTCTCCTGCTGTTACAAAAGTTCCTTCTGTAATGAGATTGGCAAATTCCGCTTCACACTCATCTGGCGCTATAAACACATATGTCTTTTCCCAGTTTCTTATCTGGCTCATCAGTTTATGGTAGGCATTATTCAAAGAGGTCTTTGCCTCGTCCTGCGCATTGTTGATACCATCAACTATCTGATCTCGCTTGATGACATTCTGTACAGTAGAATTCTCTGTCTGGCTTATTTCCTGCTCAATAGAAAGAATCTTGTTTTGCGTCTCAATATATTGGATGTTGGATTTATCAAATTCATCTTTCGGTATAATGTTCTTTAAATACAGTACTGAATCTGACTTCAAATAAAAAGATCGGATTTCTTTTTCTGTGATATATGATTTCAATAACTCTTTTCGGTTTTTCACTGATATCATGTTCGCTTCTATCTGTTTGTCTATCATTGACAGGGAATGCTTATAGTCATTGCGTCCGTTCTGTAACTGATCGTATTTGAGGAGAGCAACCTTAAATGCGTAAAAATCGGCTTCTATCTCTCCCAATGAATAGGAGTTTTCCAACAACTCATATATGATGGATTTTTTACTCCAGATGTCTTTTTGCCCAAGCCATGATTTAAGTGCAAGAACGTCTTTGTAGTTGGCAGGATTCTCAATAACAGCCAGATATTGTCCCTTAAGGCATCTTAAGGACGGCTTATTGGCAATAATATGTATTTTTCCACTAATCTGGGCATTTAATGTGATTGGGGGATTGGATGACATTACCTTGGCATCTGCGTAGACTCTTTCAGGGACCTCAACTAGGAATCCCATTATGAAGATTGACAATACGAAAAGGAACAATCCATATATTACATATGTGGTGTACTTTCCTGGCATGCTTTGGGCAACATCATAGAATTCTTCGGAATGTCCGTACTTTTCATTCATGATTCGCTTTCCTTATTGTTGAGATAAAAAGTCCTCGTTCACAACTTCTTGGTTCTTGAAAAGACTGTAGTATGCGCCCTTTTTCATGTATAATTTATTGTGTGTCCCCATCTCAACTATGTTACCGTCTTTTAATACGATTATCAAATCGGCGCGTTTGACTGAGGATAAGCGATGGGCAACCAGCAATGTAGTAGGATGATATGGCAGCTTTTTTATGGTCTCGATGATGGATAGTTCATTGTTTGAATCCAGTGCGCTCGTAAGTTCATCTAACAGCAAATATTCCGGATGGCTGTATATGGCACGCGCAAACAAGATTCGCTGTTTCTGTCCTTCACTCACACCTTTCCCATTTTCCTGGATCTTTGTATCATACCCCATGGGCTTTTTCTCTATGTCTGACTTTATATTTGCCAGCTCGACAACTTGTTGCAATCTCTCAGCATCGAATACTCTCCCAAAAATAATATTTTCCAGAATGGTTTCATTTAGCAACCCGCTATCCTGAGACAGCAACCCAATCCTATTCCGCCATTCGGTCATGGGGAAGGAGGTGAGTTTCATGTTGCCAACCAGGATGTTTCCTGAGGTTGGAACATATAGACCCGCCAATAGCTTTATAATGGTGGATTTGCCACAGCCACTTTCCCCGACAACAGCAATCATCTTTCCCTTGGGAAGTATGCAAGAAATATTTTTCAGGACATAATCATCGTTAATGCCATATTTGAAATAGACATTCTGAATAACGATATTTTTCGAGAAATCAACCAGTTCTGTCCTGAAGTCTTTGGCAGTGGAGCCATCCTCTACCGGCTTGTTAATTATTTCCTGTACCCGCATATAACTGATATTAGCCATTTGTATGGATATGATGAACTGGATAATTCCTTCCATTGGGGCAGACAGCTGTCCAACTATATATTGTACGGCAATTAACATACCCATTGACATGTCTCCACTGGTAACGGAAATCGCAGCCAAATAGATGATGAAAAGGTTTTTTGACGTATTGATAAGAGACGAACCTAGTTCCTGTAGCTGGCTTACGTTAAGTAGCTTTATCCTTGTCTTAAATAGCCTTATTTGTATCTTCTCCCATTGCCAGCGTTTGAAAGTTCCATAATTAAAGCTTTTGATGTCTGTCATATTGGAGAGCATTTCTATCCATTGGCTCTGATTCCTGGCTAAATATGTAAAATACCTGATGTCCATCTTTTTCCTGATACTCCAGAAGAACAGCACCCACCCGCAATACAATAAGCTACCTATGATAAAAGCCCACAGAATCACACTATTGTAATAGAATAATATAATCCCAAATACGACGAATTGCAGTATAGACAACATGAAGTTAAACATACTGGTCATAATGAACGATTCCAATCGGTCATAGTCGGTATTGCGTTGTATGATATCCCCCATTAACCTCGTTTCGAAGAAATTCATCGGCAGTTTAAACATTCTGATGATGAAATCAGATTGCATAGACAGTTTGATGTGGACGGAAAAATGTGTTGTCATTAACTGCTGAATCCAATTGCTTAACGACAGGCTTACCGTTAGAATTATTCCAGAAATGAGCATGACGTTTATAAAATCATAGTCTTTTGAGGGAATGCCAACGTCAATTATATTCTGCGTTATAATTGGAAATAGCATATTCAGGGCCGTAACTACCAGTAGCAAAAGCATGACTTTGATGATGGTGTCCTTGTAGGATGCCATGTAAGACCAGATAAAATTAAAGGCATTTAAAACTGATTGCTGACTGGCATTCTGATTTGGAGCATCATCTCGCAAAAAGTCATTTGTCGGTTCAGACACAATGCAAACGCCTCTCTTTTTTATCTTGTTCCCGTCATTATACTTGTAAGTCAGCCATCCGTTTGCAAAATCACGCAGTGAAAATCTGCATAATCCATTTTGTGGGTCAGAGGCATATATATACTTTGACGTTATTTTATATACCACAATGAAATGGTGATTTCTCCAGTGCACGACACATGGCAGAGGTATTTCGTTCCGGAATTTCCAATACGACAGCTTATAAGCCTGGCTCTTTAACCCTATTTTCTCCGATGCCTTGATAAAGTCATAGACCGAAATACCTTCTTTCTTGATACCACATATATCTCTCAGGTACTCCATTTCATAGAACCTTTTATAATACTTACAGATCATCTGGAGGCAGGCGGGGCCACAGTCCTTACTTTCGAGCTGTCTTGTAAAAGGAAATCTCGGCTTAAAAGAGAACATCAAGGTCAATTTTTGAACAGTTATAACAAATTGTCATTTTCTGGAAGTTATCCAAAGAAAATATTGACAGGATCTGGTTGTATAGATTAAAAAGAATGCTATGCTCTTTCTTTATGAAATAGAATGAATTATATGGTTTTTTTTTGCTTTCAAATGATATTCTCATGATGTTCACACTGATTTCATCAAATTGCTTTAATTCATATGCACCGCTTTTGAAAAAAGCCCTGAAAGAAGATCGCAACATGTCTCTATTGCTGCTGTATGACTCGTTGAGAAATTGAAATAGTTCTTTATAGCGACGGGATAGTTCTGAATGTTGGGCATGCCCGTTTAGATTTATTGCATCGGGCATGTAAATCATGGAAGCATTCACAACAAAAAACTTCCTTTGCTCTCCGAGTAGATGAAAGAGGTGTAAAGTCAAAAGATACGCCAACTCTGTTCCATTAAAAGGAAAATTATTGTCTTTTGAATTAAACATCCAACTGGAACACTTTGTAAAAAGGCTATATACACACTTTTCAAATTTCCTGTCTCCGAACAAATTGAGATTGAAAAAGATTGTGTTATAAGGGGCATATAACTGGGGGGCAATACTAAAACCCGCCTTTGCCGTATAGCCGTTTATAAAAGTCGAGAGTTTTTTTTGAGGATAGGGGGACTCTATTATGGCTACATATGAGCCACAAGCATGAATACTGCAACTGCCGATATAGTAAGCGAAGATGTTAATTGACGGGAACCTTTCCACGCAGGATTTAAATATATCCTGAACATAACTGTCCTGCAATTTTTTGTTTGGTATATATATCATCATGCTTTCTGATTCAGGAACGCGTAGCAGGGTGTCTGACGACGAGAACTCTTGTGGAATCGTGCAGAACTCATCTAAAACCTTTTTGATGCTTTTGGAAAAAACAGAAACGTCTTTGGTTCTTATGAAATTAGATAAAGCATTATTTATTTTTCGTCTGTGGATAGGAAATGATTTCATTACTTTATCCAAATAGCGACTTTGTGGTGCGAGAAAGCCAACAATGATTTGTTGGGTTCGGATACATATGTTTAGTGCAATCCCAAAAGCATCTCTGTTTTTATCCAGATAAGTCAGGTCCTCAGTAATACCATGTAGCATATTTGCCAGTACATGCTCTGATAATGAAGGGGTGAAGCTTTGTGTTGTCTTTTTCACGGAAGACAACGTTCCATCTGTATCTAAAATAATATGTCCCTTATTAAACATAGAGAAAAACACGAACTTTTCCGTGAAAATATCGTCATAAATTAAATCATATATCTTGTTATGAGGGAAAATAATATAGTGAATACGGATATTGTTCTCTATAACCTCTGCCGTTGTTTGCCTGCATGCAAATCTCGATAATACAACAAGATCAATGTCAGAATCCTCGTTTTGCGTCTTTGTTGCGCAACTGCCAGCCAGCATGATTCCTCGGACATCTTCCTTTTTGAAGGTGCTATATACTATGCTGATAATGCAACTGGTGTCCATGAAGAAAGATGCTCTTTTGCAAAACCTAATTATAAGGATTTGTATATTATATCAATATTACTTCTTTTAATGATACTTTTACACTTGCGCAACAGAGGTTCTCAAGCCTTATCACGACATACGAGCTCCCACTTGAGTTTTGATACACATTTCCTTCTAATCCTCTAAGGTTCCCGCGTATGACCCGAACCCTATCACCTGTTTTCAGATTAAGGGGCTCTATATTGACAGTTGAACTTTCTTCTCCTAACATAAATTTCAGACGTTCTATCTGTTCGTTTGGAACAATAGCTATGGGATGACGATTATAAGCATCAGCAATACCAGATAGATTCACCATGAACCTTTTTATATAGGGTAAGGCTAAAACTTCCATGCGTTGTTCTTCAGTTATATGAATAAAAATTATGCCTGGAAGTAGAATGCTACTATGTTTCACTTTACGTCCGTCTTTCCAGAAACTGATTTTCTCTTGGGTTGGAAGATAAACCTCATAGCCAAGGCATCGGAGTTTGTTGCTTGATGACATTTCCGTGTTATTCCTAACAATTGCAATATACCAATTACGCTTCATTTTATAATATGCCTACGGCGTGGCTTGCACATTATGCAAGTCTCTGTCTTTTTTTATTTGTCCATTTGAAACTAACATCAAATGTGTATTATAAAACATCTCATGTAGGATACCCTAAATGAATGTTTTGATTTTCGTTTGCAAAATTATGATATCTTCAATAAAAGTACAACATATTTTCGTTTTCTTTCTGTTTTATAGGAAACGGTGCCGTTTCCTTAATTGTTTTGGATAAGTTCTTGGTTTATAGGCCGTTTTTTAATATAAAGCAGTTCTTTCTCTATAATAAGAAACGGAATTAACGTATTCTGTCATTTATAAAAAACATATATACTATATTTTTCTTACAATTATGCTCATACTTTTAACTATTATATCATATATTCTTATTAATATATTGACAATTATTCTATTTCCTTGCTGCCTGTTTGCGGTCATCCTCCTTCATCCGCCAGTTCAGTTCATTGGTCATCTCCTGCAGGAAGGTTGCACGGTTGTCAAGCAACCGCATCTTAATGTCCCTGTAGGTGATGTAGCAGTTTGCCAAAGGCTTCTCGAAGTCCAGGAACTGCATGAATGCCGTGAGCATATCCTTCAATGACACATCGCCTTCATTGATACACTTCTTGGTGTGTAGCCCATAGATAAGTTCTATAAAGTCCGTGTTTTGTCCCGTCCAGCGCAAACCTGATGGGGCGTTTTTCTCTTCAGAGGCGAATGATATGACCTTGCCGTCAGTAATGAGTTTGAGCATCTTTTGAACGAAGGTTAATGCTTTCTTGGCGTAGAGGTCAATCTCTGCCGAAACGCCACTGACGAACTGGAGTTCCGTCTCGGCACAGGTCAATGCCACCGCCTTATACCCGTCATCTGGCTGTTTACAGAGGTTGATGACTTGCACAACAAAGTCCTGATAGGCTGCATTCGGGTCAATTTCCGACTCGCCCCGTATCAGTTTGAACAAACTGGTTTCTGTCAATATGAAGTAGTCCATTGCTATTCTCTTTTGCTTGTTTGATAATGATGTTTGTTGTGCGCACATCATTCCTATAAGCAATGCCAATACCAACAGAAAGACAGCAGGCCATCAGTAGCCCCGTAACTCGCTCATGCACAATGGAATAAAAATTTTGGAAATTTTTCAAGCGGAAAAACGGGTAAGAAATAAGTGTAAAGTAACTTTACAATATTGTAAAGCGGCTTTACACTTTTACACTTCAAGGGAGCATTTTTCTTATCTCAGACCATACTCACCCATCTTTTTGTAGAGCGTCGGACGGCTGATTTCAAGTATTTCGGCAGCCTTCGACAGATTTCCGTTGGTCTTTGCCAGTGCTCTTGCTATCTTCTGCTTTTCTTCTCCGTCATCTTTGAGAGCCAGAGCCTGTCCCAGCCTTGGAACGGGCTTCAGCTTGATATGCCCTGCCCGTATCATTCCGCCTTCGTTCTCTACTACCGCACAGCGTATGACGTTCTTCAGTTCGCGTACATTGCCCGGCCAACTATGGGATTGCAGTTTCTCTTTCGCATCGTCAGCGAATTCTTCTACGTTCTTACCATACTCTCCATTAAAGCGCACGAGAAGAGCCTCCGCCAATGGGATTACATCTTCGGGACAATCACAGAGTGATGGTACTTCCAGCGTGTACTCATCTACCCTCTGCCAGAGGTCAAAACGGAAACGCCCCTCCTCAACGGCTTTCTCTATATCCTCATTGGTGGCAGCAACGACACGGACATTGCAACTGACTTCCTTTGTACCACCCAATGGCATGTACTGCCGTTCCTGGAGGACACGTAACAATACCTGTTGCGCTTCTATTGGCAGATTTCCTATCTCGTCAAAGTAGAGTGTGCCGCCCTCAGCTTCCCGGAACAATCCCGTAGTGCAGGACTCCGCACCCGTGAATGCTCCTTTCTCGTGGCCGAACAAAATGGATGCCGCCAGTTCCTTGGTGATGGTGGCACAGTCAACCTTGACAAACGGTTTGCTTCTCCTGCTGCTCCTGTTGTGCAGGATATGGGCAATATGTTCCTTTCCCGCACCGCTTTCGCCACGAATCATCACCGACAGTTCATATTGGGCAACACGTTCCGCCTTTTGTACGAGTTCCTGATAGGCCCGGCTTACACGCCTGATGATTTTGGAATCATCGGTACTTGGTGCTCTTCCTTGCAAGATTCTCTGGATGGTCTCTACAAGCGGAATGTCATGGACTGGCTTTTCAATAAATTCCACGGCTCCCTTCTTGACGGCATCCACGGCGGTCGGTATGTCGCCGTACTTGGTCATGATGACAAAAGGAGTGGGTTTGTTGTTGTCGTTGAGCCAATCGAGCACTTTCATTCCGCTGCCATCTGGCAGGCGGAGGTCACTGAGAACGAGGTCATAGTCTGTCTTCTTCAACCTTGAAAACGCATCACGGATAGTTGTAACATTGTCGGCAGTCATTCCAGCCTCTTTCAGCCAGTTGACGACGAGACGGTTTAATATCGTATCATCTTCTATTACCAGAATCCTGCTCATGCCGCACCTCCTTCCATCTTTTCCCTGGCTTGTCGGATAAGTTGCACTGCCGTCTGTACGACCTCATCAATAGCCTTGCTCAAATCCGCCTTCCCCTGCAATGCGTCACGGAGCCTAAGCATGGGCTTAACTATGCCTAAAAGTTCCCACCGTGACTCCAACTTATGTTGTAGGAAGGAAATGGCATCCATGTTGCCTGTTTCCATTGCCGATTTAAGTTCTATCACCTCGGTCTCGGTCTGCTCTATAAGAAGCGTCAGCATCCCGTTCACATCTTCCTCTCCCTGAAGCAGTGTCGTGAAGTCAGCCTTGGGTGCTTTGAAAAGATCATCATCGGACTGGCTGTATTCCCTGATACTATTGACTATTGCCTGCGTCAGTTCCGCATACGAGAATGGCTTCAGTATGCAGCCGCTGAAGCCAGCATTGATGAAGTCCTCCGCCTTACGCTCTGTCCTGCCTGTCATGGCCAGTATGGGGACTTTCTTGGAGTTTCCAATGTTGGAATCGCGCAACAGTTCCAGCAGGTCGAAACCGCTGATGCCTCCCAACTTGATGTCGGTGATGATAAGGTCAAAGTCGCTCTTGCGCATCCTGTCAAACAGTTCATCTACGGTCATACAACCTACCGCCTGCACGTTCTTCTTGTTCAGCATCTCAACGGTCATCCGAAGCACGGTCACGTCATCGTCCACGACGGCTATGCGTAAGCCTCCGGGCAGTACTGTCGTATGCTTCTCCGTCAGTTGAAGAATCTCTGCATCACCCTCGATGATAGGAATGGAAACGGTGAATATACTGCCGAAGCCTGTATGGCTCTCCACGTCTATCCTGCCGCCCAGCAAATCCGTGAGTGCCTTGGCTATGCTCAGTCCGAGACCGAAGCCTTCTTGTGTGTCGGCATTCTCCAGTCTGTTGAACGGAGCGAAGATGCGCTTTATCTGTTCTTCGCTCATGCCTGTGCCGGTATCTTGCACCTTGATAGTGAGTGTATTGTCTGCATAACCCACATTTACAGATACTCTTCCCTTATTTGTGAACTTAACGGCATTCGACAAGATATTGCCTGCTATCTGCAAAATGCGTTTGCGGTCGCCCATCACTACGGTGTCATCGCCAGTAAACGCGCTATCTATCTCAACATCCTTCATCTCTGCGATGGGTTCATACTCTATCAGCAGAGACTTCAAGATGTCCTTTACCCTGAATGGCATCATTTCCACCTCTTCCTTGCCCGTGTCAAGACGGTAGTAGCTCAGCAGCGTGTTCAGCAGCATCAGCATCCTTTCAGACGACTGCATGATGGCTTCCTCATACTCCTTGCATTTGTAATTCTGTGTAGTCTCACCTATCAGTTCCGCATAGCCCTTGATGGAGGTCAGCGGCGAACGCAGGTCATGGCTGACGGTCAGCATCATGTTCTGCCGGAGGGCGAGCAGCTCCTCGTTGTGTTGGTTGCTCTGTTCCAACAGCAACTGATTCCTGTGTCGCTTGTTGAGGTCACGGTGCAGCATCCAGAAGAACAGGACGGCAAGTAGAAAGGCGGCAAACCCGAATAGGGCAATGTTCCGTATCGTCCTGTGCTGGTGCTCCATCAAAAGGTGGGAACCATGTTGTCGCATCTGTGAGTCCTCATTGTTGAAGGCAGCGACAAGGCGGCTGATTTCCTCATTCAGTTGGCGGTTGCGCCCCATAAGCGTATCCATGTGTCCGAACAATTGTTCCGCACCCCGTTCTTGTGACTGCTTAATATCCGATGCTAATAATGCGAGGATGCTGTTGATCTGCTGTTTGGCACGGCTCAATGCACGGAGGTTGTCCCGTTCCGTCTGTTCATCGGCTTTCTTCCTGTTCTTGAAAATCCCCCTCAGTCCCGTGGTCTTGTGGCGGTTGGTCTGCAGGTTCTCGCTTACCTCGTCTGACAGTCGTTCATTGGCACGGTTTGCCCGTCTGATAATCTCTGGCACTCGCTCCTTCATCAGTCCGTTGATGTCACGTAGTTGTTCAAGGTCGGCATGTATAGCCAGTAGATAGTCTTTCTTCTCTGCCACAAGGTTCCTTATCTCGTCCACACGCTGCACCTGTACCGTGTCGGGCATTTGCCGTCTGAGCGAATCGAACATACAGAGGACAACAGCCTCCTTTTGTTCATACTCCGCCATTTGTTCTTCTTCCCATGCCGCCACTTGCTCGTCAAGCAACGTCAAGTCGAAGAGTTGCAGGAAGGCATGTTCTGACAGATGCCTCCGACCTATATTCTCAGCATATCGTCTGTTGGTGTCGTTCAGCTTCTTCGTTTCAGAAGTAACAAACAACGCTCCTAAGACGAATATTGTAATTAACCTTAATTCCGCAACACTATAGTTTAACATTATTTATAAGTGCCTGAGCAACAAAAAGTTGCCCAGGATTTTGCCATGTCAGAATTTTCACT
>CADACD010000035.1 GCA_902786365.1 uncultured Lachnospiraceae bacterium | reverse complement strand
AGCATCTATTTCCAGCTTTCTGTATATTTTTCTGTTTCCTGTGACTGATATGTTAACGGAATCAATCTGTGTCACATGTCTTCTTGAAACATAAGGGCATACATATCCCGTGTCATCCCAGCCCTGTACCTTTACACAGTTGTTTCCGTTCTTATAATCACTGTAATTTAAGACTACCGAGTTGTTCCACAGATACTCTGCATTTCCCCTGAAGAACCTGAGTGATGTCGCTCCCTCATCTGCGGCAGTCACAACATATTGATATACCTGTGGTTCTATTTCATTTGTCAGAAGAACAGGTGAAAATTTTGTGCTGTCTGCACTGCTGATGCTGATATCCTGTCCGTTGTTGTCTGATGCCTTGGAACAGCCGGTGAAATTGATATAGAACAGGGCATCTGACATTTCCCACAGGTAATTTCCGCTATTGTCCGTAAAGGAATAAAAATCAAGATAGAGAATATCTCCCTCATGGAAGTAGTCATTATCGGCTGTAGCGGTTCCGTCCCAGTAGCCGTGTTCATCCACTGTTGCGTGGTATGTACCATACCATGTCGAAGGATCATTTACGTTGCTTCCCCTGCCGCCGGCACTCCATGAATTCCACTGTGTCCCGTCAGACGGACTGAGCCTGTTGAAGGTGACATTATATGTACTTGCCGGAACCCTGCAGCTCCATGTCACAGAGTCTACCTTTGTCATGGCATAGTGGTCATGCCCGTTTGTGTTGTCAACAAGTTCAAACACTGCATTGTCGTTTCCAAGCCAGTGCTCTGCCGTGTCATCTTTCAGGTAGAGTATCACATATCCGCCTGATGCCTCTGCTTTTTTTGTAAAAGCATCAAAGCTGATACTTGTAGCTAAGATTGATACTACAAGCAAGCAGGATATAATCCTTCTGATGATTTTTCCCTTTCTTGTGTTTGAATTCAATAATACTCTTTCCATTAAATAACCTCCATTTTTGAAACTTTCTAATTACTATACACATTGCATGACATAATACATAATATGTATTTATTTTACTTAATTCCTTTTTTAATTTAAATAAAGTATTCTATGCACATAATTATCAGATATATAAGAAAAACTATTAACTAAATAAATTTCAATATACTTATGACCTCTTTACTATTAAATCTCAATTTCATAATCATATGTTAATTCCCATTTTTATAATACTTTAAGAACACATAGCAACTATACATCTATGTGTTCTTCTTTTAATTTCAAATTAACATATACTTTATCCTTGATATATTACACCGCTCTATAATCTTTTAAACTTTTCCGCCTCTTTCGGAAATTCCGGCTGATGAATTACCCACACACAAGCCGAATTTGCTGTCTGTACAACCAAAAGCAAAGCCAATGCATTAGTACATCCCATAATACCTTTTTTTAAAATACTTTTTAATTTCATCGTTCATTCCTCCTCAAACACTTTATATAATTGTATAATATCATTAAATATTTTTTTTCATAGTCAATGTCCAAATTCTGTCGACTTATGTCCATATTTTGTTTGTTCAAAATTATAAACCAAAAATAGGTCAGGCTTTATGCCTGAACTATTGATATATTTTACCTTATCGGAAGAATTAATATTGCGTAAAATTTTTTATCTTCCATATAATAGCTGAAACTTCCCTGATATCTCTCTATATTTTTTGAAATACTGCTTAATCCAATACCATGTATGCCTTTCTCTTTTTTGGTTGTTTGTAACTTTCCATTACTCTCAATCATGTTACCTTTGCAGTCATTGACCACCTTAATAATACACATTTTTCCTTTCTCATGCATAAACATTCTAAATACTATTAATGCCTCATCAATCTCTGAAACCGCTTCAAACGCATTGTCCAAAACATTTCCTATAATTGATACAAAATCAATATCCTTTATATTTTTCAAAACACATCCCGGTTCCACATATATATCAAAATTTATCTTATTCCTATCCGCCTTATTTTTATATTCTGATAATATTGTATTTAAAATTTTATGACTGCTATATTCATATACCTCTTTTTGTGTCAGTTTACCTGTCAAATCCTCAACTATTTCTCTTATCTCATCTACATTATTCTCTACTGCCAGTTGTTCTATCACTTTTAATGAATGTGTCATATTATGCATAGTTTCATTATAGCTGTCATTCATCTCTGTTATCTTGGTTAATCTTTCTATTTCAGCGTTTTTATGCATCAATTCCAACTGTTGAACGGTTGCCTGGTTCATCTCCTCAGTATGCCTTTGAAATGCATAAAACAATACCATATTTCCCAAAACCATAAAAACAAAAAACAATGTCATTACCATTCGTAATATAACATGGCTCTTAAAATCTACCTCTGAATAAAATACAGCTAACATAGTTCCTAATGTTGAAACAGGAACACATAAATATGTATAAAATAACTTATTAGCCATTTTACTATGCGATCTATGTGATGTTTGTTTCAAAATTAAAAACAATATATAATTTAAAAATTTTACAAATATGCTCTGCCATCCATAATCTGATACAGGCACCACACCCTTTTCATATACCATTTCAGCTGTTGTTCGTGATAATATCAAATATAAAAATTCAACTCCTATCATTACCACATATGCTGATATAAAATATCCAATTCTTGTACCGAGCCTGCTATCAAATACCAGACTTACAAATATCCACATTAATAGAGGAAATAGGAACAAATTCACATTGGCATATCCTATCATATTTATTCCATATATACCAAAGCATGTCGCTATCATTAAAATTCCCACATATTTCTTCCTTACTTTCAACTCAAAAAAATTCCGAAAATAATCGTATACCAAAAACACTTCCAATATACAGCCAAATAGTAAAATGCAATCATCAAGCCATGCCATTTTGCTTCCTCACAATCTAAATATATTTATTTGAGAAACGCTTTGCAAACGCCTCCTTAAAACTTTTTTGATATGCTCTGGCTATTTTAAATATTTCTCCCGTATCAAAAACAAAATCATCAACACGAATTACTTCTATATGATCCATATTAACAAGATATGTACTTTGTGACAGGGCAAAACCATATTCTTCCAGCTCTCTTGATAATTTCTCCGGCTTTTTATCAACCAATAATTTGTCTTCAAATTTTGCTTCTTTACAATCAGGACAGACTACTATTCTTCCACCTCTTTTTGAATTTTCTATATATAAAATATTTTTTAGTTTTATTTTTTGAACAGCCCATCTGTAATGTGCCATGATAAATGGTTCAGCAGAATTTTGCTCTACCTCTGCCATAACCTCTTGTATTGTCTCTATAATTTCCCGACGTTTTTGTTGTTTTAATATATATCTGAATGGAGTTGCTTTAAAAGACCGAATGGTAGGCTGTCTCACACCAGAACAAAAAACAAGCACTGCATATGGAAATCTTTTTCGAAATATCTTTGCCGTTTCATCTCCATCCATTCCACCAAGCTGCATATCCAAAATCAACAAATCAAATTTAATTCCTCTATCCAAATTTCTAACCAGCTCTTCACCAGAATCATATTCATATATTTTATAATCTATATTACTTTCTTTTTCTATATCCTTAAAAATATCTCTGAGATACATAATATATTCTTTGCAATCATCACATATTGCTATATGATACATGGAGTTACATCTCCCTCCTTTATTTTAATTACTAATTATATCATATCTTCAATATGTTTTCGATATTTTTAATGATTTATTTATAAAGCTTATTTTTCTAATTTTTTATTCAAAGTTTCTAATACAAGCATAATATATTGTATAATATATGAATATGTAAATACGAATATAATACTTTTATATCCAAACATCAATGCAGTTCCAATAAATACAGTATGTATTAACATAATAATACTTATTTTTTTCTTATATACTTCTTTTTCCTGTCGGGATATTGGTTTTGATTTTGTATCAATTGGTGCCTGCCAAAATATTGCTGCTAAACAGATACCAAAAACTATAACCATTACAATCATCTTAAAATTACTGCTATATTGATAATCAATCAGAACCATAGCTACAAGAATTAAATTTGAAAAAATAGTACATTTCCATATTTTATCAGCATGCCAGCCACCACAAAAACTTCTCATGGGGATATATATAACAAGAAATAATGTAATATTAATTAATTGTTCTGATAGAACTCCTATTATTATTGCTATAATTATATTTAAAAACACTTCACATAACAATGTGTAACCATATTTATAAATATTTATTTCTTCTTGTGGTATTTTCTTTTCTTTCAACTGATTATTAACAAGCTTATCTACAAATTTTTCTATCATACATTCACCTTACCTGTATTATATTTAAGTCAATATACTATATCTTATTTTTCCTTCAAATAGTATGTCCATATTTTGTCGAGTTATGTCCATATTTTGTAACTTTAATTTATCTGCTGACAAATAAGCCCATCTTACTTATACAAGTTTTGTTAATTGCATTTTAATAATACATTTCTGTCCTATTCACAAAACAATATGTTCTGTTACTGAATCTTGTGTTTCTTGTGTTCAGCAACCACACTCTTTGCTGTTTTATTAATACTATCTTTATCTCCTGATTCCACCCCACGATGTACACCCTTGCTCTTGGCTATACACTTCCCACTACTAAGGCATGTTACGGACTTTCACCACTTAGACTGCGTCCATACCGGGCACACCATCCAAAAGGCGCATCACCACTTCAGATGATACGCCCTCACTATCTGGCATTTACTAATAATTTATCTTATCTTGTCATTCTTTTGTACTGCTATTTCCCTCATATCCGGCTTTATTTTCCCCTTGCTTTCCTTCATATATGCCTCAAACGACTCAGCACCATACTCATATTCTTTCTCTGATACTAATAAATTTTGTAGCAAATCAACTTCTTTTATAAAAACTCCTATTGATTTTCCTCATCAGTATCATTTTCTTCAAACCTTATAACTTCTATCGTATTTAGTATTGAGTTTTTCACATTTCCCATTAAATAAGCCTCATTTAGCTTGCTCTTACTATATCTAAGATAGGAATCATGTGAAATTTCAAGCAACAATTCAGTATAATATTGTTCCCAGCTAAAATATCTTTGCGATTCAACATAATCTGATGTATTCTCAAGAATATTATCTAATTCTTTCACATCAAAAATATGACTGGCTAACAGAATCCATTCAAATGATTCAGGTGCATACAGCTTAATATTTTTCTTATAATTGATATAATTCATAATACGATTCATTTCCGGTCCAAATGCAGCACCATCAACAATCACTACCGTTTCATCCTTAGGCGACAGTTTCTTCAATACATTAATTATATTTGATTTTCCTGATGCACTAACACATTTTGCTTCATTCTCATCACAAATATGAGCAAAAAACTGATTTCCTGAATTACTATCTTCAGTAATCACTATTTTGGGATATATACTTTTTTTCGGCAGATTGAATATTGTAAAGGTGGTAAAATGTCTGATAGCATTTTTTCAAATGTCCATATTTTCCTGATGAATGAATACCATATATTTCTTCAACACTATATGGAAGATTCGGCAATCCTTCTCTTGTGACAATAACATAGTAATTATCCGTTTTTTGAATTTCTTTGGCAAATTCAACTGATAAAATAAAACTATTTCCTTCATCAATAAAAATAATGCTATCGGAAAATTGTGATAGTTGTCCCTGCCATGTACTTCCACTAATTACACCACACTTTTTATCACACTGCAAATCTACCATACTTGCTTTTCCTTGATTCATATATTCTTGAATCATTTCAATCAGTATAGTTTTTCCTGTTGCACTGTCCCCTTGTAAAATAGTAATGTTTCTATTCAGTTCAAAATCATATCTTATTCGCTTATTTTGTACTATTACTTTGTGTTTTCCTTTCATCACTAAATCTCCTAAACAAAGTTAACCGCTATATCAGTAAGTTCCTTCATGTTATGGACAATATCACCAGTATTCAAAATTCGAATCAAAAACTCACCTTCGCCAAAATCCATGATATGTCTTAAATTGATGGTTCTGTCTTCCTCTTCTGCTATTTTTAATAACCATTTTGAACAATTATCACCACATGTGGATGCATTGAACACTACATCTGCTTCAAATTTTACTAGAATTAGTGTTTTTACACCTCCAGATAACTTTGTAGGTGTTATTTTTCCAAGTACAGGACTATCTATTACTCCACTATACATCACTTCTGATGAATCAACATCCTTAATCATCTCTTTAACAAACGGATTTGTAATCCAATCATCCTCGTAATCGTTTTTGAAATATACTGAAGTATTATAAATTGCTTCTTTCATATCTCCAAAATATACTTTTAACATTTATATTCACCTCCATTTCTAAACAAACATGTTTTGAAGCATAAATTTTTTTAATTTTTTCATCATATCCACCTTTCGCTGGTGAAGAGTGATGAGGTGTCAAGTGACTCAAAATATGCTCCTATTTTTATCTATTCAATTTTGGGAGTTGGTATTTCCATATCTGCAATCATTTCTAATCTAACATTCATATCAATCACTTCTCCATCATCCCAAGCAAATTTTTCAATGATAACCTTATATTCTCATCTGATGAAGTCAAATCATCAAGAAGTGCCAAAAACCCTCCCTCATCGTATTCTGTTTCTTCCCCTTATCAAATTGCAATTCTTGTCAAAATCTTTGAGACACCTGTGGTGTATAGAACTCACCTGGTTCTAGCTTTGTGTCACATATTTTTATCCTTCGTCTTAGCAAGCCTATTATACTCTTTTATCGGAACAATATCAACTAATTTTGATACCGACTATTACCAGCTCTCCCCATAATCTTTCAATAAATCATTAGAATTACAAGTGCGGTCATAATATGTGTCAAAACAGCTCAGGCATTACCACCTGAGCTATTCATGTTTTTGTCTTTCTATTTACTTCATTTCCTCTATCGAAAATGTTATCACTTCGTCTGTAAAATAGGAATCCTCCTCTTGTATCAATTCTAAATTGATGGATGTAATATGTGCACTTATAATAGAATAAGCATTATCTGCTAATGTCATTAAATGTGTAAAATCAGGAGCATCACTGCTAATGATTGGCTGTAATATCTTAAGCAGAGGCAGAACAGATCCTTTTAATATCTCGTATTCCTCCTCGCTAAACGAAATTCCCTGTTCTTCTTTGACAATATCCATATGTGTGGTAATTATGTCTACAATTTCTCCAATGACATCAGTTCGTATAGCGGAGCCAGACAATGCAAATGTTAAAATCAGCCTTATCCACTCTGTCTTTGACATATCCTTTATGATACTCTGTCCAACAAGTTTATAGTAATCTATCATTCCTTTCAGTTCATTCGGTGATTTCTTGTATGACATTTCTATGAATTTACTTACATAGCTCATGCCTTCTGCACCGTTTTCACGGTCAATGGTTTCTGCCAACCAATCAGCCGTTTCTGATAAAAAATCAGTTAGGCTTATTTTTTCAGATTCATTTGTTAAATTGCTTTCTTCTTTCTGCTTTTTATCTTTCAAAATATTAACTGATTTTTTTGTGATGTATTTCTCTTTTCCTATATATTCTTTTTGCCCGTTGCTATATAATCCCCATTTTTCAAAGGGAATGTATGGTATAAAATCATTGACATTAATCACATTGTGAATACTGTCATATACCACATCATCAACAGATGAATTAGGTGCTTCAAATGTATATACATAGATGTTATCTTCATCTATAATATCAAATTCACTCAAATGTTGGATGATATATTTTCCTGTAAGATTGGCAACCGCGCCTGCTCTGCTATAACCGCAAATCCATATTTTCACATTCTTTAAGTGGTACTTTTCCTGATATTTTTTTATTCTGTCAATCACCTTCCCTGAGGCTGACAAAAATCCTTCTTCATCTCCACTTTTTCCAATCATCATATTAGAAGCCCACTCTGCCTCATATCCATCTCCGCGAATAGCCACTGCTATCACTTCTGTTCCATTTATATTTTTGTGTGATATAGCACTTCCTATCGTGTCCTTTGTTGATTCAATTAACAAATCTTCACAACTGATATCCTGAAATCCAATATCCGTCAATAAATCAACTATATAGCGATTTTTTTCTCCACTTGGTGCCGGTGTTACTGCCAATGCCAAATTTAGCGACATCGTTCTCAAATGTTCATTCACATCTTCCCCCGGATTTTGGAAATAACTGTCACTATAATAATAAACCGATTTGATATCCGAATTGATTCCGGTAACAGAATACGATAATTCACCTTTATATATTTTCTCATCCATTTTAGTTTCATCGATATCATTGTTATCATTTTCTAAAATATTATTCTCAACAGCTATGTCTATGGTTTTCCTATGTGACTCCTTGCCACATGCACAAAATACCAATATCATTGCAAGTATCATTGTACAACATATGATTCTTCGCTTTTTCTTTAATTCCACCATATGATAATTTCTCCAATCTCTGTATCCATCATCAGAACCTTTCAACATCCATACCTGCCTTGCCTCCATGATTGCTGATATCATATTATTATAGTGGAAATTTTATATTTGTTCAATACTTAAGATTCGCTTCTCAGAAATATAGTCAAAAAAGAGAATCAACAATTTTCCTTATTTGCCATTCAACTTGACACCATAAATCAGTCCTGCTTGTTTAATCATTCTTTATCAAATAATGATTGTCACAAACGACTGTAAATTTTTTAAATTTTTATTGATATTATTTCTCAATAATGCAATAATACTAACGACTGCTCATATTGATAAAAACATACTTGTCAAATTGAGAAACATAGGAAAGAATTAAAAAAAATCAACTACAAAGAAGATGCGAGGTTAAATAAATATTATCATGACTAAAATTGATTTAATTACAGGTTTTTTAGGGTCAGGAAAGACAACGTTTATAAGATATTATGTGAAATACCTTACCGGTATTGGCGAAAAAGTATGCATTCTTGAAAATGACTATGGCGCCATCAATATTGACACAATGCTTTTAGCTGATTTAAAAAGTGACAACTGCGATATAGAAATGGTTGCCGGCGGCTGTGATTATGACTGCCACCGCCGGCGATTTAAAACAAAGCTGATTACGATGGCTATGCTCGGATTTACAAGAGTTATCGTTGAGCCATCCGGGATATATGATGTAGACGAATTTTTTGATATCTTAAATGAATCTCCTGTTGATTCAATGTATTGTATCAGTAATGTCATCACAATTATCAATCCCTATGCAAATTTTGGCAATATTAATGACTTATTTCATAAAAATGATTTGTTTTTACAAGATGATTTTGGTGAGGCAGACTATCTTCTTGCAAGTCAGGCTGCGATGGCAGGATGTATCGTTTTAAGCCATATTACAGATTCACAGCATGATAAATTAATCAATCTATGTAATTATATCAACAATTCTCTCGAAATGATAAAATGCCATCGTACATTTCATGCTGAAAATATTATCGCTGTAAACTGGGACAATTTATCAGATTCTGATTTTGAAAAAATTGTAAATGCGGGGTATCAGACTGTTTCATTTGAAAAAGCTTTCTCCATGGATGAGAATGGATTTGAATCTCTTTTCTTTATGCATATACATATGGATAAAGAAATTCTTTTAAGTAAAATAAATGAATTATTTCATGATAAAGAAGTTGGAAATGTAGTGCGTGTAAAAGGATTTCTTATGACAGATGAAGCTGAAAACAAATGGATTGAAATCAATGCCACTAATCTTGGGATTCATCTTAATTCTATCAATAATGGTCAGGAGGTATTAATCGTCATCGGTGAAAATTTAAAGAGGGAAAAAATAGACTCTTATTTTAATTCTAAATATTCTTCATGCAGGCTTGAATAATATTGAATCACCTTTTGACTTTTCCCTAAAAATATATAACAGCCACAAATCCATACAAATTTGTGACTGTTATATATTTTTCCTTATTACATCTTCTCTTTTCCTACAACTTCCAGCTTGTAGCACTCTTTCGTAAATCCACAAACCTCCTGTAGATACCTTCCTCTTTCATCAGTTCTTCATGTGTTCCTCTCTGCACAATCTTGCCTTTATCAACCACAAAAATCTGATTGGCATTTCTTACTGTTTTGAGCCTGTGGGCAATCATCAGAATTGTCTTTTCCTTTGTAAGTGCTTCTACCGCCTCCATCAGCTCTTTCTCATTTTCAGGGTCAACATTTGCTGTTGCCTCATCAAGTATGATGACAGGTGCGTCTTTCATGATTGCTCTTGCAATTGAGATTCTCTGCTTTTCCCCACCTGAAAGACTTGCTCCGTTTTCTCCGATGACAGTGTCATAGCCATCCGGAAGTTTCATGATAAAATCATGACAACATGCCTTTTTCGCTGCAGACATTATCTCCTCCATAGATGCATCAGGCCAGAGATGTTTATAAATATATTCGTTATTGTCGCTGGACATTATCTCCTCCATAGATGCATCAGGCCGGCCAAATCTGATATTATTCGCAACAGTATCATGGAACAGATATACATTTTGAAATACAAAGCTGTAATTTTTCATCAGAGAGTTCATCGAAAACTCTTTCACATCATGCCCATCAAGGTATATCCCGCCTTTTTGTACATCCCAGAAACGTGCAATCAGATGACACAGTGTTGTCTTTCCGCTTCCCGACGGTCCTACAAAAGCAACTGCCGTTTTTTGCGTTATCGTAAGTGACACATCATCAATAATTTTCTTTTTATCATAAGCAAAATCGATTCCCTTAACAGATATATTCTGTGTCTCTGTTTCATACTCGTTTCCTGAAATATCCATTGGTTCAAGTGCGAGTATCTCCTTTCCCCGCTGTACGCAGATATCAACAATTCTTAAAAGTGCCGAGTATGATCCCATCGTCTCCAAGCCTGCAAAAACTGAAAATGACATAATCATCATAATAATTGTCGTCAGCAAATCCATACTTTCATTTAAATAAAATCGAATTGATGTAAGAACAATGACTGCACCTGTCAGTTTCATTATAATATTTTGTATCGGGATAAATATGTTTGAAGCCATCTCAAGATCAATGTTTGACTTTGATGCTGCTTCGATTGTCTCATCCAGTTTTTTTCTTGAAGCACCTGTCATTTTGTATGCCTTTACTTCTGGTATCCCCTGAATATATTCAATCATCCCTGCCACAAGTTTTGTATCCGTCTCAACTTTTTTTGAAGAAACCGCTTCATTTTTCTTTTGCATAATATGGTTGACCATTGCAAATAATGTGATTCCCGCTAGGCATAGTAATCCGATTCTAAAGTCAAAAATCATTATGATCAGAACTATTACTGCTGTATTTAAAAGTCCTTGTGTTGTCAGCATTACCACTCGAGTCGCAACATCACCAAGGCTTTCCATTGTATTCGTTGTCACTGATGTGATTTCTCCAAGACTGTTATCATTAAAATATCCCATTGGCAGATACCTCAAATGCTCCGCAATCTCAATTCTCTTGTCTGCACACTCACTATATCCTGCCCTGCACTGTAACATGGTAGAGCGTGCACGAAGCACTGAACCGATTATTACCGAGCCCAGCAATATCAAAAAACCTGTCAGAATGCGTTTATTTGAAATATCATCATCTAAAAATCCCTTCAGTATCAGTCCTATTGCAGGATATTTCAAGCCCTCACATATTGCCATAAAAACACCGATTACCAGTGTTCTGTAAAACAGCTTTCTGTTTTCTTTTGCACAGAAATCAAAGAAATTTCTTAATATCTGAATCATGTAAGCGCACCTCCTTTTTTTGACCTTGATTTATTTCCTGCTGTATTTTTTTCTTACTTTTAACTGTATTTTCAGATTTGTTTAATTTATCTTTATCTGAATTTCTGACCATTTCTTCCGGTGTAATTGTATCTTTAGCAGATATATGGGCATTCCACATTTTCTGATATAATCCGCCATTTTTTAGCAGTTTTTCATGTGTTCCTCTCTCTGCAATATTACCACCACTGATGACAATAATCTGGTCAGAATCAACAATTGTCGAAAGACGATGTGCAATCACAATCAGTGTCTTTCCTTTTACAAGCTTTGCCACTGACTGTTGAATGACTGCTTCATTCTCCGGATCCGTATAAGCCGTTGCCTCATCAAGTATGACAATCGGTGCATCTTTCATCATCGCTCTTGCTATTGCAATTCTCTGACGCTCTCCGCCACTTAAATGTGCCCTACTTCCGCCAACAACCGTTTCAAATCCATTTTCAAGGCTCATGATAAAATCATAACAGCCACTCAATCTGGCAATATTTTCTACCTCTTCATCACTTGCATGATTTTTACCCATACGGATATTTTCTCTAATAGTAGTATCAAACAGAAAATTTTCCTGTGATACATAGGCAACCTGTGAATAATAATCATCAAGTGACATATCCTTTATATTCACTCCGCCTATACTTATTTCTCCCTTGTCTACATCCCATAATGACGCAATCAGACGGGTAATCGTAGATTTTCCGCTTCCTGACGGACCCACAAGTGCAGTCACACTTCCTGCCGGAATATCGATATTAATTCCATGCAAAACTTCCTTTTCTTTATATCCAAAATGCACATTTGACAATTTTACACTGCTATCCTTAGGCAATGTTTTACTTTTCTGTGGTCTGCTAAGTTCAGGAAGTTCAAGAATATCATCAATTTCTCCAAAAATAGATGTCGCCTTGCTGATATCATCATTGTATCCCATAACCGTAATGAGTGGTGTGACAATTCCCGATGCTAATATAATAATCATCACATAGTCAACTAATGTAAGACTTCCTTTCATTGTAAATATTGCACCAATCGGAAGTACCGCTAAAAGTGTTGCCGGTGCAACTACCATTGCCACTGAAAACGGCACAATACAGGAACGCATCCAGTCTATGAAGCTTTGTGCATTGTCCTTTGCTGCATCAACAAATTTCTGATATGAACTTTCTGCCTTTCCAAATGCTTTTATCACTTCAATTCCGTTAATATATTCAACGGCGGTGTCATTTAATACCTTTGTCGTATTCTGTGTTCTTCTAAATGGCGTCTCATAATCCTTAAACATCGCCATCATGCACAACATCGCAACCGGCAGTGTTGCCAGCGAAAGAAGTGCCATTCGCCAGTCAATAGTAAGCAAATAAATAAACATAAAGATTGGGGCCGTAATATTGGCAGTAAATTCCGGTATGACATGGGCAAGCAACGGCTCCATTGAATCCACTCTCTCAACTAAAATGTTTTTCATTGAGCCTGATGGTATATCAAGAACTGTACCAAGTGGAAGTCTGTAAAGCTTGTCACAAAGTGCAGTCCGCACATTTCCGAGCAATCCAAATGTGGTCTTATGTGATGTGTTTGTTGAAGCAGTGTGAAATAAAACTCTCAATATAAGAAATACTCCCATCATGGCAACTTCTTTCAAATACAACGAAAAATCCGTTCTACCATTAATCAGCTGTTTTACAATCTGACCCATTATGATATATGGTATCAATGAAAAAATAACACCGATAAATGCCAGAACAACACTTTTGATATAGTTCTTTTTGTATACGCCTGCAAATTTAAAAATATATGAAAAAATACTGTTTTTTTTTGAATTTTCTATTGCCTTATTTTTTTTTGATTTCTCTTCCATAATTATCCTTTCTCTTCTTAATTCTATATTGATAATATTCGGGCAGAATCTTTTTAATGTGGCTGGTTTCTGTATTTTTTTGGTGTCATTCCCATAACCTTTTTAAATGCAGCAGAAAATTTTCCCGCACTTTCATAACCCACCTCAAAAGCTATATCACCAATGCTCGAAGCCGGACTGCCAATTAACATCTCTGCCGCCCTATGCATCCGATATTCCGTCAGATAGGTATAAATCGGTTTTCCATATAAGCTTTTAAAACAATTCTTAAGTGCTGTCTTTGAAATATCAAAACGCTCTGACAATTCATCTATTGTATAATTTTTCTTTAAGTCCTCCGTAATCAGCTTCTTTACTGCACCCGCCTTTTCAATATGATCTTTGTAAAAATACGGTTTCTCACTTTCAATATTTTCTGTCTCCATTGCTGACAGGCAAACTAAAAGCTCTAATACCTTTGCCTTAAAATAATTCCGTTTCGCCCTTTCCGGAACATGGTATAGGTCTGTAAAAAGTCTCTTCAATGTTTCATCCTCACTGATTAAAAATGAAGCACCATTTCCGCAAAATTTATTTCGAATATCCTCCAGACTGATTGGGATTCCTGCCACCTCTCTCTTAAGCGTTCTTTCTGCAATACCACTCTCAAAACCTATCGTAATCCCATGAAAATGTTTTGTCGGAAACCTGACAAGTCCTTTATGATGAACACGGGAATCGATGCATATATTTCCTACTTTCTTTACCTGATAAATACCATTGTCACATTCCAAAGTAAGACTTCCCTCTCTGCAATAGTCCACAGCCAGTGTAGTAGAAACTGTCTGGTACTCTGACTGATAATACTCCATATGAAAATCATTATACATTAGATAAACGCCATCAAATACCTGATAGATAATCATATCTCCCTCTCCTGTATCATTCTCCACACGAATGACTACACATTCACCCGTATCAGCAAGCATTCTGTAGTTACCTATATTTGCCATCTGCCTGAATGACTGCCATATGTTTATTTTGTCATTTTGCATATATTCACCTCACTTGTATAGAACGTTATACGCCATCTCAAAAATAATTTTTTAAACCGCCAAATTTTTAGTCTCTCCCAATTTTACAATCTCATCACAGCAGACTTCAATCAACTCACTGTCGTGTGTAACAATGATGATTGTTCTTCCCTGCTCTTTTATCTTTTTAAGAATACTTGCAACCTCAAGCATGTGCGTCAAATCAAGTCCACTGGTTGGTTCATCAAGCAGGAGTATCTTTCTTTCGGATGCAATTGCACACGCAAGTGCAACCCTCTGTTTCTGACCACCCGAAAGTGACATTGGATGTCTCTCTTCAAATTCAGACAAATCAAGTTCTTTTAGAATTTCCCTTGCTTTATCCTCATCTTCATCAGGCATACTAATCAAAACCTCTTCTAAAACTGATTCTGTAAATAGCTGATGGTTTGGATCCTGCATCACCATAAAAATTTCTTTTAATCTTGCTTTACTGTCATAATCTTTCCCATGAAACTTAAGTTTTCCTATGTTCTTCCTCACACCACACAGACATTCAAGAAATGTGGTCTTTCCTGTTCCATTCGGCCCAACAACTGCTGTAATACGATTCTCAGTTATATCCATATTACCAATACAAATCACTTCTGTATTTCCATACGAATATTGAAAATCGGTTAATTCTAATTTAGGATTTGTAACTAAATTCGCTTCTGTCATATTTTTTGTTTTATTTGATAAGCCTTGTTTTTCTTTTTCAACCATATCAAGAACAGATACACTACTTAAGGACCGTAGGCAATATTTCTGACACATCATATCTGTAAATGTATTCTTTTCATTTTTGCAGATATTTTTCGTTATCATTCCCCTGTCAAGAATAATCACACGGTCAGCAATATCCCAGACATAATTGATTCTATGCTCTGCAATAAGAATTGTCTTTCCCTCCTGCTTCCAAATCTGTATCAATTGACGCAAATCACTCGTACTTTCATAATCCATATTTGCAGCCGGTTCATCGAGCAGAATAATATCCGGTCGCAGGACATCAATGGAAGCACACGCAATTTTTTGCTTTTCTCCACCGGAAAGTTTAAAAATATCTCTATTCATCAACTTCTCTATATGAAAATCCACTACAGTCATATCAATCCTTGCAAGAATTTCTGCTTCCGGCATGGCAAGATTTTCACACCCAAACGCAAGCTCACTCGTAGTATCTACATTAAAAAACTGCGCCCTTGGGTTTTGAAACACTGTTCCAATCTTTCCCACAAGGTCATAAATACCATTTTGTGAAATATCTTTTCCTAAAACTGTAATTCTTCCACTTAATGTTCCTTCATAAAACTCCGGTATGAGTCCGTTTAGCAGTCTGAGTAATGTTGACTTGCCACAGCCCGAACCACCTGTAAACAACACACATTCCCCACCTGCAATTTCTAGCGAAACATCTGAAAGAATTTTTTCATTTGGATTTGCATCATACGAAAAATTAACATGTTCAAATCGTATCATCGCATTATCACTCCTAATATCCAGTAAATCATTGTAATGGCCGCAAGTACAAATATGAGATAATCGCATATTCCAAAACCAATCTTACATATATTAGTTCTTTTTCTCGATTTTCCAAGCCCTCGTGTCAGTGCGGCTGCGGACAGCTCTTCTCCAATTTTTGCCGAACATGCAATCATCGGCACAAGTCTGTATTCCACTACTTTAGACGCCTTTTTGCCACCAAAGCCAATCCCCCGCATTTTCATTGCTGCTCTGATTGATTCATTTTCTTCTTTCACTGTGGGGAAAAATCGAAACATCACACACATGGGAATTGTGATTTCATCAGGAATATGCATTTTTTCCATAGCTGCCTTGAATTCACTTACCTTTGTTGTCTGAATCACAAACACACCTGTCACATATGCCGGAAGGAAACGTGTCACAATTGTTATAACAATCACAAGCATCGCCTCAGCCATTCCTTTTACATTCTGAAACACAAAATATTCCAGACACATAACAGTCAACAGTATCCCTCCGGCAATGAGGCAGGTCTTATATTTTCTTATTGTAACAAGCAGTAAAAATGGTAAAACCGTAAATATTGCTTTAAAGACAACCAGCCGCTCTCCACCCGCAGTTGCAAGTACAATGACTGCCTCAATGAATATCAGCAAAAGCTTAGTTCTCGGATCAAGAAAACTTTTCTGTCCCTCCACTTTAAGCAATCCCCGCTTTCTTAAAATGTTTTGCAAGCAGTTTCTTTCCTATCATACCTCCTATGATTCCACATACAAACGTCATAACAACAAGTACAATAAACATCCAATTAGGTGTAAAACGCATTACAGCGTCTGTATAATCCTGACCATAACTTGTTCTGTCTGCAAAATACTGTTCTCTCTGTAAAAATAATGGAAGATAATTTCCTATTGCCCATAACGGAAATACAGCACATGTCATCACTGCCGCCTTGAGACTTTTATAATCTCCTGCTTTATATGTAATTTCCGCAAGAACACCTGTCAACATTGCAAATGGAATCGGCATCCATGTCATTCCTGTTACAAACATTAAAATTCCCATTATGGTACTCATAATGAATATCATCCCCGGTTTTTTTACCTTAGTAAGAAATAACATAAATGGTATTCCACCCAATATAGCAATTGTTGAAGACAGTAAGATTAATAGAATAGGTATAAGACCTGTCATGGCAAGTGCCATAACAATGACGAAATAAATCGCTGAGTAGACTCCTATGTTGATAAGATCACGCCCATTCAGGCGTTCGTTTCTTTCTTTTTTCTCCATGATAAACTTCCTTTCGTTATAACATACTTTAGTTAGTTTTCACTAACAACATATCACACTATAACACAGAAAGTTCCATTTGTTGTAGTCCAATCAGACATTTTTAGTCTGATTGGATTAAATAATTATCTTTAATAGTGGAGGTTCCTGCTTTAGTAATTATTCCAATATTCCAACAACTACTGTTCTTGCTTCATCAAAGTCATATGAACACGTTGAAAGCAATATCATATTACTGTCAAGATGAATTTCCACACTATCATCCCAAACAACTGCATTTGATTTAATGATATTAATATACTCTTCTTTTTCTTCATCAGTAAGAAAAACAACTTGATATATATCGCTTGTACTATTGGTGACAAGACAGGCAAAAAAACGAACTCTCCTATCTCCCGTTTTCATCTTTAAAACTGCAGTGTTATGCTCATTAAAATACGTATCCTGTTTAAATTTTAAAAGTCCCGAAAACATTCTATCCCTGCTGATATTATGACCGTAAATGATAGAATTGAATCCGTTGAAATCACTTTCACACCTGTAATCCAAAAAAGGAACCCCATTAGATGGGGTTTCCCCTGTAAAACTATATTTCAGATAGTATTCATTATTGTCAGTCTGTACGATTGGAAAATCTATCTGTGTACCAGGTATGAAAAGCCAGGCAATTGTATCAGGATTCAAATTATACGCATTGTCTAACAGACTGTCTTCTTGTGTTCTTTCATTTTCTGTCGTTTTCAGTTCATTATAAACAGCAATTTCACTTTCATATGTATCTGACTGAATGTTATCCTTTTTATTTATGTGAACTCCATAATACACTATTGATACAGCACTAATGAATAACACAATTGCAACAACTAATACTCTCTTTCTCTTATTCATTATTACTCTCCATATTGTTGATTAAATGCATCAATGATATCAGTATCTGTTTTGTATTCTGTCGATATCGCCTGTGCAATCACCTTTATGGTATAATTTCCATCAAATATACCATTATACTCCGATTTTAAAATCGGAATATGTATCTCATCAAATAAATTAGGTGTGCTAGATTTTGCATCCAATTCTGTATATCCATTTTCCGTTTTATAATAGAACCATCCATCGCTACTGCTATATTCAAAATTTGAATTTTGTGAGCTTACAGGCGTAGTCGGATTGGATGTGTCAAATACAAACAATTCCTTTTTCTCATTATTATCATTTTTATCAATAAAATAAATGCTCTTTAAATACGCTGCAATCAATGTTTTATCTGTAATAATCTTGCCGTCTTTATCTAAAATCTCTATCTTCATTCTGACATATACTTTTGCCTCCGATTTATTATAAACATGAGGATCTTTTGTAATAGTCATACCCGGAACCTGTTTCTTTGCAGCTTCCATTCCGGTATCTGTGTACCATGCAGGCTCTAGCAACTCAATTTTCAAACTTTTCGCACTATGCTTATTTGTAACGATATCTGTATACGAAAAATACGCCAGCGTAAAACCTATAACGAGAAGAGAACATAAAAATATGATAACACCGACATTTCCGGATAATTTTTTTATTCTTGTTTCATCAGTCTTATTCATTGACATTAACCTCTCATTCCTTCAACACTTTTTTGATAACCAAAAACTGAAAACCGTGTATATGAAATAAACAACAATCAATATTCCTATACTGATTTTCCCATACATCGAGTTTAAGAAATATAATACATATCCAAGTAATGGAATATCTGATTCCACTTTTCCAATAACATTATCAAAATACACTTCTTTTTCATCTACTTTATTATTAGCATCACCCTTCGTTACAAAGTATCTTTGTTGCAAATCTTTATCGACAACTCTATGTGTTACTAAAATATTTCCTTGAATTTTAAATGTTATCACTTCACCAATTTTTATCTTTTCCGGTGCAGTATTTTTTACAATCACCATAGAACCTACCGGATATTTTTTTCCCATACTTCCTGTCTCTACAACAAAAAATCTATACCCGACTGCGTAACAGATAAGTATCAAAATACCTGTCAATGACAAAAATATGGTGGCAAAACTTTTTATTTTTTCTTTCATAATACCAACCAAACTGTCCTTAAGACACATCTAATTACCTGTCTTTTGTTTTTGTTTTTTTAAATTGATAAGAACCAACAATATACTAATCGTTCCCAAAATTATCCCGGATAAAATGATGATGATTCCTCTTAAATTCTTCTCAGATAAAATACCTGTCTTAACTGATGAATAACTCTCATCAACTACAGCATAAAATTTCCATTGGAATTTCACCTCACCATAATAAGAATTATCTGCATCCGGTTCTTCTATTATATGTTCTCCACTCTCATCAAATACTCTATGACCGTTATTATATGACTCATTTATCTTTTCTCCATTCCATACAACAAGGCACTTGAGCACTGACGAATCTCCAGGTCGATACAGTCCTAAATCAGCCGGTTCTTCTCTCAAATTGACATTCCCATCACCATTTACTTTTCCGGTATATATTTCTGTTCCATTAAGCCAGAACGTACACTGCGTATCTTTTTCCAAGTCAATGTTATTAGCAATATTCGAAACAGGTGTCACATATAAATAAATATGATATGCTTTGTCTTCTCTCAAGTTCATAATCTGAATGTTTTTAACATATTCCTGTCCCTGAATCATGTCATCCACAACAAAATAATATTCGCCATCATCACCAACACTATTTCCATTATCATCCATAACTGTCAGTCCTTGGTCAAGCCCTGCCACCTTTCCATCCGGAAGCACAGTTTGAGCAAAAACTGCCTTTGCAAATAAAGATAAAGAAAGGAAAAGGGCAAAAGCTATTATTAATGTTTCTGATATTAACTTACTATTTTTTATTCTCATTACTTTCATCCTAATCCTTTCTATACTTTCTTAATATTTTTATTTACATGATTTAATTATTTAGATGTCCATGTTAGTACATCATCATCCGGAGAATATTTTCCATCGGTACTATAATTATATGTTGCAGTTACTTCCTCTTTCCATTCTTCGTTTACAGGAACCACAATATCTGCTTCTTCATTAGCCTTTCCATTTCCATCAGCATCTCCTGTTCCAATCTGAATAGATTCTATTTTAACATCCAAATTATAATCAAATGCATAATATGCATCTTGAGCTGTCTCAAGCTTAACACTCTTAATTAAATTTGGTGTTTTATTACCTGATGTCAGTACTTTTTTATAATAGAATTTTTCGTGGCCATTGTTATCATTAAATTTCCAAGAATCTTTCCAATTGTTATCAAGATTAATTTTTATTACTATAGGATTCTTACCCTCTGTATCCTTATATGTAACAGTTATAAAGTTATCAGAATTAACTTTAGTATAATCTACTTCAGGGGCTTCTGAATTTTTTGTCTCTGTTACGTATTTTGCACTTTCATATTTTCCCTCTCCGTCAGTTATTGCTTTTACCAAATAAAACTTATCACCAGTTTCATCGTAAACATATCCGGAATATTCGTAAGTTGTTTTAGTAACACCGTTTACAGTTTCTGTTCCCTCTTTTCTTCTAAAAATATACAAGCCTGTTTCGTTTGGTAATGTACTCGAATCAATTGTCTGTTCCTGTGAATCGACTACCAATGCATTTTTAGAAAAAACCAAATATGCTCCTGCCTGCAACGCAATAGCTTCTTCACGCGTTATTTCTTTTGCATCTTTCAAAGCTGCTGCGTTTATAGCATTGAAATTAACTGTTGCACCATCTGATAATCTTGTAACCGTTGCTTGTGTTTTCGGCAGACTAAGTCGTACAAATGCATCGATATTGCCGGCATTAAGTGCACCAACTTCCTTTTTAACAGTTACTTCCGGAGTCCAATTATCTGGTCTGTCAAAACTTTCTGTAGCAACTACTTTCAAACCACCTGTCGAACTTAACTTATTTGTAACTAAATCAGTTGATGTAAACCATGCAAATGTGCTTCCTCCTACTATTAATGCTGCCAGGGCTAGTGTAGCCCCCAAAAGCTTTCTTTCTTTACTCTTTTGATTTGATTTTTGAATATTTTTCTTTCTCATAATATCCTCCTTCTTATTTTTCCTTATTTACTTTTTCCATATGATCAGACATATCTTCACTTTCTTCACTGCTTTTCAGTTCAAGATATATCCCCATCACTTTTAGCATTACGATAAACAATATGACTATTATCAGTACATAGTACCATCTCAACTGTACAAACCTAATGATGTACCCCATCTTCCTGATACATAAAGTTTCCTTTCCTATCACTCTTGCTTCATCAATCAGAATTTCATCCGGATCTTCATTGGCATCACCTTTTGTCTTAAAGCATGTAACACCTGTTTCATCATAGTTTTCCAGTTTTTCAATCACTCTATGAGTAAGATATATATCTCCTGACTTAGACGGATTGAATGTAATGATGTCACCAACATTAATTTCATCAGCATCTACAATCTTTACGAATATTATATCGCCAACCTGAAGTTTTGGTGACATAGACGCTGTCAAAATAGTATAGTATCTATAACCAAATACAGATTTGTTTGTACTTTTGCTATTCGCAAACATGATAGCCATACCAAGAATCGTAATACAAAACAAAATTAGTAATAACATCCTTATTAAACTCACTACTCTCCATCCAACACTTAAGTTTTCATTTTCCGTTTATACCACTCCTTCCCCAAATATACTGTATTTAATTTATTATAACATACAAATCGTTCACCAATCGTTCACCAACTTCATATTTATGAAATTTTATTTTCTGCAAAGGCTTGCGATGTTCTGTATGCATATTTATTTGGCTTATCCGTAAATTTTACTACCGGATATAAAACAGCTGTTGAACCTGATGAAAATGTGCCATATGCTGTCGGAAATGTTAAGGTTGCAG
>CADACD010000034.1:9409-32047 GCA_902786365.1 uncultured Lachnospiraceae bacterium | reverse complement strand
TTAATATCATTATGAGTTCCTCCTTGTAACTCATATATCATAACATCTGTACATTCTTATTTAATATTTATTGTACATATTTAAGTATAACTTTATACTATAAAAGGTGTTGGGGATAAGGTTGCCAACTGTATATGTCTGTTTTCATATGGAAGAACTTCTATGGCACCGATTGACACCTGGATTTCTAAAGTAATAGACAGTCACTATAAAGGAATCAATCCTTTTCCTTCATATGGAAATGCCGCAGGAATAATGCAGCAATATGCATTTTTCTATGCTCAAAATCACAAGAAGGAGGTGTGATCCATGAGCGATACTATTACACTCAATTCCGAATCCTTGCCTATTCAGCATTTGCTTCGTAAAGACAAACGGCTTGCAAAAGTAATATCCATGGTTGGAGATATTTCATACGAGCCTCATTCTGATGACCCATATTCGTTTCTAATCCACGAGATTATCGAACAAATGATGTCTATTAAAGCAGGGCAGAAAATATATAGTCGTCTGGAAAATCTGTGTGGCGGAAATGTTGCTCCCGATACGATTTCAAAACTAACTGACGAACAGATTCGTAGCACCGGAACTTCCAATGCCAAGGTCTCATACATCCGCAATGTGACAGACGCAGTTAATACTGGTCAATTAGATTTTACCGCTCTATCAGCTGCCTCAGACGAGGAAGTCGTTAAAAAACTTACATCACTCCGAGGTTTGGGAACTTGGACTGCGAAGATGTACTTGCTGTTTGTCTTAAATCGGCAGGATGTTCTCCCTTATGAAGATGGTGCGTTTCTCCAATCATATCGCTGGCTTTACAAAACTGATGACTGTTCGCCCTCTTCTATAAAGAAAAAATGCTCCAAATGGAGACCATACTCTTCAACTGCTGCCAGATATATGTATCGAGCGTTAGATATGGGACTAACAAAAAAAGAATTTCATCTGTTTAAGGAGGTCTAATTATTATGGGACTTAAAGAAGATGCCAAGCAGAAATTACAGGAAGCATATGAAAAAGCACTTATTACCCCAGATGCAACTTGTCAGCATAAAGATTTCATTGATTTTGTTATCGATAATACGCATCTGACCTACAAGTATATCTTGTTCACTGCTATACTCTCGAAAGCCACTGACGAATCTATTAATGCCCTTTGTTTGCAAAAAGGCTCCACTCTGCCAGGCGCCTACGATGCAAGAACAGTTTGCCATAATGTTATCGTCAAGTTTGAAATGGAGACACTGGAAAAGGCAATGGGGGGCTCAAACGAACCATTTCTTAACAAGCCTGCCCGTTTCCCTGAGTTGAGCAAAGATAATGCTGTTCGCCGCGGAAATGATAAAATGATTTTAGACAGTTTGTGTGATAATCTTCCGACCATTGAAACATCGGAAGATGCATATGAGTGTCTTGTATATCTACTTACAAAACTGATTGCTATCAGAGACGAGAAGAATAGTATTACTCGTTTCTCTATTCCTGATTTCGCAAATCTACCGTCTAAGTTGATGACATTTATTGAACGTGCACTGGAACATAGTTATGAGGGAGAAGTTTTAACTCTTCTTGTGGCGGGCATTTATCATCTTCGATATAATCGTCCAACCGATGTAGTTGAAGTACATCCAGTCAACCAGAGCGGTGCTTCTAGCCGTGAAATAAGCGACCTTGATGTCTATGCTGACGGGAAACTCATATCCTCGAATGAACTTAAGGATAAAGACTACGAGGAAACTGATGTACGTCACGCTGCTGATAAGGTGCTTACCTCTGGTGGAAATAGAATGTTGTTTATTGAAGGTCCACGTGCTTCTGCGACCGGAGACTTTATTACGGATATTCAAAACGAATATTCATCCCGGAACTTCATGCTTAGAATCATCGCATATCAGCTTTTCTTTGCTTCAAATGTGGGATCCCTTGAAACGGTCGACTGTGAAGAATTTGTTCGTTTTATCCTCCAGACCGCTAGAGATACTAAGTTCAAAGAAGAAACAATTACATATCTCGATGACCTTGCCAAAGAGATCTTCGGTTTGACCCGCTAAATACAAAAACAGGGATATACCGCACATCAACCGTGTGTAGTATATCCCTGTACTATTCTTTATTGATTCTGACCATCCAAGTATCGCACAACTGCCTTGGCTACAGCTTCAGCCATATTGCAAGGGACTGCGTTGCCAATCTGTGTGTAAATACGCCCCTTATTTCCGCAAAAAACATAATCATCTGGGAATGTCTGAATTCTCACCGCTTCCTTAATAGTAAGTCTTCTCAAACGGGAAGGTGCCTCCTCAAACTCAGGGACAATAGTTCCATCCATCAAGCCCTTGTGGTAAGCTACTACCCAATCTTCGGACGCATCACCATACAGATACTCTTCGTCCACAAATGGTGTCTTGTTGCCACCCATAGAAGCAGGGAGGGTATTGGCATAATCATCAATGTTGATCGGTCTGCCTTGACCATTAAAATACATACCTGCATATGGCGATTTACGCATAATTGGATGCGTAGCAAATGTAATTTTCGCAGTGCATGTATTAGGATTCATATCCGTCCCGGCCTTGCCCAGCGATGCCAGCAAGTCTCTTACGATTGGAGCCTTTTTCTTTTGGTCTTCCAATAGGTTACTCATGTTGTACTCAAAAAATGGATCCCCATTTCCACGGATACCGATAAAGAATACACGTTCTCTCTTTTGGGAAACATTAAACTCCGTTGCATTCAAGATAAACGGTGTGCAGTTATATCCCAATGCAGCAGCTCTTTCAAGATACTTTCTTCTTACTGGTTCCCATTTCTCAAGAATTCCCAGAGCCTTGACATTCTCCATAACAAAAGCTCTCGGTTTTACTCTTTCAACGACATCCAGGAAAGTGAATATCAACTTGCTCCTATCATCATCAGGATCCATTTTACCCGCAACAGAGAAGCCCTGGCACGGCGGACCTCCAAAGACCAGGTCAACACCTTCAAACTGACTAAGCTGATCCATCACATTATTCACATCATCATTAACCATAACACCCGCCGGGTGATTCGCATTATAAGTCTGAGCTGCTTCTTTCATAAGCTCATTTGCAAATACAACCTTAATCCCGGCTCGTTCAAAGCCTACATCCATGCCACCGGCTCCGGTAAACAGGGAAACGGCTGTAAATTCTTTACTCATTTTCAGACTTCTCCTCATCGTGGATTTTAAATATTAAGCAATGCTCTTTTGAGTCCAAATATATATCAAACTTTGTTTTTCCTTTTTCGACCCCTAAATTGGAGATCACTGACTTAGGCAAGCGGACTCGCATGTCCTGCTGCAAAAGATAGGTGTCTAAGTATATTCTCTCATCCATATCCCATTCTCCTCCTAGTGATGGACTAATTTTACCCTATTTTTAGTCTAAAGTCAATCCGTTTGCTACTCTGGACAGTATAATAATATCAAGCCATCTGTACCAAAAAACGGACTTTTACCTGACAATAGTCCTATCGTCTCAATCGGCAAAAAAGTAGTTTCTTGTCTCAACCTATCAAAAGGCAGACTATGACGCTATTGTCAAAACACGAAAAAAGGGATTCCAGGAGACTGCCAATTTCAGCAAATCTCTCGGAATCCCTTATTTTAAGCCTATTTCTGTACTTTTTTACTTGTTTCGTGACAGTAGACATACTGTCTCCACATGCCCCGAAAACGGAAACATATCCACAGGACATGCTCTTGTAACCTCATACCCTTTCTTAACCAAGTACCTCAAATCCCTCGCTAATGTCTCCGGATTGCATGATACATAAACAACTTTCTCCGGGCCAAGTTTCACAATCGATGACAAAAACTTTTCATCACTTCCTGCCCTCGGCGGGTCCATCAACACAACATCTGCTTTTTGCCCCTGCTCTGCCATTTTCACCATAAATCTGCCGGCATCATCACATACAAACCTTACATTCTTTACTTGATTTGCCTTTGCATTCGCAATAGCATCTTTCACTGCTGATTGATTTAATTCAACGCATAATACTTCTTTTGCATAATCAGAAACTGTCATACCGATAGTTCCAATTCCCGAATAGGCATCTATCACTCTTTCATTGCCTTTCAAACCGGCAAATTCTATCGCCTTTTGATATAAAACCTCTGTCTGGACAGAATTAATCTGATAAAATGACTGTGGTGATATTCTGTACTTCTTGCCACACAAAATATCCTCAATATATCCCTTTCCATATATCACGATATCACGTTCACCAAGTACCATGCTAGTTTTTTTATCATTTACATTAATTACTATAGTGGCAATTTGTGGAAACTTTTCTTTAAGTACTTTCGCAAAATTATTTTTTGATGGCAGTATCGGTGATGACAAAACAAGTACAACCATTACTTGTCCTGTCACACGTCCCGTTCTTATAAGGATATGCCTGAGCAGTCCAAATCCTGTATCTTCATCGTATACTTTGATTTTAAAAGATTTTAATAGTGATTTTATATAGCCTATCATCTCATCTGCAAGTTCATTTTCTATCATGCATTTATCGATGTTGATAATTCTGTGGCTGTCTTCCTCATAGATTCCTGATATTACATTTCCCTTTCTGTCTCTTCCAAATGCAGCATGTACTTTATTTCTGTAATAATATGGATTTTCCATTCCTATTATTTTAGAAACTTTACAATATTGACCAAGTAAATTCTCTACATATCTTTGTTTTATATTTAAAGTCTTTGCATATTCACTTTCTATATAAGAACATCCTCCACACTTTTTATGATATTTACATATCTGTGTTATATTTTCCTTGTTCACTTGTACATTAATTTGTTTATTCTTTTCTATACTTTTTACATTTTCATTTTTATTTTTTCCTATATTTCCTACTTTATCTTTTTTATTTTTTTCTGTACTTTTTATATTATCTTTTTTATTCTTTTCTACAGTTTTTTTGTTTTTGATTTTATTGCTTCTAATACCTTTTACATTCTTATTTTGTACTCTATCTTCATTCATTTGCTCTGTATTTTGTAAATTATGCATTGGCGCAATATTACCACTTTGTCTTTTAGACATTTGGTTTTTGTTTTTTCTATCTGCTTTTGTCCTGTTATTCTTTGTCTGTTTTTTTTCATCATTTTGTTTCTTATGCATTTTTATATCCATATATAGCCATCCTTGTTTTAGTATGCCTGGTTAATATACTTTCAGACATACCATTTATTTTCTATTTGACAATCTGTCCTTCTAATTAATCTGACTTACCAGATAATCCTTTGCGTTAAATACTCTATCACCCCTATACTGTTACCTGAAAATGTTTTTATCATAAATTAATATTTTAAATTTTCCACATTGTATCATTTCCTGTGGTTTCTCATAATTAAGCTGATATTTATTATACACTTCATATTCACCTTCATCAAGTATAACAAAATATTTATCATACCCATTGACATTTTCGTACCAATTTTTGTTTGTCTGATACATTCTTTTTTCAAATCCAAATTCATCTATATTGATAACTCTGGATTTTACTTTCGAATTTGATATAAGTGTTATGATATTCGCCTGCCAAAATGAAGCATACCCATATTCAAGATTATTATCTTCAAGGCATTTTTCAAGCTTATCAAGTTCTTTGTTTTCATCTGTCTGTGATTCTACTATAGAAATATCTCTTGTTACAATTACTGCCATGCATACAACCGGAATCGCAACAATAGCCGCAAGTCTTTTGTAATCAGAATTCTTCACAAGCCACCTCATAAACAGTACACACATTATTGCTGATGAAACTGCAATAGGTGTAAGTCTCCACTCAGCACTATTCAGTTTTCCGAATGTCCATCCTATCATTATGAAAACAGCCATAAAATGGTGGCACAGAATCATCAGCCTATATGAGATATCATCAAATTTCTTATACAACATCAACATCATAAACGGAACAATGATTAATATAAATGCAAATATAATTCTCAAAAGATGAATGATTCCATCATAAGAATACATAATCATTGATGTCTTTGTATCAACTCCTATTAATGAAAAGAATTTCGGAAAAAATTCGAAGAAATTACCTACCCACTCATTTTTGTCCGAAAATGATGAATACGCCTGTGCATACCTTGCTTTTACTCCATGAATAACTAACTTACCAAATACAAGTCCAATCGCTGTCCCTATCATAATAACTATCATTGTCAGATAATTTTTTATATATCTACTATTGATAAGCGGCGTTTTAAAATCGAAAAAACGCTCTGCAGCCACAGCTGCAAGTAATGGAATTTCACACATTGTAAGCATCTGCATACCATTGATGGAGGATATTATTACAAATAAAAACAAAAAATTATACCATAAAAGTGCGTTCTTTAAATTTCCAACAGTATATTTCCTTCTGATGCATCTCAGTACACTTCCCAATCCAATCATCAAAAACAATATCCCAAGACTATAATAAATAATATGCTCCCAAAAAATTTCTCTAAATTTTCCACTGGAACATGTTGTAAACAAAACCACTGCTATCATTACAGTAATCCATTCATTTTCAATTTTCATTGATTTTGCCATAAAGACAATGGAGCCGACAAAAATGAAAGCAAATACTACCATTCCAAGAATCTGCGCTTTCAAACTAACCCCATATGCTGCCACAAATGGAAGCATTATGATATTGCCTCCCAGGGGCATAATTCCTGCATATGAAAAGTCACTGTTCACAAGATCATTTCCATCTAATGATGCCTGTGCCCACAGAATCGTATCTGTACAGTCTGAATGATAATGTCCTTTTCCAATAAATATAATGTAGTACAATACCAAAAGGACTGATAAAATACCTATCACAAGACACATGTATTGTGCAGTTTTTCGCATTGTACTCCTTATCTTAGCGTGATTCATGGTATTCTCCCTCCACATTGACATTCCATATATTACTTCTGTCGTTGATATGATTCATTATATTTTTGACAGCTTCAAATGCGGTAATCATTGAATGATCCATGTTATTATATCTGTGCTGTCCGTTTCTTCCCACACAATATAAATTATCAATCGTGTTAATATATTTCACAAGAGTATCAATTTCACTATAGGTATCAAAATATGCCGGATATGCTTTTTTTACCTTTTCACGATGAGCATCCAGTACATCATTTTCAGAAGATATAATGCCCATTTTCATTAATTCTTTTGTCACATACTTAATACATTTCTTTTCTGAAATATGATAGAATTTGTCCTTTTCATCACAGAAATATTCAAGTCCAATCCAGACTTTATCATCCACATCCTTCACAAGATACGGCGACCAGTTGTTAAATACTTGTATTCTTCCAAGTCTCACTTTTGTATCCTGAACATACATCCAGCAGTCCGGTATAATATTGTTTAATGTTTTTATTTTTGTTTCATTTTTAAGATTTAGTTTTTTTAAAAGGACACCAACTGTTACAAAATCACGATATGGAAGCCCTCCTGCGATTCTTTCTACACTTTCAGGTACATCATTCATTCCTTCTATCAAATCTTTCAGTGGCATAGATGAAATAATAATGTCTGCATCTATTTTTTTCATGATACCATCTTCTTCGTACTCTATGCTTGTAATTTTCTGACTTAATTTTTCCTCCAGCAATTCATTTCTTACTTTACCATTTATTACTTCCTTATTAAGCTTTACAACCTTTGATTTTTTCAATATGGTTCCACCCATTTTGACAAACTCTCTTGCTGCTAATTCCCACATCTGCCCCGGCCCGAACTTTGGATAAAAAAATTCTTCTATGAGCGATGTCTCTTTGTTCTTATTTCTGTTCTTCTTATTATTCTTATTTTTGTTTTTATAATGTTTTTCATATTTACTTCTGCTATCTGCTTTTTTTGTTTCACCACCAATTAATCCACCAATTGATATCAGCTTTTGCCTTATATTATCTGTCACTTTAGACAGCATATCTTTTAAAATCGCTGTTATTGACAAACCCTTTACTCTCTGTGACCCCCAGTCTGCTGATATTTCACTCGGATGCCTTCCCCAAAGTTTTTCCGTATATCCTTCAAAAAATATGGCGTACAATACTCTTCCAAAACGATTGATGTAGAAATTTTCAAGTGATGTTTCATCTAACTTGTGAATACATGAATAGAAATAACTTACACCTGCATGGATGGTCGTAAAAAATCCCATATTTTTAATTGTTTCCCACTTCAGACTTACAGGATAGTCAAAAAATTTATTTTTATAATAGATTCTGGATACACGGTCACGTATCAGCATGACCTCATCTTCTGTCTCCGGATTGGGACCACCTTTCATTAAGTCCTTTTTTCTTCCAAGGATTTTATCATCATATGACATTTCTCCTTGCTTTGGCATCATATTATCCCACCACGCTATGACATCATCATTTTTCGAAAAAAACCTGTGTCCACCAATATCCATTCGATTTCCATTGTATTTAACAGTTCTTGAAATACCACCTATTTCATTACTTTCCTCTAATATAATTACTTCATATTTATCATGTGCCTGTTTTAACAGTTCATATCCTGCCGTAATTCCAGCCGGTCCCGCACCTATGATGATTACCTTCTCTTTCCCTTCGATCCTACATCTTTGATAATGCCCCTCATTTCCTTGCTTCTCATACATATTTTCTCACCTCTCTTGTCATCATTTTTTTGCATTTCTCTACATAAAAAAATATATTTTATTTATGATATGGTTCATTGTTATTGATTCTATATGCCCTGTAAATCTGCTCCAACAAAATCACTCTCATTAACTGGTGTGGAAATGTCATTTTTGAAAAACTAAGCTTATAATCTGCTCTTTTTGAAACATTGTCTGATAATCCCAGTGAGCCTCCTATCACAAATGTAATGTTGCTGATACCTCTGATTCCCAGATTTTCAATTTTTTCTGCCAATTCAGGTGATGTAATCATTTTTCCAAGAATTTCAAGTGTGATGACATAGGCATCTTCTTTGATATATTTGAGTATTCTTTCACCCTCCCTGTCTTTTATCTGTTTGTTTACCGCATCTGATGCATTTTCAATTGTTTTTTCATCTGATACTTCTATCACTTCTAACTTACAATATTTTGACAATCTCTTTGAATATTCCTGTATTGCATCATTCAAATATTTTTCTTTTATTTTTCCAACACATATAATGGTTATTCTCATAACTTTCTCCATTCTAATGCCTATAAATATAGTATTTTTTCAATCACTCAAAACTTCTTTGCTCACTCTCACACAATAGTCGTATGAAAAAGCTGCATCTCTTTCTCTGACCTCATTCTGTTCTGCCAGTTCCTGACTGTAATCACTAAGTTTATATGTTGTTATTCTTCCACTTCCTGTCAGCATCTGTGTCACAAGAGGAACCGCTTTATAATCCGCTATCAATACATTTCCTGACTCGTCCATCTCTACTGTCACATCTGCCATTGCACCAATCATTCTATCTGCCACACCACTTCCATATTCACTGGTAGCATTGATAAAATTTCCGAGTGAATAATAGACAAGTGCCCGATTTCCATTGGATGCTTCTACCCATCTGACCGGCTGAATGACATGAGGATGTGCTCCCATAATCAGGTCTGCCCCCTGCTCTGCAAAAAACTGTGCAAGTTCTCTCTGTTCATTATTTTCATTGTGTGTATATTCAATTCCCCAATGAGGGCATACAATAATAAAATCTGCCTGTTCCCTTGCTATCTCCATGTCCCTTGCTATTTTTTCCCTATCAATCAGATTCACGGCAAATGGCATATCCTCAGGCATACTGATTCCGTTTGTTCCATATGTATAATTGAGTATTGCTATTTTAATACCATTGACATCTTTGATATAAATTTCACTTTGCATTTCTTCACTGTCATTAATTCCAAGCACTCCAATTTCAGGATAATTCATCCTCCAGAAATTAAGGCAATTGACAATTCCCGTCTTTCCCTTATCAAGTGCGTGATTAGTAGCATGAAGCACCACATCAAATCCCGCAGCGACAAGTGCATCTCCCACTTCATAAGCACCATTAAATGTGGGATAACCGGATAGTCCCAACTCTCTTCCTCCAAGGATAACCTCCTGATTGACAATTGCAAGATCTGCCGAGCTTATATCATCCTTTACATGAGCAAACAAATGGTCGTAATTATATGTCCCATCCTCCATCAATCCACTGTCGCTCACCGGCGTATGAAGCAAAACATCGCCAACCATCACAATCCTTACACTTCCTGTCTCTTTGTTGTTATTTTGATTTTCATCTGACTTATTTTCTATCAATTGATTTTCGTCAGCATAATCTTTATCTGCCTCTGAATCATTTGTATCTGCTTCATGACTGTCTATATCACTGGTGCTGTTATTTTCGATACCTTCATGATTTGCTGCCCCCTCAACATCTGCATTCACCTGAACATTCTGTCTGTTTTTATCTGAACTATCATTTAACTGTCTGATAGCATAAAATGCCGAAAATCCCATGAAAATCATAATGATACCAATGACAGCTATCATCCATGTTTGTTTCTTTTTATTTATCTTATCAGAACCACTTTGTGAACCTAATAATGCGCCAGACCTAGTTTGATTTTGATTGATTTCATTTTTGTTTTTCTTTGTCACTTAATCACCTAACTCCTTTTGATTTTCCGATACTTAAAAATTAGAGGAGCCGCTTGACTCCTCTATATGATTTGATATTGTACTCTATACGTTGTATTTATAACTATTTTGATGAGAGAAATTCGTGGATTCCCTTCGCTCCTGCCTTACCTGCTTCCATTGCAAGAATAACAGTCGCTGCACCTGTAACAGCATCACCACCGGCATAGACACCTTCCTTGGTTGTCTTTCCAGTCTCATCAGCGATGATACATTTTCTTTTATTTATATCAAGACCAATTGTTGTAGATGTAATAAGCGGATTTGGAGAAGTACCAAGTGACATGATAACTGTATCAACATCCATCTCAAACTCTGAATCTGGTATCTCAACAGGACTTCTTCTTCCTGACTCATCAGGCTCACCAAGTTCCATCTTGATACACTTCATACCTTTTACCCATCCATTCTCATCTACAAGAATTTCTGTCGGATTAGTGAGAAGGTTAAAGATGATTCCTTCTTCTTTTGCATGATGTACTTCTTCTACTCTCGCCGGAAGTTCTTCCTCACTTCTTCTGTAGACAACATGAACTTCTGCTCCAAGCCTTAAAGCCGTCCTTGCTGCATCCATTGCAACATTACCACCACCTACAACTGCTACTTTCTTTCCTGCAGCAATCGGTGTATCGTATTCATCAAGATAAGCTTTCATTAAGTTACTTCTTGTTAAGTACTCATTTGCTGAGAATACACCGTTTGCACTCTCTCCTGGGATTCCCATAAATCTTGGAAGGCCTGCACCTGAACCGACAAATACAGCGTCAAAACCTTCATCATTCAGTAACTCATCTATTGTAACAGACTGTCCGATTACAACATTTGTCTCTATCTTAACGCCTAATTTCTTCACATTCTCTATCTCAGTCTTAACAACTGTATCTTTTGGAAGTCTAAATTCTGGAATACCATATACCAAAACTCCGCCCGGCTCGTGTAATGCTTCAAATATTGTCACTTCATATCCCAGTTTTGCAAGGTCACCTGCACATGTAAGTCCCGAAGGGCCTGATCCAATGACAGCTACTTTCTTGCCATTTGGAGCCAGCGGTGCTTCCGGTTCAACACCATTTTCTCTTGACCAGTCAGCAACAAATCTTTCCAGTTTGCCAATTGAAATCGGCTCACCCTTGATACCTCTGATACATTTTCCTTCACACTGAGTCTCCTGTGGGCATACACGTCCACATACAGCCGGAAGTGCTGATGATTTTCCGATAATCTTTGCCGCCTCTTCAATATTGCCTTCCTCAACCTGTTTGATAAATGAAGGTATATCGATTGATACAGGACACCCCTTGACACATAACGGATTCTTACATTTCAGACATCTTGTTGCCTCTTCTTTTGCTTCCTCCATATTATATCCAAGACATACTTCTTTAAAATTCGTTGCTCTTACTTTTGGTTCCTGCTCTCTGACAGGTGTCTTCTTTAATACATCCATTACTTGTCACCTCCACAGCCACATCCGCCGCCCTGGTGTGTATCACCTTCGCGAAGCTTTAATAAGGCTCTTCCTTCTTCTGTCTTATACATTAATTGTCTCTTCATTGCCTGGTCAAAATCAACCTTGTGTCCGTCAAATTCCGGACCGTCAACACAGGCAAATTTCACTTCATCTCCAACTACAACACGACATGCACCACACATACCTGTTCCGTCAACCATGATAGGATTCAATGAAACAATAGTTGGTATCTCTAATTCTTTTGTCAATTTACAGACAAACTTCATCATAATCATAGGTCCAATTGCAACACATACGTCATATTTCTTTCCCTGATTTTTCACAAGGTCTTCAATCACACCTGTTACCATACCGTTAAATCCATATGAACCGTCATCTGTAGCAATTGTCAGATTTCCTACTGCCTTCATCTCTTCTTCAAGAATCACCAAATCTTTTGTTCTTGCACCAACAATGACATCCACTTCAATACCATGCTCATGCATCCATTTTACCTGTGGATAAACCGGTGCCGCACCTACACCGCCTGCAACGAAAAGGTATTTTTTCTTCTTGACTTCTTCAATATCTTCATTCACAAATTCTGACGGCTGTCCTAACGGACCTGTAAAATCTCTGAACGAATCTCCTGCCTGCAATTTTGACATTTTTTCTGTAGAAGCACCAACCGGCTGGAATACGATTGTAATAATTCCTTTCTCTCTGTCATAATCACAGATAGTGAGGGGAATTCTCTCGCCTTTTTCGTCTGTCTTGGCAATAATAAACTGCCCCGGTTTACACGACTTAGCAATTCTTGGTGCTTCGACATCCATAAGATAACTGTTAGCCGATAACTTTTCTGCTTTTAAAATCTTGTACATACTTTTCTCACTTTCCTTCATATTAGTTTATTCTTAATTATCTCTCTGACTTTCTGTCTCATCGGTTTCTTCTTCCTCTTCAACATACAGTCTGAACTTTCCATAATTATCAGGATCATTCTCTACTATTTCGAGATTTCCTGAAAATGTATCTACACCATAATGAATGATATCAACTGTAGAACCTTCTGCATTCACTTCTCTGACATTAATAATATAATATTCATCATTATCAATATCTGTAACGCAATAATACTCAAAAATCAACAAATTTCCATTCTCAGGCTTGATAAATTGTTCTTCTGTAATAACATCTTCCGGATTGACAATTACTTCTTCACCATCGATCATCTCAATGTTTCCACCAATCTGTACAGTTCTTCTCTCAGCTATTCCACTATTTTCTATATAGTTTTTGAGAATGTTAAGTGCATCATCATAGTTAAAAACACTATTGATTGTCAATTGATAGACAACCTCTGTCACTTCACTTTTTCCTCCATTATCTGAGACAAATATCGCCGAAAAAATATTTTTGCCTCTCATCATCTTTACCGGTTCTTTATACTCATTTTCACCTATTTTAGGTGTAGAAGGTTCAGCTCCGTATGTGTAATAGCATTTCATTCCGTGTGGAACATCTATCTCTATCATTGTAGGACTCGTGTATGTGCCACCTTCCGGCTTGACAACCGGTCCGTCAATCACAACAGGTTTAATATTATATTCATTTGTTGCAACCTTACTTGCAACTCCTCTGGCATTGACAGCAATTGCCTTTACCGTAATTGTTCCTGAAATATTAAGATTAATTTCTTCTGTATACAATATACTCTGTGTTGTCGGCTCACTTCCATCAAGAGTATAATAAATCTTATTAGAGCCCACCGTAGTTAGCTTTAAGCTGATGTAATTATCATAATTTCCTGATTCATCACTAAACTTTGGTGCTGCAACAGTATAATCTAAAAGTTTTGATTTAACAGTCACATCACTGATTCCATCAATCAGTTCTGAAATTTCATCTATCATATCCCTGCTGTCATATATGCTGATTAACTGCTCATAGTTCTCATATTCTGATGGTTCAAGTTTTATCAGTTCTTTTAATATTTCAATGACATCATCCTCATGATTTCCAATATTCTGATAGGATGACAATATTGCCTTATTTACTTTTATCTTTTCTTTATCATTTGAAGCTAGTTTTTTTGCTTTGAGAAGTATCTCTAAAGCTTTTTCATAATCTTTTGTTGTATAGTACTGATATCCATCATTATAAAGTGCAACAAAGCTATTGCTTGAAGAATTTTTATTGTTGTATATACCAAGCAAAGCTACCGCACCTACTATAACAACTATCGCCAAAATAGTAAAAACAATCGCTTTTACCTTAAATGCCTTCTTTTCTTTTTGTATTTCATTTTCTGCACTGCTTTCACTCTCCTGAGCACTATCTTTTTGCAGATATTTAGGATTAACATCAGAATATTCCCTTGTAGAATCAGATGAATCAACATCAAATCCTACCTCATTCAGATCCCCTGTAAATCCATCTATGTCAACAAGCTCCAAATCAGCCTCCACCTCATGTTTTGGCATATAATCATTATAATACTCATCATCAAGATAATCTATGTCATCCTCTGTATCAAAATTTTCTTTTTTTACAGATTCCATCAGTTTTCCTACATTATCTGCCAATTCTGATTCAATAAGGTTAAAATCAGGTATATCCGGTATAGGTGTGCCGCATTTCAAACAAAATGTCTGATCTTTATTATATTCTTCACCACATCTGCTGCACTTCATAACTAATTACTCCATTCTGTCAATATATAAATCTTACTGTGCGATTTTTTGTCTGTTCTTACATGTAAGAAGTATGATAGAACAAATAAATATTACTAACTGTAATCCTACAGCCAATATTGCACCAATTTCTACTGTAAATGTAAGTTTAAGCGAATCTTGTAAATACAAGCCGGAACTTTGTACGAATACTTCTTTTAATTTATCAAGCACATCAAAACACCACAAATAAATTGCATAGCCTCCAAGTCCCATCTTTAGAAGACTGAAAAACATGGTTAATACATATCCGCCTTTTTTTCTCACTGCAATAAGAAGTATCAAATCTATCACCGCTATTACAACAAGTGCTATTTCAAATGCAATGACAATTATTCTAAAATTGTCTACGGCATCTTTAAGCTCATTTAATGCATCTACATCATAAGCTATATTTTCTTCATCGAACTCAACACCTTGTTTAATCACGTCATATCCTTTAGTTGCCTGTGTGTTCCCTTGTCCTTCATATGATATCTTGATTCCTACATAATTCATTACAATAACGGCACATGCTGCAACTGATGCAAGTATTATTATCATGCTAAAGAAAAATCTTTTAAATGAAAATTTATTTTTAGGAACTGCATTATATGCTTCCTGATTATCATATGGCCGTCCGCCGAAATTACTCTGATTATTAAATGGCTGCTGGCTAAAATTATTCTGACTGTCATTCTGTGGTTGTTCATAAACCGGTACCGGCTCACTATTTTGAGTATTGGCAAAACTGCCTTCTGGCTGCATACCATCAGAACTGTTTTCCTGTCCCTCCTTCATCAAATCAATCCCACGCTGAAAATCCGCACTGTTATTTTCTGCATATGTATCGCTACTATCCCCACCAATCATTTCCTGCACATTTTCTTTTAATTCATCGCTATTATCATATGCTGTATTGTTTACTATCTCATTCTCTACATTATCATATGCATTTTCTACTGGAGAAGCTTCTTCCGAGAATGGAATTTGTTCAGGTGCATTCTGTGCATATTGTGGTTTACTCAGCTTCGCCCCACATCCGGCACAGAATAATGATGTATCATCATTCTTTAAACCGCATTTTGTACAAAACATATTTTTTCCTCACTTCTTAAAAATTTTTATTCTTATTCTTCAGGCATATCCCAGTTGTGGTAGACTGCCTGAACATCATCATCCTCATCAAGTAAATCAAGTATTCTGTTCATTTTCTTTATGTCGTTTTCATCTGTCAGTTCTACCCATGTCTGAGGTATCATTGTAATCTCTGCTGAAACCATACTCACGCCTTCTCTTTCAATCGCCTCTCTTACAGCACTGAAATCTTCAGGGGAAGTGGTTATCTCAAAGCTGTCTTCCTCCTCAGCAAAATCTTCTGCACCAGCGTCTACTGCTATCATCATTAAGTCATCAGCATTCACATTGCACTCTTCTTTATCAATGATAATCTGACCTTTCTTGTCAAACATAAATGATACACAGCCTTGTGTTCCTACATTTCCACCGCCTTTTGTAAATGCATTTCTTACGTTCGACGCTGTTCTGTTTTTATTGTCTGTAAGAGCATCAACAATAATTGCTGAGCCGTTAGGACCATATCCTTCATATGTAACACTTGCATAATTAATTGAATTCGCATCACCTGCTGCTTTCTTAATTCCTCTGTCAATTGTATCATTTGGCATATTGTTTGCCTTTGCCTTCGCTATTACATCACGAAGTTTGCTGTTATTGGCCGGATCCGGACCTCCTTCCTTTACTGCTACCGCTATTTCTCTTCCTATGATAGTAAAAATCTTTCCTTTTGCAGCATCATTTTTTTCCTTTTTATGTTTGATGTTTGCAAATTTTGAATGTCCTGACATTTTTATACCTGTGTCTGCCGTATTTTACGACAATCCTGCTTTTGCACATAAAAATCCAAAAACAGTTTACACTTTTCCTTTCCGTAAATTTCTTACTTTATAAATTATAATTTCTGAATAAAGTGCTTCTTATATGATTCATGATAATCTACAAAATAAAATATTCCTTGATTAACCACTATTCTCTTATCACACTTTATTCAATGAAGATCTGTCCGATAACCGGACAGTTATATATAAAAAGCATTATGCTTCTTTTATCTCATCAATAATACTGATATGTACAAGGGATATGACCTTATTCTCAACATTTAAAATCTTAAACTTGACATTATTGATGACAAGTTCAGGTCTTTCCTCATTAGACAGTATTCTTTCAAATTTTGTTGTAAGATAGCCGTTTAATGTCTCACAATCCTCATCAAATGCAATACCTGTTTCATCTGATATCTCATCGAGTGGAGTTGTTCCCCTTACTATAAAGGAACCATCTTCTTTCTTTACAATATCTGTATCTTCTTCATCATATTCATCTAAAATATTGCCGACAATTTCTTCTAAAATATCCTCCATCGCGACAATACCTGCTGTTTGTCCATACTCATCAATCACAACTACCATATGCATCTTTTCCGACTGCATCGTTTTAAACAACACATTAATCTTTTTCGTCTCCGGAATATACATTGCCTTTCTGACAAGATTTTCGATTTCACAGATGCTTTTGTCGTTGTTTATTTTTTTGGAAGATTCAATCATTACATCGCGAAAATTAACGATACCTATGATATTGTCAATATCTCCCTGATAGACAGGAAATCTTGAATTATTCTGCTTCACTATGTACTCAGCCACTTCATTTAGAGTATTATCACCATTAACTGCCACAATATTTTTTCTGTGAGTCATGATATCTTTGGCTTCTTTATCGCCAAACTCTACAATGTTGTTTATCATCTCCGCTTCACTAGCAAGCAGCACACCGTGTTCATGCCCTTCATTGATGACTGAAAGAATATCTTGTTCTGTCACATTTTCCTCTGAATCCTTACCGATAACTCTTTTAAAGAGCCTGCCAATCTCCATCTGTATACTCCTTTTAATCCAATCAAAGAATCCTTATAATTTATGATTAACATTCCAAATATAACATTTTCTTATCTATTAGTCAATATTTATGTATTTAATTCAAGACTAATAAGTAGTGCTGTGTTTACTTTTTCGAGTATTTCTTCATCAAGATGACATACTTTGTCTTTCAAACGTTTTTTATCTATTGTACGTAACTGCTCTAAAAGTACTACCGAATCTTTCACAATATCATATTTGTTACTGTCTATCTCAACATGTGTCGGAAGCTTCGCCTTGTTCATCTTCGAAGTGATTGCTGCACATATCACTGTAGGACTATGTCTGTTTCCGGTATCATTTTGTATGATTAGCACCGGCCTTATCCCTCCTTGTTCTGACCCTATCACTGGTCTTAAATCTGCATAAAATATATCTCCACGCCTTACTATCAACGAATTCACACTCCATTTTCATACTATCTATATTCTGTGTTGTTTTACAGTCTTTCTAAAAATATGAAAATACTCCAAATACTTTCTGAAATGTTCTAACTATTCAGAACGACTGCCACCTGCTTGTTTAAAGCTTTATGTTTTATTCTATAAGTAGTATATCCTAAAAAAAAGTGTGTATTCAAAAAATTATCATTATCCGATGAATCACGCAACATTTTATGCTGATTTATTCCAACGAGTCACTAATAGCCTCATTAATTTCGTATTTATCATCAAAATAGTCCTTTGTGCATATAATCTTTCCATTTCTGTAAAATACTCTCGGTATTCTTTTTCCTATATCACATACAATTTCATAGTTAAATGTCTCTCCTGCCATCTGTGCAAGTTTTTCCGCTGTGATTTCCTCATCACCACTCTTACCAAGAAGCACAACTTCATCATCTTTTTTGACATCGTCAATTTCAGTAATATCTACCATAAACTGATCCATGCATACCCTTCCTAAAATAGCCGCCTTTTTGCCATGTATAAGGACGTATCCTTTGTTAGAGAGGCTTCTTCTGTAGCCGTCACCATATCCTAATGGAATGGTAGCTATCTTCATAACCTTATCAGCCACAAATGTTCCCCCATAACTTACTCTTGTTCCTTTTTCTATTGTTTTTACATATGCAACATGGCTTTTTAGTCCAAGTGCCGGTGTGAGTTTCACAAGCTCTTTATCAACCTCATCTGACGGATATAATCCATACATTGCAATTCCTGCCCTCACATAATCCATATTCGCATACGGCATTTCCATCATCGCTGCACTGTTAGAGCAATGTTTTATTTTGATATTGATGCCTCTCTTGGCAAGTTCATCCGTAAAATTCTTAAATATCTCGTACTGTTTATTTGCCCCTGTCTTATCTTCTTCATCTGCAGTTGCAAAATGGGTAAATATCCCCTCTATCTCAATTCCTTTCATGTTACTAATCTCTTCTATGATATTCAGACTTTCCTCATTCGGCTTAAATCCGATTCTGCTCATTCCAGTGTCTATCTTTATATGAATTTTTGCTTTTTTATTCATAGAAACCGCTGTATCTGATACTGCTTTTGCCATATCATATGTAAAAACTGTTGGTCTAATATCTCCCTCGACAATCCTTGCAAGCTGGCTTTCATGTGTATACCCTATGACATAAATTGGTTTTTTGATTCCATGTTTTCTTAAATTAACAGCCTCATCTACAGTTGCCACTCCATAGGCACTGACAAGATTGTCAATTGTATTTGCTATAGGAACAGCACCATGACCATAACCATCTGTTTTTATTACTGCAATTATCTTTGTTCCTTCACCAAGTCTTTTCGAAAGATTGATGATATTATCATATATTGCATCCAGATTTACGGTTGCACATGCTCTGTAATATTTTTCATTAACAATTTTATCTTCGTCATAATTTGTATTCATCTCAATCAATTCTCCATTCTTATCAATCTATATTTTGCCACCTGCTTATCATCTTATATCTAAATAGCTTTTAACCAAAACCATTACATACTCTCTTTTTTCTTCATAATTTCAGGGATAGCCTCTATTATATCTGATGCTGTCATACTGTACTCACTTTTTCTTTCTGCCGCCAAATCTCCTGCCAGTCCATGAAGATACACGCCAAGACTTGCCGCCTCAAAAACACCAAGATTTTGTGTTACCAGTCCTGCGATGATACCACTTAAGACATCACCACTTCCACCTTTAGACATTCCACTGTTTCCCGTTGTGTTAATCCTGATATTTCCCTGTGGCGAGCTGACAACCGTTGCTGCATCTTTGATAACAGTTGTACAACCATATTTCAAGGAAAACTCTCTAGCACATTCTATCATATTTTCTCTAATATATGACACATCTTTTTCAATCAGTCTTGACATTTCTTTCAAATGTGGTGTGATAACGATATTCTCACCAAATTTACTTAATAATATTTTATTCATACTGATAAGATTAAGTGCATCTGCATCAATAACTATTTTGCAGTCTGTATCAAGTACTTTCTCGACCTGCTTTATCGCTTCACCAACTGTGCCAAGTCCGGGACCGACTATAATAATATCTTTGTTTTTGTCTTTCTCGTCAATGTCAAATGCAGAATAATCATTGACAATTGCTTCTTTTACTAATGTTCTTATCACTTCTGTATTTGATTCTTTTGCATAAATTTTGACAAGCCCTGCTCCACATCTGTATGCTGCCATTCCTGCCAGCACTGCGGCACCGGACATACTTTCCCCTGCACCAATCAAATTAACATTACAATATGTCCCTTTATGTGATGTTTTCTTTCTCTTAGGAATTTTTCTTAAATCATCCATTGTATGGTAGACAAACACATCTTCTTTTAATTCATCTAATACATTATTATATGCCTTCTTCACAAATCCAATATCTTCTATTATCACTCTGCCGCTATACTCATATCCGTCACACAAAAGCTGCCCTGCTTTCATCTTTCCAAATGTAACCGTAATATCTGCTACTACAGCAATTCCCATCACTTTTCCGTTTGCCGAATTCAGACCGCTTGCTATATCGACAGCTATGACAAAACTTTTTTGTCCGTTCATCTTGCTTATCATCTGATAATAAATGCCTTCCACATCTCTTGATAATCCTATACCAAAAAGTGCATCGACGATAAGAACTTCTTCATAGTTATCCGCAAATGAAAATTTCTCCACTTTCGCTTTTGTATCACACACATTCATTTCAAGCTTAAGATGTCTTGCAATCTGATATTGAACATGAAATTCTTCTGTTGCTTTTGTGATATCTCCAACAATGCATATTTTACATGAATGTCCCATCTCTTTTAACATTCTCGCTGCTGCAATTCCATCTGCTCCATTATTTCCAGTTCCGCATACAATGACAATCTCTGCCTTTCTTCCTTTAAAAATGTCTTGTTTTTTGATTACTTTATCTGTATTCACTGCAACTGCATGTGCTGCACGTTCCATTAATGATAACGATGGAATACCGATTTCCTGTATGCAGAATTTGTCTACTGATTTTGCCGCTTTTCCTGTAAATAAATATTCCATTAATTCTCACCTACCACCATAGTCATTACCAGATTATCTGTATCTGTTATACTCACATGTATTTTGTTGATTTTCAACCTATCGGCTATCTCTTTTGCCCTGCCATACAAATTTACATATGGTTTACCATTTTCTTCCCTAAGTACTTCTATCTCATCAAGTGAAAAGCCTAATATTCCTGTACCGAATACTTTAGAAACAGATTCTTTCACAGAGAAATTAGCTGCAAAGAACGAAGTTCTTTTTTTACCTTTTTTGTCACCCGCCTCTATTTCCTTGAGTGTAAAATACTTTTTCATGAAGCTCTCATTTTCAACAACAGTTTCAAATCTTTCTATTTCAACAACATCATTTCCTATTCCTATAATCATAATCTTCGCTTCCTACTTTTTAATGATAATAATGTTCATATGACTTGTAACATTCTGTTTTTCTTATAACAAATTCTGTTATTATCAAATATGTCCTGTTAAGAAATAACTTACAAATGATTCCTTGTAAGATTATAGGACAGTCGCATAAGACTCTCCGATAGATGTACATTTTCAATAACAATATCTTTGGGAAGTTTTAAATCCGTATGCGCAAAATTCCATATAGCCTTAATTCCATATTCTACAATCTCTTCTGCTACTTTTACAGCCTCATTCTTAGGCAGTGTCAATGCAGCAATCTCAATATTATTATCTGCTATAAATTCTTTCAATTTATCCATCGGAAGTACTTCTATTTCTCTTACTTTTTTACCATATAATGCTTCATTTTTGTCAAACAGGCCCTTGACCACAAATCCTCTTTTTTCAAAATTTGTATAATTCGCAATTGCCTGACCTAAATTGCCGGCACCGATTATTATCATGCCATGCTTTTTATCTACACCAAGTATTTTTCCTATCTCATTATACAGATATTCGACATTATATCCATATCCCTGTTGCCCAAATCCACCAAAATTATTCAAATCCTGCCTTATTTGGGATGCTGTCACATTCATCCGCTGACTCAAATCACCTGATGAAATCCTTTCCACACCCGATTCCATAAGTTCTCCAAGATATCTGTGGTATCTCGGTAATCTTTTCACTACAGCTCTTGAAATACTTTCTTTATTCATTGATATTCCTCCATACTGGAACATATTTACATATACATCATAATTTGCTTTGCAAATTATTGTTTTATAACACCTCATATAATTTGCTTTGCAAATTATTGTTTTGCTTCGCAAAACGCAATCAGGACTCCGTCATGCCTGGCGGCATGACACCTCATATAATTTGCT
>CADACD010000034.1:0-9352 GCA_902786365.1 uncultured Lachnospiraceae bacterium | reverse complement strand
TGGCGGCATGACACCTCATATAATTTGCTTTGCAAATTATTGTTTTGCTTCGCAAAACGCAATCAGGACTCCGTCATGCCTGGCGGCATGACACCTCATTGCAGATTATACCATACATTTGTCAAAAATTAAACAATCTTTTCATTATGCTATTTTTTTCTTGCCTATCACTGTTTTTTCGTTTATAATTTTATTTTATATTAAGGAAAGGATAGACTTATTTAGGGTTGTATCGCTAATCAACTATTGTATTATGGCGATATAATTGATATATAAAACGGTGGTATTATGATTTTATCATGTAACAATATAAGTAAATCGTTTGACAGCAAGGTGATATTAAACGGCTGTTCATTTCATATAGAAGACCATGAAAAAGCAGCTATTGTCGGCATTAACGGTGCAGGCAAATCTACTTTTTTCAAAATTATAACAGGAGAATTAGAGGCGGATGAGGGACTTGTAACTATTTCAAAAGACAAAACTCTCGCATATCTGTCACAGCATCCTGATGTCACACTTCACAATACAATTTATGAAGAAATGCTGACTGTAAAAAAAGATATTATTGATATGGAAAACAGGATTCGTGAGCTTGAGATAGAAATTAAAGAGTTGAGTGGAAATGAGCTTGAAGAAAAACTTGAAACTTATTCAAGACTTACTCACAATTTCGAATTAAATAACGGATATGCCTATAAAAGTGAAATAACAGGTGTATTAAAGGGGCTGGGTTTTTCCGAAGAAGACTTTGACAGAAAAATTGAAACCTTATCCGGAGGTCAGAAGACACGCGTATTTCTAAGCCGTATTCTTTTGTCAAATCCTGACATCATCCTTTTAGACGAACCGACAAACCATTTAGATTTAAACTCAATTGCATGGCTTGAAACTTTTCTTGCCAATTATAAAGGTGCTGTCATTGTCATTTCCCATGACCGTTATTTTCTTGATAAAATTGTCACAAAGGTCATTGAAATTGAAGACTGTAAATGCACAACTTATTCCGGTAACTATTCTGATTATGCAACAAAAAAAGAAATGCTTCGTGATGCCATGCTAAAACAGTATTATAACCAGCAGCGTGAAATCAAACATCAGGAACAGGTAATTGAGAAACTAAAGTCTTTTAACCGCGAAAAATCTATCAAACGCGCCGAGAGTCGTGAAAAACAATTGGAAAAGATGGAAGTTGTACAAAAGCCTAAATTTATTGATGACAAAATGCATCTGAAACTCACACCAAGAAAAATCAGCGGAAATGATGTTTTATCCGTAAGCGGATTATCAAAATCATTTGGCAATAACCCCCTTTTTGCTGACCTTCATTTTGAGGTGAAACGCGGCGAAAAAGTTGGAATCATTGGTAATAATGGAACAGGCAAGACTACTATTCTTAAAATTATCAATGGACTTGTCACTTCTGATACCGGAGAACTGAAACTCGGTTCCAATGTAGAAATCGGCTATTATGACCAGGAGCATAATGTGCTTCATATGGACAAAACATTATTTGATGAAATTTCCGATACATATCCTGAAATGACTAACACAGAAATCAGAAATGTTCTTGCTGCATTTCTCTTTACCGGTGATGATGTGTTTAAATATATCAGAGAACTGAGTGGTGGAGAACGTGGTCGTGTATCGCTTGCAAAATTGATGCTTTCCAATGCTAATTTTTTGATACTTGACGAACCAACAAATCATTTAGATATTACTTCTAAGGAAATTCTTGAAAATGCAATTAATAATTATGACGGAACAATTTTATATGTTTCACATGACAGATACTTTATCAATAAAACAGCAACAAGGCTGCTTGAGCTTGTCAATCAAAAAATGGTAAATTATCTAGGCAATTTTGACTATTACCTTGAAAAGCGAGATGAACTTACCAATATCTACGCTGCTCCTACTTCTAGTACTAATACTGAAACTAAGAAGAGTTCTGACAGCAAACTTGACTGGAAATCCATGAAAGAAGAACAGGCTAAGATAAGAAAACGTGAAAATGATTTAAAAAAGACAGAAGAACGAATCACAGAACTTGAAGAAAAATCAGCCTCGCTTACCGAAGAAATGAACAATCCTGAAATCGCTTCAAATGTTGGTGAACTGATGAAAATTTCAAAAGAAATAGAAGAGATAAATGAGGAGCTTGAGGTACTTTATTCTAAGTGGGAAGAACTTTCTGAATAAAGTTTCAGTTATTTTAGCTAAAGTAAGGCTGTAGCAATAAATCATAGCATACATTGACATTAATTAAATCATCTTGTATGCTATAAAATTTATTGTTGTAGCCCATTTTACATATTAGATAACATTCTTTATCATTATTTTCAAAATTAAGACTTCTCTTCTTCCGTTTTTTTCTGCCCACTCTTTACATATTCAGTAAATATTTCCAAATATCTTTTTCCAAGTTCCGTCAGATTAACACCGCTTTTTAACAGATATCCCACTTTTATCTTTTCATCCGTTTCCAACCTTACCGCTGTCAGGTTATCTGTACTGTCAGTTTCTGTCAATATACCTATACCAACGGAATATCCATTCAAATAACTTAACAGATTAATGGTTGTTCCTCTGTCACTTGTTCTTATGATATTTTTATATTGATAAGCACTGATGATTTCTTCATAAAAATAGAAACTGCTGTTATTTCCCTGGTCAAAGATAAGACAAGGATATTTCTCCAGCTCGTTAAGAGAAATACTCTCACGTCCTGCCAACGGATGGTTTTTGCCGAGATATACATACACATCGTATTCAGCAAGTACCTTGAATTCCAGACCATGTTCTTTAAAAAGTCTGGCATAATACCGTCTGTTATATTCGCTCAAATAGAGGATTCCAAGCTCACTCTTACCTTTTTCCAAATCTTCTATTACTTTATCTGTCTGCGTTTCATAGATACTATATTCATATCCTGCAAGTCCGAATTCATTTACCACATCAGAAAAAATCCTTGTTGCAAATGTAGAATGATGCATTGTAATTGAAAATCTTTTCTTATTTTCTCCCACAGTATATCTATCTTCAAGTGCATTGACCTGTAGCAGAATATTTCTTGCATAATGAATAAATTCTGCTCCTTCTGATGTGATAGATATTCCATGATTCGTTCTGTTAAAAATATTAATTCCAAGTTCTTCTTCTAAATCCTTTATCGCAGTAGATATGCTTGACTGTGACATAAAAAGTGCTTTGGCCGCCCCATTAAAAGAGTTTAGCTCAGAAACTTTTATTGCATATTTAAGCTGCATAAGTGTCATATACACATCACTCCTTTATCATTGGTTGATATTATAAAACCTTCGTAAACTGCTCCTGTTTTGGAAATACTCCAAACAATCCTCCGGTATGTACGAACAGAATATGTTTGTGTGCACTAAAACGACCTTTCTTTAATTCATGATATAAGCCATAAAATGCCTTTCCTGTATAAACAGGATCAAGAATCACACCTTCTTTTCGTGCCAATTCTGTAATAAAGAGAAGCTCCTCATCTTTTGAAATAGCATAGCCAAGTCCTTTATAACCATCAATGATATTCATCTCTTCACGCTTTACTTCTATATCTGAACCTAATGCTTTTACAGTATCACTCGCGATACTTTCGCAGACATTGAGGAAATATTCTTCATCATCACACACATTAAAACCATACACTTTTTTATCAGGTGCATAAATCTTGGCTCCAAGAAACAGACCACTGTAAGTTCCGCCGGAACCGACAGCACACACTATCGCATCAAAGTTAACACCCAATTCTTTTTCCTGAGCAACAATTTCCTGTACAGCTTCTATATAACCAAAATTGCCTGTACCATCAGAAGCCCCTTCCGGTATCACATATGCCTTAATTCCTTTTGCCTCATATTCTTTTGCAATTTCTGCCATAATCTCGCCTCGCCTGTTTGAATAATCCTTACGGCTTATAAATGTAATCTCTGCTCCCAAAATCTTATCAAGCAGATAATTCCCTTCTACAGGCGGTTCTTCATCAATTCTTAGCACAAGGTGTGATTTGATCCCTACCTTTGCTGCAACGGCTGCAGTGGCACGACAGTGATTTGACTGAATTCCACCACAGGTAATGACTACTTCTGCCTTTTCGGAAAGTGCCTTAGCAATTGTATATTCAAGCTTTCTTATCTTATTTCCTGATGTTTCTGCTCCTGTGTAATCGTCGCGTTTAATCCATAAATCGACTCCCCATTCCTCTGATATTCTTTCAAGACGGTATACCGGTGTTGGCAGATTTGCCAGATTTAATTTTTTGACATTTTCTAACTTAGTTTTTGACATTTTATATCACTCCTTTTATATGTTTTTATTTTCCGGCTAATTTTATTTTAACCTTAATTGATTAATTTTATATTTTTATCTGTGTCCACTTATCATTTCTGAATCGAAATGCAAATAATATATCTCTTGTCAGTTGGTCTAACAAAACACCTGCCCATATTCCGATAATTCCAAGTCCTGCAACAATACAAAACAAATATGCCGTTCCTGCACGAATGATTGTGGCTCCTATTGTAGAGACTGCCATGGTATAAACCACATCTCCTGCTCCCCTGAGGCATCCTGTATCAATCACCTGAGGAAGTTGAAAAAATACTACCATTGCTAATACAACCATCACCTTTTTTCCCAGTTTTACCATGTCTGCCATTTCTGCTTTTGGAAAATGGACTCTATATATTGCTCCTGCAAATGCTATATATGCAACTGCAATCAATAAGCCACATACAAACCCTAATTTATGGCTCAATATGCGGTATTCTTTTGCCTTTTTCGCATTTCCTTCCCCAAGGCTTCTGCCAACAAGTGCAACAGTTGCTGCCTGCATTCCATCGCCTATGGAATAGCCAAGTCCCATAAAATTCATTGCTACCTGATGAACTGCCATGTTTTCGCTTCCTTGCTCTGCTATATTGGTATACATTGCGATTTTTGTATTTCCGTCACCCCTAAGTGCTTTTTAGTTCTTCCGATGCCACTTTAGCATCACTCTCCTTAATTTATTACAATATTATACTTACTTTTTATATGTATTTTCTTATTCATGTTTGGCTTCTTCATATAATTTTACTCATATTCCGGTATTCTCTCGTGTGCACCAACATTTTCATCTGTAAACCGGTAACCCTTTGGCAACAAAAATCCATGTTCTCGCATCATATCAAGCTTTTCTTTGGAACCATCGTAGATGCACATCGCCGTCTTTGCCCTCGAAAAACCGAAACGCTCATAGAATGAAACACCAGGTGGATTTGTATATAAAATAATACTCTGCCCATTTAAAAGCTCTAAAAGATATTCAACCAGCTGACTTCCCAGCCCTATTCCTCTATACTCAGGTCTGAATGCAATATTGTATATCGCAGCCTGGCATACTCCGTCAGAAATTGCTCTTCCACAGCCAACTATCTTCTCACCATCATAGGCAAGAACAATGACATAACTGTTTTTAAATACAAGTTCCTGACCTTTTCCGTCAAGTTCTGAAAGTCCGGCATCATTCAATATCTCTGCTACCTCATGCCAGTTAACATTTTCTTTTGAGGTACTGAAATATATCTCCATTTTTCTTTCCTCCAAGCTAAATAATGATTACTATTCCATTTTTCTCTCATTTTTCTCTCATCTTCCTTTTCTTCCGGTTTCTATATAGACATAAATTCAGCTTTTTCTTATGTGAAAATAGGAGACTGCGTGCAAACAATAATGACTGCCAGTCTCCATAAAAATGAGAGAAGAAATTAATTAAATAGCTATAAAGTATTTCAAAATCTTTAAATATTCATACTTTTTATGTATGAATAATATGATTTAACTTTATATATGGATTATAATAATCTTTCTGCTTTTTGTCAACAAATCTAAACTAACTTGAGGTATACACATATTTTGTATCATGCTATCACTTTTTCTTATTGCAGATTTCATACTGTGAAAGTTTATTTCAATATACTTTTATATACTATTCATCTGCTTTACTTTTTGCCTCCTTTCATAGATAGAGGAACATCCGCCTCCTGCCAAAATTTTAATCTGAGATGCACCCACAAACAGATTTTCTCTCACTGCACGAAGTACCTCGCTGACATCATCTGCAATGATAGTAGTTCCATTCTGTAAAGAAGGTTCTGTGTAAACATGGTCAACAATACGGTAATCAGCCCTAACGTTTTTCATTACTAACAATCACTTTTTTAGATAGCATCAATTGATTATATAAATTAAAGCTGCCGGATTTCAAAAAAATCCGACAGCCTGTATATCACTAATATTTATTCAAAACGAAAACACTAATGCGACTCTTACGCACCGATTCCTTAATCAAAATCTGCAAAATTATGCGTCAAAATTATAGTTCAACTCCATCCTCAAGTTCATGTCTTACACGCTGCAAATCTTCTGACAAATAACGCTCCCCATTATCCGGCAGCAATGGAACAATGATCTTTCCTTCATTTTCCGGTTTACGCGCCTCTTTAATTGCAACTGCCAAAGAGGCACCAGCGGAAGCTCCTACAAATATACCCTCATATTTTGCCAGCAGATGAATCGCCTTCAATGTCTCTGCATATGTAATAAATTCATACTCATCAATCACCTTATCGCTAAAGTTATCCGGTGACATCTTGGTTAATCCGTTCTCATCATGTACCTGATGGATTCCATGAAATCCACCATCTGTTGCACCTTCTACGGCAGAATTTTCTATTGATGCCGGATCCGGCTGTGTGACAATGCTCTTAATGTTAGGATTTTGCTCTTTTAAATATTTGCTGACTCCATGTGTTGAACCACCTGTTCCTACTCCTCCAATAAAAATATCCACTTTTCCATCTGTATCCTGCCAAATCTCCGGTCCTGTATGCTTATAATGTGCATTGACATTATCTGAATTTGACAACTGAAGCGTAGCCCACCCGTTAGGTGTCTCATCTAAAAACTTTTGGATAATCGGGCCAAATGCCTCAATTCCTTCCTCATATACCGGAGCCAAATCTTCAGAACTAATTGGTAAAATTTCAGCATTATATGCTTCAAGCAATTTTAATCTTTCAACAGATACTCCCGGCTGAAGTCCTATTTTAAAACGATATCCCTTTGCCGCAGCAAAAGCTGCTAAAGCGATTCCTGTATTTCCACTTGTAAATTCAACGAGTGTTGTCTTATCGGGACTGATCTCTCCTCTGCTTTCGGCCTGTTCTATAATCTCAAGTGCAATACGGTCTTTGTGAGAACCTGCCGGATTGAAATATTCGAGTTTTCCAACAATTCTTCCTTTCAGACCAAGTGCCTCTTTTAATCTGTTAAACTCAACTAATGGTGTGTGACCAACTAATTCTGTAATTGACTGATAAATATTTGCCATATATCTGTTCCTCCTTAATTCATTTCTTTTTTATGCTTGTATTAAAACAGATAATAGCACAATTTTTATAAAATGCATAATTCAATAAAATAACTGCCTGTTATCGAAAAATACGATGGCAGACAGTTGCTTTTATTTTCCTATCTTTCCTTATCATACTACTGCTTCAATCAACTCCTTATCCCCAAGAACTATCGTTTTTAAACCAGTTTTTTTATTTTTATTGAAGTTATAGCTTAACATGTAACCTTTTTTTAAATGGTAATACTCCAAATAAGCCGAAAGCTGTTCTTCCCCACGTTCATTGTATGCTTTTCCCCTCCATATTTTCATTTCTATCACATACCTTTCTCCCAGATAATCAACAACTAAATCCATACGTTCATTATTTCTTGTTCTCGCTTCAATATAATAATTTCCGGTTCCATTAATAATAGGTCTGATAAATAACAAAAATCGCCGTATTCCTTCTTCCTCATCAAATTTGTCAGCATTATTTTGATATATATCATCATAACAGACTACAAAACGCTCCAAAATATAATTCATATTAAGTCGGCCTTCTGATATAAAACTCTCTTTCTCTCTTGCTCCTATTCTATAAATTAATGTACTTTGCATCGCCTCCGTAGTCAAATAAAAATTATAGAGCAATGTCTCAAAAATCCTGTTCGCAACTTTCACTGTACCATTGTCATTAACAATAAAACCATACATTTTTGCATCACTTATCGAAATATCATAAGGATTATATGCTATTGTTTCTCCTGAAAACAAGATACGCTGTAACACAGAACTGAGGTCATGATTATTATTTACTTTACTCATCAAAGAATCAAAAAGTGTATTCTCATGTGCCAATATCACTCTTACTGCCTCACTGATGCCTTCCTCTGTCCATGCATCTTTTAAGTTTTTAAATCTTTCTTCTTGTTGTTTCGCTTTTCTTTCACTATATTGATTATCAGTCATAAGCTCTGTATCAAGAAATTTGCAAATCCTGCTTACAAGATACGGATAACCGTTGGTATAGTCATAAATATTCTCAGCAACATTGTATATATCCATTCCTGTATGATGATCAGCTTCATACTCTTTTAGCATTGCTGCTATTCCCTCTGTGCTCAAACTCATATCAACATTAAAATCCGATGCAATATTCCAAGGACTATTCATTTTTTGCATCTCTTCACCCCTTAGCTTACGCTTAAGATTTTTGATATCAGTTACACCGGCAAGTATTACGGAATGAAATGCAGGTGTTTTATCAGTTTCTCTACTAATATATCCTTCTCTAAGCTGAGCCAAAAAATCAAGAAATACCTGATTATTCGCTGCACTGTCAACTTCATCAATTATCAATACAATTTTTTTATCTGATATATCACACCATTCAGTAAACGTTTCAAAAAGTTCATTAAGTTTAGCCAGATGTTCTTTTCTTGTAATATAACTATCTATTTCTTTTTCAATTTTTTCAGGCAACCCTAATCCGTTTCTCTTCTTTCTCTTAATGAGCCGGCAAAATCCTTGTACAAATTCCTGTTCTGTTGAAAAACTGGCTTCTCCCATTCCTTGAAAATCCAAACTGACAATCTCGTATTCTGAATTCAAAAAATTTCTAAGTGCTGTCAAAGTTGTTGTTTTTCCATATTGCCTTGCCCGGTTGATTGTAAAATATTGTCCTGCGTCTATCATTATTTTTATTTTCATCAAGCATTCTTTACGGTCTACCATATAATGCTTGCTTGGGATACATACACCGGTTGTATTAAAAATCTTCATTCAGAATTCACCTCTTTATTTATTAAACTATCAATTTCTTCCAGAACCGTGCAACTTCTCATAAATTATATTATCAGAACCACTTCGTGAACCTGATAATGCTTCAAACCTTCGGTTTGCAGCTAACTTATCGGGTGAAAGCAAATGTCTGCTTCGCAGCCGCTTGCT
>CADACD010000033.1 GCA_902786365.1 uncultured Lachnospiraceae bacterium | reverse complement strand
ATGAAAAAATCGACGAGCTGGTAGATGCATTTATGGATGCAATACCTGCACTTTTAAAATCGAAATTGCAAGCGGCATAATTGACTGAACATTGACAATCGAATAGCTGCCAGGTATTGAATTTTCAAGGTGCATAGCTAAAATTTATGTGCGAAGTTTGAGTTAATAATTTAAAGTTAAAGAGACAGTAACATATAGAAGAGAAAAGAGAATATATTATCAAAAAAAGGAGAACTTTACAAATGAACAAAAAAGAAATTTCCGAAATAAAAAAGCTTCTCACCCCTGAACACGCAGTCATCACCAGAATATGTGGCTGTTACGTGGATGGTGAAAAAGAGATAAAATTCACTTCAAAGGATGCTTTCCATTCTCTTTCTGAAGAAGAAGCATTCAAATATTTTGACATTTTTAAACATACACTTGCAGGAACACTCGGCAAGAATCTTATCAATATGGAATTCCCGCTTAATGAAGAGATGGAAGGCGGCAAACAGGAATTCCTTTTAAAATTAAAAGACAGCAAATTGGAAGATGATGAAATTCTAAACCAATTCTACCAGAATGTAATCGACAATTACAGTTATGATTCCAATTACTACATCATACTGATTCATGCAGTATATGATGTTCCCGGAAAATCTACTGACGGTTCTGAAATGTTTGATGCATCCGACAGTGTTTATGATTATATTATATGCAGCATATGTCCTGTCAATCTGTCAAAATCAGGCTTAAGCTACGATGCCGATACAAACAGTATCAGTGAACGTGTTCGTGACTGGATTGTCGGCTCTCCTGCAAACGGTTTTCTCTTTCCTGCATTTAACGACAGAGACACCGACCTCCACAGTCTTTTATATTTTTCTAAAAATCCTGAGGAACTGCAATCAATATTTATAGAAAATGTACTTGGTGCCACTACACCTATGTCTGCTGCAAACCAGAAAGAAACATTTAACAATATTATTACAAACACATTTGGAGATGAGTGTGATTTTGCAACGATTAAAACAATTCACGATACACTCAATGAAATGATTGAGGAAAATAAAGACGAGCCTGAACCTCTGGTTCTCACAAAAAATGACGTCAAGCATATATTCGAAGAAAGCAGTCTTCCAAATGAAAAAGTTGAAATTCTTGAAAAGCAGATAGTAGAAAATATTGGTGAAAAGCCGGCATTAGTTGCTGCAAATATTGCAGACGTGAGAAAATTTAATATTCAAATGCCTGATGTTGTTATAAAAATCAATCCGGAACGTACAGACCTCGTTGAGACGCGAATGATTGATGGTAAACAATGCCTTGTAATCGAAGTAACTGATAGAATTGAGGTAAATGGAGTCAGTGTCATCGCTTCCAAACCTAATGATTTAACTTAGGATATTTAATATCTCGCCTTTCACAAAAATATGGCGGACTTGATGTAATTTTCTTTGTAGATTTTCCATGAATCATATTTTAACTAAATTTTATGCTTATCATTTTAAGAATAAGGCAGAACCGGATAATGTTCAATGAGTATTAAGCCAATTTCTAATTTATATCTGGCTTTTGAATATCAAATCTTCCGATTCTGCCTTCATATTATTTGGGATTTTGTTCCTTTCCCTAATCTGCTATAAACCCTTCAATATTATTATCTGCCAAAAAAGTATCTCCACTATACAAAAATAATATCTCATCAATATCATATGTATCCATGACATCCTTCATCGTCCCAGAGTAATATCTCGGATCCACAACCACAATCTCACTATAATATTCTGCCATAAATGGAATAAAACAATTGGCAAAAGAATCCTTTATGATTAATATCTTCTTTTCACTTACACTGCTTGTTCTTATATCTATCAAAGACGAATTACCTCCGAGAAAGACACTATATTTATCTTTTTCTTTAAGTATGTGAAGATCATAGAGTGAAGTTGTTCTTTTTTTCTCATCAACATAATTGATTATAACAGAGTTAGCACCTTCTGCTGGAATATATACATCTATTTCTTCTCTTATATTAGGGCAAAATCCGCTATTACCTGATAACATTCCATTAAACTGCGTCGTTACCGGATATATATCATACTCCGGTTGCAGCTGCATCTCATCATCACCATCTTTGTTTCCAATTCCAAATATCTCCATGCACTCATAAAACATATGATAAGCACCTAATGTTGTCCAATGATGATCTGTTCTGTAATATAGTTTTTCATTCTTGTATTTTGACATAACAGAAATTCCATCTATCCATATAATATCATCTGACAGATTGTTACTTACAAAATCAAACCATTTCTTTTCACTCTCAACTTTTGCGAATTTAGGAAGTAATTCTTTATATATCTCTGTACAGTCCGGAACAAGCATCATATATATCTTAAGATTCCTTTGACTTCTCTCACCATTATTATTTTCACTATTGCTATTTTCACTATTGTTGTTTTCACTATTGTTGTTTTCACTATTGTTGTTTTCATTGTTGTCACTTTCATTTACAATGTCATCATCTGATTCGTTTCCCATCCCATTCTCAGGTGCTTCCTGCACTAACGAATTAATGGCATTGATATTGGCATTGAGAACTTCCATATCAGGTTTTGAAATATTCTTCAAAAGCTGTCCTCCATTACCTAAAAAAATTTCTTCTTCTTTTCTGCTTCCTCCAATTATTTTAACAAATATATTCATTTCTCTAAGAGTATATCTTCCAATAAACTGATCTGATAGATAATCCTCATACTGATCCATGAAACTCCCTCTCAGAATATTCTCTTTATCCATTTTCGGTTTCTGAGCAAGGGAGCGATTTTCTTCTTCTGATTTATCCTTATCTGCTATAATGAAATTACCAAGAATACACACTGATAAGAAAATAATAAACATTATCCCAAGAATAACGTCTCCCTGCTTTCTTTCCTGCTTTTCTTCTTCCAACATAAACCTCCCAGCCACAGCTCAACACATACTCTGTAATTACACAAATACCTTCTATAACAATTACAGATTAAAATCTAAAATATAAAAACGGATTAAATGAATCTGTTATTAACCACGATATTGTCATTACAAGTAAAATCATATAGACAATATCTGTTATCCATTTCTTGTATCCTTTATATCCGTTTCGCTCCAAAATACCGGCTCCAAGACTTGTACAACATATTATCCCTGCCAGCCACAAGCCCCAGTTTGACAAAACAACAAAACAGTCTTCTGTATGAATCAATCCTTTCGAACCTATTCCAATCATTGCTTCCAGATATCTTAGCGAACTTCTCATATTTTCACTAAAGAAAAATACCCATCCAATCACAACCATTAACATTGTATAGAAATGTTGCATACCCGATGGAATACGCTCTAGATACTGCTTCAAATAATATTTTTCCACTATCAGAAGAACACCATAATAAATCCCCCAGAATACAAAATTCCATTGTGCCCCATGCCACAGTCCGGTAAGCATCCACACTATCAGAAGATTTCTGATATGTTTTTTTAAACTGACCCGATTTCCTCCAAGCGGAATATACACATATTCCCTGAACCATGTTCCAAGTGAAATATGCCATCTTCTCCAAAATTCAGTCACACTTTTTGAAATATAGGGATAATCAAAATTTTTTTTCAAATCAAATCCAAACATTTTTCCCAAACCGACTGCCATATCAGAATATCCGCTAAAATCAAAATAAATCTGAAGTGTATATGCAATGGCACCAATCCACATCATCACCACTGACATTTTTATTCCACTGTTAAAATTCTGATTAACACTCTCAAAAATTTTCCCTATGCTGTTACCCAGAATCACTTTCTTACTCAGCCCTACAATAAAATATCTTGTTCCCTCTCCAAATTTTTGAAAAGATTCCTCTCTCCATTTGAGCTGCTGTTCTATATCAACATATCGAACAATCGGCCCTGCGATTAGCTGTGGAAACATCGCTATATATAATGCAAAGTTCAATATATTTTTCTGGGCTTTTACTTCACCACGATAGACATCAATCAAATACGATATTGCTTGAAATGTATAAAATGAAATTCCAATCGGCAATTCAAGCTGTCTGTATTTTATTTCTGTTTTGACTAGTGCGTTGATTGTGTCAATCAAAAATCCATAGTATTTAAAAAATCCCAAAATAAAAAGATTAACTATGATTGCAATGACAATACTAATCGTAGCTTTGGAATTTTTCTTTTTATAATATATATCTTTTCCACAAAAATAATTAAATAAGATTGATAATATCATCAGACCTATATAAATGGGTTCACCCCATGCATAAAATACAAGGCTTGATATTAGCAAGATTATATTTTTTACATTACGTGGTAATATATAGTATAGAATTAATGTAATCGGCAAAAATGTAAATATAAATGTAAAGCTGCTAAATACCATTTCTTTTCCTTCCGTATATGATTCTTAAAGTTGTTCTCAATCATCCTGCTACAAATCAAGTTCATTTTATCAATTAACGATTCTCAATGCTACAGCTATTTTGCATATTGCTATGTTTTCTCTTAGAGCAATTGTAAGAAAATTTTTTTGTATGTGCCTGCATTTTTGGATACTGCCACAAAAATATATTTTCCCTTTATGATAATTTCTGCATTTTTTAATAATTCTGCCTGATCAGGTGCATAATTTTTAAAATCGTTAATTCTGTTCTTAATTCTCTGCCTGATTGCCTCTTCCAGCTCATTTATCTGCGTATCATCATTTACCTTTATCAGAAGAATTTCCTCTGCCGACATACCATTGTTACTGATATACATCATTACACCTTCATATTCAGCCGTATTAAAGCCATAGTATCTCTTCAGACCCCTGCTGCTGACATCTAACATATTTTCATCATTAATACTATTTTTCAAGGCTTTTTCTGCCTTATCAAAAGGAACATCCTTTGTGCTTGTGTATGAATAAACAAAGATAATATAAAGAACAATGAAAAGAATTAAAAAATATTTGCAAATACATGTCATTCTACTATTCAAAACATCATTACTTTCTTTTCTCATTTTATTAACCCAGCTCCCAATGCCATACTATACAACCAATATGAATAAAAACCCATCTTAAAATGCATACCGTCAGGTTCATAGTATTCTTCTTTAATAATACCTGTGTTATCAAGACAAACAACACCATATTGTTCACACACTTCTCTTATCACATTATTATATGGAGTCAAATCGGCATAGTATTCACCACCAACTCTATCCAGATTGATGACTGGGAATAACATATTTGCATATATATTCGCCTTCGGAAGTGCCTCCTTTAACCTTATAATAACATTCTCATACTGACCTCTGAATTTTTCATAGTCATCGTATATGTACTCTATATCATTAATTCCAAAATATAAAAAAATATTTTGAGGACTCAATGCTGTCACAGTGGCATATTCATTTTCAAGAGTGGCCATATTTGCTCCTATTCGTGCCACAACACTTGATGAATCTAAAATATTATAATAATCTAAGGCTTCAGCAATTGAATCTCCCATAACCACACTGTTTGAAAAAATCACTTTATAATTGTAACTTCCTACATCTACGCCTTCTGTATAATCAATTGCAGTACTCTCTTGTGTTTCTTCTTCCGTTTTCTTTTCCGAATCTATCTTAAGTCTTACAGACTCTATTTCACTCTCTACTTCATATACTTCTTTATTTTCCATCTGCTGTAGTTCTTGTATACCAGCCGAAACATTTTTCTTAGTTCCATGTGAACTATCGACAAGGACATTTTTCGGAATACTTATCACTGCTACTATCAACAGGGTGCAAAAACCTAGAAATATCATTAAATCTTTATCATCATTCACTTTTATAATCCTCATACTATCACTTATATTTTTTATAAATCGTCTATGTATATTTATATTTTATCAATATTATAATAAATGGTCAATAAGTTGATGGTATAAATCGACATGTTTCTACAAGTTACTATTTAAGGATATCATTCACCTGCCATGACCCATTCGGCTAATAAAAAGCGTCCATGCCAAGTTTGTAAAAATCAGTGAACTAAAATACATAAGCAGCTTCTTACGTTCTTGCACGTAAGAGGCTGCTTATTTGTTCCTGATATAAAAATGATTCCTTATCTGGTTTTTATCATCTTGTTTATTACACTATTCTACTGAAATCTGAATTCGAAATCTTCATCTCCAAGTCTGACTCTTGAATCATGTTCTAATCTTACTTCTACATCCGGTTCTATTCGTCTGCCATTAACATATACATGATTAGTCGAGTTATTATCAACTACAAAGAACTCTCCATTTTTACATACAATCCTGATATGGACTCTGCTGATTGCACTATTGTTAAATATACAATAGTCAACTTTGGTAGGATCTTTTCCAATATAAAATTCTGTTTTATTAATTACTACTTTTTCTCCTGTTTTTATTCTTGTTAATATTGGACATACCGCAGGAACAATTGATGTTCCAAGTACAGTTGTCTCTCCAAACTGATCTGAAAGTACAGTTGTTTCTCCAAACTGACTGTCATTATCTATCTGTGACACCGCCATTGGTGGTACAGGTGAAAACATTGGCTGTATTGGTGCTGCCTGCGGTGGCACTGACTGTACCGGTGGCTGTGGCTGCAATGGCTGTACCGGTGGCTGTGGCTGCAATGGCTGTACCGGTGGCTGTGGCTGCACTAGCTGTACCGGTGACTGTAGCTGCAATGGCTGTACCGGTGGCTGTGGCTGTTTCACATCTATCGGATTTTGTGCTTCTTTTAATTGCTGTTGTATATTATCTTCTGTCTGTGCCACTACATTTGTTTCTTCTATTGTTTCTACTTCTTTTGATATGTCATTACTTTTTGCATCTTGTATATTTTCATCAGGTGGTATCTCAATTGTATGGTATTGTACCGGATTTTCAAGTTCTTTATTAATCACATCAATTATGTCATTATATGTAACATCACTTCTGCTGATTGCTGCTGCAAGAACATTCAAATATGATTTATATTCGATTTTCTTCCATGATGTTGTTACAAGTATATCTTCAATAAATTCCTTAATTGTTACTTTTTCCTCTTGGATTTCGGGTGTAAGAATAAACTTAATCACATCTGATTTTTGATCAATAAATATATAATCTTTATTGAATAGCAAGTCACTTTCACGGATAAAGGATTCTCTTAACTCTTCTAACACATAGATTATCTTTTTAATCAATGTAAAAACTTCATCTCTTCCCGGAAAAGCAGAGACACTTTTCATAACAGGGATGCAGTCTGTAATCATATATGTTCCCTTCAGGCCATCACCCTCCTCTATCTGCATTTCTGCCAAATGTGGTATATCATTATTCTTCGCAAAATTAATTGCAACATCATTTTTATTTTTATTATCTGTCTCATAAACAAGTTGTCTGCCATTATTCTGTTCTATCATTGAAATATTTTTTTCCATCGCTCTCTCGCCTTTCTTTCATTATTCTGAAATCTGTTATTTAATGATAAGATTTAAAAATCTCATTGAGCCAATTCTATCAATCACATCCAGTGGATTATCATTTTGTATATAAGCCACTCCTCCGATTGCCTTATTTTCAATACTTCTATCAACCTCCGGCGAATTGGTAAACTTGTTGCAGATAATCTTCACCTTGTCTGATAAATGTAAATCAATTGATTCAATGAATGATATTGCTTTACATGCTTTTTGATTGGAATATTCACTTCCATCCATTACCATACATATTGATGATGATACTTTTAATATTCCTTCAAATTCTTTACCTTTCGAAGCATTCATATCTAATATCAAAACATCATAATTTCCTATCTTATCAACCATCATCACATACTTCATAATAAAATCATAATTAAATTTGCTGATATCTGAATAATTTACAAAACTATCCATTGTATAAACGCCTGATTTATTAACACATATATTATTAAATAATGTATTTTCATTCCCATCATTTTTTTCAACACTCTTCATAATGTCTGAAATCGAAATATTCGTACCTGTTATACTAAAATAACCCGATTTACTAAATGGTTTCAAATTAACATACAAGACTTTTTTTCCTGCTTTTGCATAATACACTGCTGTTCCTGCAGCCATAGTAGAACTTCCCATTCCACCTCCGAGACTCATAAATGTAACAACTTTACAATGAATCGTTGATAAATCTTTCTCCACACTTTCTTTTTCTGTGTCTTTAGTTGTTTCTTCTACTTCTTTATGTACGGCTTCCTGTTCTTCTTCTGCCTTTTGTCTTGCTTCCTCTTCCGCTTTCTGTCTTGCTTCCTCTTCTGCCTTTTGTCTTGCTTCCTCTTCCGCTTTCTGTCTTGCTTCCTCTTCCGCTTTCTGTCTTGCTTCCTCTTCTGCTTTCTGTCTTGCTTCCTCTTCTGCCTTCTGTCTTGCTTCCTCTTCCGCTTTCTGTCTTGCTTCCTCTTCTGCCTTCTGTCTTGCTTCCTCTTCCGCTTTCTGTCTTGCTTCCTCTTCCGCTTTCTGTCTTGCTTCCTCTTCTGCCTTCTGTCTTGCTTCCTCTTCTGCTTTCTGTCTTGCTTCCTCTTCTGCCTTCTGTCTTGCTTCCTCTTCCGCTTTCTGTCTTGCTTCCTCTTCTGCTTTCTGTCTTGCTTCCTCTTCCGCCTTCTGTCTTGCTTCCTCTTCTGCCTTTTGTTTTTCTTCTTTGATATTTATCAGTGCTTCTTTTGACTCGTATATCAAGTCATGCATCATCTGTACATTATTGTATCTAAAAATAAAGACCTTTTCATCTCGCACCAGATCATCTTTTTCATCTGACAAATACACAATAGGCAAATCGATATTTTCGTCACTAATATTTTCGTCATCAACTAACAGCATATCATAAGAATTTGTCTCTATACCACTTATATCTTCTACTGATAATGGAAAAATTTCTAATTCCCCTTGATATTTCTCATTCATTATTTCACATACTCTGCTCTGATAGTATGTATTTTTGTCAATAATTCCTACTCTCATATACGATCTCCATTCTGCCACAAGGCCTTTTTATTTTTTGCTACTTTCTTTTTATCATACATTATGAGAACCACTTTGTGAATCTCATATGCTGTAAACCTTTAATTTTCTGCTACCTTTTTTCTCTTCGTAACCATAAAGATAATGATTCCGATGACAACGACAATTCCAACAACCACTCCAACCAGCAACGAAGTATTATTGATAAATCTTACCCAGACACTAGATGTAACAAGCACTCTTACTTGTGCAACACCTTCGTTACCTGCTGCATCTACTACTGTTACCTTGACTGTCTGGTAATCATTGTATTCCTTCGCTATATGTGTAAATTCACCGGTCTTCATCCCCATTGCACTAATTTCCGTTTTTGAAAATTCTGTTTTCTCAAGTGTCTTGCCTCCGGATGTTCTTTCTACCACAATTGACTGTATTTCATTGGCATCTGCATAATAAATACTGAAATCTTTATTTAACTCATATGTCTGGTTATTCTTCAGTCCAATTATAACTGCTTCCGGAACTGTCTTATCTACAGTGAATACCACTTCATCTGCCGGTGTCGTCTCCAAATTTGATGTAACATTAATCGTATTATCGGCTGCATCTGTATTATTAACAAGTGTCGCATTTTCACCATAAAGAGAATCATCTGCCTCATCCTTTGTCGCAACCACTATTGTGTAAGTTCCCTCTTTTTCGAATACATTCTTATGAATCTTACATGAATACAATTTAAATCCTGCATCTCTGTTCTCACTCGAATCTTTAAAAATGTAGCTGCCATCCTGTTCCTTCCAGCTATAATCATTCGCATTGCTTGCATCTTCTGTCAAAATCGTCTGTTCATTTAAACTATTATATACAATTACCTGATAATCCGTAATCTCATCGCAGTTCATTACTAACAGTTCAATATCCTGCGTCACTTCTTTCACATATCTGTTTGATATAACTGTTTCTGTATATTCACCCATTTTGTAGCTGTATGCTGAACCATATCTGTTAACCGAGAACTGATGTTTTTCTGTTGCAGTACGTCCTGCTTTATCTTTAACAGTGACCTCTATCGTATAAATACCATCTTTCAGCACTGACTGCGCTGCCAAATCATCAAATTTGATAGAATATCCTTTAACACCACCCACATTGACAGCCGAAATATCCGGTACCCAGTCTGTTACAGCCTTACCAGCAAGTGTAGCAATTGTATAGGTAATCATTCCTGCTTCATTTGATGAATTAATATCTGTATAGGTAAATTCAAAATTAATATTTCCTTTGTTGGCTATATTATTGTTTGCGGCACTAATATTTGACGAAAGTTTCGGATCAACATTATCCACTGTAAATTCCTGTGATGTATATGCTGCTGCCTGATTTCCTGCCTTATCTTTATAGCTTATAATAAATGTGTAATCTCCATCTTCTGCAAATGTAAGTGTTGCTGTATGTACATCTCCATCGCTGTTCCAACCTGCATTATATGCCTGTTCTGAATACAACACTGTGCCATTTAACTTCCTTGTCACCAATACAATAGCATCCCTTGGTTCAAAATTATGTTCTGTAATTGTTGCTGTCAGTATCACTGCCTCACTTGAATATCCTGTTCTATCATTTACCGTAATAGTCGGTAAAATCTTGTCTACCGTAAATTCCTGTGGTGCCGATCCTGCATAATTGTAAGTTTCACAAGCATTGCCTGCTGCGTCTGTGCACTCTACTCTTACTTTGTAATCCACATTTTCATTGCATGTGTATCGATATATCCATGTATCTGCATCCCCGTTTGCCTGTAATGTTCTGTTATCAACATGTGTCCATTCACCTGCACTTGGAATAATTGTACTTTCAACACCATTCTTTGAGATATAAATCCTTGTTGCAGAGGCATCAAAGTTTCTCTCTGTGACAGTCACTGTCATCACTCTGTCTGCACTGAAATATTTCTCATATCCACCTACCGTATTGTTATCATATGATATGTTTACAATTGGTTTTGTATTATCGAGTCTTAATGGCAGTTCTACCGGATCCATGATATTTCCTGCATTATCTGCTGCCTGTAATCTTACCACAACGTTATTACTGTTAAAGTTCGCAATATCAACAATCAGTTCTTCTGAATAAGTACTTGCTGCTTCTAACTGGGCCTTTGTTGCGTTACCTTTATTTCCACCTGTGATGTCCAAAAGCACATTTCTTTCAATCGTCTCACTGTAACCTGTATCATTGTTGATAATTGTATATCTTACAATATCAAGTCCTGATCTTACAGAATTCGTGTCAGGATCTGTTACAGTAAATCCTACCTTTACACTATTCTTATAAATCTCATTCGTAACAGGTTGTGCATATATGGTTGCAGTTGGTTTTTCAAAATCACCCGCCGGCTTTCTGTCATCAATCACAACGCCATTTGAATTGATATAAGTCACATTACCCGCATTATCTTCTATTCTTAAATAAATGATGACATCTTCATTTGGTGCGACATTGATATTGTCTGATGCCTCATTATTTAATTTTACCCAGCCCGTTGTCGGAAGGCTTTCTTTTGATACATATACTACATTTGTCTTTAAATAATATGTTTCCTTCACCTTAGAGTTCTCATTAATTCCATCATTCTTCGGATCAGACGCAGATATACTAAATGTCTGTGTTGTATTTTTGAAGATACCAAAACTAATGGTGTTAAAGAAGCTGCCCCAAGTATTCTCACCTAATGTGACACTTCCTGTCGGATATATCGTATCCTTCTTTACAATCCTTGTCGCTTCTGAATGATTTCCTGCGTGATCATACACAACTGCTTTTACTGTGTAATTTCCATCTGTTAATGCAGACCATGGAATTACTCGTGTATGATGATAATCTTTTGCATACTCCGTAAATCTGTCTGTCTGATAGATTTCCTTATTACCATTTATATAATAGTCAATATGTTCAATTCCTGAACCTTTCACTTTCGCACTTGTTGCATCTGATTCTGTACTTGTGATATCTGTACGGTTTGCTTCATTTGTCCAAATATCATGCCTGCTGTAATCAAGTGAAACTGTTGGTGCTATCGTATCTTTTTTTACTATAATTGTAGTGGCTTTGGATGAATTTCCCGCATAATCATAGATAACTGCATCTACCTTGTATTCACCATCCGGCAGGCTTTCCCATGCAATTTTATAATCATGGCCGTACATTCTTTCAGCATCAAACTTCACCACATAAAATGGTGTTTTGCTATTACCTACATAATACTCAATGTGCTCAATACCCGAACTCTTAATCAATGCATTAGCGTTTGTATCTGACTCTTTACTGACAATGTCTGCTTTATTTTCTGTGTTTGTCCATACGTTATTCCTGCTCAAATTTGTCTCTGTATGGATATATCTGAATTCATCAAATTTCGGTTCTGTCCTGTCTATCTTTACTTCCTGTTTTTCAACAAATTCATCATTTTGACTCCTGTCAATTGCTCTTACTACAATGTAATAATCGCCTTCATCAAGACTACTGCCCGGAATCATAAATTCTACTTTTTCACCTGTATTTGAAGTAATGACTTTTTCTGTATCAGTATATGAAATTGGAATACCGTTTTCATCTCTGAATACATACTCTTTTGTTCCTGAAAGACTCTCTTTGTATACTTCAAATGAATCAAACCCTGATAAGTTATCTGTGAGTATAATTTTGATATCATCCGGTTTACTTGTCCATTTTGAATCAACACCATCAAATGCTGTTTTGGAAGTAACTGACTCCTCGCTCATATAAGATGTCATCGAAGTAATGATATTTCCTTCTTCATCAGTATTAACACCTAAGTTATCAATCACAATACCATTTGAATTGATATAAGTAGTATTTCCAACATTATCCACTATCTTTAAGTAAATTATCACATCTTCATTCGGTTTGATTTCAATACTGTCTGACACAGCATTATCAAGTTTTGTCCAGCCTTCTTTCGGAAGCTCATCGATTGCTTTATACTCATCATATACATTCGCCTTTAAATAATATGTCTCTTTGATGCCTGATGCGGAAGTATTGACAGCCTCTTCAAAAGGATCCCTGGTTGTAATCTTTAATGTCTGTGTTTCATTTTTGAAAACTCCAAATGTAATCGTATTGAAAAATGTTGTCCAGCTATTATCACTTCCCAGTTTTATCTCACCTGTCGGTGCTGTTGTATCTTTCTTTACAGTTCTTTCTTCTGACTCTGTCCTGTTTCCTGCATGGTCATACATAATCGCTTTAATGACATATTCTCCATCTTTTAAATCATCCCATGGAATTGTATAAGTATGATTGTATTTTGTCATGACATCAAATGAAACAGTATCAAACGGCTCTGTTTTTCCATTGACATAATATTCAATGTGCTCAATTCCTGAACACCTGATATTCTCATCTGCATTTGTATCTGACTCTGTACTTGTGATGTCTGTTCTGTCAGCTTCACTTGTCCAAATATTATCTCTGCTGTAAATAAAACTGTCAAATTCAGGTCTTGTTCTGTCTATCCTTACTTCCTGCTCGCCTTCACAGGTATTTCCACCTCTGTCCTTCGCAGTCACATCAATCAGATAATCGCCTTCATCAAGGTCATCTGCCTTAATTGTAAATGTCTTTGTCTCTCCTATGTAAGAACTGATTTTGCTTTCACTAGTCTTATATTCTTCATATATTTTCTCTACTTCGCCTGTACTGACATTCTTTTTTACAATTTGATAAGATTCAAATCCTGACAACTTACTTGTCAAAGTAATCACTATATCTTTTGGACTGTTTGTCCAATCAGATGACACATCCTCATAGGTATCTCCTGTGGCTGCTGCAATTTTACATGTTGGCAGTTCTGTATCTTTCATTATATGAATTTCAATTTTATCTACATTACCCGCTACATCTTCCGCTTCAAAATACAACTTATAATCTCCATCTTGAAGTTCTGATGTTGTCACTGTTACAGTGTTTACATTACTTTCATTTTTGCTAATCGTATACGCAGACGCCGGCAGCTCTTTTTCCACACCATCTTTATCTGTATATACTTTGATTGTACTGATTCCTGATGCTGTTCCGATTCCATTCTTATCCTCACATGGATCATCAATCTCTACGACTATGTTATTTGTTCCCTCAAGATGCTCATTCGCTTTATTAATCCATGTACCATCATCCGAATTGAAATAACCTGACTTCCATTCTACTTTTGGAAGTACAATATCTTTCTTCACCAGAACCGGAAGTTTAATCGTATTTGCCACATTATCCAAAACCTCTGTATACAAAATATACTGACCATCATCCAGATCATTTGTCTTTACGCTAAATTCCACATTGTTAGAATCTATCGTCTTTACTTCTACTTTATCACCTAAGCTTACCTTCCCATTCTCTGGTTCTCCGCCCTGCTTATAAACCTGCAGTGTATCTGTATCAATTCCGGAATAATCATCGTTTGCTGTGAAACTGAATATTGTATTATCTGCTTCTTCATCACTTTGTGTGATATTAGCTGCATTAATCCATTCACTTACCGTATTTGTCTGCCTGATAACCGGTTCATCATTATCATATACAAAACCATTTGACGCTGCATATGTCGTGTGACCCACTCTGTCAACCGCTTTATATACAACAAGATAAGTATCTGAACTACTAAAATCCATTAATAATTCTGATGATTTTTCCTCATTATATGCCACCGGTTCCCATGAATCTTCGATTTCTTCCAAATCATGATAGGTAAGTGATTTTATCTGTTCTTCTGTAATACCTGCATATGTATAGCTGTATAACTCTATTTTTGTATCATCATCATATGTCAGTACAAATTTAGGAAGCCAGTTGACAAACGATTTAATTCCCATTCCTAAACTGATATCTGTACTGATATCATTCTTGATTTCATCTGTAAAATCTTTTGAACCATCTTTTTTTAAATCCGTTTTTACTGTAATCTTTAACTCCGGAGCCTTGTTATCAAATGTAAATTGATGAACGGATGAATCAGTTGTTTTTGAAAATCTTACCAGTTCAAATCTGTAACCATAGTTTTCACCCGAAACAAATGTCTTTGTATCTACAGCATAGGTAAAATACTCGCCACCATTCACCGGCACTGCTGTTCCAATTACGGTATCTTCACCATCTTTATATACATTTACTACACTTACTTTTTTATCATCCACATTTGGTGTAATTTTGTAACTAATAATAGATGAATCTGTAAATCCTTCATTTTCTATAATGATGTCATTTTCATCTGTGGCAATAACATTTAATCCTGCTTCTTTGTTATCATAATAAAGCTTAACAGATTTAATGTCACTGATATTGTTTACATTGTCGATGACTCTTATATAAATCTCTTTTTCACTGCCCTCACTGTCAGATAAATCAATTGTCATGCTATATTCATTCTCATTTAAGTCCATCTCAACAATACCCGCATCACTCAAAAAATCTTCACTTGTACTATATTGCACTGTTCTGATTCCTGAACCGCCAGTATTATCAGAAACTTTGCCACTTATCATGACTGAGCTCTTATTGAAATAATACACTCCATCTATTGCATCTATATTACTATCATCCAAAGTTACCTTTACTGTATCGATAACAGGCTTGGAAACATCAATGTTTAGTTCTTCTTTTTCTACATCATCTGACCAGTTTCCGGCATCATCTACTGCCCAAAAATAAAATGTCTTTTTGCCATTTGTCAAATCTTTTGTACTTATGATATATGGATTATCTGTTTTGATTCTTTCACTTTCCGAAGCTGATTCTTTATCAGAATAGTAATATCCTTCTATATCATTTTCATCATTTAACTGTGTAAAATCAAACTGAAGGCTTCTGTAATAATTGCCCTCTGCATAATATTCCTTCTCATGAGCGGCAGATACTTTCACCTGAAACTTAGGCGCTGTATTGTCAATCGAAAGTGTCACTTCTTTTTCTTCACTTTCATTTCCGGCTACATCTTTTACTGAAAAAACAAACACATTCTCTCCATCTGTTAATTCATTGGTATCAATCTCTTTTGTATAAATACCGTCACTGTCACTCTCCAACATGACAGTCTCACTTCCACGCTTATAGGAAACTGACGCAACTCCACTTCCTATATCTGTGGCATTTACCACAACTTTTATTTTCCCGTTTATTTTCTTTGACAAATCAGTCATCTCTGCTCCATCTTTAAAAAACTTCACGGAATCTAAAATCGGATTATCAATATCAATTTTTAGTGGTATATCCTTTGTCACAAAATTACCGACAGCATCCTGAAACCTGGCAGTAAACTTGACATTGTCTGATGTAACTAAAGATTCTATCGTATAACTTGCATGATATTTTGTACTATCCTCTGAATCTTTGTATGTCTCTCCTACCTTTACTGATTTTGCATTTACTACTTCTCCTGTTACAGAAAAAGCATCATTTGCTACTCCCTCCTGATTTTCCGTTGCTGTAAGCTCAATCTCATTTGTATTCCCAACCAGCCATTCACTTTTAGAAGTATACTCTGCAAATACCGGAATATCTTTATCAATAAATACATCCACTATCTTTGTATCGCTGATATTTCCCAATCTATCCTTTGCATAGACAGCTACTTTATATGTTGCATCCATACCGGCTACACACGCTAACACGATTTTTCCATCTGAAACAATATTTTCTTCCCCATCATTTATCTCATATAAAATATTTTCAATTCCACTTCCGTCATCACCGTCAAAAGCTTCCACTTCCAATTCTATATTTTGATTAGACTTTAATGACTCTACCGGTTCACCTGAAATGTTTGCTGACACTATAGGGGCTAGCCTATCTCTTCTCACTTTAACAGTAAATTCCGTATCCTTATGATTGCCAAGTTTATCTGTCGCTGTAATTCTTATCTGATAGCTCATTTCTCCCTGATTTTGTTCATTATACTCAGGTATTATTAGTTTATACAATCCTTCATTTTCTTCATCAGCAACTGCACTATATTCTGTGCCATTTACTGTGTAAATCACATTACTTACGTCCGTATCATCTGTCGCTCTAAAACTAACTGTCAGCTTATCATTTGTAATATCTGTGTAAGTATATGTCTCTCCTGATGCAATTGCCTTACTGCCCAGTTTTATGTCAGATAGAGTTGGACCATCATCATCAAGTACTGCATAGAACTCTACCACATCAGACTCAAATACACCATCTGTCACTACAAGCTGATTGAGTTTATCTCCCTCCGTATTCAGTTTACGTTCTTCTCCTTCTTCTCCATTTAACTTGTATGTGATTTCTTCCATTCCTGACACATTAATTCCATTTAAATTCGTAACAGAATTGACATACATTGTATTTTTTTCTTCATTGTATATGACACCTTCGGCACTTTCTAACTTTGCAAGTTCTTTTGCCAGCTTTAAATCTGCGTTCATTTCTGATGCACCGCTTATAGTATTTCTTGAAAGCTCCGTTCCTCCAATGATATAAGAAAGTAAATACGTACCCTTATATTCTTCTTTTACACTCACATTCTCTACAGTAACTTTCTCTCCAACGACACTTGCAATTATCGAAGTGCCATCTTTCACAGAAAGTTTATCTTTTACTACATCGTAATTACTCAAAGTAATATTCTTTTCCCATTTTGCATATACTACACCACTTTGTGGCAATTTATCAGTGCTTTTCTCAATCGCTGTATACCCCGACTCATTATATGTATACCAGCCTTTAAACTGATACGCACTATCTTTATTCTGCAAAATTTCTGCATAATCAAACTCTCCATCACTACCTTTTTTTAACAGGTTATCAGGTTTCATCTCAATTTTATCGGAATCAATCTCATATTCCGAATATTCATCATTCAATTTTTCATCATCATAAACTTTGATATAAAGTTTATCATCGTCATATGGCTCTGCTTTTACCTTTTCTGTCTTGACAAGATTGTCGTTCCATATTGCAGCCAATGTTAACATAACCACAAGCATAAACGCCACTACCCTCTTACATCTTTTAGAAAACCTCATGTACTTCACTCCTTTTCATATGTTGTCATATATATTATTCAATCTTGTATACCTCTATCTCTATTCAATCCGGTAGTTTTTATATCTTTATTCATTTTTTGTAGATCATTTTTCAATCTTAAGCTTTCAGCCTCTATTCTATCAAGTATTTCAGATATCTTTTGTCAATTTTACATAATGATAATTTTTACCATTCAATATACAGTGCATGTGTACTGAAAAGATTGTAAAAAAGATTGAAGTTAATATAATAACATCTTTGTCAAAACCAGATAGAAGTTCAAATAACACAAATAAAATATTGCCTGCCATGACAATATCTGTCACTTTTGCTTCTCTATTTTTAAAAAAGCTAATCACTCCGATTCTATGGATAAAATCTTCACCATAGCCTAACTCTACTGCTTTCTTTCTGTTATAGGAAGCAATGCCTGTCAGCACATATGTCAGTATTAACCCTAGCCAGAATATTGCACCTACGATATACATTGGTGTATTGTCCTTCTTTTCATTTGCAATACCAGATACTTTTGTCATAAAAAACACGGAAATACTTGCCAGCAAACTTGTCAACATTGACAGATAAACACATTTCCGGCACCTTCTGCAATTTAGCAACTTTTATCATCTCCTAACAAAGAGTTTCTTTTTTCAAACTCATCTATTGGTTTCAAACTCATCTTTCATTCATTTAAATTACTTCTTCTGTGTGTATTAATACATTCTTTTTTATAATCACAAATTTTCTATCATTTTTAAGAATAGTTGTCTGTGCTGTACCAAGCATGTCTGTTTCTCCACCAAGCATGGTTGTCTCACCTACTCCAAGTACAGTTGTTTCTTCTACTCCTAACATTGTTGTCTCCTCTCCACCAAGTATTGTGGTTTGATTTGTTCCTGCCATGTCATTTAATACTTGAACCTTTCCGGAGGCTCCAAATTTTTCTGACTCTGCAAAAGAATCCGTATCGTTATAAACGGAATTCGCAGAATTGTTTTTTGAAAGATTTCCTGTTCTAAAACTTTCTTCCTGAAGTTTCTTAATTCCCAGTTTCTCTGCTTTTCCTGAAAGAATCAAATAGATTTTTTTAATATCAAAAACAAAGAACAACAGCACTGATATCAGGAAGAACATAATTGTCAACACCAGAAACACATAAAACATCATATTTAAGGTTTCAATACTCATCACTTTTTTCCTCCTGACTTTTATCTTTCACTATCTGAATCTTCTCCATTTGAATGTAGTCCATCATCTACCAAATTCTTATTAATCTGTTTTTTCATTTCTGAAATATTGTATTCAAGTGTCTTTAAATCATTGTCCAAATCTGAGTTTGCCTCACCAAAATCAAAATCTTTTAGTTGTTCCAGCATTCCTTTTACTTTTTCCAATTGTTCAACCATTTCACCGTAATCAATATCTGCGGCATAAAATCTGTCCTTATATCTGGTCACATACTGATAATATGCTTCATATACTCTTAACGCCAGCATTGCGTCTTTATCCACATCATAATCTGTTGCAACTAATTCATTTAAATCATTCCAAAAATTATTAAAATCCATTGCCCTCGAGCCATCAGGGAGAATTTCGTTTGAATCAAGCTGATTAGAATATCCACATATTCTTGCTAATGCTTTTGCCTTTGTCAATTCCTGCGATGTGAGCGTTTTAGGATTCTCCTCATCAATTATCGTAAAATATTCACCCGAAGCATTTCTTCCAATTTCTGTATTGATATAAAAGAAATAATAATAGTTACCTAAATTGTAGCAAAGCTGATAATAACTTTTCAAATCTTCACCCTTTAATTTTTTCAGATTGGATGATGTATATACCTGTTTTAACTTTGCATTTTCATTTTCATCAAACACGTTGTCATCTGATATAATGACATCCTTTAACGCTTCAAGATACGCCGTTCCATTCTCTGGTGCAAGCTCTATTGCTTCTTCATAGTTCTTCCATGCTTCCTCATAATTCTTTCCATTAACAGCTCTTCTTGCTTCCTCAATATAGGAATGATATGTACTTGCTTTCTTATTGTCTGATGCAAATTTAAATCCGACTGTGCCAATCAGGCAGACTCCACACATAACCGCTGAACCAAGAAATAATCTCCATTTTTTCTTATATTCTCTTCTGATTACTTCGTCATCTTCTTGATAATGTTCAAGAGCATACATCAGCTCCGCACATGATTGATATCTGTCCTCCGGATTCTTTTGTGTACATTTTAAAATTATCTTTTCCAGACCTGATGACAGGGAAGGATTCCAATGACGAATCGGGTACATCTCATATGGTGGTTTTGCCGGATTGTGTCCTGTAACGAGATGATACATTGTAGCACCAAGACAATAAATATCTGTTCTTGCATCTGTCTGTCCCATGCCGCCAAACTGTTCCGGAGCCGCATACCCCTGTGTTCCAAGACATGTCGTATCTTCCACATTTGCTGACTTAAACTCTCTGGCAGTACCAAAGTCAATCAATGTCACATCTCCATTTGGCTTTAGCATGACATTTGCCGGTTTCATATCTCTGTATATAATTGGCTTTTCTCTCGTGTGAAGATAACCTAACACATCACACAATTGCTTTGACCACTCTATCACATTTGCTTCAGGCTGTGCACCTTGATGCCTGAGCACACTGGCTAATGACTTTCCCTCTATATAATCCATGACTATCAGAAAAGTACCCTCACCATCAATCACATCAATAATGCTTGGCAGGTGTGGATGACTTAAATTTTTTAACATATCCGTCTCTGCGATAAGTCCCTGCTTTACCACTTCAAAGTTACTGACTCCGTCTTTACGCACCTCTTTGATTGCCCACTGTTTATTCGCCCTTTCATTCATGGCAAGATAAACAATGCTCATTCCACCCTGACCGATTTTATTTAATATTTTGTATTTTCCATCAACTATTGAACCTATCTCTAGCATATCTCAACCTCTTTATTTCGTACGAACCAATACAACTGTTATGTTATCATTTTCTTTTCGATATTTATTAAGCTCCGTAAAATACTTAATACATTCAAACATATGATTCTCATCCTGCAAAACATTCGGATTCAAATACTGATAGAATTCCTCTGGCGTAACCAGATGTCTGTATCCATCAGAACATAGCATAAACACCTCATCTTCTACCACTTCACCTGTATAAAAATCTGGTACAATCACTTCACTGGCACCTACACATTGTAATAATACACTTCTCTGTGGATGTACCATAGCCTCCTCTGGCGTAAGCCTTCCCAAATCCATCTCTCTTTGTATCCACGTCTGGTCTTTTGTCATCAAATCAAAGGAATCCCTGATATGATAACATCTCGAATCTCCCACATTGATACAATAGTACTTTCCTCCTGCTATAAGCAATCCAACTATCGTTGTTCCAAGGCTGACTCCAATTCCTCTTCCATATGCACTGATTTTCGCATTCATATTGCAGATGACATTCTCCATGCTTCTCCTAAGCAGTTCCGGTGTAAGACCACTATACAATAAATCTGGAAAATCCCTCTCAAACCATTCTGCATATTCTTTGATAAGTGCGGCACTTGCAACCTCTCCCTTTGCAAGTCCTCCCATTCCATCACATACAACGGTAAATAATACCTTTCCCATTTCGGTGTCAGCTTCCATTAAAAGTGCTGAATCCTGATTTGTCTGTTTCTTAATTCCCACATCTGTGTGTACTGCTGTTAAAAATTCCATTTTTACCTCTTTTCCGTACTTTCAATATTTCCAACTATTTCAAAAGGTAACCGCCTGATTTTCTCCCAAAAAAAAAATATCATATTACGAATATATATAGCTTTCATAATTTTACCACATATTAGAGGTTTTTTCTAGATAATTTTTGTAAATATTTAACAAATACCAAGGGCACAAATTGACTTATATTCTATATTTTAAACAAATTCTTTCGATTTCCTTTCTTTCATATTTTCTTTTATTTTATAGTATGAATAATGGTGAATTTATGAGATCTATATAAAAAGGCAGTCATGCTAATGAAACAAATCATTGCATGACCACCTCAAAGACTGTGACTTAAAACAAGTTAAATATTATGTATGGTAAAATCTCTTTTCAATATACTTCTGTATACGATGATATTTCACTTATATTTATCCACTCATATTCTGCACTACGGCGGTCTATTTCATCCGACGTAACAGCAACCTCGTCAATAAGATATTCGTTCTCATCATTATTGGTATCAAAATAAGTTGTTGACTTGATACAGAGTTCTTTTTGAAGCGAACCATTGTTATACGAATAGAAGCTATTCTCATACATTTTACCACCAAATCCTCCTACCTGTAAGTGACTGACAATCTGTAACTCTCCTGTATCTTTTTTGCGAACCATAGAAACCGTCCTTCCTCCCATCGAGCCATCTACAGTATCTCCTGATAAAACCACAGAGATTTCGTCATTTTCAATCACACAGAAACAGGACATCGACATATTAAAAAAGCCCGTATGAGGTGCGCCAGCATAGACCAACATCTCAGGAATACCATTTCCGTCAATGTCAAAAATACTATACTCCAACTCATTACATTGTGAAGGATCGGCACCATAGTCCCCATCTATTTCACAATGATTTTTCCATTCTCCTGATTCTGCAAAGTTTTGAAGCATCTCTACATATTCACTCATTTTTTCTTGTTTTGCACCACTCTCATCAGCAGTTGACGGTTCCGATTGTGGCTCTGATGGTGCCTCGGCAGTCTCTTTTTCTGTAACGTTTTCTGTTGATTCATTTTTTGTTTCATTTTTCGCTTTCTCGTTGTCACCAGATAATTGTTCTGTTGTTGCCACACTTTGTTCCGTTTGCGAAGAAGCTTCATTCCTATCATTCTTTCTGCTTTCTTCTTCTGCTCCGCAGCCTGTCAAAAATGCAGATACAAGTAATCCTGCAAACAAGATTCTTAATTTCATTTTTTTACTTTGTACAAATATTCTCATCTCAATTTCCTCCTGATTCTTTCCATCAAATCCATAAATTTCTGTTTTTAATCAATATTATATACTACCTTCTGTTTTTAATCAATATTATATACTACCTTCATTTTCCCAGCACCACATCATATCCTGCCAATTTTTTAAGTACCAACACCACATCAGCACTTGTAACCACCCCATCAAGATTCACATCACATGCCTCTAGATTGATTTCTAAATCTTTATAACCTGCAAGATATTTTTTCATCAGCACTGCGTCTGAGGAATTGACTATACCATCTTTATTTGCATCTCCATACTTTATATATAAGTCAAAAAATTTAACTTCGTATTCAACGTTTTCTTTTAAACCGCTAATCTCAACCTTGAATCTGTCTCCATCATTATATCCTAATATATCATCTGGTCTAAAAATGATACATCCCGGCTGACCATACCATTGATTATCAACATAAAATTCACCATCAGAACCACTGCTTGAAAAATTCCAAACTTTTCCTGTGTTTTCATAAGTCAATTTAACATTTACTGATTCATAATCCACATTATAGCCCATTGAAATGCTCCATGGATAACGTTTGCCAAATAATTCTGTAGGCATTACCTGCGCCGGCCATACCACACCATACTGGTCTGTTTTTTCAAAAGTTGAATCAAATACATACATAGATGTATAAATTCCTGTTTTTCCAAATCCTGTTTTCTTCATTGTCGGATTTAAAACCCATCTTCTGTGACCAACTCTGTCAATATTATTTGCATCTCCATCCTCTATCCAACCATTTTTAATTGCCGAAACTAATGAACCATATCCCCAGCCCAGATTTGAAGAACTCGTTCCTTTATATCCAAGTTGATATAATTCTTCATCCATATCTGCAGGTTTTGACGGATTATGTTCCATTTTTCCATTTACAGCATTTAACATTGTTCCGGTCTGTGCCAGTTTTGTATATTCATCATCAAGTTGTACATTATATGGTATGCCTGCAACATATCTCACCAAATTAAGAAAATTTAATGCACTATTTAAAGAATCACTGCTTAATCTTCCTGCTGAATATGGTGCTTTCAAATCAGGTAATTCAATATAGGATGTATCTTCGCTATAACTGTGTTTTTCAGCATATTCCTTGATTTCTTCTTCTGTATGAATTTCCACATTCATTCCCTGCGATGCCTGCGCCGGATAAATATTGCTGCTTATCATTGAGATAGCGATTATTGATGTAACTGTTCCAAGATAAGCCCATTTTATAACTGTATTTTTCTTTAAATTGATCAATGTTCTCTTCATCTATATACCTCTGATAACTTTCCTTTTTACCGAATCATATTCTCTTTATATTGTCTTTAATCTCCGTATGTGGTATTTAATCTTACATTTTAAAATTTCATCTATGCTCCGAATATGATGTCATACCCTGCAAGTTTCTTTAAAACCAATACAGCATCGGCACTTGTCACTGCTCCATCAAGGTTGACATCACAAGTTTCTTCACTGATAGCTAAATCTCTATACCCTGCAAGATATTTCTTGATTAATACCGCATCAGCAGAATTCACCACACCATCATTGTTTGCATCACCATATAACAGTTCACTGCTGTTGGGTTCTTCTTCCAGATTAACGAAGGTAATGCCGTTGGCATTGGCGTAGCGTTCGGCTTCTGTGTTTGGATAGCCATAGATTGTTGGGCTACCACAATTAGCAAAAGCGTATGATCCTATCGTCTTTACTGTGCTTGGGATTTTGATTTCTGTGATTCCGCTTCCTTGGAACGCCTGATATTCTATTGTCTCTAATCCTTCCGACAGTTCTACTGTATGCAAATTTTTTAAGCCATTGAAAGAATTGCTTCCGATCGTT
>CADACD010000032.1 GCA_902786365.1 uncultured Lachnospiraceae bacterium | reverse complement strand
GGTCCTTTCTTTTTTATAGTTTTATTGACATTATAATGGGTCATTTCGTGACATGCAACCCAAATCAAACCCAGACAAAAAAATCAGGCTACAACAAAATTATCATTAAATCCCAAAAACAAATCATTTAAATTAAGCATATCTGTCTCCTTTTGCAAACATTTGTTCTGTTTTATGTTATCACAATTTTTAAACCATTTCAAGCTCTATATAGTATTTTAATCGCAATAAGCACACTAAATATTGTGTTTAGTCCATATTAAACTCATCCCTAAACTTCCACTTTATCTCAACCCTCTCCCTATCGTACACAATAATCTCCGCCACAAAAGCATCCACAGCATTTCAAAACCCGCCACTTCCGGCAGGTCCACTTGAGCCATCTTGCTAACTGCTGCCTTCTGCTTTTGGATATTATCCTGCATGCGCACAAGCAACTGCTCGTAGGCCTTTTTCTACTCTAGATAGGTCTCTCTATCGGTCATGCCAAGCTTGTAGCTTTCATAAGCATCACGCAAATCTTTATTGATGCGCTCGTAGCTTTTCTCCATATTAAGCAGGTGATTTTCTGCCAGTGCCAGGCGCTGTTCCTGTTTCTCACGGGTGGCAATATACACTCCCGGCGTCTCAATTCCTTCCAGATTCAGTGCCTCAGCAATCTTGTACATGGACTTACCGGATAAAAACTCCCTGAAATTTTCTGCTGATTTTTCTTCTGATTCTGATACTTTTTCTGCTAATTAGTCCGTATAACAATTTCCTTGAATATAAGCATAAGATTTATATTACAGTTACAACTTGTAACCTTTTTGAATCAGACATTCACGAGAACCTTACCATCAACTACCCGTCAATTAAATTTGCCATCAACAGCTTACTGCCATCCTATCAAATACCCGTCAAATAAGATTTCCTGTTCTTTATAAATTTTCCAAGCATTACCAGTACACAAAATCTTGACATCGCCATAAAATGTGTTATACTAATTATAGTCAACTTGTGACGGATAAAAGCTGGGTTCCCGAATGGGAGTAGGCGCCTAGGTGCTTAGAATCCTTTGCTCCTGGGGTTGACTATTTTTTTGAAATTTTTTCTTTTAAATCATCGAGTATTGTACTCGGTGATTTTTTAATTTCATCAAAAATGAAATCTATCGCTTGCTGCGAATAGCTATACTGCGGCTGTGTTGAAATTTGATATGTAAAACATAACCTCTCATTCTCTTTTATTGCAAAATAAGATGTAAAAAGGTTAAAGTGATACATATTCAATTGCACTTCTTTTTCATTGAACAACAACTTAATATTGTCCTTCTGGATTCTCTTGTTAATCTCTTTAATACATGCTTTCGCACTATACTTATGAGTATCGTTTGGATTCTTCAGTTCCTTTATTATTCTGACACCTTCTTCAGCTTCTTTATCAATATGATAAATTTCAGTTGCCTGGCTTCTGTCTTTGGTCATATAGTGATAATGCTCAACTTTAATTGCAAACGCACTGTTATTCTCTGCAACCATCGGCTCCAAGGTATGTTGTACAGAAACCAATTTTTCCGCCACCTGTTCTTCATACTTACCTCTAATCTCGGTCTCATTTAATGATTTTAAACGAACGGACAGGGTGATAAAGTTTTCCGGTATTACTCTTGTCATGTCAACCTCATGAAACTCCATCATTTTATCCACAAAATTAAATACACATGCCTGTAGAAGCGGAATATATACGGCCTCGTATTCCTCTGTAATAAAATGTGTACTGGTATTTCTTAATTCTATCACCTTTTCAAGGTTTTTACGTAATGGTGCTTTTTCGTTGGTAAAAATCTTCTGCACACAGTTTTCTAATGTAATTGTCCTATTTGGCTTATCTGAATAGTATATAGAGCTTGCTCCATATTTACTTATCATGTGTGCTTTTAACATAAGTTCCCAAGCATTACATATAAAAAAACTGAATCCTTCAAGTCTATAATTTATTGAGGGCTTATTATAAATTTCAATAGCCATTACAAAAGCTTCTTTTGCTTTATCTACAAGTCTTTCGCTAGTGGTCATATGGCACCTTCTCTCTCATTTATTTTATTTTTTTCTTCAGAATATCGAATGCTCCACTTGGCTTGCTTGTAATGAATGAATGCCGATCTATTCAATATCCAAATCATCCATTTTAATATCCTGAATAGCCTCTTCTATAACCTTCACGCATTCGTCTGTTTTTTTCTTAATATCATCACCCCAAAACCGAATAACAGTCCACCCTTCAAACAACAGTCTTTTATTTATTTCATCATCCCGTTCTCTATTCCGGGATATCTTACTAATCCAGAAATCACTATTATTGGTTTTAATACTTCCCAATCCTTTCCATGAAAAAATTCTCCATCACAAAAAATTGCTATCCTATACTTAGTAAGTACAATGTCAGGATTACCTGGCAACTTTTTATAATTTTTCCTATATCGATATCCCTTTTTCCATAAAGCTTTTCGAAGTATAATTTCAATTTTGGTATCTTTAGCTCTGATATGCTACATGTTTTTCCTTCGCTGTTCTTTCGTCAACACATCTCCCATAATAAACACCTTCTCATACGTAACAATATTTTCCAACGCTATTCAATGTTCTCTCTAAGTCCATAATTGTCTCTTGTATTTGCATTCTTTATAATTCTTTTATTCCACACGAGATAAGATACTCATATATTTTATCATAATTTTTGTAATCTCTTGTCACATCTTCCTCTTTATCCACTCCATGCGGTACAAATATAATCATACCTTGTCTTGCTCTAGTCAATAAAACTCTATATGAATTCACCAAATACCTTTGCTGTTCAAGCTTATTTCTCCGTTGCCACTTGGTCCCTCTAAATGAATAAAATAACCAGTCTGTGTTATCATCATTTCTCCGTAAATCTGCATCCCAGCAAACAACAGCCCAATCTATTTCCAATCCCTGCACTTTAAATTCACTAGCAACAATTTCCATCATGTTCGAAGAACGCAAATCATCAGAAGGTGCCAAAAACCAGTTTTTTACATCAATTTCCGTTGGTACATATATACCTTCTGGCTTAAGTCTTTGAGCACTACTACAAGCCAGCATTCCACATCTTTGTGAGCCACGCACTTTCCCTTTTGCCCATTTTTTAGCTACATTAGCATCTCTGGTTATATATACTGGATATTTCTCAAATATATACTGATACACTTCTTTTGCGGTTTCCGGATCATTATTAAGTAAAGCATCAACAAATTGGCATTGTTTATCAGCTCTAAAAGACCTTATCGATGTTTTAAGATGCAAAGCTTTCTCAGCATGACATCTATTACATGAAACAATCAATTCTTTATCAATATTTTTGTCTTCAACTTGAGAAAAAATATCTGGAGAATAATACATTTCCCACTCTTGAAAATCTTCAATTCCACATCTGAACCATTCGTTTATACCAACTTCTCCATCATATATATCTTGTCCCAAACCAACAAGACAAATCATCACTGCCCAGTCTTTATGTCTGTCCATAATACTATATAATAAATGTGGTTCACTTACTGCCATTGCTGGATCATCGTGTTTTCTACGCATCTTTTCCATATTCCACACTCGTTGCGCCTCATCAAAAATCAAAATATTCTCAGCAGTGGGATCATTATGTTTTGCATTGTCCTGCTTAAAAGCATAACTACTTTGAATAAGTGCATTAATAGCAGCTTCTGTTTCTCGTTTATTTACATTCTTATCAATTACACTCTTCTTCAATGCTTCCCTTAACACTTCAACAAGTGGACCATTACCAGATAAATATACGCTAAGGCTTTCACGTCCTTTTTCTAAATTCTTAGCAACAACATCTAAACCAACTAATGTTTTTCCTGCGCCTGGCACTCCTGTTACAAAACAAATACATTTCTTCTTTTCTTCCCTGGCATAACATACAATGCGGTCAATCACACACTCGCATTCATTAATATTATCTTGTCCTGCCTCTGACTGTGCAATTTGGCTAATATCATGCGTACTATAAGCTTCTATCGCTGCTGAAATAATTGTTGGTGTTGGATAATATGGTGAATTGAACCACTTTTCAAAATCAAGTTCATCATCAGATCCATACACATCTATTATCTCTGATATTTTAGGTATTAATGTTTCTATATTTTCTCGTTGAAGAAAAATCTGCTTATCATCATAATGATTAATAATTTGCGGCTTATGATATTGAGGCGCATCCGTAGCAATCAATATTGGACACACATATAAATCTTCCGATTCCTTGTGAAAATTTTTAATATCAATTGCATAATCTTCCGCCTGTTGCGCATCCTGTGCAGTAAAAATATTCTTTCCATTTTTGAATTCAAGAGAGAACACCATATGCTTAATAAGCATGATGATATCTATACGTTTTCCGAGCCGTACAATATCATACTCAAAAATAATATCGCCCTCCATACCACATGCTTCCAGTCTCCTCTGCAGTTTACTAATTTGGTTTTCCCACGCATCAGACTGTTCCTTGTTCACTTCAAAAGAATGTCTAACCAATTGTCCTATTATGGATGTGGAATTATCCTTAATAAACCCAGGAATAGAATTGCAGTAATATGCTTTTCCATTCTGAGTTGAAAATGTATATTTGTTCATAACAATTTCTCCTAATCTAAAATTGAAGTGGCATTCCATCAGCAATAAGCCGCTCTCTTGCTTTTATCACTACTTTAGCTTGTTTTACAGATGGAATTCTTCCTGTTACATCCATGTTAATTACCATTTTAATAATAGATAACTCCATATCTGATAACAGTCTTCTGGTATTTCCCCATTCAAGCACTTTCTGCCAATACTCTTTTCCCTGTGCCATCAAATATTTCAAGGAATCAACTTCATTATCTACTTTTCTAGCCTCTTTCGCTTCCCTTTCTTCAGCTTTTGTGTTTTCTTTTGATGTTAAGGTTCTAAGAAACTGTTCATCAATAGTCCATGAATAGTTCTGTGCCCTTTCCCAACATAAAGACTGTTTACACCACTGTGTTACATTTTCCGTTTTTCTGTCTTCATGAGTAATAAATTCATACACTTCTGTGCATAAACGTCTAATTTGATTTGCCAATTCCGGATATACACTTTGCAAATTCCATATCCTTGTAAAATCAAGTTCATAATCCGGCATATTTCGACGAATATAATCAAACAATACACTCATTGTATACGCAACAACATTCGCCTTATAAGAATGCTTCTCCTTATACCATGCTGTCTGCTTAATAATATCATCTGTCGCTTTAAACATAATCGCCAAAGCTACTACACGCTTGAAATAATATACATTAAACTCTGCATCTGATTTAGCCCATCTTTTCTTAATATCTTCCGAAAACACTTTAACAATAGCTTGCTTACCCCTACTAACCACATCCGGAGCACCTTGATAAATCTCCATATATTTTGCAAGTTCCACCATTTTAATTACTTGGCTTTCTGGATAACGAGTCTCATATTGTCTCATTTGCGATGACTTAGGCTTAAATTTCATCTTGCCTTGATTGTATTGTCCGCGAGTTCTTTCATAATACCAATACTGTTGATACTGATTACCATTGACTGCTGGTGCGGGTGTTTTTCTCGAATAATCTTCAATTCGAATATGGAATGCATGATTCGAAAAGAAGTCCGATGCATCAACCTTATTCTGTGAATTCGAATACTCTGATATCTTAGGAATTATACGTTCCGACATAGAATGTTCCAGCACAGATATTTTCATTGGCACAAACAATCTGCTAATATCAATATTCTCATCTTTTCTTGCCGTTAGCAATGTATTAGCAATCGACGCAGTAGTCTGACCTCCGTTTACAATTTGCAAATCTTTAATTCTCGTAATTTTTAGCCCTTCACTTGTCATAACAGTGTCTAATTCAGTTGCAGTAGCTGCGATACCGTTATTATAGGCAAAAAACATCTCCGGATAATTCTTGATTGTACCTTGTATGTTTTTATTCACTTTTCCCTTCACACTTAAAAATGACCGGACATTACCCTCTAATAGACGTGAACCAAATTCCAAATACAAGTCATTTAGTACTTGTCCCGGAACTACCGCTAAATAAGAAGAGTATGTAATAATATTTTCTGGTTTTTCTTCTTCCGCTTCTTCATCTAGCTCAATACCATCATTATATTTAGATGCAACTTCTATGTCAGCAATCACGTCCACATATTCTACCGCTTTTACACACGGTATCCCATCGCAGGAATACTCTTGAAGAAAAATTTCCACACTCTCCTTCTGAGCTTTAGAATTTACAACGTCGAATATACGTGTGACATCCCAAACATTCAATTCTACTGTTCTTCCTGCAACTTCTTCATCCTTAATATTCTTCTTTCGCTGCTTATTATAAGCGTCCGTCAACAAATAGAAACGAAACTTGAAAATTTCTTCATTATCATAGTATAACGTTCTTGCGAATTCATACTCTTGTGTACTTTCTTCTAATTCCAAATATAATTCATACTTAATCGCCTCTTCAACGAAATATCTAATTCGTCTAAACAGCTTGTTAATATCCTCAGCCCTAATTGCATCATCTTCATAAGGACCATGATAATCGGAAATAAATACACAACAACTACCATCGGTATCATCAAATGCGTACCCATCAATCATCATGTTTGCATTATTTCTAGTGATACCTTCATAGTGACATTCGATAAAATCATCAAATTCTTCACCTGCTATCAGAATATCTGTAACATAATACAAAAATTCATCTTCTGGTGTAGAGAGCTTTGCACTCGCTGACAATTGTATATCTTCATGTATTACGGAACGATATTCTTCTACATTCATCTTTCTAATCCTCCCTGTACATTGCTATACCATCCAACAGGATTGTATACTTCGCATTACCTACCGCTAATGGTAAATCTTTCCTTCGTATCCTCGGAAAACCTTCCGTAATTCTATACATCTGCATTCCCTTATACCAAAAAGCATATTCATCATACGACGGGTCACTATAATATCCTACATTCTCCAATTTCCCTCTAAAGGACATTAGTGCATCCTGATTGTCAATCTTTTCAATAATACTTATCACTAACTCATTAAGAAAAATCGCATTTTTATTAACATTACTACACTCTTCTAAGCGTGATATGACTAAATGTCCATCTTCATCAGATTCCAACTGTTCAATAGAGCTAATGCTTACTTGCATTGCATTCTCATTTACAGCCTTAACTTCATACCAAGTATCTGCAATCTCAAAATCCTTATGTCCTAACATTGGTCCCATCCAACTTGCAATTGCATCCATCACACCATATTCTGGGATGAACTTGTCCTTTAATAATATAAGTTCACCTATTAGTCCTTTAATCTCAGACTTATCCAACAAAGCCCCCTTCTTCTTACCAAACAATTCCAGCCAATATTTCCAGCGCACTACCGCATTCGAAATTGCCATTTCTTTACCAGACTTTTCGCAAACCAGTATCATGTCTTTACAGAATACTGTAAACATCGACGCATACGCATTATCAAGCAAATCAAACGTCAGCGCAATCTTTCCATCTTCACGTTTACTCATCTTTACATCAACCATTTTTGATGATTTAGTTTTTACAACCTGACCGGGTTCAGTGATAACCATAGACATCTTACCATCTTCGTTATATCCCAAGAACAGATTAACCTTGTAATCACTATCTAATCGTTGATATGTATGCTGTTCTATTCCTTGCTCAAACTTTTTACTAATCTGCATCACTCTTCAAAAGCCTCCTCTTCTGAATCCCACTCGTCATAATCACCTTCAAATATTTTCTGTATAGCCACCTTATTCAGCACATAGTTTGCATATTTTGTTTCCTTATTCGACAACGAAGGAATACCTACGCCAAATCCAATATATATGTTATTCTGACAGTTCTCTACTACTTCCAAATTCTCCGGTGTTTTATTGCCAATATACTCGCCCAATTCCACAAAATATATCGTTAATAGAGGGTTACGTTTCACGCCATCAAAATATGCCTTTTGAGGCAAATTTTTCTTGCCGATCCTGTACTTAATCTCTTCAATTTCGCTTTCGCCAAGTCCAAATTGTCCATCTGATGCAGTACCTAATCTTCTTTTACTTCCGGACATTTTCAGAATTTTTCCATCATTCTCTACAGAATACTGGCGCATAGGATGACTAAACTCCAATCCATCAACCAGCTTATATTGAATTGAAGAATTACCTGCTGCAAATGCCACATCCCATTGACGTAATTCATTCCCTTTATATCCCTTAATAAAGCGAATAATAGCAGGGATATTAAATTGCTCATTTTTTGGCGAAATGTCTAATTTTTCCAAATAATCCAATATCAATGTAACTGGAATATTTTTAAAACCATATTTTATAGTGCTCTTTCGCCCTTCATCGACTGTACGATATCCCAAGTCAAATAAGCCTGCTACAAACTGCTTTGTATATACAATATTTAATTCATTCTTTTCTTGACACGAATATAGTTCCGGTGTTTCAATCGCAACTCCGCTTAAGCTAATTACACATACACGTTGTTCTGCACTCTTCATTTTGTTTCTTGCAGTAACAATAAGCGATGTAATATCTGACCGCACTCGGAGACCAAATTCTTTCGGTGTTAAATCACTATCCTCATATCGTTTAATCTCATCACGCAGTTCGTCGGTAGCTTGGCTTATATGTCGGTACCATTCTATGCTTTCGTCCGACATCCAAATTCTACACAAATCAGCATAACCATTCCTATATCCGAACCATCTTCCCATCTGCATCAACGTATCATACATTTTCGAATTTCTGTAGAAATAGCTAATTACCAATCCCTCAAGCGTAAGTCCTCGTGACAGGCTCATGCCACCTACAGCAATCATGCGAAGACCATCTTTATAGTCATCAAAATTAAGGTTTTTACCATTTCTCTGATTTATTGTTAATACGACAATTCCGGCACATGAAGCGTATAAAGCATGCTGTATATCTCTCCACGTAAACTCCACTTCCGAATAAATATCATCATACGTTTCTTTGATGCTTGCTATATATACATCTTTTAATGCTTCTTCTGGAGTCAATTTCCCGTATAATCTACATGCGCTCTGCAAATTTTTTAAATGCTCATTTACTAATTCTGACACTTGTTCTTGCACCGCTGTAAATCTACTGACATTTACCAGCATAGACCTATGATTATTTTTCTTGCCACGCAAATCCTCTACAGCATTAGCTACCATGAACGATGCTATAGCCTTTTTCAAATCATCAGGCAACTCATTTACTCTAATGGTACTCTTATGTCTAAGTGGCAAAATAAACGCAATACTATTCTGATTTACCGGGTCATCATCTATAGATACAAGCATATTAGATGCATCACCTTCTTCACTGAATATATTTCTTGCACCAATATAATTTGAAGGCGCATTTAATGAATAGATATAATCCTTCGGGAATAAATCCTCCGAGACCATATCATTATAATTATCTGGGTCAATGAAAATATTAGCAAATGGAGTTGCTGTAAACCCTACATAGCTTGATTTATTAAACATCTTTAACAACTCACGAATTTGTGCGTTAATTGCTGTAGGACTATCTTCTGATTTTGTATTTACCGATGCATTGTCAGCCTCGTCGTCGATTACAAGTAACGAATGGTTAATCGGATTGTCTCCATTTTGATTAAAAGTCTTTAACCATTTATTTAACCGCTTCAATACAGCACAATTTTTCTTTACAACAAAAATGACGGAACCATTGATGTTTCGTAAATCAAATCCCATGTTACTTGCATTCTGTTGTTTAAAATCATCCGAAGTCGATGTTAGGCATACAGGGCGAACCGATGCATCATACTTACCTGCTCCTATAATCAACTTATCCTCTCGTTGCTTAATAATAGCGTCGCTGTCTACACCTACAAAACCTTCATCAATTCTTGCCTGTGTTTGTTGTCTAAGTTTCTCGATTGTACCTGTCAGTAATACAACCACTTTATAACCAGAATCTACAGCCTTACAAATCAAACCCGTATAATTTGCCGTTTTTCCCGACTGTACATCTCCTATTATCAAACCTCTTCTCTTATACGCAATATTTCGTGAGGGATCTCCCAATAAATCTGTTAGCGTATCAAGCACGTCATCCATTGTATTGATTACCTTAGATGAAAAGCCTTTATCTGCCAGCAAATACTTCTTATATCGTTCCCAATAGCGCATCTCCAGTTTTGATTTTCTTGCTAAAAACCACTTCTCATGTCCCTCTTCTTGAATAAGTACACCCTTATCCAGTTTTATTGAGAATTCTGCCTTTATCGAAGCTTTTACTTCATCAATTTCACTTTCAGACATGCTACTGAATGTAGGTAAGCCACATACTTCCCCTACTTTTTCGTCTATAAGTTTTTCTTCAATATTTTCTTCGGTAGCTATAAACATAACTACCATGTCCTTTAATTTCTTTTGGATATCATTCATAATTTTTCCAACTCCAGCCGTATTCTATTTTTTATCTCTTCAACATTGCAATATGGTTCTACTTTTAAAAACGCTTGGTAATATAATCTTTCTGATAACCCGTGTGCACGTACATACGTCATTTGAGTTTGTAAATCATCCCAAACTCTTTCAAAATCATCTCCTGACTCAATTTTCTTATCTTCTACGTTTCCCTTTGCTGCATCTACATATAAAGCACTAACAGGAAAGGCTACTTCTAGCGTGTTAATTACATAGCTTAACAATCTCAACTGTGATTCATCTAAAGTTGATTCAAGTAATTCTAATTGCGGTATTTTCCGATTAATCTGGTATTCATATCCATCACGGACTTTAACCCGTTCCCATACATACTCGATATCCTTATCCTTTTTCTCTTTTCGTCCCCTATATGTATGTACCGCTTCACTAAACAACACTGATTCATATACAGCATTGTACATATTCTTTTTGATAATATCCGGTAATGTTGCTGCACTCTTTTTAATATCAATTGACCACATATAATCAAGTGAATTGGGAATATCAACCATTACCCTAGCCAATTTATTTAATTCATCTTTTCTTTCCAACCGGAACCATGTTCCCCAAATTATCAATCGCTTGTTTCGGTAAACATAAAAACCTTGCTCACTACGTAACCTATCTTTCCCCCCAACCTTATCTAAATCATCCTGTGACAATTTTGATAAATGAGGTAAAATAAACGGTTTGAGAGTAATTTTTTCATTGTTTATGCGAAATGAACTCTCTCGTTTTCTTTGAGTAGCTCTATGATATGAAAGAAACGGGTCTCTTGCATCTAATTCTAATTGATTTACTCGAATTGTTAATCCTTCATCAATGAATCTATGAAAGACTAATGCCAAATGATTCATCATATCGTCCAAACACTTATTAAACGTCTCGGACAAATTACCAGTTCCTTCTTTAATTCTGTCAAACTCAGATAAGTAAATATATGTACCATGTTCTTTGCCTAACAACTGGTCAATATGCGGGAACTGCAACATTTCATCTTCTGTAAATCCCATCAACATCCATGATTCACTATCAATTACATAATCGAGGTCCCAAGAATATGCACTTACTTTCCCTTCTTTTTTGCTCACAACAATCAATTTTCTACACTGTGATAGTGATGCAGCTTTCATTCCTAATCCAAAACGTCCCAAATCATCTTCACGCCTTGTTTCCAAGGGATTACTACTACCGTAGCGCATCGCCTCACATAATTCATTTTCAGTCATACCATTTCCATCATCCACAATAGTCAATGATGGCTCCATTCCCGGCGTGGAAATAATATCAATGTTCCTTGCTTTTGCACTAATACTATTATCCAACAAATCTGCTATAGCCGCTGGAAAAGAGTATCCCAATGAACGCATAGATTCAATTAATGAAGGTGCAAAAGGTACACATTCCTGCTCAAACATACAACCAACCTCTCTTGTACTTTTATATCTTATAAATCACGCATAAGAATCTGCCTGTTTACTCCAAATAAGTTGCGTAAATCCTGATGTGTATAAGCATTCTCTTGATGCTTCTCTACCATTTTTATGATATTAGTAACACTTACTACAGAACCTCGTACTCCGGTTTCCTCATATATAGATTCAATCTGTTTGTCGATTGCGGTACCAAATCCTCCAGCAATATATGTAAAGAATGCCATCGGATATTCACTGTCACTGTATCGAGAAACGTTTGTCAAATAATTATGAACCATCCTATTCCTGTGGTCATTATTGATACTGTAGTTACTATAAGCCTTATTATCAATAATTGCTTGATAACCACTTTCCGGAGATACAAGCAATACATCCGGTGTTAAACCCATTGGTCCAACATGTCTCGTCTCATAACCAAACACATCTCTAAACAATTCCACTGTAGATTTTTCAAATTCCGTAGCCTCATCTCTACCTTTAAATGCCATTTCAAAATATTTTGTCATAAAGGAGCCTATCGAACCTCGTGGATATGTTTCTATAAGTACTTCTTCTACTGTCTTTCCATCTATACCAGTAACATAAACAATATGGTCGACTAAATTACTTGAAATCCTAGTGATTGGTCTGTTCAACGACTCAGTAATATATGCCTGCATTACTTTCTGACGTGCAATTACCTTTGGTGTTATGGTCATAGATTTCGTTAAATCTCTATTATCTTTTCTATGCTTAACATCAACACCAAACTTTCGTTGAAAATATTCCTGTTGTTCCGGTCTATCAATTAAAGGAGTCTGAACACTCAAAATACTCCGCACTTCTTCTCTTCGTTCATCCAGCAAAAATACTCTTCCGGAATCTCTATTAACAAATTGTGTGTATTCTAACCAATTCACAAGTGTATTCGCCAAATCCTGCAAGTGACTATAAGGATGCTCCAGATTGATACCGCCCTTAGATGATTGATATTTTAAAAAGAAATCATCATCAAGACATTTATCTCCTTCATCCCTATATTGCATAATCCGCTTTACAATATATTCATAGCATCTATCACTCTCATTCTCTGCTTCGGTTACAATTATCTTTGCTATTTCATCTTCACTGAGCGAACCAACTCTTGCATCATCAAGTAAGCGTAATAAAAAACGAAATGGTCTTATCTTAAATCTTGACGCAACCTGAACTCCTCTTCCAACTGAAAATGCTGATGGAAACTGATATTTCAAAATTTGATTCGTCAATATAGCAACCGGCGATTCACCATTCATAATCGCCTCGCCGGCCAAGGTCAACTTAATCATACCTGTTGATTCCTGATTAAATATCAACCCTAAACTCATGAGCCATGCCTTATATGTTCGTGCTCCTCCACCAGTTTGATCTCTACGCTCGCCCTTTCTCTTTAAGCCTGCATTTTCTAATGCATCTTCATATGCTAAGTGTGAATCTCTCTGGCCATCCCACGCTTGATTCAATGACAAATCAGCAAATGCAGCTAATACTTCTGGTACGGAATTAAGTTTTCTTTTAGGTCTTGTAACCCACCAATAATTCAACATACTATTCGTCCTTTCCTACATATGCTTCCATTGATTCATATGGTAACTCAGCAAATGTTCTTAATATTGCTTCAAAAATCACTTTTGCTCCCTTTGCAGGTACAGCCATTCCAATTTGTTTGCGAACAGATTCCTTTGAACCTTCAAACACATAATCATCCGGAAATGTCTGTAAACGTGCTCGTTCCCTATTGGTCAAAGCTCTAGGTTCTTCATAATGGTAGATATGCGTACCGCCACCACCAGATCCAGTAACTGTATATGCAGGTTTTGTCGGGTCAAGGCGTTTGTATATTTGACTAATCTTTGCTCCTTTAATATTTAACTGTAGTTCTTCCGGAAGATTTGCAGTAAAGGCATTCTGTCCCGGCTTTATATGCTTTAATCTTTCCACTACTGTTGCCGACTGCTTTGTTTCTTCATTATTTGTTGCATCCAAAGGTATCGGTGGAACCTCAATTGCAGTTTTACATGTCACATCACAATCTTCGTATGGTTTTGTACTTGGAATTTTGAATTCATACGGCAAATCTTTTCTAATTCCAACAATAATCATTCTGTGTCTCGCCTGTGGAACTCCATACTCTTCAAACTTATACAGATTTGGATATATTCTATACCCAGCATCAATCAAATCTTTTTTTATCTGCTCAAATGCCTTTCCTTCATTTGCGCTTCTCAATCCTCCTACATTCTCTGCCAAAAACCAAAGCGGTTGATACTTTTTAAGCGTCTTCACACCATATGAATACAACGAACCAAATATACCATCAAATCCTTTTTGCTCTCCTACAACCGAAAAATCATTACACGGAAATCCAAATGCAAGTGCATCTATTTCTCCCAAAGAATCAATATCAAGTTTGCGCACATCTCCACATATCACACTATCTGCATCATCAGGACAAATATTCCTTCTATATGTTTCGCATGTACTTGCATCATAATCATTCGCCCATTTATGAATTATTCGATAATCCGGATTCTCAATTTGTGCTGAGATAGCACCTAATGCCAATCCTCCCGGTCCACAAAATAATTCTCCCAACTTAAATTCCTTAATGTCACTCATTAGATTTCCTCTCCATTCGGTAGTGTATAATTTCTTTTAAAACTTGTCCCTGTTGCCTCCGCAATCTCTTCCAAATCTTTAATTGTAAAACTTCCTCTTTTTAATTTCGAATTAAAACTTTGCGGTGATTTTCCTAATCTGCGGGCTAATTCTGCAACACTAATATTACTTCTAACACATAAAACTCTAATCTGTTCTGAAATTGTAATCATATTCTTTTCCTCCGCTTAATATTATAAACCTTTTTTTTTACAAAGTCAAAATCTTTGATTAGCTTGTAGCAACTTTTTTTAGCAACTAATGCGCTAAAGTCTATTTCAAATCTCCATCATCTATAATAGGTCAAATTATTTTTTACCCTATAATAAAAAGAACCAAGAAGGCGTTCCGGGTTTATTCTTTGATTCTAATTATACTCAGATTGTGTCCAATAAAAATCTCTCAGCTGTATAAAATTTAAGCTTCATAATTTAAGTATCAATCCCGCTTCCAAAATCTTCTGCAAAAATGCTTCTTTATCATGATATACAAATTCATAAATCATCCCCCATTCAATTAGTTTCTTTGCAATTATACCGTTTATAGCAGGCGAAACTTCGGCTAACTGCTTTCTTGTAAAACCTTTCCCTTTTACATAAGACCCATGATTTCTATGGTTTCTTCCATCGACAACTCTGTATATTTCTCAGCCTGACCGATACCATCCAAAAGCTGTAAAAATTCCGCATTGTTTTCCGAAACAGTGATCACCGCTTTTTTAATTCTGACCTCCTGATTGCCTACTGTAATTGTACGTCCATTTGTATCTTCCCTGTTTGTAACAATCTCAATTATTGCCGGCACCTGTGTTGTCAATCCACTGGTTTGCAAACGTCATTCCGGTTACATAACCATATGTTTCAGATTCGTTTCTTACATATTTGCGCATAATAACAAGAACCGGATTCAGATAACTTTTACCCAGTAATCCATCCTGTTTGGGTATGTAATAAATTCCATTATCATACCTTTCCAGAAAACCATTTGCCACAAGTCTCTTTACCGATTGACGCACCGCATTCTCGGATAATTCTTCTATTTTCAAATCATTTAAAAAGATTTGTTCATTATATCCATAATTCTCTAACAAGTAAGATTTCAGCATAGTCTCACGTATAATCCAATTATCCTCTTTTTGAGGAGAATGGATTATTCTCCTTTCTCCCAACCTAGTTGGGTAATCTTGAATACTCCATTATAAACCGATCCAGATTATCCCACACAAGAATCTTTCCATAAGCCTTTGTTTTCTCTGTTGCCAACGCCACAACATAATTGGGATCAAAAGCAACAAATGTCTCTTCTTTCTGTTCCTCCGTTGTAGGTTCAGTTATTTCCTCCGACATCTCTTCCTTAGGCGCCTCTGTAGGTGCTTCTGTAGTCGGTTCCTGCTTAGATTCTGTTGTTTCCTCTGCTGCCGGTTCCTCAGATACTTCCAGCTCCTCTGTAACTTCAGTCGCTTCTGAATCTTCTGACGATTCCGCTCCATTTCCTACTACAGAGGATTCTGTTGTCTCCGCTGAACTCTCATGTTCCACACTCTCTTCAATTCCGGAACCGATTCACCAGTCGTATTCTCTGTTGGCAAAATCTCCTCTTTCGAAACATCAATTGATACCAACATCCACTGCACTCTCAAATTCAGTTCATGAAACTAAATCACATCCGGAGCAACCAATCCCTACTACCATCACAGCCATTGTCGCTAATAATAATCTTTTTTTCATATCAATCACCCATCCTTTCTAATCAACTGCTACCCTTGCAAAAATAAGAAATACTCTTGCCACCAGTCCAAACAACAATAAAGTCAGTTTTGCTAATTCCAGCACACACCTCAGAGTTGCCAGCACCAACCATGCTAATCCCTTCAAAACCTTCCATAAAACACTGCCTACAAATTATAAAATCATAAAATATTCTCCTTTCCACCCGAAAAAAGGGTATAAAAAATAAGACCATATTGACTTCAATATGGAACCGATTCATTTTCGATTCTCTGTGTCAATTTAGTCCTATCCAGTAAAAATACCTATTAAGCTTCCTCTTACAAACTTAGGAGCAGGCCGCCGAAACCCTTATATTTTCTAGATTTCCTGCGTCTGTCATAAATATATCGCGTTCCCCTTTTGCTGAATTCAGCAAAGCCTTAGACTCATTCATATTAATTAATTTCTTGATATTTCTCACAAATGCGACCTGCATAGCGTTGGGCTGCAATTTATATTGTTCTAAAGAAACTGTCGTTGTTTCTCTGGCAATTTTCCTCTGTTTCTTAATTAGTTCATATCTGACACGATAATTATCAATAAAATCATATATGCTAAGCTATGTCACAATTTTGCAGTTCCTGTTCAATTGAAGATATTACTCTTTTCCCTTGTCTATAATCATTTGACACAAATTGTGGGCGAAATGCAAGATTAGAATTGACACTTTGATTAATAAAAGCAGTCTCCAATCCATTTCTCAATTCATGAATATGCTCCATTTTGTTGTTCCTCCAAACTCTCCTTTTTAAGTCGTTTCACCTCATCTGAGTTAAGCTTATCACTCTTCCCAGAAATTCACCGGCTCATAATCCTGTAGTTTCGCTAAAAAACCTCTCTCCTTAAACTCTTGCTGTATCAAATCAAGAATCTCTTCGCTCTCCGCAAGAATCGTGTGATAATGATAACCTGATGTAATATTTTTAAGCAGGCTTGATTTCCCTGATGATATTTCGTTCATATAATTTTTGATATCCATGCGGGATTTGATATTCATCTCTGCCTTCACCACCCCATAAACCTTATGATAGACAAATACATCCTTTACCATTCCGCCAAGATCTACAATCATCGACAGTTCTTCTTCCACTTCGTCATCAGTATGAATTACCTTTAAAACTCTGGTAAATTCACGACTCTTTCTTATCAAATATCCTCTGTTTGTAGAAAAAATATCCTCACCATTTGCCCGCAGTAATGCAATATCCTGCACTATGACCTGTCTGCTTACCGAAAATTCTTCTGCAAGTTTCACTCCGGCCACAGGCTTGTCGCTTGTGCTCAAAATCCGGAGAATATTTTTTCTTCTCTCTTCCCCGTTCATGGTTTCTCAACTTTCCTTTCTACATACATTTATTTTTAAATTTATATTTCTACTTTTACTCCTATACCATTTCACACTTCTACACTGCATGAAGATTTTTAAGAGAAATATCCATAATCGGTGCCGAATGTGTAAGTGCCCCGCTTGAGACATAATCAACACCAAGTCCCTTAATCCTCTCAATATTTTCCTTTGTGACATTTCCTGATACTTCAATTTCCGCTCTCTTATCAATATAATCAATGGCTTCCTTTAACTGCTCTGTTGTCATATTATCAAGCATGATAATATCTGCTCCTGCCTCAACGGCATCCTTTACCATTTCTAAATTTTCCACTTCAACTTCTATCTTTCTCACAAAAGGTGCATATGCTTTTGCCATGGCTATTGCCTGCTTTACACCGCCCGCTGCACCGATGTGGTTATCTTTTAAGAGTACGCCATCAGAAAGATTATATCTGTGATTGTTTCCGCCACCGACTCTCACTGCATATTTTTCAAATATTCTGTTATTTGGCGAAGTCTTTCTTGTATCGAGAAGTTTGATTCCTGTTCCCTCTAACAGCTTTGCAACCTGATTTGTATATGTTGCAATTCCACTCATTCTCTGCAGATAATTCAGCGCTGTTCTCTCACCACAAAGTAATACCCTGATATCACCATATACTTTTGCCATCAGCTGCCCGGCTTTCACTTCGTCACCATCTTTGACAAACAGCTCCACTTTTGTACCTGCGTCTAATAATGTAAATGTCCTCTCAAATACCTGAAGTCCACAGATGATACCATCCTGCTTGCATATCAAGTCTACCTCTCCTGCCTGTGGATTTGGCATAACACTGTTTGTGGAAACATCCTCACTTGAAATATCTTCCTTTAATGCACTTAAAATAAACGGATCAACATTTAATCCTAACGTAACCTGATCATACATGACTTTCATTCTCCTTTTCTCTCCTCTGTTTGAGGCTGTTCTGTTTTTATTTGTTCTTGTTTAATTCGGCTATATTGTCATTGCAGCAACCACAGAAAATTCTTTTATCTCTCTCCTTACCATATCGTGGTATTCTCTTGCAATTGCTTTCTGGTCAGCATATTTTTCCAAATCAATTTCATCTGCAAGTTTTTGCCCTAATTCAGCTTCATTTTTCGCTTCATTATCTATTCCATAATCAGAAATAATGTCTTTTGCTGCCCTCTTTGCAAACACAAGACTTTCAAGAAGTGAATTGCTCGCCAGTCTGTTCTTTCCATGCACGCCATTGCAGGCTGTTTCACCTACAGCATAGAGATGCTCCATCGATGTCTTACTTTCATAATCAACCTTGATTCCACCCATAAAATAATGCTGTGCCGGAACCACAGGTATACATTCTTTAAAAACATCATACCCTGATATCTTACATTGATTCACAATATTTGGAAAATGGTTTTCAAGCTCCTGGGCAGGTATCGTCCGTAAATCTTCCCATACATGCTCCGTCTTGTCCTTGTCCATTTGTTCTTTGATTTTTGCTGTCAGTAAATCACGTGGCAGAAGCTCATCAACAAAACGATTCATCTCTTTGTCATATAACTTCGCTCCCTCACCACGCACTGATTCTGAAATCAGAAAACTTCTATCCTCTACCTTTTCCGAATATAATGTTGTCGGATGTATCTGTACATAATCAACATTTTTAAGTTCGATACCATGTTTCATGGAAATAGCAAGTGCATCGCCTGTCAGATGTCTGAAATTGGTTGAGTGCTTGTACAATCCACCGACTCCTCCTGTTGCAAGTACAACATAATCTGCTGTAATTGTCTTTATCTGTCCATCTTCAAATCTGGCAACAGCACCATAACATCTGTTATCCTTTTCAATAATATCAAGCATCTTCGTATATTCGTACATAGTCACATTGGTAAGCTGTTTCACCTGTGCCAAAAGTTTACTGGTGATTTCTTTTCCCGTAATATCCTCATGGAATACAATTCTATTTGCACTGTGACCACCTTCCCTTGTAAAAACAAACTCACCATTTTCATCTCTTTGAAAATCAACACCATATCCTACAAGGTCTGACACAACATCCGGCGAAGATTTAATCATTATCTCTACTGATTTTCTATCATTTTCATAATGACCTGCCTTCATGGTATCTTCAAAATAACTGTCATAATCTGACTCTTCCTTCCACATACACATACCGCCCTGTGCAAGAAATGAGTCATTACTTTCCAAATCTGCCTTTGTAATGATGACAATCTGCTTATCCTTTGGAAGATTCAATGCACAGTAAAGCCCTGAACATCCACTTCCAACTATCAAAATATCTGTCTTCATAATCCATTCCTCTTTGCTATTTTTTCATGAAATTTCCTAACAAAGAACAAAATAAATTCACATTACACATTCGCTTTCACCACTGATCTTATCATAATTTGTTCTTTATCTGTTTGAAATTTACCTTCATATAAAATATAGTATAACACTATTCATTCTTTGTGACAAGACACTTGTTTTTACAGTTGATAAGAGAACAAGTTGACAATAAGGAAAACATTCTATATAATTTTTATAATATTACTTAAGATATGCAAAATGCTTTTTTAAAATTTTACTAACACCTAAAATACGGAGGGAAAACATGCTTTCAACAAGAGAAATGCAGGATGAGATTCTGCGATTAAAAAAAGAAAACGATATTTGTATTCTGGCACATGCTTACCAGAGCCATGACATTTTGGAAATAGCGGATTACACCGGTGATTCTTACGGACTAAGCCTTGAAGCTGCCAAAGCCACTCAGAAAACAGTCTTAATGTGTGGTGTCCGTTTCATGGCAGAAACAGTAAAAATTTTATCACCTGACAAGAAGGTTCTTCTTTCCAACAGCGATGCCGGATGTCCAATGGCGGAACAGCTTGATGTAGAACTTCTTTCTGCACTCAAGGCTCAAAATCCTGACTACACAGTTGTCGCTTATATCAATACAACCTCTGAACTTAAGACAATCTGCGATGTCTGTGTCACTTCTTCATCCGCTGTAAAGATTGTGAAAAACATTGACAATGATAAGATTCTCTTTATTCCTGACTGCAACTTAGGTGCATGGGTAAAAGAGCAGGTTCCTGAAAAAGAATTTAAATTTGTGCATGGCGGATGTCCTACGCACCTTCGCATGTCAGTAAGAGATGTAAAGAAAGCAAAAGCTGCACATCCAAACGCAAAACTCCTTGTTCATCCTGAGTGTCTTTCTGAGGTTACCAAAGAGGCTGATTATATAGGAAGCACAACAGGTATCATGGATTATGCACGCAAAAGCTCTGATACTGAATTTATTATAGGAACAGAAAATAGCATCTTGCAGCACCTTCAGTTTGAATGTCCTGACAAGAAATTTTATCCACTTTCAAAAGACTGTGTCTGTCACAATATGAAACTGACAACACTTGTCGATGTCTATAATTGTGTAAAAGGAACAGGTGGAGAGGAAATCATTCTCGATGAAGATGTCCGCGAAAAGGCTCTGAAATGTATCAACACTATGCTTACGTTAGGTTAATTAAGTGCTTATATCAAAATCAGTCAATAAAAACAGTTGTTACCTTTTAAAATAATGATGTTAGGGGCGAAAAATGTTTTGCCCCTAACATCATTTTAAAATCAAAAATAAAAAACTTTCAGGAATATAACCGGTATCATGATAACCATCCTAAAAGTTTTTCATTGCTTTACATTTTTATGATCGATTTTAATTGATTACAAATCGTATTTTTCTCTTGTTCTGTGCTGGCAGAATTCTTAGTAGTTCTCTTCACGAATTTCGAAATAGCTCTGTGGGTGTGCACATACAGGGCATACTTCAGGAGCACTTGTTCCTACTACAACATGTCCACAATTTCTGCATTCCCAAACTTTTACTTCACTCTTTTCAAATACTTTTGCTGTTTCAATGTTGTTAATGAGTGCACGGTAACGCTCTTCATGCTGTTTCTCAATTGCACCTACTGCACGGAATTTTGCTGCAAGTTCTGGGAATCCTTCTTTCTCTGCTGTTGCTGCGAAATCTTCATACATGTCTGTCCACTCATGGTTTTCACCACTTGCTGCTGCTGTTAAATTCTCAACTGTATTGCCAATACCCTTTAACTCTTTGAACCACATCTTTGCATGCTCTTTTTCATTGTCAGCAGTCTTTAAAAAGATAGATGCTATCTGCTCATATCCTTCCTTCTTTGCTACAGAGGCAAAGTAAGTATATTTATTTCTTGCCTGAGATTCTCCTGCAAAAGCTGCCTCAAGATTCTTCTCAGTCTGTGTTCCTGAATAAGGATTTTTCTTCTCTTCTGTTTCTGTAATCTCTTGTAACTTATCTCCCGTCACTTTACACTTTGGACATACTGCTTCTGCTCCGTCCTCTACCTCAAAAACTTCTCCACAAACTGTACATTTGTACTTCTTCATAAATATATATCCTCCTTACATGAATTCTTAGGTATCATTTTAACAAATCCATAAACAGTTAGTCAATCTTAACTACACATTATTGACAATCCTTGTGGCAACATCAATTGCGTTTAAAATGTATGGTGTCCGTTCATCACGTATCTTATTTGTGGTTGCTCTTAACTAAGACATGGAGCCGTCCACCGTCCCCTTGTCTTATCCTTAAGCCTCTCCAATCAACACTTCTTTCCCCTCAAAAGCAAAGCCGTATTTTTTAATCTGCTCATCAGTAAAACCCAATTCTTTCAATTCAGCATCATAGTGCTTATCCTCGATCTGCTGCAAAGCCGCCTGCACGGTTGTTTCCAGATTTTTTTCTTTTTTGGGCTTTCGCACCTTAAATTCAATGATGATAGCATTTTTACCGGCCTCTTTCGGACAGAGCATGATATCATATCTGCCAAAACCACTCTCCCTGTTGGATTTCACGATATAATGATCAGAAAGCTCCACTAACAGTCCCAGTACAAAGCCATGATAAAAGCGCTCCGGCTCACTTTTGCGAATCGTATCCTCGCGACTGTAAGCGCTTCCATTTTCCTTACCGCCCGTATCAAAATAACTGAACACCTGCATAGATACACTTTCCATGTACTCATTCATAGCATCCAGATCCCCTGTCAGTAAGGCTTTGATAAACCGGTTGTATTTTTCTCTTACACCTTCAAACCAGCTGCCGACCATACGGCAAAACATCCTCCTTACTTCCTCATTGGTCAGTGTCAACCGGTACAATACGTTCTGATTTCCTGAAATATTCTCCTCCTTCTGATACGAAATTACCTTTAAATATCCGGTGGCAAGCATCAGACTCCAGATGGCACTCTCACTGATGCTTAACTGATTGTAAACAATCTGTTCATCTACAGGTACTTCTATCATTTCTCCCCGTAACAGCTGTTCAAAAAGCTGCTTGGTGTCACCACCGCTTTCCCGGATCAGCTTACCCACCAGACTGTTGGAGCTGGTGTTGGCCCAGTAGGTTGTCAATTTTTGTTCATCCAAATAATTGATGATGGACCAAGGATTATAAATATCTGCCACATTACCAAATATAAATCCGTCATACCACCGTTTCACACCTGCTTTGTCTGAAAGACCCATCTCGTCCATGGCGGCAAAGACTTCCTCCTGCGTAAATCCAAAGGCAGTCGCATATGGATTTGATGTAGTTGTCACAACCTTCAGATTATTCAGATCTGAAAAAATCGATTCCTTGCTTATCCTCGTAATCCCTGTCATGACCGCCCGCTCAAAATACGGATTTGTCTTAAAGGCAGCGTTAAACAGGCTTCTGATAAAGGAGGTAAATTCTTCCCAATAGCCGTGTACATAGGCTTCCTGCATCGGGGTATCATACTCGTCTAAGAGAATAATGACTTTTTTTCCATAAAAACGGCATAAATAATCTGATAATTGATACAATGCCGAAGTAGCATCACTGTCATCCATTTCCGTAGAAATACGATCAAAATAGTCTCTGTCTTTCTCTGTCAGCACTTCACTATCTCGCAAAAAATAATTCTTAATATATAAGTTCGTCAATACTTCACAGATTTTCTTTCTGGCCATTTTATAGTTATTCTCTTTGATTCGTGCAAAGGATAAACTGATGACCGGATAGCTTCCCTGCAAATCCCGATAGTCTTTCTCCTGCCAAATCTGAAGACCTTCAAACAGATCCGGACGTTTTTCATAACGGTTGGAGAAAAACGCCTCCAGCATGCTCATATTTAATGTCTTTCCAAAACGACGCGGACGGGCAATCAGTGTTACACTGTCACCATTCTCCCACCATTCTTTGATGAAACTTGTCTTATCCACATAGAAATAATTGTTCTTGATGAGTGTCTCATAATCTTGTACTCCGATTGCAACGGTTCTTGATGTGCCACTATTTTTCATTTATTTCTCCTCTTTCCTATTTCTCACACTGTAATCTTAACGACTACTTTATTACGATTATACCATTCCCACCACAACAAAACAATGCCTGTGCTAAACAATTTTAAAGTTGCGAACGATGTACAAGTTCCACCACACAATCGCAGCATTCGTTCAGAAACTCATAATCATGCGAAACCACAATTTCTTTAATCCCATTAAACATGCAGTCCCCGTATAAATACCGTTGTCTACTTCTTCTAAAATATTATCCTTATCTAAAGTATAGTATTTCTTTACAACAAAACTGCCGTTCAACTCTCTTTTTATTTTTTCAATAAACAAATGACTATCTTTAGTATCATCATATGTCTCACAAATTTTTATTCTCGTTATTCCATAGTTATTATACATTCTATCAATTCGTTGTCTACCATTTTCAACATCTCTATAATATCTATATATACTATTATATGATTTATATACTTCATCAAACCCTAATTCTACATCTACAAATTCTCCTTGAAATAAGGGATTACCGGTAGCAGTGTTGCATACGTGTTGTATACTGAAGACTTCCCATGACTTTTCATACAGTTACGCCGATTTTCTTACTCCTCAAATAATATCTCATCTATGCAGTCATAAAATGATTTATCATCAAAAATCGGCGTTTTAAGTAATTCTAGAAAGTTTTTATTATATGCCAATCTATTCCACTCAACATCTACAATAACATTTCCATAATCTTCACCTGTACAGTAATATTTCTTCCCTTGATACCAAAATGCAAAATCTACAGTCATCGGTGGATTGCCTGTTCTTTCAGGAAACTCATCCCATCTTTGATACTCTATAAAATGTCTCCATGTCATTTTAGTTACTTCTTTTCCATCTGGTCCAAACATATTCTTTTTTCTCCTTACATATTTTATTTATACGTTCCACCATTGCCTTTTCTTTTTTTGTTAAATTACTAAATCCCTTTGGTCCATCATTTTCACGATGTTCATATCCATTTATATTCGCATTCTGTAACAGAAGCCGTGACAGAATAAAACTGCTGGTGTGGGAGGATAATGGATTCTGGATTCATTTCAAGAGAATTGAACGTTATCGAGTTATCTGGCCGGAAATCAATGCCACTGAGGAGACAATGAAACTTACGATGGATGAGCTGAAAAATATACTTCTGGCTCCTGGTATAACACAGAA
>CADACD010000031.1 GCA_902786365.1 uncultured Lachnospiraceae bacterium | reverse complement strand
CTCAATTATACCAAATCAGAGTAGTTCATGCTATTTTTATGCCAGTTATTATTGAATTTTCAAAGTGCATAGGCACTTTTTTAAGTGCGAAGTTTGAGTTATGAAATATAAAATTGTATCTGACTCATCGTCAAATATGTTAAATCTTGAGGATGTTGCATTTTCTTTAGTGCCACTAAAAATTCTGTGTGGTTCAACCGAATTTACCGATAATAACAGTTTAAACCTTGAAGAAATGGTAACTACTCCCAAAAAATCCACTTGCAAAACCAGTACGTCTTGTCCTAATCCAAATGACTGGCTTGATGCTTTTGGTGATGCTGATAATATATTTGCCATAACAATTACAAGTGCCCTCTCCGGCAGTTACAATTCTCTGATACAGGCAAAACAGGAATATTTAAATTTAAATCCTCACGCAAATATATATACAATTGATTCTTTATCTGCCGGACCCGAAATGTATCTTATCATCGAAAAGATAAGACAATACATCTTACAAAATGTAACATTTGAAGATATTTGTAAAAAAATAACTGCATACCAGTCCCACACAAATTTGCTGTTCTGTTTACAGTCACTGAATAATCTTGCTAACAATGGTAGAGTCAGCCAAGCCGTCGCAAAAATTTCCGGTATTCTGGGAATAAGAGTTGTAGGCATTGCTGATGAACATGGCCAGCTAAAGCTGCTTGAAAAATGTCGTGGAGAAAAAAAAGCTGTTGAAACCATCTTTCAAGAAATGAAAAGAAATGGATATTGTGGCGGCAGTGTCCGCATTGCACATTGCTTCAATTTAGCTGCTGCTCATGCATTATCATCACTGATAACAAAAGAATATCAGAACAGTGATATACAAATTCACAATTGTACCGGATTGTGCAGTTATTATGCTGAATATGGCGGACTTATGATTGGATTTGAAGATTAATTAATATACTTCTATATATCTATATACCAATAACCGATAGCTGTGAAATTATTATCCCAAAAGCTATCGGCTATTGAATCTTTTTTACTTTATCAATCCAACTATGATAAAACCTAAAAATAGGCAGAAAAAAACGATATGTGGAACATACCGTTTTAACAAACAAACAAAAAAAAAGAAAAATAATATGAAAAAAATGTAATAAGAAAACTTAATTTCTATGTTTTATATACTAGTCTATAATCTTTAATAAAAAGTGTGGTTTTTTTTAACCTTTAAAAAACAATTTTTGAACATTTTATGAACTATGGATTTTCATCAGACCCAGACTTTACAAAGCCCAGGCGTTATCACTGGTAATGATTCCTCATCTTCTCGATTTCATCTCTCATCTCATCAACAAATCCAGCCGGACTGATGACTTTAACCCAACTTCCCTGACTTAAAAGATACATTTTTATTCCCTCACCATAAACTTCTGCCTCAATTGTATAATGGTTATTTTCATATTTTAGTATCTTTGCAGTAGGAAGTCTGTCTAAAATGGCCTGAACAGACGGACCTGTGAACTCAAATATGATTTTCCTCAATTTTCCCGGAAACATAAACTGAATCTGCTCTCTCAACTCGCCCTCATCAAAATCATAACTTTCAAGTGTTCCCACTAAATCCCTATGTATTGTCACTTCTGTAATCCTGTCTGCCCTGAAATACTTTGGTTGTGTATAGTCAGACTTTACATCATATGCAATCAGATAAAAATAATATTCGCTGAATATCACAGACACAGGTCTTATCCTTCTCTCCACCTGGCTTTTATCCATTTTATGATACCTTATGGTGATTTCCTTATTTTCACGAATTCCAACAGACAACTGCCATAAGAGTGGCAAAAGTTTACTATTCTCGTGCTTAACACCATGATAATGGTAATTTTCTTTGAGAATCATATCAGAAATAACTTTCCTGTCCTCTGGAGTTGAAAATTTTTTTAATTTTTCTATAATTTTTAACAAATCAATCTTATCAAGTGCCCTGCTTCCAATTAAAATTTTAATCAACGCAAACATTTCTTTGTTACTGAAAAATTCTTCAAAATGTACAGAATACTTTCTTGTTGATGTTGAATATAGTAATTCAATATTTCCAAGTAACTCAACATTCTCAGACATAAAATTTCTGATATCACTGATATCTCTTGATATTGTTTTTGACGAAACTCCATATTCATCTGCCAGCTGTCTGACTGTAAATTCTTCTCCTCTGATTCCTCTGAAAAAAATCTGTATCAGCCTAAACTGTTTTTCAACGCTTTCTTTTAAATTTGTATTATCTTTCATATGACCACCTCTCATTATCAATCTGCTATCTCTTGACGCATATCTTTTTCTAACACATTCTCATTCTCATTTTTCCTAATACTGATTTCTACAACTGATAATACGATGTGCTAATTTTATCTGTTTACCATTAATATCTTCTATATTATCAAACATCTAAGACACATGTTTGGGGCAGTAATTTTTTATTTATTTTTTATTAACAGACAGAAAAAAAACGATATGCAGTCATACCGTTTTCACAAACAAACAAAAGAGAAATAATATGAAAAAAATGTAAAAAGAAAATTTAATTTCTATGTTTTATAGATTAGCCTATAATCATTAATAAAAAATGTGGATATTTTTAACCTTTAGAAAATAAATTATGAACAATTAATGAACATCATTACTACCCTTTTCGTTTCTATTTTTTCAATTACATCTGTATATATTTCACCATAATTGTAACCATCGAATATTCGAAGAAAGCTTAAAAACGCTTTTTTTGGAAGATCGTTCAAAAGAGAGACATTCTTCAATCAAACCATTGGTTGAAGAGTATTTTGCGTGGGTAAAAGAAGTTCTTGCAAGTGGTACCGTCTTTCCTAAGAGCGAAACAGCATAAGGGCTAAACTACAGTATCAATCAGTCTGAAGGTATTTCTGACAGATAGTGAAGTTCCCATTAATGATTCTGCATCGGAGCGTGCATTGAGAAATTTTACAATAGAACAAAAAAACCGGATTACAATAAACAATATACGTGAAGCAATAAGAATCTAGTTATTTTTTAAATTCTTCAAATGCGTTTTCTAATGCTTCATTAAACTCCTCTTCATTTGTATTTATTATACCATCATATTTTGACTCCATGAAGCTATTTCCTTTTTCTGTAAGCATTCTTTCATGAATTGAAATACTTTCATCGATTCCAATCTTAAGAATTTCTTTTCCTTCAGCCTGTAAAAAACCTTTATTCTCTAGAAAATCAAATAGAATCTCCATTTTTTTTACAACAGCACTTTCATCTTCACCAGCATCAATATGCCACTGCGCTTTATCATATACCTTTAGCATTCTTAATCTCTCCTTTCAATTCTTGTGCGAACAGTAGTTGGAACCGGTACAAGATTTCCGTTATTATCACGAATATAATTACCACCAGCATCTTTAATTCGGTCTTCTTTCGCACATTGTCCAGTTTTATCTGCAGTTTTCGAGGTAACTTCAATAGAATCAACTACTTTTCCATCCTTAACTACAACAAAATCAATTCTTCGTGCCTGTCCCGTCACGGGATCTTTTACAATATTACCATCTTTATCCCTTAGATAGGCCTCAGATACAATTTGATAACCCTTCTCAGGTGGGTATTTCTTTTCAAGTTCCTGTGCCACCTCTTGTTCACGAGCTAAACCATCCAGTTTATTTTTTATAGCTTCTTTGACTTCTTTAACAATAGGTGAATCATAATTTGTGTCATTTTTGCTTTCTTTATTATCCAGATTCTGCGCTAACTTGCTATTACCAAATTTGGATTCTCCTCCATCAGAAGCATCTTTAAATCCTTTCATTTCACTCATAATAGCATACCTCCTTCCTTCACATAGTCAAACCAACCCTCATATAATCGCTTTCTAATTTCTGCTTCATCTTGCTGCTCACTCATATCTTTCATAAAGCATTGACTAAGAGTAAGAATTATTTCACCACTAGCATTTGGCATAAATTGATATACTATTCTTCTTAGATCTTGTGATAACTCATCGTTATTTGACACAGACAGAACACAATTCTCAACTCTTTTTCTTACTCCAAGTATTTCTGACACCACAGATGATAATTTGCCGAATTGAACATTTTCCCATATACTCAATTCACTCTTTTCTCTGTATTCAGTTAATATTTCAATGATAAGCTTTTCATTTCTTATCGAAAGTCCCAGCCTTTCTAATCCTGACTCAATCTCATCAACATTAAACTCAAGTTTTTCGTCAAGACGCCCCTGTATAAGAAGATTAACTAACTGATTTCGATATGCTGTTGTATCAACGAGCATAGAATGTGCTTTAAAATCATATTGTTTCTCTTCAATAGCACATTTCTTTACTTGTACAAGAACTGGCTCAACCCAATCATTTTGATATACAGCAGCAACTCCCTTTTTCAATTTCGCTAACTCCGGTATTTGATTCTCCGACAGACCAGCAGAAAATCCTACCAATTCACGGTCAGTCTTTTCTGGTAATCTTAAAATAATTTTAGTATTAGTATTTCGTATTGCAGACATATCAAGTAGACCAGGAGATTGATCCGCAATAATAAATCCCTCTCCATAAGTTCTCATCTCTGCAATTGAATTTGCTAACAATTCTACAGATTTCCCTAGTAAATTTGAGCCTTCTGCAGACTGTTCTGTAGAAGTTTTTTTCAAAAGATTATGTGCTTCCTCCAATACAGTTATATGGCTAAGTGGACTATTTATCTTACAACTATCCATTCTGTATTCATTTAGCTTCATAACAAGAAGCCCCATTATTAATGACTTTGTCTCCGTTGAACCAACTCTACTCAAATCAACAATTACATTTTTATCAAACAAATCACTATTTGATATTTCATTGCCTGTAAATATTTGCCCGTTTAATCCAGTTGTCAATGATCGCACACGCGTCATCAGCGCCCCAGAATAATCTCCTTTACTATCAGTAGAATACTTAGATTCATCGATGACAATTTCTATCTGTTCGAGTAAATCCGCAAAATTAGGAAATTTATTTCCACTTTCGTTTTCAGATGAGTCAAGATTCCATCCAGTTGAAACATACGCTTTTTCCATTGCTTCCTTTAAAATCGCCGGCATTGCTGCATACATCGGCCAACAAACGTTAAATATTTCAACCAAACGATCTAAATGTTCTAAGACATGTACGCCCTCTGGAAAACTAAATGGATTTATTTGCAACAAATTTGAAATCTTAGGATTTGTTCCATAAACGCTCACATCTGCAAACTGCCCAAAAACATTTTTATACTCACCTTTTGCTGGTTCTACAACAAGAAATGGTATTCCATAAAAAGTTCTTAGCTGGTTCAATGTTTCATATACAGTATTACTCTTTCCTGATCCTGTAGAACCAGTAACAAAAGTATGCATTGTTAAAGAATCGCAATCCAATTTCACTTTTGTATCTGTCTTACATCCCATTCCAAATACATTTCCTAATTCAAATTCACGCTTCTTTTCACCATCATCACTATATTTTACAACCTCTTTTCCAAAGTCTGCATGCTCTACAACCGGCAAACCTATGACAGAGTGTCTAGGTAACGACATATGTATAGCTAATTCATTTGTGCTTACAAGCGCTGATGGATTAACAGGTATTGTTCTAACACCATCATAACTAAAACCATTATATGCAAATTGTGGATGCGTGAAATGATATAAGTATTCTTTAATTTCATTAATATCATCTTCATTATCCCATGAGTTGATTGCATTTCGCTCTATTCCGCTATTAGTTCCAGCAATTACAGCCTTATATGTATTTGCTGCTGTTTCCGTTTCAGCTTTCGTTTCCCCTAAGAAATAGCCTGCAAAGTTCCACATTCCAAAGCTCTCGCATTCATCAATACGTTCCAAATGTTTTTGCAATCTTTCCATTGCTAAATTCAAAGTCATATTTTTAGCATCAAGAACGACCGATTTAGAAGAACCAAATGTGTCGGTCATAGTCTGAGTATTGACTAAATTAAACGCTTCTCCTGTTGTAACAGAATCACTTTCACTTCGCCCAATGCCAATACTTTTTGATGAAGTTGAACTTTCATTAGTTCCATGAGTTCTAGAATCTCCTATTGACTTTGAATTGCTAAATCCATGTGTCAAAGTTTTCGATATAGCATCTGAAACCGACTTTGTATGTGACGTTCCATTTGAGACGGAATGATTGTATCCGACTGATGCTCCAACATTCCATCCACCTGGTGCGCCCACTCCACTATACACACTTACATTTACGCCATTTGTTGTAGATCTATTAGTTCCATCAGAAGTACCTGTTGTGTGAGTTTTGCCATCTGATTCAGATGAGTTTTCTCCATGAGCATTGGTAATTGTTTGTCCTGTAGTCTCACTTGTTCCTACAGTCTTAGAATTTGTATCAGTTTCGTTTTCAAAAGTACCTGTTGTTTTAGTATGAGCAATATTAGAAGTTTTACCATCACTAGTCCCGGTTGATTCACTCTTACTATCAGATACTGTAAAACTCATCTGCATATTTGCAAATGGCGAAATCTGCGTATAAATCTGTTCATATTCTCTCTTTTTAAGCATTAAATCATCATATGAAAGATTGTCAGCAATCAATATCGCAGTATATGATTTTCCTCTCATTGCATAGACAAATTTCTCTAATCCCTGAATAAAGTCCTTATTTGTCATATGCTCTTGTTCCTGTTTATAGTCTGCTACACAAGTTACGCTTGATACACATCCAACGCTGATATTCTCCATATCTATTTGCATATCCTCGTCATAATAGTCTGTTATTTGACTACCAGGGAAGAATCCAACTAGACTCTGTTTAAGCATCTGGAACAACGTTCCTGCTGACCTATTATCATTTGGTCGTGCACCCAGATAAAAATCTGTGACCTCTCCATTACTCTTAAGCATCAGTACAAGTGTACACGGTTTGTTCGACAAAGCATGGAAAACCATTGAAAGTTTGTCTACTGAAAACTCATCCTCTTGATAAACCAATTCAGAAATCTTAAAAAAGTGAATTGCACTCAAGTTATCAATTTCGCTAGTATGCGCAATTACCGGTAATTGGTCTAACCTAGTTACATACCCTTTCATAACCTCGTCATCAATAATACTTAAGCAGTTGCCCAGATTATTTTGTAACATATTAATACTTAATGATGCTGGTTCAGGCTCAGCAAATGGTCTTGAATCGTCAACAACCATCAGCGTATGTTCAAGTTCTAGTTTTGGCATATAAGGAGTCTCCAATTTTTCAGTCGTTTGAACAGACGATACATCTACTTTAATAGGTACACTTTGTAGCTTATCCATATCTTCAAATCGCATTACTTTTTTCTCCTTACATAGTAAATATAGTTTTCTTTATCAACAACAATTTGTGGGGGAATTAACTTTTTTACCACGTTTCTGTGTGACACAATTCTAATATTACCAGTTCCTTTATTCTCTGCATCTAGTTGAATTTCCACATAATAACCTTTTGGACTACGTTCTCCACGCCGTTTCCAATTAACACTTCGTTCTTCTATTTCTCTTATTTGTGCAGGATTACTCTCTCTATGATAAAGATATTCATGAGGTCCATCTTTTTTTAATAAGGTTCTCCTTAATACCGTACCATTTGCTGTAACCTCAACTTTTTCTTTATCTGATAAATAAATAGTCACATACCCCACACCTTTTTCGAGCTTCTTCTCTGACGTCGTGGTAATATTTTTTGATGGGGATTGCGTATTTATAGTACTTTGATGAGCACTACTACCACGATAAGCACTACTATTGCCAGCACTGCTAACGTAATCCCCACCGATTTTTTTGAGTCTTGTCCGTCCTGAGCTACAGCCTTCTTCTCTGCATCCGCTTTTTGTGCTGCTGCAATTCTAGCACGTTGCTCCTGTTGTTCGCGTTCAATTCGCTGATTCTGCAACTCAAGCGCACGTTTCTTAGCTAATATATCTTCTTGTTGCTTATCCGCCTGTACTTTAATTGGCTGTACAGGAGTCTGCGCTTCAGTAATAGTAATCTGGGGTTTTGCAGCTTCTTCCTTCTTAGCATCTACAACAATTGTTTTAGATTCAACTACAGTCGGTTCCTTTTTGCTTTCTCTTTCAGCTAAAAGTCTCTCAATTTTATCCGAGTAAACAACCTTTGCTACCTGGAGCATATGTTCAAATCTTCTTTGCGAAAAATTTTTTACAAGATCTAGTTTTAACTGCTCCCAATATGCCATATTCCATCTATTGTTATCAGAAAGTATAGGGGACATTTCAACATAACTATCAAAAAAACCTTCAATTTCTTTACAATACAAATAATCTTCCTTATATTTGTCAAAAGTTGGATCCACGTCAAGGCAATCAACAAATATGTAATGAAGCCCTTTTATGTCATGATTATCTGCACATTTTTTTACTTCTGCAAACATATACAAACTCCTCCATCCTTTTAGATCTCAAGAATACCATCAATTTCTGCTTTACACGCCTCAATCCAAGCAAGAAGCTTCTTGTTCTTTTCAAGTTCAGCCTCTTTTGTCTGCTGATCAGTAGCACACTTTTCAAGCTCGGTATATTTTTCCTGAATTAATGCATCTAAGTCTTCGAAAATTGCTGTGAACTGTGCTTTTATAGTTCTTATCTGTTCTTCCGCATAACTAAGGGCATCCTCTATACCTTCATCTAGATTTCTACGAAGCTTACTAACAAGACCAGTCTGAATAACACCAGTTTCTACAGAGAAGTTTTCTATCTGTTCTCTGTGTTCTTCGTATATATCTTTCATCACAGTCTTATACTTAACAACAGTTTCGAATACATCCTCATCTTTGTAATCATCCACTGTTTCATATACATCATATTCCTCCTCAATGTATGTTGGAGTAAATATCTTCCACCAGCGCTTATTTGGATTCTTCACAGTTCTTGTTTTTGTGCCTGTTTTCTCTTTATGTGATCCAACCTTGACTTTTCGTGTTCCGATCTTAACCTGTTCAGTTCCATCAACAACCTGTTCCTCTTCCTGTCCAACTTTCTCATAAAATACTTTTTCTTCGTATGTAACCTCACCTACATCATCTATAGTTTCTGTAGCAAAGTCATCCGAACACCATGCCTCGGCATTTTCTTTCATGCTATTCAAAGCACCTTTTATTAAATCTGCTGTGCCAAAATCTAAGGCCTTTTCACTTGAACCTTCATCAATCTTTGAAAGTTTTTCCTGATACTCAGTTAATATTCTCTCACCAGTCTCCATAACTTCCTGATTAATAGAACTTTCTAATTCTGCAGTTAATTCAGCAATTCCATCAGAACTCATAATAGTAAACTGATTAACCAGACGTTTTGCCTCAGATTTATTTGTTATCACGTCTCCATATGGTTCAAAAACACGAATGATCTTTCTTACAGCTTCAGTCTTAAGTGTCTCAGCTGTATCTGTTAATGTATCCATAGGATCTAACTGAGCAATTCGATCCTTAAATACCTGAGCCTCTTCTCCATCGGCAATCTTTGCTTTTACTGCTGCCGCTCTTTCTGCACATGCCTGAGCTGCTTCCTCATCTGTTGCAACCTGTGTTTTTGCTTTCGCTAGAACTTGAGTACTTTCAAGTACTTCCTGGAAAGATTCAACAAGATCTTTTACCTTCTTTGTTTTCGCATACTTCTTAACATATGCAGTAATAGCTGCTTCAATTGAATATATGCCGCAATGAATTAATGCCTGCTCTTTAGTATCACCATTCTTCTCTGCCTGGCTCAATTTGAAATTAAGTTCTCTTTGTGCAGTTGGTGATAATGTTGAATACTGCTCAAGATGCATACTTTCATAATCAATAAATTTATCAATCATTGGAAGTGTATCTCTTGCTGCTGATGGAAGCTTTCTCTCATCAGCTCTAGTCATATTATCAATATCAATACCATCGAGATAAGTACGAATATTTAAGGCAGTGTATGCTGAACAAGGGAAAATCTGTGGATCTTCGATTCCATAAGAAGCGAGATATCTTCTAGCTGCAGTTATTGCTTTTCCAATATCTTCTTCCTCTGGATTGAAGCCATCCATCTTATTAACAACAAATAAAAATCTATCACGTACTTGCTTTCCACCCTTTTTAATTTGCTCAGCAACATATGATAATAAAGATGCATCATCATTAGTACTTAGCTGAGTGCCATTAAGTACATATAAAATCAAATTGTTAGCATCGCTGTTAATTGCACGGTATGTGGTATTTTTGTGAGCCTGGTTCTGAGAGTTATTTGGGCCCGGAGTATCTACAAGCATTAATGCTGTACTCTTTGCATCCAAAAAAGGAATATTTCCTTCAGCTGAAATTCTATGAACGTTATCATCATCATTCAGTTCACTCATAATTTCATATGTAAGATCAGGAATTTTTTGGAGAACCACATTATCTTCATCATGAACAACTGCAGTAAATACTTCCATATCATTATCAAGAATTTCTGTAATTGTTGCCGTACATGCTTCATTCTTTGAAGGCATTAGCTTCTTTCTAAGAAGTGCATTAATAAGCGTTGATTTACCTGAGCTCATTGTAGCAATAACGTTAATTGGGAATACCGAATTATTGATATTAGAAAACGCTCTTACAAGCTTAGGATCGCGAAAATCTTCAACTGGTCCTTCCTGTAAATCCGTAAATACACTTACTATTTTTTCACTTACATCCTCGTCACTTCTACCCTCTGTAAAATTCATAATCAAATTTTTAATAAGACCATTCTTTTTAGCTCTATTAAACACATCCTCAAAGTCATCCCAATCCAGAGGCATTCCATAAAAATCAATATCAAAATCGACAGTATTTAATTCATCGATAAGCATTTGTGGAAACTTTCCAATCCACTCCTGCAATCTTTTACCCTTTACAACCTTATAAAGACTACTATCATTTGTAATTTCTTTTCCATTTACAAAAATCTGCGTCTCCATCTTATATGGATTATACTTCAAACTTACTTTTGCCATGCTATTTTCCTCCCTCTGTATACTCTTTTATAATATTTTCTATGTAAGCCAATCCACAATTTTTCAATAATTGTATTTCTTCCTGTTCATTGTCCTCAACATGTATTTGTGGAAATTTTTCTCCGTAATATCTTGGAAGCCCCATCTGTTCAAATTTATCAACAAAATTATAAAGTTCTCTTTCCTCACTGCGTGTTAGTTTTCTTAAAACAAACTGCTTAGCTAAATACCCAGCTCTAGCTGAAACTGGACATATTGTAGGATTCTTAAAACCTTTTTTCTTAAGATACTCTGTTTGTCGATGCATAGTTGCGAAAATATCCTCTTCTTCAACATCGTACGAATCTACCTTATTCATAACAAAAAGAACCGGCGTCCTTCCTATTCGTTGTTTCACAAAATCCAGATGTTCATCTTCATCATTTGTCGCTAATTGTGTAGAGTTCATAACATAAATTAGCATATTATATTTTTTTGCTTTTATTAGTCGATCAGCTATTTCTTTATGTTCATGATCCCCACTATAATTCACTCCTGGTGAATCGTGAATAATGTATCTTCCATCTGCTAAGCCACCTTGAAAATGAGTTGAAACATAAATTCTATCTGATGTGTTAAGAGCATTATCATTAAACAGTTCTTCCTTACCTGCTGTCATAACAAGATCATGATCATACTCATATGAAAAACCATCTTCAAAAGGTTTATTTATAATACTGTGTATCTTACTAGTGCATGCCATATTCTGTGACAGACAGATATATTTTCCTGTTAACGAATTAATAAATGTCGACTTACCTGCACTCATTGTTGCAGTAACCATAATTCCAAATGGCTGTTTTTTCTTAAATGAAAGATTTTTACATATCAGTTCCGCATATTCTTTTTCATCATCCCGTCCTAGTAGTTTTTGAACATTTCTTAATTTTCTTATGCTTGTTACAGAATTGATAATTCTTGAAAATGAAATATCTTCTTCACTCGAATCAAAGTCTAATAAATATTGCTTCTCAACATTCTTCAATTTTTCATTGAGTTCTTTCAGCTCGTAGCCAAGGAAATGTGCCAAGTCAAAAACAATTAGGTTTTTATAATAATCTATACCGTTATCAACTCTTACTTCCTCATTTCCTGTAATTATTTTCTTATAAGCCTCCATCATGGAGCTTTCATATTTTCTTTTATTCCATCCTCCAATTTTTAAATAAGAAGCTAATCTTTCCAAATATGTTCTTTTTGTATTAGTGTTCTCATACACTATCGGATTAGACGATAGTATGTGCGCCATCGACAAATATGATGTTTTAATACCATCCACCTCCCGTTCTATTATAATTGATTGTTCTATTTTTTCTAGCTTTTGCTCGCGTTCTCTTACTAATTTTCTATATTTTCTACCGTTTTTTTTCATGAATCCTCCTTACCCAAGAAATAATCTCTCGGAATCTCTAAGCCCATATCTATAAGGGTTTCAGATTCCTTTTTTTATAAAATCCCCCACTTTTTTGCCAAAAACACTTGACAAACGTATCAAAAAATGTGGTGCTTCGAGCCTATTGTTCAATAAGAACCGTCGCTCGCGGTGGCAAACATTTTTCAATATGGAGTCGATTTTTATGTTACTTGTTAATTGTGGCAGTCACGCTGACTACCACAACTTTGTTGCTACTAAACTTCGTAAATATTATCCTAATCTGGATGCTCTTGCACGTTCTACATGGGATATCATTGAACGTTTTTGGAACCTTGATATTATGCAATACCTATACACCTCAACGTTAAAATCAAAACACCAAGATTATCCCATATATTACAAGTCATACGGGAATTCTATTTTATTAAACATTCATTCCATATTTTTTTTATAAAATCATTCCTCCAATATTATAACATTTTACCCCATTTCTTTCAATAAAATTTTACAATTAATATATTTTATACAATAATTTTACTAATATTATATATTGCAGCCGTTCAACTTAATACGACAGCCCATCCATTTTTTTCTATGTTCTAATTTGCTCATACACTACTTTTACCTATATCCCATATTCGTCTCATACTGTATAATCAAATTTTTATTAGCAATTTCAAAGTTGTTGAGCAGTGAATCCGTAAAATTATTTGGTTCAACTGTTCCCGTATACCAGCTGCATGAATTGAAATATGCCTGAAGTGCAACATCGTCAAATTTACGTCCATGTCTTGCATAAATTTCATTTCTGGCAATTCTGCACTGTTCTGGTGTCAATCCCTGCAAGTCTGCCATGGTGAGGTATTGACTGCTACTGTTTGGCAGTATATAAGATGAATTACCTATGGTTATATTGGCATATGAATTTGTATTTGAATTGTCTTGTGCAGCCTGATTTGATGTTGCAGTGATTTCTCCATCTAAAGGAACAACTGTAACCATTCCTCCCAGTTCAAACAATTCCTCCGAAGCATAGCATACATATGTATGCGCGTCATCAAAATAGACATTAAATTCCGAAGTGTTATAATCTGCAATCGTCCTCTGTGCACCCGTATTACACTCGTTATAAGCATTCATCATTGAATTTTTTTGCAGATATTCAAATGTACGTGATATAATATGATTTTTCGCCTGGTTGGAATCCATATTTAAAATCTGTTCCGGAGTCACTGTATTGCCAGAAGATATTTCATAATTTACAACTTTATAATCCCACTGATGTGACCCTCCTGCGAACCATTCCCATTCCCATACAACACTGAGATATTTCTCCCTAATACTCACACTTTTTAAAGTATAAGTGCATACCCAATTTTCAGTATAGGACTGCTGCCATAATCCACTGGTATAAGAGAACAACTCATCACCTTTTAATTTACCCTCCTGATGAATCTGCTCCAGTTTTGCATTGGTTACTGCATACTGCTCAGGCAGCTTTACCAAATCAAAACTATACGTCACTGTCGAATTTCCATACTTTTCTGTTCTAATATCTTTTTCTGTTGTCCAAGTAATTTTTTCGTCAGATTCACCTACTACTAATGTTGTTTCATCCGTTTCTTTTAACGTTTCGCTTTCAACAGATTCCTTTGTTTCTACTTCTTTATCTTCCCCATCTGTTATCTCCTCTTCAAGCATATCATTGGGGCCATCTGCATCCCCTACATATTCATCTTCATCTAATTCCATGTTCATTTGCATTTCGGAATCATTTTTTTCCTCTGAATTTTTGTTCTTAACAAACAAGATAATACCCGCAGCAACCACAGCAATAATCATAAAGATACTGCTTACTATCACAATCTTTTTACCAGAAATGCTTTTTCCACTCTGGCTGCTAAAATCACGGAATTCATTTTGTCCGCCTGACATATCCACAGGAGCATCCTCGTTTATATCAAAACCTGTACTATTGAGCTTTCCTATCCCCGGAAAAACACTTTCGCGTGAATTTTCCTTTATATCAAATCCTGTCTCCACACTACCATAACCAACATAATTTTTGTCAAATTGATTTGTGTCAGTTTTATTTTTACCAACACTTATACCGAGACCAGTTGTTGTATATCCTCCATCATTCATTCCGAATCCATTTTCTGTTGTTGAGTTTCCTCTCTCATTTTTCCTGAATTCTGTTTCGACAGTTTCATTTCCAACATTACTCATTTCAAATCCATTTCCGGTATTTTCATATAAATCATTTTCATCGCCAAACTGATTGTCTAATTTTCCAAAATCATTATCATCTATTTTGTTCTGTCTGGTTTCAAAATCACTTTCATTAAATTCCATAGCAAAAAACTCGTATTCACATAAAGGACACACCGGTGTTCCTTCTTCGAGTTCCATACCACAATTCGGACATATCATAGTTCATCACTCCTTCAAATCACTTGTTGTGTTTTATTTATTTTTTTTAGACAGTTTCAACCCATAATATGTAATATATCCTATTATTCCCGTAATAATATAAGATAAAAGAATCAGATAAAATCCAATCTGCGGATTTGCTTTCACCTTTATTGCTGTATCTATTTCATCTCCATAATCATCATAAGCGGCACCTGCTGCTGATACGCTGGATACACCCTTCTTCAAAACAGATGTAATCATCAGAAATACAACAATTTCAATTACAATACTTGCTACCGGAACTGATACAGATATCATTCTTCTATATGGTCGTAAATTGACTACATAATTCATCACTATAAGTAATATTGGACCAAGCAGTAATAAAAATCCAATAACCGAACCATGTGTTCCCATCATTGTTGTAAAACCTGTTAATTTTATTTCACTCGATGCATCCGTATAATCATTAGATACCTCTGATGTTATTCTGATAAATGGTAATAAATAAAATAGTAGCGATATCACTGCACATATTGTTAACGCATTATTCCTAATAAATTCATTCTTGATTGGTATGCTCTCAAGATTTCTCCTTACCTGTTCATCATCCACATCTTCCATCATTATTTTTGTAATATTGCCTGCGACTCCACCTACATTTTTCGTCTTTTCATTTATATTGTCAAAACCGCCATTGTCATTCACATTCTGATAGCTTGAAATTCCTGCTGGATTGTTTACCGAACTTGCTGACACAAAACCATTTCTCATGTTATTTTCCACATTCTCTGTCATATTACTATACTGATTTTGCTGTATTGACAGCTTCTGTGCAGGAAATGTATTTTTCTGCTCTCCTACCGGATTACTTTTTTGAATAACCGGTGGCTTATATGAAATATTAACTTTGTCAGGACAATTATCTATTAACATCTTCATATCACTCTGATTTCCCGCAAACTGAATAGAATAAATTTCTGAACCGATAAATTCATTAAGCTCCTCAAATATTCCCTTCCACTCAAAATTCGCAACTTTAAAAGGCTTTACCCATTCTTCAATATATCTGTTCTGCAGTTTTGATGTATCGAAAACCTTTCCATTTGCAGTAATTTTAGTATTAAGCGTTTCATTAGAATAGAGAATTACCACTCTATTATTCAATCCGGCAACTTTGACATTGGTATGCTTAAATGCATCTTTTACAATTTTTAGATTCGCATCGTTACCATCAAACTGCACCCATATTTCTTCATCCTTTCCTATTGCTGCAATGATTTCATCATACAATCCAAACCACCTGATTCCCCGTTCCACAAAAGGAAATGCCCATTCCTGTATATCTTTCCCTTCGATTCTTGAAACATCAAAGTCAGCATCATTAATTGTAATTTTTACTTCATGACTTACATCATTATACGAAATTTTCACAATATTTTTCATAAATCATTGAACCTCCTTTTTATAGTAGTAATCTCTAAACAGTAACTTATCTACAGAGTTTGAAAATGTTTCATGATTCCATGATTCAATGTATGTTTTCTCTGCAATTTTTAATAATATAATCTTATCATTACTATTTACGCACTATATATTTGTCCTATAAGATATTATCATATATTTTAACAATTTTCTACATTTTTCGCTACATTTATTAACATTTAATTATCATAATGCTACAATTAAGCACATCAATCAGCGCATTTAATCATATAATATTGTTTTAATATATAGGAAGGTGATTTTATGCAAAACTCTTTTCTACCCCAAAAACTTCGTCAACTCAGAAAAGCAAACGGCTACACTCAAGACTATATCGCTGCTGCTCTCGGTGTTGTCAGGCAGACATATTCCCACTATGAGACTGGTAAAAGAACTCCCGATTCTTCTACTCTCTATAAGCTTGCCGGAATATACAATATTCCTATTGAAGACCTTATGCATCTTGTTATACAACTTGATAAGGACGAAAATTATGATATGCCTGTCCCTACACAGTCCAGCAAAGATATCGATGCCTATCTGACATATCTGACGAACCCTGACATCAAACGGAAGTATAAGTTTCTGAGTAGTTTTGAAAAAGAACTTTTATACTATTTTGAGCAAATTTCTGAGCCCGATAAATTAGAAATTATTGATTTTGTCAAATATAAAGTTCACAAAAATAATCATTAGTTGTTTTCCTGAATAGTCTCCCTATACCTCTACTGTTTGATGTGCTTAGCAAATAATATAGCATGTATGTCAGACATATGTATGGGGTAGTAAATTTTTATCAGCTTTTATTCCAATGATTCCTGCAAGTCATAATCCGTAATTTTTCAGAGCACTTTTTATTTTGTTTCATAATCTTTTACTATTTTCTCTTTTCAATACCAGCTATTTATTGTATAATAGTACCAAAATTGATTGATTATATGAAGCGTTGTAATCAACATATACATTTTCGTTTACGCTTCAGAATGGAGGATATCAAACATGGATTTTACAGAATTAGTTGCATCTAGAAGAAGTATAAGAGCTTACAAGGCAGACAAGCCTGTTGATAATGCTACAATATCAGAGATTATAGGGTTTGCCCAGCAGGCACCATCATGGAAGAATTCACAGACAGGACGTTACTATGCGGTAACAACACCTGAGAAACTTGCAGAAATCAAAGAAAAAGCGCTTCCTGAGTTCAACCGGAATAATTGTAAGGATGCTCCTGCACTTATCATCACTACTTTCGTAAAAGCACGTGCAGGATTTGAAAGGGATGGAAGTGCAACAAATGAACTTGGTGATGAATGGGGTGCTTATGATTTAGGTCTTCAGAACCAGCTTTTCATATTGAAGGCAAGAGAATTAGGTCTTGATACTCTTATCATGGGTATTCGCGATGAAAAGGCACTCAGAGAGGCACTTTCAATTCCTGATACAGAGGAAGTTGTCGCTGTTATCTCTCTTGGATACAGGGATATTGACCCTGATATGCCAAAGCGTAAAGCGACAGAAGATATTGTAAAATTCTTCTAAAATTCCTAAAATACAAAATATATTTTCATCATTCACATAATATATTAATACAAAGGCTGCCATATTAAGAATTATGACTACTACAGATAGTGTTCTGCAATAAACACTATTCTAAGCAGACAATCCTAATATGACAGCCTTGCTATCATCTCACACATTCTTATAATAATACACCACAAGCTGTGTCCTGTCTCGCAAATTCAGTTTATCTAATATACTGCTCACATAATTTCTCACTGTTCCCTCAGACAGATATAGTTTGTTCGCTATCTCTTTATTATTGTACCCCTCTGCCACCAGCTTAATGACCTCATATTCTTTTTCAGTGATATCTTTCTCTTCATACACCTCCTGTTTAATCCTGTTTTGTCTGTCATTTTCGTTCTCTTTTACGTTCTCATTATCAATATCACTGCCTGAACGACCTTTTTGCGAACTACTGTCTTTTCTACTATTTTCATTATCCGCACTGATACTTGGAAGTTTGCTTACAATCTCTCCTCCAAATACACTCTGCCCCGAATACACCGCTTTGATGGCAGGTATGATTCCTTCGAAATCCTGTTTTAGAATATAACCTTTTGCATTGCATTTCAAAGCATTAATCACATATTCATCATCAGAAAATGTCGTCAAAAACAAAATCTTTGCATCTTTATATTTATCTGTTATCTCATATGCTGCCTCGATTCCTGTCATTCCTTCCATCCTGATGTCTGACAAGAGTATATCCGGCTTAAATTCTTCATAAAGATTTATGGCATCATTTCCACTTTTTCCGGTTGCGACAACTTCTATTCCACTTGCTTCTATTATTGTTTTTAGCGATAACAAAACGATATCGTCATCATCAACTATCACTAATTTCATATCTTAACCTGCTTTCTTAACCTGTTTTGCTAACCTATTTCCCTAACCTTATCTTCCTAACCTATTTTCCTAATCTATTTTCCTAACCCACTTTGACTTGTTTAGTATTTATAAACAATTATTATCCCATATGCTTGATTCTTCATTTTTCACTATTTATTCCCGATTCTTCGGTACACTGATAAATATCCGGAACCCTTCTTCAAACGAAAACTTGATAATTCCATTCATCCCTCTTATTCTGTCCTGCATATTGACCAAACCGATTCCACTATCAGCACTGTTGAACGCACTTAATACATTTTCACCGTATTTTCTAATCCTCTCTCCATTATCTTCTACCACCATCTGATAATGTTCATCAAGTTCACGCATCAGCACATTCACTCTATCTCCATCACAATATTTTTCTATATTATTGACAGCCTCTTTCAGAATTGTAAGAAATGTATATTTGATTTCTTTATCAGCTTCCATTGAAATATCACAGTCAAATGACACATCAAATTCTTTCAAATCTCCCAAAATACGTTTTGCCGCATTTTCTATATCAAAACTCTCTTTATGCAAATCGTGTACACTCTGTCTGATACTGTTCATGGCTTCATCGAGAGTATTTCTCACAGGCGTTATCAATGTTTTAACAGTCTCATCCTTATTAACTGCCATGATTGCTCCCACCTGCAAAATGGAACGTGAAAGAAGATGTCCCACATTATCATGTATCTCTCTTGCAATTCTGTTTCTCTCGCTTAATATAGCAATATTAATTTCATTTCCCCGATTGCTGATTAATGATTTATTCTTTTCAAGTAGCCTGTTATTCTTTTCTTTACTGTCATCACGAAGCCTCTTTACCTCCTCCTTTTGCTTCGCTATATATTTTGCTTTCACAGCCATTACAATGGAAATCATGATAAACAAAAAATGTATACTACTGTATTTCGTATCACTTTCATTAATACCATACAAATTGATTCCTAAAAACAATATAAGAATGCCATAAAATATTCTTTTTTTCTCTAAATACTTATATACATACGCATATATAATGATAGGTAAAAATGGTATCAGTCCGGTTGCAATCAGCGAAATAGCTACAATCAGCACATAAATGCACTGTTCAAAAATACTTTTTCGCAAGTCATTCTGATAATATGAACCACATAAAAGTATGAATCCAATCAGCATATATACCATCTGCATATCTTTAATGTCGTTAAAACCTGTCAAAATATAGCCTGCAATGTATAAAATTAATCTGTCAATCAATGTTATCATAATGTCATAAGTATACCATAATTTAATATATTTGAACAAACTCTTTATTAAGATTTAAAAAATATATATCATTTGAATTTTTCTAAAAAACCTGAAAATAGTAATCCCACTAAGGATGAGATTATTACTTTCAGGCTGTTTTGTTGTTAGTAGCTTTTCAATGGTGATTTTATGATTTAATATATTTTTCATAGGAACTGTCTAATTTTGCAAGCTCCTTAATATTATCAATCTCAATAATATCTTCTTTACTCATCTTGAAAATTCCAAGTCTGTATTTTTCAGGATAGCAAAACATTGCAACATCATCCCAATAAATCTGACAATTCTCTTTTACTGCAAATTCTTCTTCTAAATCTGCTTTAAGCTGCTTGCCACATGAAGCTGTCCAGCGTGAAATACCATATAACTGCCATCCATTGATTCCGCCGGTTCTGGAACATTTTGATACGATTCCTTTGTCATCTAATGTCATGAGCCACTCATCTGTATATTCATCTGTCCACGCTGCATTATATCCTGAAATCTCAAATTCTGCTGAAAGAATTTTATCATTATATATGTATTGGTCACCATCAACAATAATAACATCTTCTATATAATCTCTTGCAACGTATAATGATGAGATATTATTACACTTGTCATAATAAGGATTTTCTATCAAAACAATACCAGGATAGGATTCTTTTAATACATCAAATTGTTCTTTTAAATATCCAACCACAACATAGATTTCTGTAATTCCATTATGAATCAATCCATCTATTACAGTTTCTATAATTCTCTTTCCATTAACTTTAACTAATGGTTTTGGTGTTGTTAAAGTTACCGGGTGCATTCTGTTACCCAGACCTGCCGCCATGATAATTGCTCGTTTTACTTTATTCATAGTTCTACCTCTTTAAACTGCTATTATACTTATCTCCTTATTTGTCATGTCATTTTAATACATTATACAAAATAATTATCTGTTGTCAACAACTATTTTTAATATGACAAATGTCATATTCTTTTTTAAGTCAGATTTAAAAAACATGAAAATTTTCACTTTAAAACAATGTTTCCCTTTTGTATAATACAGTTGCAGATTTGAAATATAGATGATTGAAAAATTATCACTAATACTAACAAAACCATTGAAAATAAAGGAGGACATTTACATGAGTGCTTCAGTTATCACTGTGGAAAATCTTGTAAAACGATACAAAGAGCTAATCGCTCTTGACCATTTTAATCTTGACATAAAGGAAGGCGAAATCTTTGGTCTGCTCGGACCTAACGGCTCCGGCAAGACCACAACCATGAATTGTATTCTTTCTCTTTTAAAATATGATAAGGGAGTCATTAAAATCTTCGGACAAGAAATGAAACCTGACAGTTACGAGATCAAAAGAAATATCGGTGTTGTAATGCAGAATGTAGCTGTTTTTGATGAGCTTACAGTATATGACAATATTGATTATTTCTGTGGTCTTTACATAAAGGATAAAGCAACAAGAAAGCAATATGTAGAAGAGGCAATTCAATTTGTCGATATTGAAAAATTCAAGGACTTCTATCCTAAGAAACTTTCCGGCGGTCTGCTTAGAAGATTGAATATTGCCTGTGGCATTGCACATAAGCCAAAACTGATATTCCTTGACGAGCCGACTGTCGCTGTTGATCCACAGAGCCGCAACAATATTTTGGAGGGAATTGTCAAATTAAACCAGGCGGGTGCCACTATTGTCTACACTTCTCACTATATGGAAGAGGTCGAACAGATTTGTACAAGAATCATGATTATGGACAAAGGTAAAAATATTACTACTGGTACTGCTGCCGAATTAAAGAAAATGATTAAAAACACAGAAACAATCCATATCGAAATATTAAATCTTCCTGATTCTGTTATCGCAAAAATCAAGGAACTGACTCATGTATACAAGGTCGAGTATACTGATAATCTGTTAAAGGTTTTCTATAACGGAGGCAAACATAACCTCATAAAAGTGCTTGATTTACTTCAAAAGGAAGATTTAAGTTTTGGACGTGTTTATTCAGAACTTCCTACTCTTAATGACGTATTTCTTGAGATTACAGGGAAGGAACTTCGTGATTAATTTTTTGTAAACTAAACCAGTTTATATAAAGAGTATTTAGCAATTTGATTTAATAGAAAATGAAGATTTTTTACCAATTATTTGATTAGAAAGGACAGATTATTATGTTTTTGCACGTATATAAATATAGATTAAAAACAATTTTCCGTTCAAGAGTTGACCTATTTTGGATTTTACTATTTCCACTACTTTTAGGAACATGTTTTTACACAGCATTTCATAATATAACAAAATCACTTGAAGAATTCAATACAATTCCTGTAGCGATTGTTTGTGAAGATGATGCAGATCTCACATTTTTTAAGGCATATATTGACGCATTATCATCAGAAGAAAATAATATCTTATCTGCCACATATACTACTTCTGATGAAGCACAAAGTCTTTTATCAGACAAAAAAATCACCGGTATTATCACATTCAAAGATAGTATTCCATCTTTGACTTTCCTGAATACGGATTCCACAAATACCAGTGTCAGCCAGAGTATTTTAAAAGAGCTGATGGACAGTTATATTCAGTCACTTGATATCTTATCAAATGTGGAACCGGAAGACACTGAAAGTCTTATGGCTGTAATAGCAAATTTGGGTCAAAATGCAGACTATATTATCGAAAGAAAGTTGACTGACGGGAATACTGATTATATGTTGGACTATTATTTTTCATTAATTGCTATGACCTGTCTGTTTGGCTCTTATTCGGGTCATTCATGTGCCAATTTTTTGAAAGCAAACTTATCTGCACAGGGTATGAGAAAATGTTTATCTTCCACGAAAAGGCTGACTCTAATTCTTGGTGACTTTTTCGCATCATGTACATTTCCGGTGATATCGAATATTATTTTAATCATTTATCTGAATTATATTTTAAAAATTAATTTAGGTGGCAATGTTTTACTGATTATACTGACTGCTGCCATCGGCTCTATCATCGGCGTCTGCATTGGATTGTTTATTGGTGCAATTCCCGGAATAAAAGATTCACTAAAAAATGGTATTATGACGGCATCATCACTCTTCCTTAGTTTCTTAAGCGGACTGATGGTGGGTGGAATAAAATATAAGATAGAAAAAGTTGTTCCAATTGTCAATAAATTAAATCCTGCCACTGTGATAACAGATGCACTTTATAGTTTAAACATTTATGATACACATGACCAATTTTTTACATGTATTGCAATTTTAGCAGTCACAATCGTTATTTTGTGCACGCTTAGCTATCTTATGATAAGGAGGGAATCTTATGCAAGTATTTAAAACATATTTTAAGGTTGCAAAAAAACATCTAGGTGCGTTTTTCATCTATTCCTTCATTTTTCTAGTTCTTTTGAATCTTTTTGTATCACAAAAAACGGATAATCCTGAAAATTTTAAAACATCAAAAATAAAAGTTTCTGTATTTGACCATGATCATTCAAATTTGAGCAGTTCACTTATCTCTTTTATTGATGAGAACCATGAGATTGTAAAAATGGATGAAGATATTGATACGATAAGAGATAAAATGTATATCAGAGATGTTGAATATGTCCTGATTATCCCTGAGGGTTTTGAAAAAAATATCATTTCATCAGGAAATGCTGCTGCCTCTGAACTGGCACAACATAATACAGATAAAAGCCTCAACGAAAATCCTTATCAGCTTGAATCATTCAAATTTCCAAACTCAGTATCTGCTATATTTATACAATCACAAATTAACAAATTTATAAATATCTATTCATCATATATGATATTAGGATATGATGCTGATACAGCAAATACAAAGACACTAGAAACTTTAACACTTGAGGCTAAAGCAAATATTACTGCGTCACAGTCAGAAGAAATTTCCGTTTCGCATGTATATTATACTTACATTTGTTATATTTTAATTTCATCCATTGTATTGTGTATAGCACCTATTATCATTGTTTTTAATAAAGATGAGATTAAGCGCAGAACAAATTTAAGTTGTGTCAGTCCGTTTAAGAAAAATCTGTGCATCGCATTTGCATCGTTTTTCTTCATGCTCATTATACTCTTCCTGTTTGTCGGTATTTCTTTTATCATGGCCGGAAATGAGATGACAACAGGCATAGGAATGGTGAGAATTTTCAATACATTTGTCAATGCAGTAATGTGCCTTTCCTTTGCATTTTTGTTGGCTACATTTGTGACAAATGAAAATTTGCTTGGTTTTATCACAAACTTCTTTGGACTTGCCAGCAGCTTCTTATGTGGAATATTTGTCGACAGACAATTTTTAGGAAAGACAGTGCTCAATTTCAGCAAAATCCTTCCTGCTCACTGGTATATGAATATTGAACTTGAACTTACAAAATATGAAAAACTATCAGAATTTACAAATTCGACAGTGAAAACACTCACATATGGATTTGTTATCCAGTTATTATTTGCAGTTGCAATGTTCGCTGCCGGAATGGTAATCAGCAAAACAAAAAAAAGTGCATAGTATAACTTAAAGGAAGTGACATGAATCTATATCATTGTCACTTCCTTTGTATTGTTCGTTCCTTTTTATAATAATTCTTTTTATTCTCTAGTTATTCGCCTTTGATGTTGCCGGTTGCGTTTCTGTCTCTTTTGTTGTTGTCTTTTCCTCCTGCTTCTGTGTTGTCGTCTCTGTCTGTTTCTGCCCAGGCGTTGCTGTCTCTTCTGCAGATGCCTGTTTCTGTGTCGTTGTCTCCTGCTGTACCGGCTGCTGTGGCTGTGTCTCCTGTATACTTGTCTGAGGTGGCTGCGTTTCTGCCGTTATGGTTTCTGTCGGCAAAGTTACTACCTCTGTCTCAGGAGCGGTTGTTGTCTCCTGTTGTTGAGGCTCCACATATTGTGTCTGCGCATTTCTGCTTCCTGTTGAACCTCCACCATTCTTATATGAACTTGTGTTAACTACTGATTCACTTTGCAAAACACCATCAATATAAACTCTCTTAAGAAGCTGTGAAGTATAATAAGAAGATGATGAGCTTACTCTCTGACTTACATATTGCACTGTTCTGTTAGCAGGCCTTGTCTCTACACCATATATATTAAATGTCAGTCTTCCCGGCGCATATATTCCTTCTATGTATACTGGTGTATTCGTATTATTCTGAATCTTTAAATCTTTCCATGTTCCCGCCAGTGCTGCATCCATTGAAAGTGGTACATATCCTACTGTCATGGAATGGCAGTTTCTCTCAACAATCTCAAGTTCCGCATTAAGTGCCGCATTATAAAGTGTCGTTGAAACCTGACAGATTCCTCCTCCTAAAGTATTCTCAACCTTGCCATTTACATATGTTCCACCAGGATACCATCCGTTTGATGTTGTCCACGGCTCTAGATATGAATTTACTGAAATCGTCTCTCCAACACCAATTGTAATTCCATTCAAAAGCCTTATACCATTTTCAAGATTTTTGTTTCTGCTATAATTGCCTGAACTTGTTGAAAATGATGTTGAAAATGAACCTATCATATCTTTGACTTTAGCACAATCTTCCTTTGTAGAAGTTGGCAAATCCGTGATTACTTTTAATTCCTGATTTCCTTCATCTCCATCCCAGTCATTAAGAAGATATTCATGTAACTTTTTGACACTATCATCAACATCTAGTATCTTTCCGCTTGATTCAGGTGTTATATCAAATCCATTTGCAGTCTTTGTCAATGACGCGTTCACATGATACACATTGTACACAGAGCACTTTGTCTCAAGAGTATTTCTCAAAACATCATCATCAACATCCATTTCAAAATCGTATGTTATGCCTTCTTTTTCAACATCTTTTTCATGCTTATATCGTTCTATGATATTGCCTTCCTGACAATAGGTTGCTGCATCTTTGATAATCCCTGTATTCTTCCAGTAATAACCAAGCTCTCCTGCTGTAACATCAAGCTCATTTCCGTCTATCGTAAGCTCAATATTCTTTGCTGTGACTGTTGATACATACTCATTTGCTTTATTCATCAGTTCCTCTTCTGTCATTCCTCCAGCATCAATATCACCGATTGTAATACCATGAGGTATCTTTTTTTCTGCTGCATAAATATTATCCGGCAGAAGTATCACTAACATACATGAAATAACAGAAAAAAATACTGTTTTCGCAAACTTCATATCATTTCTGCCTATCATTATCTGCACCTCCACATTAATTCAACTTATAAAATTTGTATCTTTTAAGTAGTGATTCATTATACTTCCATCATATAACCTCTCTTCTACTTTTATTACTTAACAATACTCCTTTTTTTTCATTTTGTCAAATATATACATTTATTGCAATTATTCCCTAAAATCTGCTGATATACACCATAAATCTGATATTTTAAGACATTTTGGCATATATCTTTTATGCAATTTATTTTTTACTCAAACTTCGCACATAAATTTTAGCTATGCACCTTGAAAATTCAATACCTGGCAGCTATTCAATTGTCAATGTTCAGTCAATTATGCCGCTTGCA
>CADACD010000030.1 GCA_902786365.1 uncultured Lachnospiraceae bacterium | reverse complement strand
TCGAAGGCTTAACCATAAAGGTCTGGGAGATGTTTTGGAGAATAGAAGTCTGAAAAGGCTTAGAGAAGTTTGATTGATGTGTAGTTTTGAAGGTACAAATTCTTAATATGGCCTGGTGGCTCAGCTGGTTAGAGCGCCGCCCTGTCACGGCGGAGGTCGTGGGTTCGAACCCCATCCGGGTCGTTTTTATGTATATATTGTTAATTGTAAAAGAATTATGGGATCTTAGCTCAGCTGGGAGAGCATCTGCCTTACAAGCAGAGGGTCACAGGTTCGAGCCCTGTAGGTCCCATTATTTTAGTTTAGTATTTGAAAACACATTATTATGAATGTGCCGATGTGGCTCAATTGGCAGAGCAGCTGATTTGTAATCAGCAGGTTATCGGTTCGAGTCCGATCATCGGCTTTTATCTAAATTATATATTTTTAGATTATGGATGGATTCCCGAGTGGCCAAAGGGGACAGACTGTAAATCTGCTGCAATTTGCTTCGGTGGTTCGAATCCACCTCCATCCATTAAGAATATTTTTTAATATTCTGCATATATTAGTAGTATAAAAATAAATATCGCGGGGTGGAGCAGTCTGGAAGCTCGTCGGGCTCATAACCCGAAGGTCGTAGGTTCAAATCCTGCCCCCGCAACTCTTTTATAAGAATTTACATACATACGAAATAGATAAAATGTAGGCCCAGATAGCTCAGTTGGTAGAGCAGAGGACTGAAAATCCTCGTGTCACTGGTTCAATTCCGGTTCTGGGCATTTCCATGATATGATACTATAGTATTATGGTTGGAATGGGATATTAGCTCAGGTGGTAGAGCACTTGACTTTTAATCAAGTTGTCCGGGGTTCGAATCCCCGATGTCTCATTAAAAAGTAATAAGCTGAAAGCTAGAGAAATCAAGGCTTTCGGCTTTTTTTGCGTGTAAGGCAAAGTTGGTTAGTTTTAAAATGTATATATAAGTAAATTATAGTATTAAGACAATATGAAAAGAACAATATATATCAATATAGTGTAAAAATGTGGAATAATATTCTCATAATGTGGAATAATAATAAAGTATATTTTTTATTTGTGGATATATTAAAAGAAATGTTTAAAATTATTGAAAATGTTACTTAGATTTGTTTTTAGGAGGATGTAGTTAATGTCAGATAATATTGTTTTTACTGAATTTAAAGGAGATTGGGAAGCTCTGTATGTGCAAAGATATAACAGACATATTGATGAGTTGAAATGGCTGTATATGGAACTTTATTCTAACGAATCTATGCTTAGTGAATTGTGTTATCAAATGCACAATTTTTTTATTGAAAGAGAAAATGAATTGAAGAATATAGATGTTACTAGAGAAAATAATCCTGATTGGTACAGAAAAAATAAAATGACAGGAATGGCACTACACATTGAAAATTATGCTGATACTATAAAAGGTGTAGAACATAATATTGAACATCTCCAGAAATGCAATATCGATTATGTACATTTTATGCCTTTTTTTGAGACACCAAAATATAATTCAGATGATGGAAATGCTGTATCAGATTTTAGAAAGGTAAAGGAGGAACTTGGAAATATAGACGATTTTTTGAATTTAACAAAATTGTGTCATGAAAAAAATATTAATGTGAGTGTCGATTTTGTTATGAATCATACATCAAATGAACATGAATGGGCAAAAAGAGCTAAACAAGGTGATACAGAGTATATAAATAGATATTGCATTTTTGAAAACAAAGATGTTGTGCAACAGTATGAAAAAAATCTTATGTTTAATGAGAAGTTTAAAAATAGATTTTTGAATGATAGATATTTTACTAAAAAATATTTATTAGAAGAATATGAACCGACTGAGATTCAATCAGAAGGATATTCTCCAGACAAATACCATATACCACAAAAAAAATATCAGTCAAGTGAATATAATAAAGAAAAATTGTCATTTTTGAAACATAAACATTTATTCCAAAATGATTCACAAAACAGTCTGGCACATTTTACATGGATAGAAGAATTAAATAATTATGTAATGACTACATTTCATTCTTTTGAGTGGGATTTAAATTACAGAAATCCAAGAGTTTTTAATGAAATGATGTATAATTTTATGTTTATTGCTAATCTTGGGGTGGATATCATTCAAATTGATACAATTGAGTATATATGGAAAGATATTAATACAAATTGCAGAAATTTACCACAAGTCCATACAATTGCAAGAATAATGAGAATGATAAGTGAAATAGTATGTCCGGGAGTAATGCTTCTTGGTAATATAGAGAGTGATACAAAAAATTTGATTGAATATTTTGGGGAAGCAGGGAAGTCAGAGTTTCATATGTTATATAATAAGACGATTACGGACGAAATATGGAATTCTGTTGCAACAAGAAATGTTAATTTACTTAGAAAAAGTCTGAATATAATCAATGAAATGCCAAAGGAATATATTTTTGTAAATTATTTAAGAAACCATGAGGATCTGAGATGGAATCTTGATTATGAGTTTCTTTATTTGAGTGAAAAAATTGATAAAAATATGCATAAAGAATATCTTAATGGATATTTTAAAGGAATTACTGGATTTAGTAAAAGCAGAGGAGAAGTAGGAAAAAGCATGGATGCCAGAGGTGATATTTGTTTTTGTGGAACTACAGCATCTATGTGTGGACTTGAAAAAGCTCTGTATGAAAATAATGAAAATGAGACGGAAAATGCTATAAAGCTTGAAGTAATGTTATATGCATATCTTTTTATGCAGCCGGGAATTCCTGTTATATATAGTGGAGATGAGATTGGTCAGGTAAATGATTATACCTATAAAGAAAATGCGGACAAGATAAAAGATATACGGAATATCAATCGGGGTAAATTTGACTGGTCAAAGGCAGTAAGACTTGTAGATGAATATAGTATCGAGGGAAAAATTATAAGAGGTCTAAATAAAATTGAAGTAATCAAAAAACGTGAAGATGTTTTTTCACAGATTGCACATGTGAGGCTGGCTGATACAAAAAATGACAGTATTATATGTATTGTGAGAGAATTTGCAGAAGAAAGGATGCTGGGAATTTTTAATTTCAGTGAACATGAAAAAATTGCATGTATTGAGGATGAAGATGGGATATATGAAGATTTGATTACCGGAAGAAAAATGAAGGTAAAATATATTGATATGGAAGGGTATGGATTTTTGTATTTGAAAAAGCAGGTGATTATATAAAATTTTTTGTAATATTCAGTTGCTTTTAAAAGTTATTGCATCAATTAATGACCGTTTTAGAGGGGATTTAAAATACACTATAAAGGCAGATGATAGCGAAGCACTGCAGAAATAAATTTTTTGTATAACATTTTTGAATAATGTTAAATTGTACATGGAAAGCTGAAGATAATAATAGAGAATAAAATATTAACAAAGAAATGAAGTTGAAACATTAAGATGTTTACTACAGTATAGTATTACTTATATAAATATAAAAACACTATACATGGTTATTTTTCTTAATATGCCAACTTCATTTTAATTTGTCAGGAAATATTTACGTTTTAGTTTATATCTCAGCCATGAAACTGTTGTTTACGAGAAAGTATCACGATATTTGCGGGAAAGATAAGTGTATTTTGACTGAATAGAGTTTAATTCATAAATGGCACTGTCAATTAATTCAGGTTCAGTAACATTTTCGAGAATGCAATATGCAGCATCAAGGGCAAGAGTAGTCTCTTTCAGTTCGATTTTTAATAGTTCTTCTTCAGTCTGGAAATCCATATAATCACTTGATGATTCAATATCTGTTAATTTTGATTTTCTTTTAAATAAATTTTTCAACTTATCACCCCGTTATTAATTTAATTTCAGAGAAAATAGTATTATTTTCATTATGCCTGTTTAATTGTTAATTGTTTTATTCACAATTTACAAGTTAGAATTATCGCGCCTGCACTTAAGGCTTTTATATAATTATAATCATATTTAAAAATTTTATTCCAAAAATTTCAAAAAAGTGCTTTACAAATAAAAACCAATAGTTTATAATTATGTAACATCACAAGTAAAACTTGTGAATATAATAAAATAAATGTTAAATAGAAAGGAAGTGAAAAACTATGCATGAATAAAATGATTAGTATTGCTATATTAGATTCAGATAAGGACTACATATACAATTTTAATGATTATATGAAGGGAAGACAGTCAGCAATATATAATATAGAGTTTTTTACAGAAAGTGAAAAGCTTGATTTGTATTGTAGAGATGAAAAGCCAGATATCATTGTAATAGCAGAATATCTGATATCAGAATATGCAATAGAAAAATTTTCGGAGAAAGGGAATATAAATAAAGAGGATGTACATTTTGGTTTATTTTATCAGGAATACAAAGATCATATTGCAATACTTACAGAGGAAGATGATATAAGTAGTATTGATGGGATATCAGTCATCTATAGGTATCAATCTGCAGATATGGTTATTAACAGTATTTTACAGCTATGCACAGAAAGAGAATTAATAATTAAGGATAATAGTGGGCATGTGAAAAAAAAGTTCAAAGGAGTTGTGAGCATCTATTCACCAATAGGCAGATGTGGTAAGACAAAGTTTGTAATTAATATGGGTATGGAAATGGTTAAGCGGAATTTTAAGGTTTTACTAATTAATCTTGAAGAATTCTCATTACTTATGGAGTATATGAATTTTAATAAGAGTGCAGGGAGTAAAGGAGACTTATCAGATTTGTTGTATTTCTATATAAGTGGTAATTCAGCGTTTCATATAAAGACTGAGATGATAATAGAGAATTATAAAGGGCTGGATTTTATACCACCCACAGAATGTATCAGGGATTTAAGAAATACTGATACAAAAGTTGTGATGGAGTTTGTCAGAATGATAGGAAGTATTAAAGGATATGATATGATTTTGATTGATTTATCAAATGTTATAGGAGATATATTTCAATTTATATCAATGTCAGACAAAACAATAGTTCCGTTTATTGATGAGGAAATAGCTAATTTAAAATTGCAAAAGTTTAAGGATTATATCGACACAAGCAGTTATGAGATTTTGGAAGATAGCATGATAGAGATGGATATAAAAAATGTGGAGAACTCTTATGGGGGAAAAGATTTTATAAAGGTTGCTGATGAGCTGGAGAAGATGATAAGAGGTGATTGATATTGTGTTAGGGAGTTAGTCAGGGAATTACGGGAAGAAGTTATTAGAAGAATTAATGTATTGGGTGAAATTGATGATGATGAAATATATGAGATAATTGATGATGTGATTTTTTCAAACAATCGAAAGAAAGATTTGTCAGTTAGGGAAAAGTGCGATTTAAAAAGAGAATTATTTGATTCAATACGGGGAATGGATGTACTTGAAGATATTTTAAAGGACTCTGATGTTACGGAGATTATGATTAATGGACCAGATAATATTTTTATTGAAAAGGGTGGAACAATCATAAAATTAGAATCAAGGTTCAGTTCAAAGCAGAGACTTGATGATGTGATTCAACAGATGGTTTCGAATGTCAACAGGAGAGTAAATGAATCTACACCTATTGCGGACAGCAGATTAAAGGATGGCTCAAGAGTGAATGTGGTGCTTGCACCAATTTCTATTGATGGTTCGGCTGTTACTATACGAAAGTTTCCTAAAAACAGAATTACTATGGAAAAATTAATTGAGATACATTCAATCACAAATGAAGCAGCATGTTTTTTAAAAATGCTTGTGAAAGCAGGATATAACATTTTCATAAGTGGGGGAACAGGTTCTGGTAAGACAACTTTTTTAAATGCATTGTCAAATTATATTCCAGCTGATGAGAGAATTATCACAATCGAAGATTCAGCAGAGCTTCAACTGCAGAATATTAACAATCTAGTTAGGCTTGAAGCGAGGCAGGCTAATCTTGAAGGGGAAAACGGAATTAGTATAAGGGATTTGATTAGGTCAAGCCTTCGAATGAGACCTGACAGGATTGTGGTTGGTGAGGTACGAGGTGCTGAAGCACTTGATATGCTTCAGGCTATGAATACAGGTCATGATGGGAGCTTAAGTACTGGACATGCTAATAGTCCAAAAGATATGCTCAGCAGACTTGAAACAATGGTTCTAATGGGAATGGATATGCCATTATCTGCAATAAAAGGACAGATAGCAGCAGGTATCGATATTATTGTTCATTTAGGGAGAATGAGGGATAAGACAAGAAAGGTACTCGAAATTGTAGAGGTTATGGATTATAGAAATGGAGAGATAGGGATTAATACATTATATAAATTTGAAGAGGATAGCATTTCAGAGAAGAATAACGATGGCAATTTGAAAGTGCAAGGATGTCTTAAATGGCAGAACAATGGACTTAGAAATATTTTTAAATTGTTGAATAGTGGGTTTTATAAGGAGGCAGAAATATACGGAAGGACAGATTAATTATGATGAGTATCAATTTAGTGTCTTAGAATATGTAAAATATATGGCAATGATAGCAGGTGTAGCATCAGTGTTTGCGTACATTTTTTACAGGAATATGATAGCCTGGCTGCTATTTATGATTTTATCACCTTTTTATTTAAAAAAAATACGAATATATTTAATAAAAAAAAGGAGACAGAATCTCACAGCACAGTTTAAGGAGTTTTGTATCTCTATGTGTGCCCAGCTGATGGCAGGCTATTCCATTGAAAATGCAGTGCATGAAGTAAGAAATGATATGAAAAATATATATGGAAAATCCTATATTGATTTCGAATTAAGAGCTATTGAAATGAAGATAAAATTAAATTTTACTATAGAACAATGTTTTGAAGATTTAGGGATAAGGAGTGATATTGAAGAGATTAAATTGTTTGCACAGATTATAAAGATTGCAAAGAGAAGTGGAGGAGATATTATTGAAATTGTAAAGAATGCTGCAAATTCCATTAGTCAGAAGATAGAGACAGAAAGAGCAGTGAGAGTAATTATTAATTCAAAAAAATATGAGCAGCGGATAATGGATATGATGCCATTGTTCATTGTGTTATATGTTGATTTTACTTCAGATATGCTTGAAATAATGTATAAGGGATTAATGGGAAGAACAATAATGACAGTTTGTCTTATCGTTTATATAGTGGCATTTTGCATGGGAGAGAAGCTGACAGATATAGAGGTTTGATGAGAAAGGGGATAATAGTTGAGTTTTATAATCTATACAGTCATTATGGTCCTTATCTTGCTGTTGTTTTTTATTACTACAGGTTATAAAAAAGAAGTATTTAGAAATCTGAATAAAAGAGATTTTAAATTAAAATTTATCTATGGAATGGCAGCGTTTTGCTTGGATTTTACAAACAGGCATGTGATGAATATTGATTATGAAAATGCAAGAAATAAACTGAGCAGAATCAATATTCATCATTCAGATGAAAAGGATGCATATATTTATATGGTTTCAAAACTGGCACTTTCTATTATGGTATGTGTGATAATTCTATTTTATGGATATGCAAAATGTGTTAGCAGTCATTTTTCAAAAGAAACAGAGATTACTGAGCTAAAAAGAAACAGAGCAGGAGAAGGAGAAACACAGTATAATCTGATACTTGAATATGAGGGGAAAAGAAAAGATATCGATATTCATGTTGGAGAAATGAAATATAGTGAAGAAGAAGCAGTAAAAATAATGGATAGTTATTATGATGAATTAAAAAGAGAAGTATTTTCATTAAATAAAAGTCAGGATTGTGTGACACAGGATTTAAATCTGATCTCCGAACTTGGTGAACAGATTCAGATTGAGTGGGAAATAGAAGATACAGATTTTGTGGATTATTCAGGAAGAATAATATGGGGAGAGATCAATGATAAAAAAGAGACAGAAATTACCGCAATTATGTCAATTGACAATTTTTACAAAAGTTATGTATTTAACATAATACTTGATAAAGAGGCAAGGGATAAGGTTACATCCATTTTAGAAGAAATTGATGAATATGATAAAGTGGCAGGGGCGGATAGTGAAAAATTAAGCCTTGCAGAAATAACAGGTAAATATAATGTCAGATTTTTAAAGCCTAAGAAAAAAGAAAATCTTATGTATATTTTAGCAGCAGTTATTTTTTCTGTTATGATTTATGTTTTAAAAGAGAGAGAAATAGATACAAGACTTGATGAGAGAAAAAAGCAAATGGAAACAGATTATGCATCAATAGTCAGCAAACTTACAATATTACAGAGTTCAGGAATGACAATTCTTGGGGCATGGGACAAAATAATAAGTGATTATGATGACGATATAAGCAAAATTTCAAATCAAAAAAAGGTTAGACAAATCAAGTTTGAAAAATTGCTAAAAAGAAGAAAAAATAAAAATAGTACAAAAGAAAATGAAAAAGAAAAAAGATATGCATATGAGGAAATGAAGTATGCAAGGCAGAAAATGAAGATGGGTTATTCAGAAACAGAGGCGTATCTGGAATTTGGAAGAAGGTGTGGAATTCATTCATATGTTAAATTTGCCGGCCTTCTTGAACAAAATATCAAAAAGGGAACTAAAGGTTTAAAAGAAATTCTAAATAACGAGGTTACAGAAGCTTTCGAGGAGAGAAAAGCGTTAGCAAGAAAAAGAGGAGACGAAGCAGGTACAAAGTTATTGATTCCAATGGTAATAATGTTAATTATTTCTATAGTAATAATTATAGTTCCGGCTATTCTGTCATTTAATATTTAGAATGAACTGACTAGTTATTCTGTAAGTTACAATTATTAATATTTTAAGAAAGGAAAATGCATCATTAATTGTAAAGCAAAATCGTGCATACAGTTAATGGCAAGGGTACAGTATATATGAGATTAATAAAAAAATTAGATGGATATTTTATAAAGTTTAAGAATAATGCAATGAGACATTTGAGTGAAAATAATGATGGAATGGGCGTTGTAGAGGTACTATTAATCATCCTTGTATTAGTTGGACTTGTATTGATATTTAAGACTCAGATTACCAATATTGTTAATAGTATATTCAAAAAGATAACAAGCAAAGTTAACGGTTTTTAGTGGACGATAAAGAGAGTTGTAAATTGATAAGAAGTGTCAATAATGTAAAATGTAAGGAGAAAATGTTAATCAATTAAGAGTGAGGTGGAGATTATCAGTAGTTTAGATAACAAATATGATTTTGGATATGTGAATAGTGAGATTGATATAAAAATTCAAAAAAGAAATGGCTCCATAACATTATTTTTATCATTAATTATTCTGATTGTAATATCTCTTGTGCTCACATCAGTAGAAAATGCAAGGATTTCAAGTGCATATACAAGAGGAAATGAGATATCATATATGGCACTTGATTCCTGCTTTTCCTCATATGCAAAAGAAGTATTTGATGAATATGGTTTGATGATGCTATGGAAAGGTGATAATGAGATAATCAATGTATATAATGAGTTTTCTGAAAAAAATAGTAATTATAAAAATGATAGTAATATAATGGTGGCAGATTTATTATCACTTGAGTATATGGGAGCACAGATTATTGGTGAAAAAACAGTAAGAGATAATGGAGAATTAATAGGAAATCAAATATATGATTATATGAAACTGGCAGTTCCAAAAGATGCTATAGAAAATATTCTTGGTATAGGTGAAAGTTTGTCACAGAGTGATAGTGTGAGTGAATTTAGTGAAAAGATGGATGAATGTACAGATTCGCTCAGTGAGGTAGAAAACTGTGTTGAAGGAATATACAAAAACGTGGAAAAAGTGAAGGACGCTGAGAATAATCCTAAAGATGTTTTAAGTGAGATGAAAAAGCAGCTTGAGGAGATAAAAGCAATCCCATCAGATGGTGATAAAAAAAATGAGAGGGATAAAGTATTTGAATTATATAAAGCAGAGTACGATAAGTATATTGAGTGGGAGAGTATAGTAGGGGATGCATTGACACAAATTCTTGTTAATACTAACGATTATCTTGTCAGTACATTAGAGGCAGAAAGAGATGTGAATGAAGTTGATGCAGAGTTAAAAATAAATAAGGATAAATTGACTCATGAGGTATTTGAAGCTTTGTCAGGAGAGATTGATGATGTTAGGGCACAGATTTTAAGTCTTGATGAGGATAACTATAATGTCATGGAAAATAAAGAAATGACAATGGCACAGAAAAAGATAGTTAATAACGTAATCAAGGATATGGAGACAGTAAAAGCTGGCATGACGGAATATGATAATAGTAAGAAAAAGCTATCGGAATATGATACAGATGGAATGTTTACAGAGATGATGTATGAACGTATTTTAAAAGCAGTAGATGATATAGAAGGATATGATATTACAGGATTATTTGTTGAGTATGAACCAAAAAGTGAGGAAAAAAAGGAAAATGAGATAGTGAATTTTGTCAATAAAATCAAAAAAGATGGAGTTCTTGGTTATGTAGTGGAAGATGATTTATCAACAAAGAAAATTGGCGATATGACAGGATTTCCATCAAAAGAAACTTTATCATTAAGCAGTGCTAAATGGGAAAAATATGATACAGCCCAGAAGAGTATACGAAAAGCATTAATAGGCCAATATATATTTGATAAATTTCATTCATATACAGATACTTATCAAACAGAAAGTGTTGAATATGAAATTGAATATATAGTAGCAGGTAAAAGTAGTGATAAGGAAAATCTTGAAGAAGTAGTTAACAAGATAATTGCCATACGTGAAGGTTTTAATCTGACATATTTGTTAAAGGATAGCAAAAAAAGAGAAGAGGCATATGTTATGGCAGCAGCTATCACAGGATTTACCGGAATGCCGGTAGTGATTAGAATTACACAATTTTTGATAATGACAGCATGGGCATATGCAGAATCTGTTGTAGATGTAAAAGACCTTCTTGCAGGATATAAGGTAAGTATTATCAAAAAAAGTTCAGAATGGAATCTTTCTTTGAATGGAATTAAAACATTGTCTTCTAATGATCAAGAAAAAGAAAAAAGAACAGGACTTTCATACGAAGATTATTTAAGATTTTTTCTATTTAATGAAGATGAGGCAATACAGGTTTATCGAATATTGGATATGATTCAATTAAATATGAATCATAAATATAATAAAAATTTCAAAATAGCAGATTGTATTTTGGAGGTAGAAATTGCAGCAGATTATGAAGTAAAAAGAATATTTTCCGAATTGGTTTTTATAAAAAATGTGATAGCAGATAAAAGAGAGAAATTTTATTTTGAAGTAACTAAAAAATATGGATATTAAAATTTGATATGTGTGAAGAGCAATATAAATGCACCATTATATTTTGGATAAAACTTTTTCATTAACTCCGATGATTAGATTTTATTTATAAGAATTTATAGAAAAACATATAGTACTCCCAACTATTTCAAGCCTGAAGAAATAATTAATACAAAATGAATATAAAACTAATATGAAAAATATAGCTGATATAAAACCAGTAAGAAATAAATATAATTTAGCTAATATAAAAATCAAGAAACATAATGGTGCATTTTTATTGCTCTTCCTATCAGTACGAGGGAGGTACATATAATTTATGAAGAATTATAAGTATAAAAACAGTGATATGTTTAGAAATAAAATTAGATATATATGTAACCAAAATAGGAGGAAGCAGATATTTGATTGTATCAAAAAAGTTGTATATATGATGGAAGATGGTAGTATGACATTAGAAACAGCAATTGTGCTACCAATTTTTCTTATGTCAGTTTTAGCTTTTTTTAATTTTTTTGTCATTATAAATTATCAGAATATAATGCAGCATAGTATGAATAATACAGCTCAAGAAATAGGAAGATATGCATATACAGTTAATCATATAAGTGATTCAGAATTAAAAAAATTATCTGAAGATATAGATAATGAATTAGTTTCGTCAGGAATTACTTTAGGATATGCGTGGAATAAGATTTTGTCAGATGAGGTAAAAATATATACAGATAAAGCTAATGTATATAATGGTGTAAATGGTATATCACTCTTAAATTCTGAAATAAATAACAATGGTAAGGGAATTAATGATTTGAAAGCCGATTATGTAATAAATACAAATTTTTTGGGAAAGAAGATAAATTTTATTCTTGAAAATAGGTGTTATTTCAGATTATGGATTGGTGAAAGTATCGTCAAAACAGATTCAGAAAATGAGAATGGAAAGACAGTGTATATAACAAGGACAGGAACAGTGTATCATTTAAAGGACACTTGTTCATACATCAAAATTGTCACTTCAAAAGTAAAGTATAAAGAAATTGAAAAATTGAGAAATGTTAATGGCAGTAAGTATAGACCATGTTTGGCATGTGTCAGAACGGAAATGAATAATGAAGATATTGTCTATGTTACCTCAGATGGAAAAAGGTATCATTCAAATGAAAAATGCAGTAGGATAAAAAGGGAGGTTACAGCAATTGATATTTCACAAGTTGGAACTAGAACTGTTTGTACTAAATGTAATAAAAGTTAATGAATTAAAACATTGTAAGGATGGTAAGTAAGGATGGTAAAGTAAAAAAATGAAATATATAGAAAATATAAGCATACTGATTTTTTTGATTATATGTAGTGTTTCTGACATAAAAAGCAAGAAAATATATTTAAGGTGGTGTGTGTTTTTTTTGGGAGCAGGAATTTTAGAAAGTATTTTTTTTGACAATGATTGGAAAGTGAAAATCTTTTTTGGAATAATCCCGGGATTATTAATATATGCATTTAGCATAGTTACAAAAGGAGACATTGGAAGAGGTGATGCTTTTGTGTTTATGTGTATAGGAGTTACAATTGGAATAATAAAGAGTATGGAAATATTTATTTTGGGATTGTTTTTTACAGTGATGTTCACTCTGCCATATAGCATTTTTAGGCATAGAAATTTAAAAATAAGTGTTCCGTTTATTCCGTTTTCTTTGATGGCTTTTTTGACAATCAGTTTAATACCATTATTCTGACAGCAATATAGGGTAATGTTTGTTGTACAAAAAGGAGGAGATTTTTATTACAAAAATCAAGAAAGAATATAAAGGAAGTGTGACTATTGAAATGTCATTACTATTTCCAATAGTTGTATTTGTAATAATAGTAGTGATGTTAATGTCTTTTTATGTAAGTGATATTGTAAGTATAAGAGCGAAAATTTATGAATATTGTGCTATGCAGGAGGAATCTGATAAGACAGAGTCTGAGATAAAAAATGAACTGCAAAAAAAACTCAAAGATTACACAATTATTGCAGAAATAAAAAGTGTTAATGTAAAAAGAAAAAATGATAAATTAGAGATGTCTGTGAAAATAGAATATGATTTTGGATATTTTAATATGCATAACAAAGACACAATAAGTGCGGTTACCTATAGTGAAAATACAAGGGATTATATTATCAGACAGAAAGTTATTATAGATGCAGTCAAAGATATAAAATAGTAAAAAATATATGAAAAATTAAGATATAGTCAGAAAGTGCTGAGGAGAGAGGGAGAGATATGGACATACAATACAGACATAATGCAAAAAATAATTATGTGGTTTTAAAAGAGGATAGTACATTTTTAAAAGACTACAAGTTGAATATGATTCTAAAAAATGATATTCCGGGAATTCTCAAAGTATATGAAAGTTGTGTGGATGGACAGACAGAATTATCATATATAATTTCATCAAGGGAGAGTATAAAAGATTTGTATGAGAAAAAAAAGATGAGTTTTGATGAACTTTTAAATATCTTAAAAGCAATGATAAATGTATGTTATATAGTCCAAAGTTATTTATTAAAGGCAGAGGATATATTGTTAGACCCGGAATTAATTTTTTATGATTATTGCAGTAGAGATATATCATTTTGTTATTATCCAAACACCAATCGTGATTTAAAGTATGAAATGAGAAACTTTATTGAAAAAATAATGCTTATCACTGAACATAAAGATAGAAAAGGTGTGGAGTTCATATATGGAGTGTTCAATATATGTAATAAAAGAGAATTTCTTATTAGTGATATAGATGATTATATTAAAGATTTTGAAAAAGTAAATATTAATGACTGTTTCACACGCAGGGATACAAACAGTGAATACATTGATAACCAATATTTGAGTTATAAAGATTCTGATAGTAAATATGATGAATTGAGAGATTATAAATTCAGATATGATAATTTTTCTGAAAAAGAGGATGATTTTTCTGAAAATGTTGTCTGTGAAAATTCAGATAATATCACTTATCTGAAGGAAAGCAAGCGAATGCAAAGCAGGTATACATTTTTACCCAATAGGTTAGCAGAAGATTGTAGGTATGAGGCTTTATCAGGTTTACGAAGTGGTTCTGATAATCAATATAATGATGATGTGTATGCTCAGGATATGAAAAGCATTGTAAAAAATAATGTAATCATTAAAAAAATTACAGAAGTCTTTAGTTCAAAAGATAGAAAAATTGCATCAAACAATAAAAATGTAAAAAAATCAAAAGAAGAATGTAAAACGGAAGATAAGTCTAAAATAAAAGATGAATCCAAATTAAAAAGTCATATTGATTTAAAAGATGGGGGTAAGTCAAAAGATTCTTATCCTTATAGTAAAAAATATAATTATGAGGATAGGTGTGAGGATTTCAATGATGATACAGTATATATCAATGATTCAATTCATAACAGCATAAGGACCTTGTATAGCTTGTCAGAGCAGGAAAATATAGTTATCAATACGAATCCGTTTATTATTGGAAAATTGAGCTCCAGAGTAGATTTTGTTATAGAGAATAATACAATAAGCAGGATTCATCTAAAAATAGTGAATGAAAATGGTGAGTATTATATTGAGGACATGAATTCAAAAAATGGAACATACCTTAATGGCATACAGGCAGAACCACATGAAAAAATAAAAGTGGACATAGGGGATAAAATAAGAATTGCAGGATACGAATATGTTTTTAGATAAGTTCCCAATAAGTATATTTTGGTTAAGGAGTAATATATTACCGATATATTTTTCAATCAAGTTATGATAGACTTTAAAAGTAGTACACATATAACTTTTGAGGACATTTTGACAGGAAGGGAGAAAAATGCTATGAGAAATTTATTTACAAAACTTGTTAATAGTAAAAATAAGAAGATTATATCGGTATTGGCGGGTGTAGTTATTATATCATGTCTTATCACTACTGTGTGTCTGGGATGTGGTCTTAGCAGTAAGGATATGCTTAAGAATATAAGACTTGATAATAATATTGTTAAAAGTGTTGAAAATACACAAGAGTCGCAGTGTAATAGAGAAAATAAGGAATGTTTAGAAACGACATCTGAAGGAACAGAAGATATAGTTGAATCAAATGCCAATTCAGAGACAACCTGCAATACACAAGTAGTGAAGCAGGGGGGGAATGGCGAAAGCGATAACAAGAATAAGGAATGTACAATTGATAATGCAATGAATGATATTAACTCAAATTGTGCAGATAATAAATGTACTTCTGATGTCAATGACAGCATAAAGAACAATAGTTGTACAAATAATAGCAATAACACAAATGATATTAGTACAAATGGTAAAAGTATAAATGACAGGAGCGAAAGTGAAACAAATTCAAGTGATAATATTAATGATACTTTAATAAATAATAATACCACAGCATCAGAAAAACAGACAACAGGTAAGGAACAAAATTCTGAAAGTACAAATAAAGAGGATGATAATATTAATAAAAATTGTACTTATAGTTCAGAAAACAATTTATGTAACAATAATCAGTGTGAGGGTAATGAAACAGTTTGTGCGGATAATAATTGTTTAAGTCAGGACAGCGATAATCAGACTTATTGTAACAATAATTGTACAACATCAAATTGTACAACAGAAGGTCGGAATAATATATTTGAAAAGTATTTGAGAGATTTGTCCGGATATTCAAATTCAATACCGGAATGCTTCAATAATGGTTCTTGCAATATTAAGATAATTACAGGAAATAACTCGAATTGTTCTAATAGTTATTGTTCATTAGAAGAATATCTGAAAAGTTTGACGAATAATCAGTCATCAAATAGTCAGACAGATTCTAATTGTAATGAAAAGAATTGTAATGGAACTGACAATACTTTAAATAATAATAATTCAGGTAATAGTGCAAATAATTATGTGAACAACAACATAAATACTGATACAAACAGTAATTTGAACAATAATGAAAACAAGAGTACGGGTAACAATTCAAACAATAATTCAAGTAGAAATACAGGAAATAGTTCAAGTAACAATAGCAATAATGCAAGTACATCAAATGATCAGATATCACAGTATATTGATGAAGTGATAAGACTTGTGAATGTGGAAAGAAATAAAGCAGGACTACCATCTCTTACGAAAAATGATAAAGCTTGTACAGTTGCAAATGTCAGAGCTAATGAAATAGTTACATCATTTTCACACACTAGACCAAATGGAAAGGATTGCTTTTCTGTATTATCTGAGTATAATATAAGTTATAGAGCATCTGGAGAAAATATCGCCATGGGACAGAAAACTCCAGCAGAAGTAATGGAAGCTTGGATGAATTCATCAGGCCACCGTGCCAATATATTAAGTGCAAACTTTACAGAGATAGGTGTAGGTGTTGTGTATTCACAGGGAAGATATTATTGGGCTCAGATGTTTTTAGGATAATATCGAAAGGCGGAGCTGGCATTGAAGATTGATGGAATAGATTACATATTAAAACAAAAAGGATATCAGGAAATGTTGACAAATGTGTTGAATGCAAAGTTTTTTGTTAAAGCAGAACCTGGTAAAAATGAAGATGATGGCAAAAGTGATGATAAGACTAAAAAAATTAATATGATAATTTATCTGTCAACTTCTGAGAGGAATTCTTTAACCTTAACTCAAATGGAAGAAATTATATATGGGTTAGAGAGAAAGTATCTTCTTACAGGTACAGAAGAATTAAATGTTCTGTACTTGATTTATAGTGACAATATTGAAAGAGATAAGGCATTAAATAATGGAAATATAAAGTTCTGGATAATAGATGTACTGGCGAAACAGCTAATCATCTATGAGGATCAGCCGGAAGATTTTGATGGTTTAAAATCTGAAATTGAAAATCAGCTAAATGATGAATATAATGGCAAAACAGGATATCAATATCAAAAAAGAAGATATAATGAAGGGTTGAAAAGTATTTCTAATAATATGTCAGGAAACTATGGAACAAATGAAAATCTGAGTTTAAGAAGATTTATACCATATGTTACAATATTGATAATGCTTATTAACATAATTATTTTTGCTATTTTGGAGAGTATAGGTTCAACAGAAGATGCTTTATTTATGATTCGACATGGGGCAGCATATACAGAACTTATATTTGGACATAATGAATATTACAGATTATTTACATGTATGTTTTTACATTTTGGAATAGTACACTTATGTAGTAATATGGTTGCGTTACTGCTTATTGGAAGTGAGGTAGAAAGATTATACGGAAGATTAAGATATATGGTTATCTATGTGATAACCGGACTTGCCGGAAGTATATTGGCAGAAGCAATCAATTATATGAATTCAAAAAATGTAGTATCAGCCGGTGCTTCCGGTGCAGTATATGGCATACAAGGAGCCTTGATGATACTTGTATTCCGATATCGTAATGAAAAAAAATCAAAGGTATATAAGATATTATTAATGTTACTTTTTTTGATTGTAATTGGAAGAACAACTGAAAATGTGGATAATTATGCACATTTAGGAGGATTTGTATCAGGAGTTATATGTGGAAAACTATTTATACTGGGAGATAAGATGGAGGTGGAAAGTAAAGAAAAGAATTGATATAAGGCAGATCAATATAAAATAGATAAGTATTAAAATCTCACTCTGTCAATAGTAATGAATGTTGCTAATTACGTTCAGAGTGAGATTTTATATTTTTATTATAATGATGTTGGGGCAGAAAGTAGTATGCCCATTTGATACCTACGGATTACTTTGCTCAATGCGCTCTAGAAATCCTAAAAACTTTCGAAATTCGCCTATACGGGCTACTTTCTCATGTTTTTGCGAGTACCGATATCATACTTTTTTATGCAGGCATGAAAAAGTATGACATTGGTACCCTGGTATCATTATAATGTTACTATACAGGAAGTTCTATCATAAAAGTTGTACCATGTTCAGGAACAGAAGTTACACTTAATGAACCATTATGTGCTTCTACTATCTTTTTTGATATGGAAAGACCTAAACCGGTACCGCCTTTTTTGTAGGTAACCAAAGGCGAAAAAATTGTTTCTATACATTCTGGTGAAATACCACAACCATTATCTTCAATCATTATAAGTATTTTTTCTGCGGTGTTATCGTATTGGAGTGATATATGTATATAAGGTGAAGATGTTTCTTCTAAAGCCTCAAATGAATTTTTTATAATATTGATAAATACTTGACGAAGTTTGGTCTTATCAGATAAAATAATAGGTATATTATCCGGATTACTTATGGATAAGTTGATATTTTTGTTGAGACCTGCAAAAGACGAAATTATGCTATTTAGCATCTCAGGTAAATCTGTCGGTGAAGGAGATAACGAATATCCAACATTATTGAATAGAGAAATTTCTGACATAAAAGTGATTAAATAATGTATATCATCCATAGTTGAATTCCAATATTTGAATTTATTAACTTCCGGATGACTGGATTCGATAATCTGTAGTGAGGAATTGATTAAAGTCAGAGCATTATTAATCTCATGAGTCATTTTTCGCATTGTTAATGTGTTTTCATTTTCAATGTATTCAATCAATTGCCTGATATCAGGATTTGAATGAATTAATTCGCAATAGAGTGGATTTGATAAAGCATTAGTAAACATGATTAAACATCTCCTTGATTCAAAATATCATAGATAGTCTATCATTTATAGAAAAAAAGTCAATTAAAATCGATATACATAATTCGACACAAATAAAGATATTAAAAAGTGTTTAAACACAGAAATGAGGTAAAAAATGAAAGATAATTGTATTTTTTGTAAAATTGCGAATGGAGAAATTCCATCGCACACATTGTATGAAGATGAAGATTTCAGAGTAATATTTGATTTGGGACCGGCAACAAAAGGACATGCACTTATATTACCAAAAAAGCATTATGATAATATTTATGCACTGGATGACGAAACAGCATCAAAAGCATTTTTGGTTGCGAAAAAGATGGCGGTTGCTATGGAGAAAGCATTTGCTGCTGATGGATTTAATATTGTTCAGAATAATGGTGAGCCGGCAGGACAGACAGTATTTCATTTTCATATGCACCTTATACCACGATATAAGGGTGATAATGCAATAGATTTTTGGAAACCAGGAAGTACAACAGATGAGGAACTTACGATTCTTGAAGAGAAGGTAAAAAAAGAGTTATAATAATCAAAATGTAGGTAAATGATGTGTAGTTCGAATGGGAACTCATAAGCTAACGAACAAAAATGCATAGCATTTCTACAAGTTAGAATGTAGAGTGCTATGCATAATATTACATATTAGCTTTAAATTGATACCTGTTTATTTGGCAGTTTTATCAATGAGATTCAATATAGTCGTAACAGCATCTGTTGTACCGGCTGCATCCATTGCAGATATATATTTCTGCCTGTTATCATATACAGAATTGATAGTATTGATTAACAATTCATTTGTAAGTTTTTCTTCTTCTATCACTTCACTAAATCCCTGTTTTCTAAATGATTCAGCATTCAGAATCTGATCTCCGCGGCTGGCTTTTGCAGATAATGGTATCAGGATGTTTGGTTTTGTAAGTGCAAGAATTTCGCAGATAGCGTTGGCACCGGCTCTTGAGATTATCAAGTCTGTCATTGCAAATAAGTCTTTCAATTCATTTTTAATATATTCAAATTGTTTATAACCTTTTTTGTCATTTAAAGATTCATCCATTTTTCCCTTTCCACATAAATGGACAATCTGATACTTTTCAAGAAGGGTATCAAGTGTATCACGAACAGCATTATTGACTGCAACAGCACCAAGACTTCCACCAATTACCATAATGACAGGTTTATCAGCATTAAAACCACACATTTTAAGACCGGCGAGGCTGTCACCTTTTCTTAATTCTTCACGAATAGGAGAACCTGTTAAAACTGCTTTTCCTTTTGGGAGATACTGTGCAGTTTCAGGAAAGTTGTGGCATATCTTAGAAGCAGCAGATATAGAAAGCTTGTTAGCAAGTCCCGGAGTCATGTCTGATTCGTGTATTATAACAGGAATTTTATGCTTTTTTGCAGCAAGGACAACCGGAACAGAAACAAATCCTCCTTTTGAAAAAACAATATCAGGAGAATATTCTTTCATTATTTTTTTAGCTTCGCCATAGCCTTTAATGACTCTAAACGGATCAGTAAAATTTTTTGCAGACAGATATCTTCTTAATTTGCCAGAGGATATTCCGGAATAATCAATTCCAAGCTCCTCAATTAATTTCTTTTCAATTCCATCGTATGAACCAACATATTTTATCTCATAGCCACGTTCTTTTAGTCCGGGTAAAAGAGCAATATTTGGGGTAACATGACCGGCAGTTCCGCCGCCAGTTAATATTATTTTCTTTGACATGAAAAATCAATCCTTTCGGGTATAAAAAATTGCAGATATATTATAATGTTACTATTCATAAAACAGGGTAATAATCAGATGTATCGCTACATTTGCAAATAGGATACGGGTATGTATTATGCTGATTTCTATGAACACTAACTTTAGTATAGTTACTATTGGGTTGTGCAAAATAAAATTAGTTTTGAAGAGTAATTTTATTATCATTCACCAATTGTTGTAAAGCTCTAGAAAGTTGGTCAGGACAGGAAGTTCCACGTCCATTGCAGTCGATACCTTTTGTTTTGTCAATGACTTCCTGAACTTTCATGCCTTTTACAAGACTGGAAATACCTTTTGTATTACCGTTACATCCGCCAACAAACTGAACGTCTTTTATAATATCTCCGTCAAGTTCAATATGTATCTCTCTTGAACAGGTACCTCTTGTTTTATATATCATTATATTCGCCTCCTTATAGAAAATATGTAAAGTATAGAGTTAATTATACTATAAAAAAACAATAAGTAAACAGATATTATGTCTAAAAATGTCAACAAAAAAATGAATTATTATGATTAAAAATATTCAAAAATAAATCAAGGTATGGTAATATTGTAATATAGTAATTAATGCTGTTATAAAGGGAAAGGGGTATAAATAATGAGAGAATTTTTATTTGATTTTATTGAACATAACGGACCGGTTATTTTGTTAATGGCGATTTTTTTTACAGGTTTTATTGCAAAAATAATTTTATACTATTTGTATGATTTTGAAATTGAGAATGTATATTATATGCATAATGCACGAAAGGGAATTGTCTCACATGTTTTATCAGGATATAGAGAGAGATGTGAATTTGGGGATGAGATAAAAAATACAAGAATCTTTGTGGATAACATGATAAATTCGTGGAAAATATTTGGAATTTCTGCAGGAAGAATGGAAAACATAGCAGAATTATGTGCATACATATGCATTGTGATAGGTGCATTTTTTGATATGGTACTTCTCACTCAAAAGGAAACGATATTACAAAACAGGGCCTCTATTGATGTTATGACATGTGTGTATGTATATACGGCTATGGGTATAATATGTTATGCTGTATTGAAAGCATGGGAAAGCATTATCAATTCATCATATAAAAGAAATTATCTGTCAGTTGCATTGACAGATTGTATAGACAATCAAATGGGAATGATAGATTTGATTGAGGATGAGGCTGAAAATTCTGATAATGAGACCAGTCAAAGAGTGAAAGAGAATAATAAACAACAAACTGAATTGGACAGAAAAGAATTGATAAAAGAATCCAAAGGTAAACAGATTCATAATAAAGAACTTAGCAAGGATGAATTTAATAATAAGGAACAAGAAGTAAATACCATGAAATCAGAAGCAAAAATGCTGAAAACCAGGCTTTTGAATAAGGTAAAGACAGAAAAGAATGATGGTAAGAATAAAGATGAGCAAAAATCAAAAGAAGATATAAAAAACAAAGATGAGCAGAAATCAAAAGAAGATATAAAAAACAAAGATGAGCAGAAATCAAAAGAAGATATAAAAAACAAAGATGAGCAAAAATCAAAAGAAGATATAAAAAACAAAAATGAGCAGAAATCAAAAAAAGATATAAAAAATAAAAAAGGGCAAAAGTCAGAGAATGATAAAAAAGAGGATATCGGAATAATAAAGCCGGAAACGATATATTTAGAGAATGAAGATGATAAAGAAAATAGTATAAGAAAAGATGAAATAGCAGATGAGCAAAAACAAACAAATAAAAACAAGGATAGTATACAAAATAAAAAAACAGCAAATGCTACGTTAAATGAGAAAGATACAGAATCTATAAAATCAGAAAATAAGGAACCAAAACCGGAAGTGCGACACAAGAACATTCTGAATGAAGAAATGCAAATAACAAAAATTGATAATATAAATGAAAAACGAAATTCTGAAAATCAAGTTATAGTGAAAAAGAAAATGAATAGCAATAATCAGCAGAATGAGGATACAAATATCCATGATAATAAAATGAATCATCTTACTATAGAAAGAGAAAGTGTTATAGAACAGGTTTTAGATGAGTTTCTTGCATGAAACGGTACAAAATGACTTGCCAAATTATTCTATAGGTACTATAATATTAGACGTGTATTTTTCAAAATTCGGTTAGAAACAAAGGAGTGTGTGAAATGGCAAAAGTAACATTTGATTATTCGAAAGCAGAGAAATTTATATCTGCAAATGAAGTTGCCAATATGGAGAGCATAGTTAATACTGCAAAAGAGACATTAGTATCTAAAAAGGGTGCAGGTAATGACTTTTTAGGATGGATTGATTTGCCTGTTGATTATGATAAAGAAGAATTTGCAAGAATTAAAGCAGCAGCTAAGAAAATTCAGAGTGATTCAGATGTATTATTGGTAATCGGTATTGGAGGTTCTTATCTTGGAGCAAGAGCAGCAATAGAATTTTTAGGACACAGTTTTTATAATAATCTCTCTAAGGAGCAGAGAAAGACTCCTGAGATTTATTATGTAGGTAACAGCATCAGCAGCACATATATTAAACATTTAATGGACATTGTAGACGGAAAAGATTTTTCTATCAACATGATTTCAAAGTCAGGAACAACAACAGAACCTGCGATTGCTTTCAGAGTATTTAAGAAGCTTCTTGAGAATAAATATGGAAAAGAGGAAGCAGCTAAGAGAATATATGCAACAACAGATAAGGCTAAGGGTTCGTTGAAGAATCTTGCAACAGAAGAAGGATATGAGACATTTGTAGTACCTGATGATGTAGGAGGAAGATTCTCTGTTCTTACAGCAGTAGGACTTTTACCAATCGCAGTCAGTGGATCAGATATAGACAAGCTTATGGAAGGTGCGGCATCAGGAAGAGAACTTGCACTCAACTCAGAATTTGCTGATAATGATGCACTTAAGTATGCAGCTATCAGAAATATCCTTCATAGAAAAGGAAAATCTGTTGAAATACTTGCTAACTATGAGCCAAGTGTTCACTATGTATCAGAATGGTGGAAACAGCTTTATGGTGAGAGTGAAGGAAAAGACCAGAAAGGTATCTTCCCTGCGTCAGTTGATTTGACAACAGATTTACATTCTATGGGACAGTTCATTCAAGACGGTTCAAGAATAATGTTTGAGACAGTTATCAATGTTGAGACACCAAAATGTTCATTTGAGATAGAAGAAGAGCCAGTTGATCTTGATGGACTCAATTATCTTACAGGCAAGACTGTAGATTTTATCAACAAGAGTGCAATGAATGGAACAATTCTTGCACATACAGATGGAAATGTTCCAAACCTCATGGTGACAATTCCTGAGCAGAATGAATTTTATCTCGGTCAGTTATTCTATTTCTTTGAGTTTGCATGTGGTGTAAGTGGATATATTTCAGGTGTGAATCCATTTGATCAGCCTGGTGTAGAGAGTTATAAGAAGAATATGTTCGCACTTCTTGGAAGACCGGGATATGAAAAGGAAAGAGAAGAATTATTAAAGAGATTATAGTTGGCACATTGTAATGAGAGTGCCTGTATATTTCTTAAAATTATTATTTGAATACGACAGTAAAACAGAAGCTCATCAGACATTTGTTTGATGAGTTTCTCTGTATATTTTAATGTTATCGCTGCTGGAAATCCTTGCAGGGTGATAAGAGAGATAACGAATGGTGATAAAAAGTATTGGGAAGAACAGCTGAAAAAAAGACAGAATAGTGAATATAAGGAGAAGTGTGAATATGGTAAATGAAGAAAGAAAAAATATCAGTGAGATTCCTGAAAAATGGAAAAAATTAAAGAATATTATTAAAGAAAGCAATTATGTTGTATTTTTTGGCGGGGCTGGAGTTTCTACGGAGAGTGGAGTGCCGGATTTCAGGAGTGTTGATGGATTGTATAATCAAAAATATAAATTTCCGCCGGAACAAATTTTGAGTCATTCATTTTTTATGAGGAATACAGAGGAGTTTTACAGATTTTATAGAGATAAACTTTTAATAGATGGTGTGCATCCGAATAATGCACACAAGGCACTTGCAAAACTTGAGAAAGAGGGAAAATTAAAGGCAGTTATTACACAGAATATTGATGGTCTTCATCAGGCAGCAGGAAGTCAGGCTGTCTATGAGCTTCATGGAAGTGTTCTTAGAAATTATTGCATGGACTGTGGAAAATTTTATGATTTGGATTATGTAAATAGTCAGGAACTTGTACCAAGATGTGAGTGTGGTGGTATGGTAAAACCTGATGTAGTATTATATGAGGAAGGACTTGATAGTGATGTGATCAATGGAACGATTAAACACATCATCAATGCAGATACTCTTATCATTGGAGGAACTTCGCTGACAGTATATCCAGCGGCAAGCTTTATTAGATATTTTGGAGGGAAAAATCTTGTATTAATCAATAAGCAGTCAACACCTATGGACAGTGAATGCAGTCTGGTGATAAATGATAGTATAGGTCAGGTACTTGGATATTGTACAGAACTGATATGAATAATGATTTGACTATAACTAAGTTTTCAGCTAAAAAGCAGGAATTGTAGATATAGATGAATAGAAGTAAAATTGTATTGTTAAATAAAAATACTATGATATAATATGCACTGAGGTGCCTTATCGAAGGTAAGGCAGAGCCTTGGGTGTATGCAATAAGAATTGGCTTGAATACAGGTTATAAAAAGGCAGTTTGAATGCAGGCACAAGAATACAAATGTGAAAGAAAATCTATAGAGAAAGGATTAGATGATACTGCCGTTTCTTTCAATATTATATTTGGCAGTACTACACAATTTTTTTGTAGTATGTAATGGTATAAGCGTGAAAAAATATTTAAACAGGTTATTTATTGAAGGATTAAGTGGAATGGCACTTGGATTGTTTTCTACACTGATTTTTGGAACAATCTTATCCCAGATTGCAGGGTTTACACATGGAAAAACTGCAATATATCTTGATTTTATTGCGAATATTGCTAAAACAATAACAGGTGCTGGAATTGGTGTAGGTGTTGCATCAAAATATAAAGAATCGCCGTTAGTGACTGTATCAGCAGCAGTTGCCGGAATGGTGGGTGCATTTCCAATGTTGTATGAACTTGCAGGAACAGAAAGTTTTATGTTTACATTAGGAGTTCCGGGAGAACCATTGGGAGCATTTGTTGCTGCATATATAGCAATTGAAGTCGGACATATGATTTCAGGAAAGACACAGATAGATATTCTTGTAACTCCTTTTGTATCAATTTTGTCAGGTTCATTTACAGGAATTTTTATAGGACCATATATAACAAGATTTATCAAATGGATTGGAAGTGTAGTGAATGTAAATGTTGAGAAAAGTCCGATAATTGGGGGAATAATAGTGGCCATTCTTATGGGTATGATTTTGACATTACCAATAAGTTCAGCAGCAATTGGTATTTCTATGGGAATATCGGGGTTGGCAGCAGGTGCAGCAACAGTAGGATGTTGTTGCCAGATGGTAGGATTTGCAGTAATCAGCTATAAGGAAAATAAGACAGGTGGTTTGATTGCGCAGGGGTTGGGAACATCGATGCTTCAGGTTCCCAATATTATGAAACGGCCGTTTATCTGGCTACCATCTATTGTGGCAAGTGCGGTGCTTGGACCAATATCATCAGCAGTTTTGAAAATGGTTAGTACACCGGAAGGTTCAGGAATGGGTAGTTCAGGGCTTGTTGGACAATTTGCAGCATATGATGCAATGATAAAAGCAGGAACATCTACTAATGTTGCAATGCTTGAAATCATTATTATGCATTTTGCCTTGCCAGGGGTTTTAACGTATTTTATCGCAAAGGGACTTAGAAAACTAAATTGGATTAAAGATGGAGATATGGCATTGAATGTCCAGTAATATTATATATTTAAATAAGTGAGGAACGGAGGATTGTACATGGATAATGAAAATGAAAAGATAGAATCAAATGAGAATAGTCAAGCACAAAAACATAATCCAGAACAGGAAGTGCAAAAAGAAGTGATATCAGGCGAAAATGCGCAGGAAGAAGAGACAACAGGCGAAAACGTGCGAAAACGTGCAGGAAGAAGAGACAACAGGCGAAAACGTGCAGGAAGAAGAGACAACAGGCGAAAACGTGCAGGAAGAAGAGACAACAGGCGAAAACGCACAGGAACAGCAACAATTGCCACAATCACCACAGCAGGTGTCAAAGCCGGAACAGTCACAACAACCACAACAACAGTTGCCATCCGACGTGGCTGAGTTTTTTAATGGAGGAGTAAATGAACTTACAAAAATGCTTGAAGATGTTACAACAAGAGATGCACTTGTATCGGAAATTAAAAACTTGGCAAGTGAAGGAAAAAAATTAGAGAAGCATCTTGCTGATGAAAAAAAGAATCTTGACACAGATTTGAATAAGACAGTAGAGAATGAAAGAGAGAATTATATTTCTAAAGAAAACAAGATTATCAATGATGGCAGCATCGAACTGAAAAAACTTAAAAATGAAAGAAATAAAGCAAAAGAGCGCGGAGTAAGAGAAAGAATTGATAATGAAACATCACATCTGATTTCTGAAAACAAAAGTACAAGACGATATATCAGAAAGACCTTAAAAGAAAATGGATTACCTACATATTGTGACACAAAGTGGTTTTATGCATTATATTGTACACAATCATTTTTGGAATGGATTGTGAAATTTTTTGTTTTTGTTATAGGTTTGATTTTGATTCCGTGGGTGGTAGTAGAGATTGTCGATCCATGGTTCTTTTTGAAGTTCCTCTTATGGGTGGTAATTGTTGTTGTATTTATTACGATATATATGACAATATTCCTTGTCACAAAGGATAAGGACAATGGTACTTTGGAAGATATGAGAGAACATCGGGATAAAATTGCTGATAATAACAAGACAATTAAGAAGATAAAGAAAAGTATCAAAACAGATACAGACGAAAGTCATTATAATCTTGAAAAATATGATTCTAAAATATTAGAATTGCAGAGTAGTATAGAAAATGCAACAGCAGCTAAAGATAAAAAATTAAAAGAGTTTGAGGAGCATAAAAAGCAGCAGATTATAAACAGTATCAATGCAAAGCATGTTCCGATTATCGAAAGTAAACAAACAGAGATTAGTGAAAAAGCAGCTTTGTATAAGTCAAAAAATGATGAGTTTGTGAAAATTAGTAAGCTGATTGAAGAAAAATACGAAAAGTATCTTACAAAATCATATACAGATGCAGTTTGCATCAATAATATGATTCAGATTATCAATAATAATGGTGCTACCAATATAGGTGAAGCTTATTCAATGATAAAAAATAAAAAATAATAAAAACATTAAGAGAAAATGTAGAAATATTTTATGAATATTCAATATGGTTCGACAAGTTTTTTATTTCTCTTATGGTAATATAGTAGCTGTAATATCAGAACAAATGGTATTGCAGCTATTATATTTTGCAGTGAAAGGGGAGCGCAAAGTTGATTGAAATAATTTATCAGGGTGAAGAAGAGGGGCTGGCAGAAACAAAAACTGATTTAAAGCTGCCTAAAAATGTCAGACAAATAGGAGATGTAGGACAGGAAAACAAGAAAATATATGTTGAAGATTTTGTAATGAGCTATGTAAAGCATTTCAGTAGTAGAAATTTAAAGTATGGGGTGCTGCTTGGAAATGTAATAAAACACAGTGGAAATACATACTTTTTTATCAGTGGAGCAGTATGTGCAAAGCCAGTTATTGATAATGAGATTATATTTGATGAAGATGTCTGGACAGGCATATATGAGAATATAAAGAATTTTTTTGATAATGTGGAGATTGTTGGATGGTTTTTATCGATTCCAGGAATGTTAGCAGGGGATATGGCAAATATTCAGAAAATACATCTGGATAATTTTGCAGGAAATGATAAGGTATGTTTCGTTCTTGACAGAATTGAATGTGAGGACACATTTCATATATATAGTGATGGTGGAATGAAAAAAATTGAGGGACATTACATTTATTATGAAAAGAATGTGGACATGCAGTCATACATGGTGGTAAATGAAGATATCAATGAAGTGCCGGCTGAATATGAACAGAGTAAAAAGAGAAGTATTAATGCAACAGTGCACAGGTTACTATACAGAATTGACAGAGAATCGGGAAAAGAAGCAGGAGAAATACAGGCGGCACAGGAGTTGGAAAAGAGTAATAAAAAAGTTGGTAAAAATAATATAGATGCAAAAGGAGAGGAAACATTGAAAAAGAAAAATCGAAAAAATAAGCAGAATAAAAATGATAAGCTAAATGAAAAATTAAACATAAAATATCGTCAGGAAAAATCAGTAACAACAGACATGGATTTTAATGATGAAAAAAGTAGAGATGCAAAAGTAAGTATCAGTGGCAGCAGTGATAGTGAAATGAAAACAAGTGCAGAAAAGAGTAAAGAGAAGGAAATCCATTTCGGTATAAAAAAAGATGGTATAAAAGATGTGAATATAGATGCAGAAACAAATAATACCGAAAGCATAAGAGCAGAAATCGGAAAGAACAGTGCGAAAAAAATGGATGAAGACATAAATAAGAATGGAACGAAAATGATAAATAATGAAGCAAAAGGAAAAATAGGAGAAACGCAAAGAGATAAATTGAATGATAATGTAAGTGTAAAAATAAGTGAAAAAATAAAGGCAAATGGAAAAATTAGAGAAAGTGAAATAGAAAAACAATATGGGGTAATTGCAGATAAGGATAAAGTAGAATTAAATGTAAGACAATCAAAAAATAAAAATGAAAATAAAGTGATTCCTGAGGTAATAAATGAAAAAATTATGATTGATAAACCAGTAGAAGACAGAAAAAAGCAGGCTCCATTATTTGCATACTCAGCTTCTTCATTTATACTTATCGCTATACTACTTGGTGCAATTTCGGTAGTGCATACTTCAGGGCAGATTAAAGATATCAAAAATATGGTCAGTAAAATGGCAAATGCTACTGTTGTTGAAAATCCTGAAAATACCAAGGATAATCAGAACAAAGTCGGCAATAAAAATGGGCAGGACAAAGATGTTGTTGATAAAGAGGGAAATGGCACAGTTGAAATTGTAGATGTAGCAGCAGATGTAACGACATCAGGAGCCAGTGATAATGAGGATGAAAATAGTACAACCGAAAATACATCCGGGCAAAATTTGAATGATGGTAAAGAATCAGGAGATGGTACACAGACAGATACTACGAAACAGGATAAAAATGCAGAAAATGAAACACAAAAAGATGTAAAGCAGGATGAGGAGAGTAGTACAGATCAGCAAAATAGTGTAAAGGAGTCTTCAGATAATCAATCACAAAATGGTAGCAGTAATGATGGAAGCAATAACGAAAACAAGCAGGAAGAAACTCCGGCATCTGTTGAACCGCAGTATTATACAGTAAAAAAAGGAGACTCGCTCTATTCCATTAGTAAGCTGGTATATGGAGATATCAATATGATAGATAAAATAAGAGAGGCGAATCACATGTCTGACACAGATGAAAACATTACAATTGGACAAAGACTTATACTTCCATAAAGAAAATATATGTGGTATACTTATAAAGCTAAGACCGTTTTGATAATGAGGTAGGTACAATGAATAAAAAAATATATGAAAGTGTATTCTGGAGAAAACGAAAAATAATTATACCATGTATCATCATATTAATAGTAATTATATGCTCTTATGTTTATGTGGTTAGAGAAAAAAATAAAGTATTTAAAAGCTATAAGGTAAAAAATAAAGTAGAAGTTGATAGCAAGATTCAATCAAAATACCAGGAATTTGAAGGTGGTATTCTCAGATATAGCAGTGATGGAATATCATTTTACAAAAATGGTAGGGAAGTTTTTAACAAGGCTGTGCAGATGACATCACCGGTAGTAGATGTGCGGGGATCCTATATTGTCATGGCAGAAAGAAAGTCAACACAAATAAGTCTATTTGATGTAAAAGGTAATCAGGTCAATGTGACAGCAACACATGCAATCATTGATATTACAGTATCGGAAAATGGAGTGATAGCGGCTATACTTGATGATGGTACAGCGAATTATATTGAGTTATATGATAAGAATGGTGTCAAATTGGTAAGTGGACGAACAGTTCTTGAAGGAGATGGCTATCCGATATCAATTGCTCTGTCCGGTGATGCTACAAGACTTATAGCCTCTTATCTGGCGATATCAGAAGGACAGGCACAGTCAAAAGTGATATTTTATAACTATTCCTCAGTCGGTGAAAACGAGGTGGACCGTATAGTAGGCGGTTTTAATCAATATAAGGACTCGATAGTTCCTGAGGTGAATTTTATCAATAACAAGACAGCAGTAGCAGTCGGAGACAATATGTTTACAATTTATCAAATTGATGAAAAACCAAGTATTCAATATGAACAGGAATTTGATGGAAAGGTTGAGACGGTTTTTTACAGCAGCCAATATATAGGCATTGTATTTGAAAGTAATGATCAGTCATATGCACATGTGATAAAGGTATATGATAAAAATGGCAAAAAGGTATATACAAAATCAACAGATTTTAACTATTCCGACATTTCGTTTGCTGGTGAGAATATTGTTATGAATGATGAACGGACATGTCTAATGTATTCGTTTCAAGACAAGGAAAGATTCAATAAGACCTTTGAGACAAAGATTGTGAAGCTTGTACCGGTATCTGATAGGAAGTTCATATTTGTAAGCGACAATGAGATACAGGAAATTGAATTGAAATAAAGGAATTGTCTGATGTAGGAGATATATAGTAATAAAAATGAGATTGTTTCATAATATATGCAAAAGATTAGTATTATACATGGATTTTTAATGTGCATGGAAGTGGAAAGAAAAAACAAGAATTCTGGTGTGTAAATAGGATTAAAAAACAAGAATTCTGCTATGTGATAAAATGATTGTAATATATGTAAATAATATTACGGAATGGAGATGCAATGGAGACAGAAATAATTTTATTAATAGGAATAGCCGTATTCCTATTGATTATGTTTTATAATGGATTTCGTAAAGGAGCTATTGCTATTGCACTATCAATTGCGACTACAATAGTATCGATAGTTTTGTCAATGGCGATGGCAGGACCTATTGAAATAGCGATAAAAAACACAAAGATAAAAGAGAAGGTAAATGAGCAGACAAGAAAGTATGTTGAAAAATATGTGTCACCGGAGATTAATAAGTCTCAGGAAAAGATGCAGGATGAGGCAGTGAAGGAGTTGAAACTTCCGGAATCAATACAGAAAAAATTGATTAATAATAATACAACAGAAAAAAAGATTAAAATGGGAACAAAAACTTTCACAGACTATCTTGTAGCATCACTTACCAATATTCTAATCAGGGCAATTACAGTGATTGCATTGTTTATTATTTTTAAAGTTGTATTGAGAATTGTCGTTCGGGTATTGGGAATTGTAGGCAGACTGCCTGTGATTAAAGAGGTCAATAAATCTGCAGGAGGAATTGTTGGAGTTGCAGAAGGTATACTGATTATATGGGTAGCATGTATACTTTTGACAGCATTTGGAGGAACAAATGCTGGGCAGCAGATTTTTAAAGCAATTAGTAATAATAGCATCCTAAGTTTCATATATAATAATAATATATTGATTAAGATTCTTTTATAATAGTCAGGCTGTCTAAGCTTGATTATGGTTTAAATTAGGAATTGGTTCAATGGAAATTAAAAAATTTTAAAATGGTGAATTGAAAAAGTAAATTCCACTTTGTAAGGTTAAATTCCACTCATCACAAAAAAAATCGTATTTTAGGTGCAAAATATATAATTTTGAGTTAAAATATAGCATATAGTCGGGATTATTAGTTATTTTATTGCATACCAAAAAGGAATCGAATTTACTGGTCTTTTTTCGGAAGTTGTAAATTCCACCCCTATGAATGTCCTTATGATGGCTGCATAACTTCTGATCCCGGCTTGTTTTTATTATTTTAATCTTTGATTTTCTGTTCTTATTTCAAAAGTTCTGGTTTAAGAATGATTTCATCTGCCGGAATAAATTGAATACCAAATTTTTTAAGTAGCTCTTCACCGTACATAAACGCAAATATTTCATAAGGGCTTTTGTTACCAAGGGATTTCCTTGCATACGAGTTTATATGGCTCATCATAAGGCTGATCTGAATGGTTATTTTCACAGCTTCCCTTCTGGTAAGGAGCATTTGCGTCACAATAAAACATTTGTGTGCGCCGGTTTCCCTGTGAATCAAATTCAATGGCCTTCGGATTGGAAAACTCACTGCCGTTATCCGCTAGTAAAATTGGAAAGGTTTCTATGAAAATATCTGGTCTGAGTTCGAAATAAAGACGTTCAAAAATATTAATTACTGACTGTGAATCATTTGCTTTGCGCAGAAATGCGAGTTGAAGCTCCTGTTGTACAAAATGTATTGTCAGCAACACAGAGCTGCCTTTTACGCCTTCCACAGAGTCTATCTGGCATACAGGGATGTCCCGGTTTTCTGCCATATACTGCTGAAAGTCCTGAAATGTACGACCTATACGGCATGATTTATCTACCTTTAGGGAAGAAGATTTTGTTTTTCTTGGACGCATACGGACGGTTCTTGGCATATCAAGATTCTTTGCCGAAAAAAGACCATTGTTGACATACTTATATAGTAAGCGCTTAGTTTTAGGGTGTACACCAAAGTAAATGTTCCGGAACTCACACTAGAAATCCAGAACGCTAATATTTTACTCTATTTTATAGTGCATAG
>CADACD010000029.1 GCA_902786365.1 uncultured Lachnospiraceae bacterium | reverse complement strand
TTCTGTTTGAACTCTGTATCGTTCCGGGACGGTTATAAGTATCACGACACTAAAGAAGACATCCGGCGCATGAGAGACGTTTCTGACGCGATCTGCAGGGCGCATGGATTATCGATCGAGAGTGCCAAAAAGATCGATCAGATTAAGCGCAAGAATTATCGTGAATGGAAAGACCTCAGGGACGGTAATCCGACACTCAGAGCCTGCTCCCTAATTCCGACATATGCGTCAGGTTAGATTCTTTGGGCCCGGGTTACGGACTGGATGACTTTTACAAGAGGGTTATCGAGAATACCGTTATCGCTGCCGATCCGTTCAGAGAACTGGAAGAACAGCCTTCGACGGAGAAGATTAACAGATATACCAGAAGGCTTGAGAAAGCAGGATTCCGCGTCATCATCACTTATCACTGTTTACAGCTCAGATCATGCAAGTATAAGCGTAAGTACCGTGAATACTCCCCTCAGTTGATAAAGGATATCCGAAAGCTGGAACGATTCTGCCAGCTTCAGTCATTTTGCAGGAAGTATGTGCTTGACACTCCGGAACAGGTCGAGGCTTTTAAGGAAGCGTTGCGGAAAAGGATATCTGATATTGCTAAGGCTAGAGATGAAGACCGTAAACAACAGCGTTATTGGGACAGAAAGGGTGTGCCGGCATATGCCAATCTTTATAGACTGGCCGCTCAGGAGAAGACAAAGCAAATGCGACCGCTCTATCAGGAAATCCGCATGTGTGACGATATCATACAGACAGAATCGGGTATTCGGGCGATGACTTTAGGTCTTGTAAAACAACGTGTTAATGAAGAAAGCAGGAGACAACTCAGGAACGATCTGGGGAAAACCCAGAGAAAAAGAGCAGGTTGGTCCAGATAACAGTTGGGGAGAATCCATAGAGGGTTCTCCCCGATATCTATTAAATTGTATAGGCACAATAATCGTTAAGATGCTTTTTTCGCATGTTATAATCATTTTATCTGAGAGTTAAGAAAGCTGTTTGAGGTGTATATGATACGTATTGCATTGTGTGATGATCAAAAATCCTTTTTGGAATTGGAAAAGAGGATGATTGAACATCATTTATCAGAAAAAGCGATTGAATTCCAATGCGATACTTATATTTCTGGAGAAGGCTTACTTTCGTTGGGTGAGGAAATATGCAAATACAATTTATTCATTTTAGATTATGAAATGGATGGATTAACCGGTTTTGAAACTGCGCGTGAAATATATGGTATATATCCTAACGCCAAAATAGCTTTCGCCACCAATTATTACGATTTTACTAGAGAAGGCTATAAGTATAGTGCAGTTAGATATCTTGTCAAACAAGAAGAAACATTTAATGCTGAATTGAACGAATGCATAGAGTTTATTCTCAAGACTGAACCTTCAAAGAATATTTTGCTAGAGTTAAGCGATGGTAATTTAGAAGTGGCTATAGACGACATAGCTTATATCAAGAGCGAGAAACACTATATCGAATATTTTGTTAAAGAGAAAGATTCTACATTCTATATAAGACGCTGCAGTCTTGATGATGCACTAAAAGAATTGCCGGAATACTTTATCAGGGCACATCAACGATATATTATTAATCTGAAGAATTCAGTTCAGTTAAGACGATATGAGGTGATTATTAGGAAGAGTGGCAAAGAAACTATAAAAATACCGATTGCGAGAAATCGTTTTGATGATGTTAATAGGAAGTTTTGTTTAGTCAAAGGGGAAATTGGATGATATATGATATTGTTAACGCCATTGTGTATGTAGTCTTGGCCAGGTTATTCTGCTCTTCTTTCTTGGAAAAGAAAGACCTATCTACCATAATAGATAGGGGAATAACACTTTTGTGGGTGTTGGTTTGTTTTGGTGCCGGAACATTTCTCGCTGAACATCTGCTATTAAGAATCATAATTGGAATAGTATGCAATATATTGTTCGCTATTTTACTTTATAAAATAGACAATTTAGTAATGAATATTGTAATTCCTGCTTTGTTTTATGTTTTGGCACTGGCGTGTGATTTCTGTATTGTAGCTGTTCATAAATATTTTGATCCCAATCTCAGAATTGAAAAGATTATGGAGAGCGATATTTCTGTATATATGGGCGTAGCAAGTCAGTTTGTTCAGCTTGTAATTGTTTTTATTATTCGCAAGGTGTTCAGGAAAGCTGAAACGGCCAAGATTGAAACTAAATTATGGCTTATATATACAGTTTTCCCGTTGTATTCACTTAGTTTAATCGCACTGTTTGCATATAGTTTTAATGGTCCCATAAATATATACCAAGCTAATCTTTTTGCTTATATGGCCATTTCATTACTTGCTATTAATCTCTTCATATTCTGGTTTATAAAACAAGAGTCCCGAAGAGCACTTGAAGCTCAGAAGAATGAGATTGAGATTGCTCATGCTCAGGGTATTGTTCAGTTATATGATCAGATTACAAAGGAAAGGGATATCTTAGGAAAACGAGAACATGAGTTTAAGAATACGATTACTGTACTTAAAAGTCTGATGGCAGAAGAACAATTTGAGAAAATGAAAGAAATACTCAAAGTTCAAAATACTGAGCTTGTAAATAACACCAATGTATTTGAGACCGGCAATCGATTGATAAATACTATTCTTAATACGAAGTATGCGGAAGCGAGGGAAAAAGGAATAACTTTCAGATTTGTTTTGGGAGATCTCTCGAAATTACAGATAGAAGACCGAGATTGTATCGTAATTCTTACAAACATACTTAATAATGCAATTGAAGCAGCGGAACTGTGTCCTGAAGATAATAAATACCTTTCTATAAAAGCTGTAATAGAAGATAGTCAGTTCATCTTTGCTTGCCGCAATCCGTTTATTGATAATAACAATCTGGAAATTAAGAGTAAGAAGAAAGATGTTATTCCTCATGGTTATGGACTTGCAAATATTAAAGATGCAGTTTATCGAAACAATGGGAGTTGCTATTTTGAAAAAGACGGGAAAGAGTTTGTATCAGTTGTTATAATTCCCGTGTAAGATACCAAACTTGCCTAATTTTGACCAAACTTGCCAACAGTCATAGTTCCTATTTTATTAGTTGTTTGATTGTGATAATTCATAAGCTGTAGATTTAATAATGTGGGAGGAATGACAATATGAAAAGAATAATAACGGTTTTTGTTTTTACTTTGGTGTTTGTGCTTCTCATTTCTAGTGGTGCTAATGTATTTGCAGCAGGAAAATCTATAGAAGCATTTAAGTGCAACAATTATTCTGGAACAAACGATTGTCAAAAAATGATATCGGAAATAACAGGTTATGATTCTGCCTATTCTTCGTATTATAAATCTAGCAGTTTTAGTCAGTCGGATTTAACCGGAAAATCAAGATGTATTAAGTACTGGTCGGGTCATGGGAATAATTCTGGACAATTATGGGGTGATAACTGTCCAACTATCAGTGTTATGGGTATCAATAATTTCAAGTGGTCTGGATCGAATTTGGAGTTTATATTTTTTGCTGCATGTCGTCAATTAGATGGGTCTGGATTGAATCCTAGAGCGAAATACGCTAATGCAATGATAGGAAATAATGCGGTTAGAGTAATATGCGGATATCATGAAGATGCTCCTGCAGCTGGCCCAGATGTAACTGTAGCTTATAATTTTATGCAAAAAGCCAAGACAGGAGAATCAGTTAAGAGTTCTTGGATTCAGGCAAATCAAATGGTAAGCAATTATTACTATTGTGTTTTAACACATTCGGGAAATGTACAATTCTCCAGGTTCCCGGGATTTCCAGGCTTAACCTATACAAGACCAGGAGCATCAAGCACTACAATTTTGAGGTTCTCATCTGCTAATCCTACTGGAACACTGCAACCATTAACCTCAGGAGCACCAAGTCTTGAAGCTCTTCTTCAGAGTGTTGAAATTCCAAATTTTAGTTTAAGGGCAACAGATGTAGATTTCTATGTAAACTCAAATATTAAAACAACTGTTTTAAAGATTGGCAACTATCTAACAACTCAAAATAATGAAATTGGTGATAAAGAAGTTTGCATTTCTGAGGAAGAAGCGGTGTCTATTACTAAAAAATGGTTGAAGGATGCTTATTCAGGTGTTACATGGAATGATTTTAACGATGGAGAATTATTGGTAATCCCTATTGTTATGGCTGAAGTTGATTTAGACGGAAATGTTGAAAATGAAAGAGAAGTTGTGATTGCATATGATATCTCCTTAATATCAATGTTTGATGGAATTCCTGTATATGATGATAAGTACTGCACTATTGTAGATGATACAGGAGTTATATCTAGTGCAATATCTCACCGCACTTATAAAGTTGTTAAGAATGAAAATAACAAAGGTGTGTTGAATAAGGAAACGATAGAAAAGAAACTAGTATCTTCAGGTGTGGATTTGAATGGCATTGAAAAGTGTTCATTAGCGTTTATGGACGAAGATGGAGATGATATCTTCGATCCGGTATTAAGTGTGAAAACGTCTGATTGTAGAACGACGCGACTTAACCTTATTACTGGCAAGATATCGGTTTGTTAACTAATGAAGAACCATCTGTTTCTAGGACTTACATTTTTGATTGTTTGTACAACAGCTGGCCTTGTAAGCTGTTGTATAAAAACGGAAAAATATAACTTCAGTTTCGATGATAAGAAAGATGCAATGACAGAAGATATTGACAATTTATATCTTCCGGATTTTATGCGGGGCTACTTTCAGCATGGAACATACGAACAACCAACTAGAGTTCCTAATCCAATGTATTTTAATGAAATAAAGATCTCTTCTGAAAAGCAGCTTGTTTTTCCTGAATTATCTGTATTGTCGGTTTATACTTATAACCCTGACTCTATTCTACTAATAAAACAGGATGATGCACAGATAAATCAACTATTTGAACTAATAAAAAAAGCTAGTATTTCATCAGATATCAAATCTAGCATATCTGAGCGCTTGAAAAACGAAGAACAAGACAGTGAGTTATATATTGTTATAGTTACAGGAAGTGCTAAATATGCTGTGGTTTCAATTTATAGTTTAGATGATAATATTTATATTAAAATAAACCAAGAGGATAGCGAAGAGCTGTTTTTGACTACCCAATCTGTGGATCTGCAGAATTCGGTTCGTGAATTGAGTAAAAATGTAAGCTAATCATAATAAGCAAATGGGCAAATTAATAGATGGGAAAAACCGATTTGTGAGAAAAAACAGTATAAGATTTAGTTCAATATTAGTGTTAGTTGTTTTCTTGTTATCGATATGTTCATGCGAAAAAACAGAAAACAAAGAAGAGGCTATCCCCGTTCAAAGTTTTGACAAAATCTTAGAAGATTTTCCGTGGTTCGACTTCAAGACTCTAGATATCGATCTTGGCATACAAAGTAGCAGTGCCGTTGATTATTTCGGAACTAATGTTTTAGGAGTGGATGACAAGTATGTAGTCACACTTTCGACTGTGGTTTACAAGAACTCCGGAGATACTGGTACTGACAGCGATATGGACGGAGGTAATTTCATTAATCTAGTATCGGTCTATGACAGGTCAGCAACTAAAACTGCAAATATTATCAATCTAAATAACTTGAATGTTAATGGTGCTGTAGATAATACCAAATATACGGATGGAAAACTTACCGTCAGTTCCCTTACATATGATTCCACAACAAACAAAACAACGATTACCGAGACTGATATCGATCCATTAACAGGAAGCATATCGGGAACACGCCAGATTGATGCAGAAGAAAGAAATGCCGTAGACGGCTCATTCGATGTCGGACAAAACAGAATAGATGTTGTAAGAACATGGGAGTCCGATCAGGAAATATTCACACTAAAGATAAATTCTTCTGACGGGAATGTTAAAGAAGCTGTTTTAAGCGGAAATGGTGCGGTTATATTCGGAATAACTCTCATATTGCCTATGTCTAATACTAAAGCACTGATCTGTGCCGAATCTGAGAGAAATTATCTGTTCTATATTTTAGATACTGAGAGTGCTTCTGTAACAGCTGCTGATGCCAAAGAATACGAATGGCTGGATATAAATGTTCTGACATCAAACAGGCTGACCGGAACTGATGGCAAAGTCTACTTTACATCCACTCAAGGTGTATACAGAGTCAATATGGAGACTAAGACCAATGACCTGATCTTCGATTACAGCTGCTGCGGCATCAACAGGCATACCCTTGGAAACTTTAGCGTTGCTGAATGCAGAGAGGATTCTTTTCTTATTTACGGTACTAAGTTCCCTTCGGGTACTTTCCTGTCTTCGGTAAAGCCCGAGTTTATAATTTATGAATTTACTAAGGCAGCAACAAATCCTCATGCAGGAAAGACGGTGCTTGAATTATATTCTGCAGATGGCGCACTTGATGATGCGGTTGCTGATGCAGTTATAAAGTTTAATGAGACAAACAAAGAATACTTCATAAGAGTATCGGACAGATATAACCTGAGAAGTTATGTTGATCCCAACAAGGCATTTGGCACTTCCGATGAAGCGGAGACATACAATCTGAGCGTAAATTCCCAGATGAATAATGCACTTGCCGTGGATCTCATAAACGGCAAGGGTCCTGATATATTACTGAATACAAGTTCATTAGGACAGCTCAACAATCCGAATTATTTAGCTGACCTTACACCTTATATTGGAACACTTGATCCTGATAAATACTATGTCAACGTAATCGAAGGCAGTAAGACTAACGGTGCTCTTTATCAATTGCCTGTAACATTTTACGCAGAAGGTATACACACGGATCAAAAATATGCCGGCGCATCCGGAGTGGGATTTACGACGGAAGAATATAAGAGATTCTTAAGCGATATACTCAACGGAAAAGATGTGATGGCATCAGGCCAGGCTGTTTATTTTGCCAAGCTTTTCGATGCCTCAATTGATGTCTTCATTAAGAATGGAAAGGCGGATTTTACTTCTCCCGAGTTCGCGAAAATGGCAGACTATGTAAAGGAGAGCGTTCCAGAAAGAGGTAGTACGGATGTTAACATCCCACACTCTCCTGAAGATAACTATCGTGCGGTATACAGCATGAGTTCTTCTATCAGCGGATATCTGCACGATACTGAAGTGTTGAGTGGAGCCACAGCGATCCTGGGAATGCCTTCATCTGACGGCAGAGGACCGTTGATCAAGATGAGCAGATCAATTGCAGTTTCTGCGCAGGCTAAGAATATTGATGCATGCGGTGAATTTGTGAAGATGCTGCTGTCTGATGAAGTTCAAAACAGTTTTGCAATGTGTGACAACCTTGTTGTTAACCGTGAAGCATTAAGGAAGGCAGCAAAGACTGCTGTCGAATTCTATAATGCCGGAAGGAACGGTGTTATGAAGCAATATCCTGAAAGCAATGTCGATGACCTCGATAAAGTCATATTAAGCTGTTCAAGAATGGCATCCGCTGATTCTGATATAAGCATTATCCTTATTGAGGAGATGCCTGCATACTTCACAGGTCAGAAGCCGCTCGCAGATGTAATTAAGATCGCGCAGGACAGGGTTCAGAAGGTGTTGGATGAACGAGCATAAACAATAAGCTCAGTTGTTTTTAAAATACTTATTATTCGAGAGATTTAACCTATATTGTATTCGGTAATACATACCAAACTTGCCTAATTTCTACCAAACTTGCCAAATATAAATAAGCTAGTTTTATTCCATTTTTGCCTGTGCTATATCGTACATAGATACCGTCGCAGGAGGCAAAAATGGATCAGGTTGCTTCAAAGATAGTAGCCAGAATGATGATGGCAAATCTGATATCCGAGAAAGACGCCGAAGAGTATATCTATGGTGTTCAGATATTGCTTGAAAAGATAATCTCTTATTCCATTATATTTTTGCTGGCCTTGATTCTGAATCGACTATTGGAAGTATTTCTGTTTGTAATATCTTTTTCGCTTATAAGAAAGTATAGTGGTGGAATTCACTGTAAAAGATTTGAGACCTGTTTGATCGCTTCAGCAGCAGTATCATTTTCAGGCATAGCATTATTCCCTCTTGTAGAAAATCACATTTTATTATATCAGGGGGGGGCTGATAATGTCAATAATAATTGTTATAATTATCGGTGCCATCAACAACCCCAACATAGATTGGAGTATTTGCGAGTATAGAAAAGCAAAACGGCTGTCCAGGTTGACAGTATTATTGGAAGCCTCAGTGTTGCTTTTACTGATGCTGCTGCATATTCCTCTTAACTATCGTTTTTATATCAGCTACGGAATTGTGATTTGTGCACTTTCGATGCTGTTGGAAATACGAAAGAAAGGAGGAATAACATATGAAGATTGTCGAAAAGAAAATCTTGAAGATGGTAAAAGTCGTTGCCAAGAAGCAGGCGAGTGATCCGCCGATTCCGGGTTGTATAACATTCTATCATCAGCCCAAGAGACCCAGGAAATGAGATAGCGGACATGGTATATGGAGGTAAAGACCAATGTGGTAATGACTATTTTAAAAGAAGCTGGGAATTCTATAATTGAGGAGAAAACAATATGAAAAGAAGAATTATATCTTTAGTAACAATAGTTATGTTAGCTATCTGCATGTTTTCTGCCAATGTATTAGCAACTGGCACTTCATACAATACCACTTCAAGGCAGAAAATAGGATCAAAATATAATAATGCAACGTATTCAAAAACAGTTTACGCTAAGCTTTTCCCAAGTTTCGGAGTAGCAGATTTACAGATTTGCAATTCAGCTGGAACACAGATACTTACGCATGATTATTATCCTGTAAATCCGCAGAATCCGACTGAACTGACATTTGGCTGTCCGGCTCATACGACAAGATCATTCTATGTAAAATCTCCAAGTGGCAGTCAAGTAAGTGGCGATGCAGTTTATGGAATAAGATGACAGAATGGTAAGTAAACATGAAGTCATTTTAAGAGATATGCGATCAGGCAGATTTATCTGTCTGATCGCTATGCTTGTTTTAGGTGTTTTTTCCATTACAACGATAAGTTTATTAATTAGAAGTGAAAAGAAAACTGAAATAGAGGAAGCACTTACTATTACTGGAGATTATGATGAAATCATATATGATACAAATATCGGATTAGAAAACAGTTTATTTGGTTCAGATTTGATTGATGATATAGGATTGTATTATGAATTAGGCTCTATAACAGATACAGATGATATAGCCAATTTTAAAGCTGTCGCATTTAAAGACAAAGTATCTGAAAACATATATCACATGACATGCATTAGAGGTAATTACCCTCAGAATAATAATGAAATAGCAATTGACATTTCTGTAGCTAATACCTATGGTATTGCACCATATAATGGAGAAACACTTGCCTTGAAATTATATAATTCAAAAGGAGAGTATATTCAAACTAGGGACTATGTTGTATCCGGAGTTTTTGAGGGATCAAATAACGAGGTCATCGGCGGATGGAATAGATGTCCTGGTTTTGCTTTTGATACCAATTCATACCGGATGCCTGCAGTTTTCTTTTACAATTCTGATTTGGATGTTTGGGAATGTACCAATGAAACCGTATTTTTCAATTCGCACTCTAGTGGATCCGCAGATTTAAATAACGAGGTTTCAAGAATACTGAATGAGACCGGATCTGCTTGTGCAGGCTATGAATACAATTCTAGAAGAAGTAATGGATATTCATGGTATATTGGCTTGGATGAATTGAGCGTTAATAGTAGTAGTGATGATTTTTCGTGGGAAACTATTCAAAATGCAGTAAACAGGGGACTATATAAAAGAGATTTTTATTCAGCCGTTGTTTTCCCATTGATTTTTTTGATGGTTGTTGTTACAGAAGCTGTCTCTATTTATATGCTGACTAAAAATATAATCGAAGACCGCAAAGAGCATTATGCCATTTTAAGATGCATTGGCATGTCTTCAAGACGTATAGTAAGAAGCCTTATTCTAGAGATGTTGGTGTTCGGATTATTGGGGGTAATAGCAGGAATTGGGTTAGGATATGCTTCTCATATAGTTATGATAAAAGCGTTCAACGATATATTACATATTAGATTAAGTGATGGTATCCACGTCAGCCATATAGTAGATCAAATAACATTTAACCCAATATTTATGTCTGTTTTGGTGTGTTTTTTCTCTTTAGCAATATCGTTTATCATACCGTTAGTCCGATTGTATAAATCATATCCTGCTGAATTACTTTCAACAACAAGTCGTGCTTTTGTAGGTTTAAATAGAAAACAGAATATCAAAGTATCATATTACAAAAAGGGATGGCTTCGCCTGTTAAACAAACGAATTGATTTGCATGATGGATGTACAATGCTAGTTATGATGATTGTATTGTCATCTTTTCTTTTAGGCTATGTCTTTTTTAGAGCATTTTCAGAGCAAATAACAGCTGAAGAACGTGGTTATATGGAAATGTTAGGGATTAATGGCAAAGGATATGTAGCAAGCCGATCATCCTCGCTTCAAGATTGGGGGTATATTGTATCGAATCGGCATGATGCTGGCGTAAAACCATCTTTTGCGGATCTTATTGAGAATAACTCGGATGTTGAGAAGTCATGGGCAGTAATCTTTAATGAATCAACAAGAATGGTATTCGATGAGGAGCCAAATAAGGATTTAAAAAAGCTTTTGGGAAATCGTTATCTAAACTATCGATCTTCTGATGATCCATATATAAAAGAATCTATAAGAGCAGAAAAAGTTGTTTTTAAGCACACAGGGTATGAGCCCGATGTGCAAATGTATGAATTGCCCACGGTTGGAATAACCGTAAAAGAAATGACTGAACTCAAAAGTGAAGTTGTTGCGGGTATTATAGAAATAGAAAAGATCAAAAGCGGCGAAGAAGTAGTCTTGGCAGTTCCTCAAGAATTATTGGATATCTGCTTGCAATATTATCCTGTTGGTTCAATGATCAATTTTGACGATATTAAACTTTCCGAAGAAGAAGAGAAACTGAACTTCAATACGCTGGATGATCCTAAATGGATAGTATATGACAACCATATTCAAACTGGAAACGGCGAGCGATATGTGAGTTACGGTGCTTTTGGAACTAAATATCAAATAAATGCCAGAGTTGGTGCAATAGTAGCATTAACTGACAACCAGGATGTTGTCGAATATCTTACAACAGGACACAGTTGGGTTCATCAGCTGCATAACTACGCATGCGAGAATTATGATGAAGATGAACCAGCTTACGGAATGAGCATATTATGTCTTTCGGACTCTTTTACAAATTGGGGACTTCCTGATAAAAACTTCACTTCGGTAAAAGTGAAACTGAAGGATAGCTGTGATATTTATCAGTTTGATAGATTTTGGTATGAAGAATTATCCGGATCAGTCGATGTACAGACTAAATCAACCTTTGATTATGTGGATCGGATCAGTATAGGGACCAATCGGGTAATGACGATCTTCTTTGTGTTGATGATAGTACTGATAATGCTTGGAGTAATGTCAATAATATCTGGTCTGTATACAAAAACTAGAAGTAATACAGCCAGATTTCAGACTCTTAGACGAATAGGACTTTCGATAAAGCAGTCACATATTATGTTATACACGCAAAATATGTTTTATCCGCTAATATCAACACTTTTCGCTATAGTACCAATATATATTCTTCAAATATTCTTTAACAGCGTTTATAACAAAGTTGAAGCTGGAGATTTAGATATTACTGAATTGCCATGGTATACCAAGATTCCATATTGGGCTAACTTGTTTTCGTATGATTTTATACCATCATTGATATGTTGTCTTATTATTGGCAATCTTTTGATTTTGATAGGCACTCTGCCACAAATACTGTACATGCGGAAAATGAAAATGATTGAAACGAGAGAGGAATAATTATGAGTGTTAAGGTTATTGATCTCTATAAAGAGTATATAGTCGGAGATAGTATTATCAAGGCAGTCAATGGTATTAATCTTGAAATAGAAGAAGGGGCATTTATTGCAATAATGGGTGCTTCAGGATGTGGAAAAACAACATTACTTCACCTTATTGGAGGACTAGATAAAACTACTTCAGGAAAAGTGATTGTGAATAAGAAAGATCTTTCACAAATGAATGATGCAGAACTTTCTTTTTTCAGGTGTTGCGAAATTGGTTTTGTGTTTCAGAAATTTAATCTTATAAATGAAATGACAGTTCTGGAGAACATAGTAACTCCAATACTGATATCCAAAAGAAAAATAAACGAAGAATATATTAGAGATTTAGCAGAAAACCTTGGTATAGCAGAGAGACTTGACCATACACCGCTTCAATTGTCTGGCGGGCAACAGCAGAGAGTGGCTATAGCGAGAGCACTGGCCAATGATCCCGCCTTGCTTCTATGTGATGAACCTACAGGAAATCTTGACAAGAAAAATAGAGTAGAAGTGATAGGTCTTATTGATAAAGTTCATAAGAAATATGGAAAGACGATAATAATGGTTACACATGATTCTGATATTGCAAAACACGCAGATATTATCTATCGAATGGAAGATGGAAAGTTAAATTCCTAAACGCATTAAATGTATCAAAAACGAACAAGGATAGACAAAAAACGGAATTCAAAATACCATACTTGCCAATTTTCAACCAAATTTGCCAAATTAGTAAAATGCTATTTTATTCTCAGGGATATCGTGATAAATCATACCTAAAGCAAACTGTGTCGTTATGCACAGGTATTTACGAGATGCTATATGTGTAGGGAGAAGTGAATAATCTGATAAAAGGAATAGTTGCTATACATCAGGACCAAATAGCGTGAATGTGTTTTGTAGAGGTATAGACCAATGTGGTAAAGATTAAGTTTCGCAAGTCTGATTACTTAATGTTTTTGGAGGAGAATGTATGATTAAAAAGATTATTGCAAGTATTTTCGTTACCTGTTTTGTTTTTGGTTCTTTTTCTGTAGTGTGTTCTGCTGATTCGTGTGCAATAACAAAAAAGGAATGTCACAATGAATACAATGGCTCCTATTATTACGATATAGCCTCATGTAGAGCTCTGGCTCAAGGAAGAAACTTTACTGTAGTAGTAGGCGTAAAGAAAAACGGAACACACTATGGGGATAAGGATAACACGGCCAGCAACGGATATTCAACAAAGTGTTGGTCGAAGCAGGTTACTGGAACAGGTGGCTATGGTGCTTATGTTCATGTTGTTGTATGAATAATTATATTGCAGAGAAAACATAGGTTTTCTCTGCAATATTTTAATGTATTCGATTAAAGTTGTTACAATGATACGATTCTGTGGGCAAGTATGAGATTTGTCATTAATGGAGCTGGATATAGATATGGACAAACATCTTAATGTATTTGCATTTATGACAACTATATCTTTGATGATATCAATTACTTCTTGCAGTATTAGCAATCGAAACAGCCTAAATGTCAAAAGAAGTGGCAGTTTGATTACACCTGACTCACCTTGGTATTATGGAGAAGTATTAGAGGTGGATTTAGGAATTGATAAAAATAGAACTGTTGAGTCATTGAGGCAATCACTTGCTGGAGTGGATAGTAAAAGTATATATATTTTTACTGATGGAAGATATAAGGTTGATTGGAACACGGTTAAATCTAATACTGACTTTGCTATAAAAAACATCTCGATAATTGACAGAGCGACAAGGAAAACACACAAGATAATTGATCTGTATACAGTTTTAGATTCAACTGATTGGCCAGAACAAGCTATTTATTCGAATGAGCAACTTATCGTTAAGTGTGAGTCATGGGATTCAAAATCAGATACGTATAGCAAGAAAGATTATTATATTAACCTTGAAACAGAAAAAGTGATTGGAACTTATGAGTTTGAACTAGATTACAATTTGCAGTATTGGGGTTCGTACTCTGTCGGTGAATTTAGAATAGAAAGCATATGTGACTTAAGAAGCGAGAAAGAGAAGTTTCTATTAAGGGTATACTCATCCAAAGGATTTTTGACAGAAATAGAGATAAAGGAGCCGGAAAAAGATATATTTGATATACCGGTAATCCTAGCACTTAATGATAATACGGCTCTAATTCCTGCTGCAATGGAGAGAGATTATACTTATTACACGCTAGATTTAAATACATATAAAGTTAGTACTGCAAATGCCAGAGATTTTGAATGGTTAGACTTGGAACAATTGACTTCTTCACATAGCGAAAATAACGGGATTGTATTTGCTTCATCTCCTCAAGGGATAACCAAGATAGACATACAGAATAAAAAGGCAGAGCCGGTTTTGGATTATAGCTGGTGTGCGATTAATAGACAATACTTAACAAGTCTTAGAGTCGCAGATGTTTCAGGTGATTCTTTCCTTCTTTGCGGACAGTATCATTCTTCGGATATGTTCTCCTCTCTTTTTGTTAATAATCTAATGCTTATCGAATTTACTAAAGCAGATAAAAATCCTCATGCAGGAAAGACAATTATAGAATTATATTTATCTGGTGGTGAAGTTGATGAGACTATTGGAAATGCCATCATAAAATACAATGAAAGCAATGAAAAATACTATATAGAAATATCCAGTCGATATAATAAAAACGACTACTTCAATCCTTACAATATAGGCAGTAAAGATGATTATGATATAGCATGGCTTCACGCTGATGCTGAACTAAGCAATGATCTGGCTATGGATATTATGAATGGTGAGGGTCCGGATATACTAATGAACACCAGTTCGTTAGGACAACTAAACAATGATAATTATTTAATAGATCTTTCAACTTATATTACTAGTCTTAGCCCGGACAAGTACTTCGGTAATATTATAGAGGGATCAAGAATTAATGGAAAAGTATATCAACTCCCAATTAGTTTTACGATTGAAGGAATCCAAACAGATCCACAATATGCAGGAAAAACTGGGATAGGTTTTACGACAGAGGAATATGAATCTTTTTTGTATAATACTTTGAACGGGAAGGATGTCATTGAATATGGACAACCACAGTATTTCTCAAAACTCTTTAACGGTATGCAGGAGGAGTTTATTCAAAATGGAAAGGCAGATTTTACAGGGCAAAAATATGCAACGTTAGCTGCATATGTGAAGGAGAATGTACAGCAAAGAAGCATACCTTGGAATTATTATGATGAAAATTTGGAAAATCAAAACCCAGAAAAAACAAACAGAATAGCATACTATTGTAATTGTCCAAGTATTAGCGGCTATCTTGTGAAACGAGCACAAATTAAGAACGGTTCGTCAATACTCGGCATACCATCAGACGATGGAAGAGGTCCGATGTTTGGAAACAAAATCTCTATTGCTGTTTCTACTCGTGCGGTGAATATTAATGCGTGTGTAGATTTTGTCAAAATCCTTCTATCTGATGAGATTCAATCTGAATTGGTAATGGAAGATAAGCTTGTTATTAATCGTGCTGCATTCCGACAAGGGTGTAATGCAGCAATAAGGTATTTTAACACCGCCGAGGGTTCACAAAACATGTTTGATTATGCTGCTGGAACATATGTGACAAGTCATATGAAGTTTACGAGCGAAGATATAGATAATCTTGAAAGTGTTATATTGAGTTGTTCGAAAATTAATTCGGCAGACTCGGCTATAAATGCAATTCTTATAGAAGAAATGCCGGCGTATTTTTTAGGGCAGAAGGATCTTGATTCAGTTGTTGTGATAATTCAGGACAGAGCACAAAAGGTTTTGGATGAGCGAGGATAACAAAAAGATAGATTTAATTTTCCAACGAAAGGATGGTTTAATTCTGTGTCAATTCATTACGTAGTAAGCAAAACTAATAATGGCGGTTGGAGTGTAAAGCGACAAGGAACAAGTCGATTTAGCATCCAAGCCAATAATAAAAACGAAGCAATAAAGATGGGAAGAGTACTAAGCATTAAAAACAACGGTAAACTCTTGATTATTGATCACTCAAGTAAAGAGTAAATCAATAAATACGAGAAGGCGAGGTGAAGTTATAACTATGAGAAAGAGAAATAAACCAGTAGTAGCTATAATGTATGATTTTGATAAAACTCTCTGCACCAAAGATATGCAGGAATACACCTTTATACCTAATGTGGGTTTAACGGCGAATGAGTTTTGGGCAGAGTCAAATCAGCTTGCCAAAGATAAGAAGATGGATGGTATTTTAGCATATATGCATGTAATGCTTGAAAAGGCGCACGCAGCAAAACAAAGCATTTGTCGAGAAGAATTTGTAAAAATGGGAAAAGATCTTGAATTCTTTCCTGGTGTAGTAGAGTGGTTTGAGAGAATAAATAGAATTGGATGTGATCTTGATTTGAATATCGAACACTATATTATCTCATCCGGACTGCACGAAATAATAGAAGGATCAAGTATTTACAAACAGTTTAGCGATGTTTTTGCTTGTGAATATCTGTATGACGAAAATAATGTAGCTTGTTGGCCGAAGAATGCGGTGAACTATACAACAAAGACTCAGTTTCTGTTTCGTATTAATAAGGGCGTATTAGATATTTCAAATGATTATGACCTTAATACATATACTCCTGAAGACGACAGAAGGGTACCATTCCGCAACATGATTTACATAGGGGATGGTCTGACAGATGTGCCTTGTATGAAGCTGGTTAAGATCAATGGAGGATATTCTATTGCTGTATACCAGAAAGGAAAACGTGCTAAGGTTGAAAATCTTATTACCAATAATCGGGTTAACTTTATAGAACCTGCAGATTATAGAGAAGGATCCAGTCTTGATAAGACGGTAAACCATATCCTTGTTAAAATGTCGATGGTGAATACATTAACAGCCAAGTCTAAATTACAGCTTAAGGCAGTACAAAAGTAATTGTTGGAGGAAATGTTGAAAATGTATACATATATTGGATCTGAGAGCGATTATAATGATAAATTTGATCAAGCTGAGTATGCCTATGAAAGAGGAGATTGGCGAACTGCGTTTGGATACTATAATGCTTGCTTCGATTATGCGAGTAAAAATGGAAAACCAACATCGTATCTTGAAATGAAAATGGAGGACTGCAGAGAACATTTTTGAGAATTGTGAATAGATAGTGATTCTTAGAAAATGTGTTGTATGTTCTAGTCAGCTATATTCAGAATTCTGTTTCAAATTTCAGTTGGAGTTAATAAAATTCTCGTACAAAAGGGTTGAATAAATCCTTTTATATATTGCAAGGTCCCAAGGAGGAGTGTCCCCATGCTTCGGGACCTTGTTATACTTTGAAGAGCGGGTTGCTTGATTATAGAATTAAAGCTAAAGGCATAATTATATTAAAAACATAAAAAATAAAAATTTCATAACATATGAGTGGTTATCCTTAGATGTTTTCATTAGAGTTATGCTCTGAATGAGCACAGGTATTCAATTATAGGGACAATTTGTATTAATTAGTCGCAGTTCATGTCAATTGTAATGCTGAATTTGTTGTGTTGTTACTCAGTATATGTTAAAAAGCGGATAGAATTACTATGGAGGTTACAATTATGGCAGTACATCATGGCGGCAAGGTTGGCAGCGCAGCAAAAACGTTAGCAAAGAAAGATTCTTCGAAGTCCGCAAAAAGCAGAGCCGGGAAGACGTTGGCTAATCATAAAGCTAAGAGTCATTGACAGATGGTATATACAGACAGGAACAAAGAAATATGAGTTATAGTCAATATCCATTTAATATCTTTAATCAGGATCTGTTAGCCGAGCAGATGAGACAACAGATGATAATTAATGAACAAATTCGTCACCAGAATGAGCAGCTAAACTATATCCTCGAGATGAAGAAGGCACTGAACGATTTTTGCAGTGCAGCTAAGAAGGTTTCACCCGATTATCAACAGTATGCAATGGAAGTAATAATGGTGGAGATATTGAAGCAAGCGGGAGATAGATAAATTCATGTTGACAAGTGTCAAGCGACATGCCTTGAATATGGATATATGAATTTTACTGTATAAGGAGTAAATTGTATGTTTAGTTTAGAATATGGTGAGACTATTACAAACATTGATGAATATATTGATGTAAAGAAACTACCTCAAAATGCAAAAGATAAAGTTGATGTTTCCGAAATATTGGTTTTGCCTAGAAAGTATTCGGATGAAGAGTATTATTATGCACAAGAAACGATTGATTTTGTAAAGTTTTGTCGGGAACATGATGATAAACACTTAATAGATATTCTGGATAATGAAGATATTATGGTGCGTTCATTACATTCTTCTGATATTTGGCTTCCTGTTATTTGGATATCTCAGAATATTCTATTACCTTTAGTTACTGGATTAATATCTAGTTATATTTATGACAAGATTAAGGGCAGAGGTAAAGAAACTACAACGGTTGATGTTACTATCCAAATTAATGACAAGAAAAAAGGCATTAATAAATCTATTCATTACAAGGGAGACGCGAAAACGTTTAAGGATACATTCGATAAAATAGACATTAACAAACTCAAATAATGATAGGATATTTTGTAAATTATTCACATAGCGATGTTTCTTCAATTCTGGCTAGCATAAACACAGAAAAGAATCTACTGCTGTCCGGGAAATATAAAGATATTTCTTGTGTTGATTGTTCAGAGCAGTTTTCAGATTTAATGAGAGAAGCTGAGAATAGTAATAACGAAAGACTTGCAAATGCTATTTTTGTAGTTAATGAGTATAAAAGGCTTTTTTGTTTAATTGGTGAGTATTACCATCTGTTGGATTTAAGGGAATATGAAAAGTCTTGGGACATGCTACAGAATTGTTTTGATACACTCAGGTTTGTTTCTCGTTTTTGTAAAGATCTCTATGATCTTCCAGAGATAGAGCGAAATTTGAAAAGCTATGAAGAGTTGTATCCCTTTAAGTTATTCTTTAGTCCTGAATATATAATCTCAAAATCTCATTGTAGTTTGTGTGGAGCATCAATGCAAAATATATCGTGCCCCCACAGGAAAGGTGAATTATATTGGGGGAAGCTAGCTGTTGAGATAGTAGATGAAATCAAGGAATTACAAGCAGTAAGTTTAGTTGAACACCCTGACAATAAGCGTTTGGTTGCAAAAGATGCAGATGATAAAAGGCCGCCTGAAGAGAAGTTTAAGTTGCTAGACTATTTCCTGGATTTAAGAATTAGTAAAGCAGCCATTTATGATAAGAAAATCTATAGCGTTAGAAATGAGATATATAAGGGTGTAGGTAGAAATGAAATGTGCCCATGTGGAAGTGGCGAGAAATATAAGAACTGTTGTGAAAAGGGCTTTTCCAGAATAGAAATATCGAACGTGAGACAAATGAATCTTTTCTATTTTGAATGTTAGTAAACAATATTGTCTTAGCATTAGTTAATTAGTGTGATGTATTTGTTATAAGCCTTATTGATTATGCAGAAAATGTGATATACTACGCTAAAAGACAAAACCAAACATTGATTTAGCGTGGTATAGGTGATATATGTTAATAGCACGAGAAAAAGAAAAAGCGATATTACAAGCTACATTAAGTGCAGATGAAGCTCAATTTCTTGCAGTATATGGTCGCCGTCGTGTCGGTAAAACCTACTTGATTCGTCAATCTTTTGGTGACAAGTTTACATTTGAACATGCTGGTTTAGCTGATGGCGGTAGAAAAGAGCAGCTTCTAGCTTTTACTGCTTCTATTCGAAGAGCTGGGCTGAAGATAAACGATATTCCGGATAATTGGATCGATGCATTTGAACTTTTGAAGAATCTGATTATTAGATCAAAGGACAAAAAGAAGATTGTATTTATTGATGAGCTTTCCTGGATGGACACGCAAAAGAGTGGATTCTTGGTTGCTTTAGAGAACTTCTGGAATGGTTGGGCAAGTGCTAGGAACGATATAGTATTAATAGTTTGTGCATCGGCTACTTCTTGGATGCTTGATAAGATTATCCATAATAAGGGTGGATTATATAACAGACTGACAGGGCAGATTCATCTTAAACCCTTTAGATTGTGTGATTGTGAGGAATATCTTATATCAAGAGGTATCGACATTAGCAGATACGATATTCTTGAAATGTATATGGCTATAGGGGGCGTACCCTTCTATTGGACATATGTAAAGAAGGGACTTAGTGTAGCTCAGAATATTGATGCTATGTTTTTCGCGGAGGATGCTCCGATGAAAGATGAATTCAAATACCTTTTTGCGTCTTTATTCAAGAATCCACAAAATTATATAGCTGTTATTACAGCTCTTGGTAAAAGAAAACTTGGACTGACACGAAACGAACTTGCAGATGCAGCAGGCATTCCAAATTCGGGTTATCTGACTAAAATTACAGAAGAACTGATTAGTTGCGGTTTTGTCAGGAAATATACTGCGTTTGGCAAGAAGACTAAAGATGCAGTTTATCAGCTGACGGATCACTATACATTGTTCTATTTTCAATTTTTGAAAAATAAACCAAGTGATGATCATTTTTGGACTAATAATGCAGATTCTCCTTTGCGAAATGCGTGGTGTGGTCTTGCTTTCGAGCGTGTGTGTTTGGATCATGTTGCGCAGATTAAAGCAAAACTCGGAATATCTGGCGTATTGACCGATGTTCATGCGTGGTCGAGTCGGGCTGATACTATAAAGAACGTCAAAGGAGCACAGATTGATCTAGTAATTGCAAGAAAAGACAGGATCATGAATCTGTGTGAGATGAAATATTCCATAAGCAAATACACTTTTACCAAGAAAGATGATGAATCTCTTAGAAATAAGATAGCAGCAATAAAAACTACTTCTAAGACAACATATTCTATACATCCGGTTTTGGTAACAACGTATGGTTTATCTGACGGAAAATATACAGGAATAATTCAGGCGGTTATAACGGCAGATGATTTGTTCGCGAAAGCATAGAACGCTAAAACCAAAGACGAGAATGTGATTTAGCGAGATATAGTTCTGCTTTTGTAACGTATTAAAGGCATTAATAGGAATAAGTACTTTAACGCTAGACATTGTTGGGAGGATTTCAAAGTGGAAAGCAATAAGAATATTTCATATTTCAAGGGAAAAAGTGAAACAAAAGTAGATGTTGAGTATCTTAAAAATGAAATGGCTCAATTTTTCCAGCTTGATAATCTGAATTTTTTGTTAGGTGCTGGCTGTTCTAGTCATATAGTTGATGGTACAGAACAAGGAATACCTGGTATGGCAAATCTTTACAAAGGTTTTTTTGTGGAAAATCCGGGATTTGATATTGCTGGAAGTGAAGCCGAACCTATTTTTATGGGCAATCTTGAGAAAATGCTTGAAACAATGGGAGCGATTTCTGTGGCTGGAAATGTCAGGACTATTGATCCAGATATTGAAAAGAAAATTAGTACTGTTCAGAAATACATTAGGAAAAGAATTATATCTGGATTACATGGGTCAGAAGTATTGGGATTCTATCATGATTTTTATATGAAGACTGTTTCAAGAGGAAGAAAAAACCCGATTAATATTTTTACAACTAATTACGATTTGTATAATGAACAGGCATTGGATTCATTGTCTTTCCCCTATAACAATGGATTTATAGGCACATATAAACGGTCTTTTAATCCTGCGAGTTATAAATATGCATACGTCGAGGATATGAACCTTTCAAAGAACGTATGGGAAAGAGTACCCAATTTTTATAATTTATACAAGATTCATGGTTCTATCTCATGGATTAAAAACGACAATAAGATTTATGAAATCGACTATGAACACATTAATGATGATGATACGGTTATGATTTATCCCACACCTTTGAAAGACAGAACCACATTAATGACTCCGTATTCAGATTTATTTAGAGCAATGGAAACGGCATTACTCAAAAAAAACAGTGTTTTAATAACTCTAGGATATAGTTTTGCGGATGATCATATTAATAGATTGATTTTGAACTCTTTGGCGATACCAACGTTTAAGCTTGTTGTATTTGGTCAAAGTGACGCAATAACAAAATTAACCGAAATTAATGATTCACGTATTATAGTTATTAATTCGGAAGAAAAGATACACTATTTCAATAATTTTGTGGAGAAAGCAATGCCTGATGTTCAACCAGATGTTAAAGAACAGATGGATTTGCCTATTGTTTCTGACTTGATGAATGTATTTGAGGGTACGAAAAATGAGTAGTCGTGAGATAGGAAAGATTACTTCTGTTGGTGTTCATGGAGTAATTGCAGATGTAAATTCCGATCTTGGGAATTATATAAATACAGTAGATGGAATTTTGTTTGTTGGCGAAGTTGGTTCTTATGTGTCAATTTATGAAATCGGAAGAACTATTATTGCTGAGATTATTGGAGTTGATGAGAAATCACAACCGATTAATTCGAATGGATTAGTTAAACCTAATAGTAAAAGGCAAGTATACTTAAACCTGATAGGAGAAATTGTAGAAGACAGGTTCAATTTTGGGGTATCAAAAATGCCGCTTATTTTTTCTGCAGTATATATGGTTTCTCAAAAAGAACTAATTACAATGCTTGAAGTCGGAAGAGAAGAAATAGAGATTTCTGAGGGCTCTGATAAAACACGGGCAATTTTGCTTACAATAGGCAAATCAGTAATTTTCCCTGATTACGATGTAAAAATAAATATCGATAAATTCTTTGGATTCCATTTTGCAGTTTTTGGAAACACAGGTGCAGGAAAATCCAATACTGTAGCAAGAGTTTTGCAGAATATTTTTGAAAAGAGAAATTTTTCTGCAAAGGGAGCAAAGTTCGTAATAATTGATTCCAATGGGGAATATAATAAAGCTTTTTCGAAACTCAATGAAATTAATCCACAAATTAAACATTCACTCATGAATACTGATGTAGAAAGCGAAAACAAGTTTGAAATTCCAGTGTGGGCTTTGTCTGCTGACGATTGGGCAACGTTGCTGCATGCTTCTGAAAAAACGCAAATGCCTGTTCTAAAACGCGCAATAGATATAGCACGTATTTTTTATAATATTGATGCGCCTAACACGGATTTAAAAAATCATATATTGGCTTCAACCTTATTGGGAATAATTCAGAGCTCGGATACATCTCCATCTAAATCGGATAAGTTAAAAGCAATAGTTACTAAATTTGGAACAGATGAAATAAATATGGATGCGGTTTTACCAAATTCGAAGACACTAAGGATGTCAATTAGTGTTAATTATGGTAATATGCCAGATGAGGAAGTCGTTATAAAATTTCTTAATAATTTCATAAAACCGAATTCAATTAGTGAAAGAATATCTCGAACGATGATTCCATATAGTCTTGGAGATTTTGTTCAAGCTGTTGAATTTGCAACTTTATATGAGGGCAGCATTAGTTCTCAGAGAATTCAAGAATATACTGCCACATTGATGACTCGCCTACAAAGTCTTCAGGAAGGAATTCAGGGAAGCATTTTGTCCATAACGGATTATGGAACGGTTGACGATTATATAGAAATGTTATTGGGAGAAAACCAAATTGTAGATTTGGATATTAGTTCATTGGATGATGCTTCTGCAGAAGTTGTTACTAAAGTATTAGCAAAATTATTACTGGACTATTTGAAGAAAAAGGACACAAAAGCAGAAACACCTATTAATTTCATTATAGAAGAAGCGCATAGATTCATAAAAAATGAAACCAATTATGGCGCAATAGGATACAATATCTTCGAAAGAATAGCCAAAGAAGGACGTAAGTTTGGGATGCTTTTGGGAATATCCTCTCAAAGACCAAGTGAATTATCTAAAACGGTTGTATCCCAGTGTAGCAACTATATTGTTCACAGGGTGCAGAACCCAGATGACTTACAGTATATTTCTAAAATGGTACCTTACATCAATCAAAATATGATAGAAAGGCTCACATACCTTCAAACTGGAAATGCGCTGGTGTTTGGAAGTGCTATCAATTTACCGACTCTTACTAAGTTTTTACAGGCCAATCCTACAACAGATAGTGATAATGCAAAAATATCAGAAAAGTGGTATGTTGAATGAAGATGTAGTTTATCCAAAAGTCTATCTGGGTATAACAGAAATTGGACGATAATATAATATTGAAAAGTGTATCAAATGATATGCACAAGAAAAAAAGAATAAATTTGTATTAGTGGGATTCTTGACATAGCCGAACTTCTATTGAACTGGAAAATATGGTTCACAAAATAGTGAATTATTATACGAAATTTCAGAACAAACAAGAACACGTGCATTCTTTGACGATGAGTATAAAAAGCAGTAAAAACGGGCTATAAACAATAATGGATTTGAATATACGTTAAAGAAATAAAGATTATAGATAATGATAGAAAGCGACAGAGAAAATAGTTCTTTGCCGCTTTTGTCTCAAAATTGGATTTTATGCATATGCGTGAGGCACATCTATCTTGTCCGTACACAAGGCATCGAAATCAATTATATGATCAGAAAGAATCTTTTGGATGTTATCCGGTAGATCACTACATACGATAGTTTTATCGGGGAATGATACTTTAACATAAGAGGGACTATCATTGTCGATATCTACGTCAAAGTATGTAATACCATGTTGAGCAAAACTACGAGCATCAGAAGAAAAGGGGGATCCGTCATCTTCAATCAATAAATGTGCTTCAGTAGAAAATGCATCATATTTGTTAAAAAAATCACTTAACAGTTCTGTTTCTTCTTTGCTACGACAAACAAACTCAGGAACATTACCAGATCCTCCAGATGTGAATGCCAAGACGTTTCCGTTGATATCCAATCCAAACCAAAGAATATCTTCACACTGTAAATCTATTATTGTGTATCTCATGATTATTACCTCACTTATTAATTATATCATTAAACATTGTCTGACAGTTTTTACAATATGGAATGGACTTACCAGTTCTGGGTCTTATTGCATTTGTAAGATGAATATCCGACATTTTACTGCCTTTCAACAAAAGCTGATTAATCGCATGAAATTCTGCACATGCACCAACAGTGTTTCGATCAGTTAAGCCTAATGAACCAATTCCACCTATTGTTTTGGCTCTGTCTAACAACTCAGGTGCGATCTTTTGAGGAATTGCGCCTGCAAAAGCCGCAACGGTCTGTCCAGTTCGTTCATCAAAAGCTCCTACAACCATTGCTTTACCCCTTCCGCCTGCCGTGTTTTCAACAAGCTTTTGGGCTTTAGATAAAGCTTTGGATTTCAAGCTGTTTATGCGCAATCTATGTCCGAGAGTTTTTTTGAACAATCCACTTATTCCTTTACTCATGAGGTCCCCTCCTTTCATAGTAACTAGCGGTGTTGCTTGGATATTGGATGACATTAGTGCCCTGCTGCCTTAGAACATCGAAGCACTCATATTTGTCTGAACCAAAAATAAGAATTGTGTGAGGCTTGAGTCTCTTAACCATTTCATATAGGCCTTCAATAAAGCGTTCACGGTTAACTGTCTGTCTGGGACTGCCACCAACAGTGCCGATGGCAACTATACTGTTTTCCGAAATACCTTCGAATGAATAATCATAGGATTCAGGTGTACCCCAGCGGACATTGTTAATGACAGGAATACCCTGCTGGCCGAGCCAATATCCCCAAAGTCGCATTCTGAAGGTTGCACAGATTTTTAATGCAACAGGGAAGTCTTGATAAGTGGAAAAATCCGGTGTTATGACACCGCCGAAATGACAGAGAATTGTTAAGACCTTATAAGGGTCATACCATATGCCCCTGGCACCATCAAACTTGTAATCATCCATATAGAAACAGACAAACGCTTCGTCCTTAAATTGATTATCGTTTTTAATCTGTTTCTTAAAGATCGCCTTAGCTTCATCCCAGGTGATGATCCTCGGGGGAATTGTTTTAGCAGTTGTTGGACAGTATGGAATATCGTAATTACCAAACACTGCCCCTTCTGCCATGAAGGCATTCCATACATCCTTAACCTTTTTGCGATTAGGATATTCAATGTTTTTTATAGAAATACTGTTCATAATGTATTTCCTCCTATATTATAAATTTGACCGATATTTGTTAGGTCATGCTTTGAATCTGCCACAGATGAAATGGGTAAAAAATTTCTCTCTTGATCCAATAAAAATAGGCTCGGGAAGCCATTATCAGAGCATTAGGAAAGTGAATAGAGAGAATAATGTGTGTTGAACGATGGTTTAAGCTGTTGACTCTTCGTATAACGGATATATACTTATAGGTATATAACGGAGGGCGTGCATATGAATTACGATGATAATATAGGTAAGAACATAAGAGAGGTAAGACTTGAGAAAGGTCTCTCACAAGAAGAACTTGCAAGAAAGTGCGGTTTTTCTAACACAACACTTAGTGCGTACGAAAACAGCAGAAAAATACCGAACTTAACAACAATCGCAAAGATAGCTAAAGAGCTAGAGGTAACTATAGAACGCCTGTATTATGGTGATGAGAACACTTCATTTATTAATTCAGAGCCGGATATAGGAAAAAAAGTTGTAAATTCTGTTTATTTTTTATGGTCTGAAGGCATAATTTCATATTATGAAAGATTTAGTTATGGATACAATGCTTTGATGGAAGGCGACAGTAATGGTCCGAACGGTGTCTTTCTGTATATTCATAAGTATTACCCACAGATAAAAAGGCTAATCAGTTCGTTAGACGAATTTAATGAACGAAAGTCAACTTATGCTGATCCAGATAATTATCTAAAGATTCTACTTGCATCAGTTGCAAAAGAAATAAATGATGAAATTGCTAAAGAGAATAAGAAGGTGTAGAGAAAACGTAGAGTAAAAGGGAGTTTGTAATGGAAGTAAATTGTTGTTACCCCAGTTGTTTCATAAATGAACTTCTTAGAAAAAATATAATAAATTATTTTTTCGTAAATTAGCAGGTACTTGATGAATACTGATGAAGATACAAATCAAGCTAATAATGTACAAGGCGAGCTTATTGAATCATATGTGAAAATGAGTGCTCTTGATATTGGTTCATACTATTACAGTTCAAATTATGATGTTATTGCAAGATATGTTTGCAATAATCAGAAACAAGGTCATAAAGTATTTGTTGATCAAGAAAAACAAAAGCCTTTTACCTGTCGCTTTTGTGGCAAGACAGCTCCTGAAGTTTCTTTTAAAAATGTTGCTCATGCTTTATCCGAGTTAATAGGCAATAAATCTGTTTTTCTTAAGTGTGAATGTGATTCGTGTAACAAAAGGTTTGGGAGAATATATGAGAATCA
>CADACD010000028.1 GCA_902786365.1 uncultured Lachnospiraceae bacterium | reverse complement strand
TTGATGTGTAGTTTTGAAGGTACAAAACTTTTGAATAGCGAAAAGTAGTAATGAAAGCAGTGAATATATGAACAGACGAAAACGTCTGTTCTTTTTTTTGTTTATTAGATAATTTCTCAGAAATTTCTAATGACTGTTCGATTTGCAGTCAGGTAAAATTCGACAAAAATATCAGCGCGGTCTGTAGATGGAAATTAGAACCTCAAAAAAGAGCAAATAAATTTGTTGACAAAAATGTATTATGATGATATCATAATGATATCATCATAATACTGATATGCAAAAGAAAACGCAAAATTTAATCTGTTGCATAGAGAGAAAACATATTAAAATAAGCAATTACAGTAACATTAGTATTAGGTGATAGTATTTAATGCTGATATGTGCACATAAATTGATTACTTTACATTATTAGCTTTCAAAGGAGGTTACAATCATGAAAGAAATTATTTTAAGCAAGAAGAAAAATGGAATGGCGGGGTTATTATTGATAATTTGTATTTATATAGTTGCTTTTATCGTATTGGCTCTGGGTATGAAATTTGATGAGAATCCCTTTATAATGGTACCAGCTATAATAGTTTTGAGTCTGGCATGGATTTTATGTTTGGGATTAAAAGTGCTCAAGCCGCAGGAGGCATTGGTATTAACTTTGTTTGGAAAGTATATTGGCACATTAAAAGAGGCAGGGTTTTATTTTGTGAATCCATTCTGTATAGCAGTTAATCCGGCGGCAAAGACAAGACTCAGTCAGAGTGGAGATGTCAATACGGCTAAAAATATAGCTACTCATAATCAAGAGGGGGTACAGCAAGTAAATGTATCTGTATCAAATAAAATGTCATTAAAGATTATGACATTAAATAATAACAAACAGAAAATTAATGATTGTCTTGGAAATCCTATCGAAATTGGAATTGCAGTGACGTGGAAGGTGGTAGATACTGCCAAGGCAGCATTCAATGTAGATAACTATAAAGAATTTTTATCATTACAATGCGATGCAGCATTGCGTAATATTGTGAGAATTTATCCTTATGATGTGGCACCGAATGTTGATACGACAGGTGATGGTATTGCGGATGAGGGAAGTCTGCGTGGCTCTAGTGACGTAGTGGCTAACAGGATTAGAGAAGAGATACAGACAAAGGTAACAGAAGCAGGAATTGAGATTATAGAGGCAAGAATTACTTATCTGGCATATGCCACAGAAATCGCGGCAGTGATGTTACAGCGTCAGCAGGCATCGGCAATCATTGATGCGAGAAAGATGATAGTAGATGGTGCAGTTGGTATGGTAGAGATGGCATTGGAAAGATTGAGTGAGAAGAACACAGTAGAGCTGGATGAGGAGAGAAAGGCAGCTATGGTATCTAATCTGTTAGTGGTACTTTGTGGAAATCATGATGCACAGCCGGTTGTCAATTCGGGAAGTTTGTATTAAAATTGTATCAATATGATAAATCAATGTCATGAATGTATGGGAAGTGATTGATAGAATGGCAGAAAGTAAAAAACAAGTTCCTTTAAGATTGTCGGCAAAACTTTATGATGCCATTGCTGCCTGGGCAGAGGATGATTTTCGATCAGTCAATGGTCAGATAGAATATTTACTTACAGAATGTGTCCGTCAAAGAAAGAAGAATGGTAAATATGTTTCTGAAGAAATGGATGTTTCACCAGAGTTGGATATAAAGTAATAATTCTATCATTCATTTTAAAAGAGGATATTGGTGTTTTGTATGAGTATTTGATACAATTCATATCCTCTTTTTGTTCTGTTTGAATGTAGTTTTTAAGGTTTTGAAAACAGTAAGTGATGAAAGAAGGAAAATACGAAGTAATAAAACTGTAATAAAAAAAGAAAAAAGAAATTGTGTAAGAAAGAAGTACTTAAATAAGGTAATATGAGAGTATGGAACAAAATAATAAAAAAATTGGAAATAAATCGACTAGGATATCTGATTATCCAAAAGAGCAGAAAGAATACATAAGGTTGAAACATACATTTGAGCCTGTTTATGATAATAATTCAAGGATACTCATTCTGGGAAGTTTTCCTTCTGTCAAGTCAAGAGAAAACAAATTTTATTATGGACATAAACAAAATCGATTTTGGAAGGTGCTAGGACTGATTTATGAGAAAGATGAAAATAGTATTTATGGCGCCTCTGTCGAGGAAAAAACAAATTTTCTTATCCGGCATCATATAGCTTTGTGGGATGTTATATCAGAATGTGATATCATTGGTTCGGATGATAGTAGTATAAAAAATGTAAAGGTAAGCGACATCAATCGTATTATAGTAGCTAGTTGTATTGAAAAAATTTTTGTGAATGGAAAAGTGGCAAAAAAATTATATGATAAATATTGTTTGGAAAAAACAAAGATGGAGGCGGTGCTGTTACCATCCACCAGTCCTGCAAATGCAGTTTACAAGCTGGAGCATTTGGTAAGAAATTGGAGTATTATTTCTGAAATCTAGTATCATAAATGTTTCATGCAAATCAGGAGAGATTAGAATTCTAAAATTGTTTTTGGACAATCTGGAAAAGGTTCTAAATAGTAGATTTAAATGAATGAGGGAAAAACAATTCAACATTGGGAGGTATGTAAATTGGCAGGAAAATTTTATGCAGTGAGAAATGGAAGAAAAAAAGGAATATTTCACAATTGGGAGGAATGTAAGGCACAGGTACATGGATTTGCAGGTGCAGAATATAAGAGCTTTAAGACAATGGAGGAGGCGCAGGCATTTATTCAAAATGGCAATGGCAGCCTGACAAAAAAAGAAAACAAAGATACTATATTATGTAAAAGGGTTACAACATCAGAAAAAATTGAATCAATAGAACCGGACACTATCATTGCTTATGTAGATGGAAGCTATAATGGGAGCGAGACGGATTTTTCTTATGGAATGGTCATATTGGACGGAGTGCAGGAAATGAAATTCAGTAAAAAAATATCAGATGGCAAATTAGCAGCTATGAATAATGTGGCAGGAGAGATTGCCGGTGCTATGGCGGCGATGGACTATGCAGTATCACATCATAAAAAGAAGGTAGTCATTTATCATGACTATGAAGGAATTGCAAAGTGGTGTCTGGGAGAGTGGAGGACGAACAAAGAAGGTACAAAAGCATACAAACAATATTTTGATGAAATAGCAAAGAAAGTAGAGATACAATTTGTCAAGGTAAAAGGTCATTCAAATGATAAATATAATGATATGGCAGATGAACTGGCAAAAGAGGCATTGAACAGGTAGAGAGTTGGAGGGCGGTATATCAGTCGTGCGTCTTTGAACAATAACCGGATAGTCATATAGATTTTTATAATAGAAATACTACTTGACAATACAAAGTAGAAATGGTATAAAATTTCTTTAGATATGAGAATATAGAATAAATTTGATGAATGAATCGTGTGAACGAATCAGATTAATGAATCAAGCAGGAAAGAGGTAAAAAGGTATGTCATTAGAAGTGAAGAATATTGTAAAAAAATACGGAGAAAAAACAGTTGTCAATAACATCAGTTTTTCAATGAAGGAACCTGGAGTATATGCACTTTTGGGAACAAATGGTGCAGGAAAGACAACAACCATCAGAATCATTCTTGGAATGCTTTCAAGGGATAATGGTGAGGTATTATGGAACGGCAAGCAGTTAGATGTGATAGAGACAAATATAGGATATCTCGCTGAAGAGAGAGGTTTGTACCCTAAATATACATTGATGGATCAGCTTTTATATTTTGCAAAACTAAAAAAAGTACCAAATCAAGAGGCGAAGAAGCGAATAAAATATTGGGCAGAAAGACTGGAAGTTGAGGAATATATTTATCCGAAAGCAGTAAAGAATAAAAAGCCAAAATCAATGAATGCAGACCAGCTGTCAAAAGGTAACCAGCAAAAAATCCAGCTCATGGCAGCTCTTATTTCTGATCCGGAATTGATTATATTAGACGAACCACTTAGTGGTTTGGATCCTGTCAATGCAGATTTATTTAAGACAATTATCAGGGAGGAAATTGATAAGGGAAAATATCTGATTATGTCAAGCCATCAAATGGCAACAATTGAGGAATTTTGTACGGATATTACGATTTTGAATCGCGGAAATGCAGTTCTTAGCGGCAACTTAAATGATATCAAAAAGAGCTATGGAAGAGTGAATATGCATGTGAGATGTGAGGAAGATATTGAAGGTATTATTTCAAGATTTGATTTTGCACAAGTAAGTAAAAACGCCTCAGAATATGAAATTAAAGTAAAGAGTGAAGAACAGGCAATGCAGTTTTTAAGTGAGATTGTCAGTCAGAAAATCAATGTGATAAAGTTTGAACTTAGAGAACCTTCACTGCATGAAATCTTTGTAGAAAAGGTGGGAACCAGCCATGAAGAATAATTTATTAGGTTTAAAAGAGATATATACATTTACAGTATCACAGAGCTTAAAAGCAAAATCATTGAAAATCGTGACAATCATTATGTGTATCATAGCGCTGTTTTCAGTACCGGTTGTTACACTGCTCAATCAGGATGATAAGGTAAAGCATACCAATATCAAAAAGGTAAAAGTTATAGATCTTACAGAATTTAATCTTCTTGAAAATACTGATGTATTGAAAGAGAAAAAAGATTCTAATATTTATGCAGAAATTGAATATGAGCCGGCAGAGCTGGATTTGTCAAAGATGAATGGGAATACAAAGATGAAAGATATCTATACATTTGATGAGAATGCGGATTATGTGTATATGAATATTGTCTATCTGAATGGCTCATTCGATACAGAAATTATTTATAGCAAAGAAACAAAGATTGATTCAGATGATGTGAATGATTACAGTGAATTTATCAAAGCAAATTTCAAAAAGCTGATTATCAAAAATATAACACTTGATGAGAAACAGAAAAAAATTGTTGATTCTGCCAATGTAATAACTTATCAGAAAGAATTAGATGAAATGAATAATAAGTCAGATAGCAGTGAAAAATCAAGTGGAGATGAGAAAAGTAAATACTGGGTAGTTTATGTTCTTGTGACAGTTACATTATTTGTACTTGCATTTGGTGGAGAGAGAGTAGGAATGAATATTGTAACAGAAAAGGCATCAAAAGTAATGGAATTCCTGCTTACATCTGTAAAACCAATGGCAATCATTGTCGGGAAGGTATTTGCAAGTATTACGGTAATGTTTATACAGATATTTTTAGTGTTCATTTCGTTTATTGTATCAATTGTGATAAATAGTGTGATTTTTGGCATATATCTGCCAGGAGCCATGGAGAGAGTATTGAAAATGTCAACTTTCTCGGGGGTTAATTTATATAATATCATATTTGCAATTATTATTTTTATCGGTGGATTTTTATTGTATGGACTGATTGCAGGCCTTGCTGGGGCATCTGTGAGTAAATTGGAAGAAATTGCAGAAGGAATGAAAATCTATTCACTGATACTTGTTATCAGCGGATATGCAGCAATGTTTCTGGTAACGAGTAATTCATTCATTAAGGCCTCTTTAATAAGAAGCATAGTGATATATATTCCTTTAACATCCATGTTTGTTGCTCCGGGAATGATTATCACAGGATACATGAAAGTCACAGAATCCATTATCAGCATTCTGTTATTGTGTATCAGTATTGTATGGATGATAAAATTTGTTTCAAATGTGTATGAGAGTATGGTTTATTATAACGGAACGCCAATGAAAATCAAGGATATAATGAATATTTCGAAGCAGAAAAAAAACGATGGTAAACAGCAAAAAATTCACCAGGAAAATGAAAGACAGCAGGAAAAGAACATGAAAGGAGAAGAATAAATGAAAAATGGAATGTTTAAAGGCTTGAAAGAAGTTTTTGGTTTTACATTTGAACAGAATGTAAAGGCAAAATCGTTTAAGACTGCTTTGATTTTGGGATGCATTCTCGTATTTACAGTTTTTTTCGGAGTCAATATAGGTGTAGGAATCTATAAAGATTCAAAGGCGGAAAATAAAGATAAAAATAAAAAAGATAATCAGATAGAAAAAATGTATTTTGTCAACGAAACAGCCATCAAAGATTTTGATGTTTTGGAGTTTAATAAGTATAATGATTATCTTCAGAATCTGGAAATAGAAATTCTAGAAAATGAAGAAAATATCAAAGATATGATAGAAGAGGCTGATGAGAATGAAAAAAAAGTAATGTCTGTATTACTGATTCAAAACAGTGAAGATAACAGCTATGAGATTCGTATTGATTATTCGGAAAACACCCATAAATCAAATGTCACAAAAATAGCAGATTATTTTGAGGAGTATTTTGATGAGTCGAAACTGACAATTGCCGGAATTTCAGAGAATGATATGAGACTGATTAGAAGTGATAATTATGTTGTTTCTACAGATGTGGAAGATGCAGACAAAAGCCTGACACAAAAATTGCTTGAAGTATTCATTCCGATGATAAGTATTCTGTTCATTTATATGCTGATTATATTGTATGGGCAGAGTATCAGTAAGATTCTTGTGGTTGAAAAAAATTCCAAACTGATGGAAAATCTTCTGATATCAGTGAAACCATACGGAATTGTCGCAGGAAAGGTTCTTGCCATGTATGTGGTTGCCGTGATTCAGGTTGTGTTGTGGATTTTGTCGGGATTTGTGGGATATTTTGTAGGAAATAAAATTGCAGAAAATGCATTTGACAACTACAGCAACCCGATTAATATTGTGATTCATATGTTTAAGGAAAATATGAGCACTGCATTTAGTACCTCGGCGGTTACGGTAAGCATCATATCCCTGTTGATAGGATTTTTAATGTATTTTGTGCTGGCGGCCCTAGTTTCATCAAATATAACAAAGGCGGAAGATTTGGCAAATGGTTCAGGTGTCTACCAGGTGATAGTTGCGATTGCCTATCTTGTATCTTATTTTCTTCCGTTAGCACAAGGAAATAGTGCATTAGTGAAAATTGTCAGATATATTCCGTTTATGGCTGCCTTTATGCTTCCGGCAGATGTACTTATTGGTAACATATCTGTTTCGGGTACTATGATAGCAGATTTGATAATGGCAGTAGTAGTTGTTGTAATGGTAATTGTTACAGGAAGAATATATAAAAAGAAACTCTTTTAAAATTGAAAGAATAGTGGTAAACTATACTATCATGTTATGCTGTAGGGGGGCAAAAAGCGTTTTGCCCCCTTGATACCTATGGATTGCTTAGAACAATGAGCTCTTGCAATCCTAAAAACATTCGAAATTGGCCCTATACGGGCTATTTTCTCATTTTTTTACGGGTCACAAGGTCAGAATAGTAACTAACTTAAATGAATTTCGGAGGCAGTAAGATAATGCTTGTTTCATACCATTTATTATCAAACAGAGGTAATAGAACTAAAAATGAAGATTGTATAGGAAGCTATGAGAAAGATGGCGAATATTGTTTTGTGCTGGCAGATGGACTTGGTGGACATGAGAAAGGAGAAGTTGCTTCAAGAATGGTAGTAGATACGGCCGTGAATCTTTTTAAAAGGACAGGTTTTGATGAATTTTATATGAGAAATGCATTTGAAATCGGACAGGAGGAATTGATTAAGAGGCAGGTTGCCGAGATTCGATATGATGATTATAAATCGACAATGGTATTGCTTTGCATCAAAGAAAATATGATAAACTGGGGTCACATTGGAGATTCAAGGCTATATTTGTTTCAGAATAAGAAGAAGATTTTGCATACGCTTGACCACAGTGTGCCTCAATTTTTGGTTAATGCGGGAGAGATTGAAGATAAAGATATCAGAAATCATCCTGACAGAAGCAGAATATTACGTGCAATGGGAATAGAGTGGGAAAGACCGAAATATGATATTGCGGTTCCTATAGAACCTGAAAAAAAGATGGCATTTCTTTTGGCAACCGATGGTTTTTGGGAACTCATTGAAGATGAGGATATGGTAAAATGTCTAAAAAAGGCAAAAGATGTGCATGAATGGTTGAAAAATATGGAAAATATTGTCATTGTAAATGGTATTTCCAGAAATATGGACAACTTTTCGGCAATTGGAGTATTTGTTAATTGATATATTGTTAATATGATGTTTTTCGATGGAAGAGAAGGGATTTTTTGTATATTTAATACAATGTTTAAAATTAAAATGACCGAAAAATATTGCATGATTTTGTAATAAATGATATACTAATGTTAGTATTTTTAAGTTTTAAAATGGGAGGCGCAGATTATGAGTAAAATTAATCCGGATTACTTATGCCCGGGCTGTATGGCGGTTTTGGATGAACCAGAATTACCGTGTCCACTTTGTGGATTTGATAAACATACTTATGCACCCTCACCAAGGAGTTTAAGACCATTTACGAAGTTGAATGGAAAGTATCTTGTAGGTAAGGTTATTGGTGAAGGCGGCTTTGGTATTACGTATATTGGTTTCAATATTGAAACAGACCTGCCTGTAGCAATTAAGGAATATTTTCCTTCTGAATTAGCTACGCGTGATACTTCACAGGGAAACACTATTACGGTTTTTTCAGGGGAAGCAAAGAATTTATACAGGGATGGACTTGAGAAGTATTTGAGAGAGGCAAGAAACTTATCAATGTTTAATGATTTGCCTGGTATCGTTACTGTTAAGGATTTTTTCTATGAGAATGAGACAGCATACATTATTATGGAATATATCAATGGTGTCACATTGAAAGACTATCTCACAAAAGTCGGCGGAAGAATGAAACAGAACGAAGTTATCAAGATGATGAAACCTGTTCTTGAATCTATGAATAAGATTCATGAAGTAGGGATTATACATAGAGATATCAGTCCTGACAACATTATGATTACAAAGAATAAGCAGATTAAACTGACAGATTTCGGTGCAGCAAGAGTATTTGATACAGAAGATACAAAGAGTATCACAGTCGTGCTAAAAAGAGGTTATGCGCCGGAAGAACAGTATCGGGCTAAAGGCAATCAGGGACCATGGACAGATGTATATGCGTTGTGCGCAACGATGTATCGTATGATTACAGGTGTCACTCCACAGGAAGCCCTTGAAAGAATTATAGAAGATAATGTAGAAACTATTTCTAAATATGACCCGTCAGTTTGGGAAGAGACTGAAATTGCAATTATGAAAGGTCTTTCACTACGTGCACAGGACAGATACCAGACTGTGAATGATTTGGTTAATGCATTGTATTACAGTGTTGTAGAGCATGATGCAGATGGAAAGCCGTATCTTGTAGTAGCAAAGGATGCGATACCGGAAGATTCAGGTACAGCAAGTCAGCCACTACCTGTTGAAGCTCAGCAGGAAGAAGATGAGTTCGATTCTAAACCTATTGTTGTCAGTATAGGAAAGACAATTGCAGAAAACGAATATGTTAAACCGGATGATGACTTTGATGGTCAGTCATTAACAGCAGTACAGCCAACTGCGACTCAGCCGGTAGCACCTGCACAGCCGACGGAAACCCAGCAGCCGGAAGTATCTCAACCAACAGTACCGGAACAGCCAGCCGCACCTGTGCAACCGACTGTGGCACAGCCAGCTACACCTGTGCAGCCAGCAGTAAGCAGCCAGCAGACGCCCGTACAGGCGACTGTAGTTCAACCGGCACAGTCATCATATTCTCAGCAGCAGTCAACATATACAAGACCACAGACACAACATCAGCCGGAGAAAAAAGGTGGTTTCTTCAAGTCAACATTTAAGAAACTTGTTAAATTACAATTAGGAAGGGTTAGATTTGAATATACGGTTACGGAACTCGATGTAGAACACATGGATATAGGTAATATAAAAGTTCTTGAAGAGTGTTATGATTTGAGAAAATTAATTTTAAATAATAATATGTTAGATGATTTGTCTCCACTTAGAAATTGTACACAACTAGAGCATCTTGCATTAAAGAATACACTTGTTTCTAATCTGTCACCAATCTCTAATTGTACAAATTTAAGATATCTTGATTTGTGGGGAACACGAGTTACAGAATTGTATGATATTTATAATTTAAAAAATCTTAAATATTTATGTGTTAAAAACACAGATATCAGACCGGCGCAGATTGAAGATTTTAAGAAGCATGTTCCTAATTGTGTAATAGAACAGTAATTTTTGAGTTATGTTTGATAAATATGCCATAAGGTGATAACATCTTATGGCATATTTTTGAAATGTTGTATAAGCATTTTTGATTGATTAGAACTAATAAAGTAAGTAATGAAGAAAAAGGAGTTTGAAAATGTTTCAGGAATTAAAAAGTCGTATTTTAAAAAAAAGATTGGCCTCTATCGTCATCCTGGGTGTTCTTGGGATTATATGTATTGCATTATTTACACCTAAGCAATTGGCAAAGATGAATAGGAAAAATATATACTATGCTAAGGCGAATGAGATTGCAAAGACAAAAGAAGCAAAAATTGAAATCGACAAGTATAATCTGTACGGTATTTTTTCGGTAGAAGAAGATAGTAAGAGAACTAAAGCGTATTATTGCCTTGTTTTGATTGGTGATGATGAGCCGGCATTTATGGCAGTAAAAGTTGATTCAAAGTATGAGTCAAAACTTGATAAAATTTCAGATGAGTATACAGACCTTGATAATGGTATCGATTCTGATGAAAGAACTGTCATTAAGGCCGAAGGTACTATATCTAGAATGTCTTCTGAAGAATTAAGGTATTTTTCGCAATACATAGATCAATTTGAATTTGATTTAGATGAATATGGAATTGAAACATGTGAATATTGTCTTGATGGAACGAAGAATGACAGTAGTTTGTTTTTTATTTTTTTGGGAATTATCTTAGTTGTGATAGCTGTTATCATGCTTATTCTTGGGTTATCTGGTTCAGGTGTTAAAAAGCTTGAAAAACAATTGGAAGAAACAGGTATGAAGTATGCTGTTGAAATGGATTATGCGTCTGCTGTTACGATGGGAAAGAGTAGGAACATGATGGTAGGTAATAGATTTTCATACTATATAAGAGGATTTAAGGTGGATATTATTGAAAATGATAAGATAGTATGGACATATACAAAGAGAATCAAACATAGAACAAATGGTATACCAACCGGTTCTACATATAGTGTTTTGATTTATACAATTGACAAAAAGAAAAAGGAAATAGCATTTAGAAATGAGGCAGAATGTAATGAGGTTGTCGATACATATGGAAGAATTTCACAGAGGATTATACTTGGATATACTGATGAATTAATGACAATGTATAATAGGGATTTTGAAAGATTTTTGAGTATATCTTATAATAATCCAGCATATGGAAATAACCAGAACAGTATGCCGGATGCATTTGCAAATAATAGCCAAAATAACGGATATAACCCGTATGGAAATAACCAGAACAGTATGCCGGATGCATTTGCAAATAATAGCCAAAATAACGGATATAACCCGTATGGAAATAAAACCCGTATGGAAATAATCAGAACAGTATGCCGGATGCATTTGCAAATAATAGCCAAAATAACGGATATAACCCGTATGGAAATAATCAGAACAGTATGTCGGATTCATCATTTGGAAATAATAACCAGAATACTGGATATAATACATATGGAGATAACACTAAGGGTGATAGTTATGATCCGTTTTAAAAAATAATTAGAATAAATATAAACAAGAGTGGAGGTAGAAATGAACAATAACTTCGTAAAGGATATAAAAAGTGAAATCACAAAAGCTGTAGTAGGCAAAGATGAAATAATAGAACAAGTTCTTGCTGCTATTTTCGCAGGTGGACATGTTCTTTTAGAAGACGTTCCGGGAGTAGGTAAGACAACACTTGCATTAGCATTTTCAAGAGCACTTTCACTTGACTACAGGCGTATACAGTTTACACCAGATGTGCTTCCTTCAGATGTTGTGGGGTTTTCAATGTTTAACAAAAAGATAAATGACTTTGAGTTTCGTGAAGGAGCAGCAATGTGTAACATTCTACTCGCTGATGAGATAAACAGAACTTCACCAAAGACACAGGCTGCATTATTGGAAGTAATGGAAGAGGCAAAAGTTACAGTTGATGGAGTTACGCATTTTCTACCGGATCCATTCATTGTTATTGCAACTCAGAATCCTATGGGATATGTTGGAACACAAAAGTTACCAGAGTCCCAGTTAGACCGTTTTATGATAAGACTGTCTATGGGATATCCGGATAAACAGAGTGAGATGGATATTTATAATGGAAAGAGTAATGCAGCACTTGACCAGGTTCACGAGGTAATAGGAATCGATCAGATTAAAGATATCAGAGCAAGAGTTAGCACCGTCAGAGTGGATGATAAATTGATGGAATATCTTGTTGCATTTGTAAGAAACAGCAGAGAGAATGAATTTATCTCGCTTGGAATCAGCCCGAGAGGCGGAATTGCATTGATTAAGATGGCAAAGAGTCGTGCGTTGATGGATGATAGAAATTATGTGGTGCCGGAAGATATTGTTAATAGTATAGAAGCAGTGGCTACCCACAGAATTGTACTCAGCTCAAAAGCGAAAGCAAACGGATATAATGAGAAGATGATTATTGAGGAAATGAAAAATGCGCTTGTTATTCCGTAACATATTCTCTTGGACATTCTAAATACTATATTCTAAATTCTTTCGGGAGGTTGTTTATGATTAATAAATGGATAAATTATGTAAGTATGGTATTGTTAGTTGCATTTGGATTGATTTTTTATCATCATTATGCACTGATGATTATGTTTGTCTTTATGTTGATAGCACCTGCTGTTTCCTATGTGGTTACAAGACGAAATATTGATAAATTCAGTATCAAAGTAGATGCAAAAAAATCATCAGTTGGTAAAAAAATACCGGTTGATATCTGCTTTCATGTTAAAAACCAATCACTGATACCTTTGGAAGGTGTCAAGGTGCAGATGAGCTTATGTAATTGTTTCTATGAAAATGATGAGGAGTATGAACTTATCATACCGGCAATTCCAAAGAAAACGAGAATAGCAACAATATCTGTCAATGGAATATACTGTGGAAGAATGATTGCAAAAATAGAAAAGGTGACGATATATGACATATTTGGGTTGTTTCAATTCAAAAAAGAAGTAAACAGTGCAGCAGAAATATATATTATGCCATCAAAATCCAGTAAATTTGAAAATGTACAGCTTTCTGTTCTTGGAGTGACGGATGATGAGGAACTTCAGATGAAAAAAGGTGATGATGTCTCGCAGATATCAGAAATAAGAAATTATATTCCTGGAGATAAGCTACAGAATATTCATTGGAAACTCAGTGCTAAAAATGATGAACTTCAGGTAAAGGAATTCAGTCTGCCTTATTCAGAAGAGGTGATTGTACTTGTTGAACTATATGTAGACAAAGAAAATCCGTTTATATTTGATAAATTACTTGAAAATTTGTATGCTTTTTCAAGGGATTTGTTAGAACAGGGAAGAAAGTTTAATCTTGTATGGAAAGATAATGATTACGAATTGAAGACAGTAGAAGTATATAATGATGATAATCTGAATACAGGAATACGAGAAATCTATTTTGCAAATGTTCAGAAGATGAACGGAACAACATATCATCTGTATACGTCTATTAATCCGGAAATGAAAGGAACTGTCTTGTATATGTCTGATAGAAATGTGGATATTAAGGGAGGTACAAAACTTGATATTGGTGACGAAGGGGTGATGATGACATGTCTAAATTAGGCAAGATAATGAAAATTGATTTGTTCCGGAAGAAAAAAGAAAAAGAATTGAATGAGAAAAAGGAGCACTTAAAAAATACCGGAATAGAAATTGATGGTACACCAAATATTGACAGTTCTGGTAAAATTCAATTTATACTTACGAATGCTTTGATTAATTTTCTTATTGTTGTTGGAACGATGGGATGTTTTTTGAATGCATTTGATGTCAATTGCAATATGCCTATAGTCATTATGGGGGTACTTATTATCGCAGTTTATACAGCATTTTTATATTACAATACAATTGTAAAAGTTATAGGTTATATTTTAGGATATATTGGATTTATGTATGGAATTTTTAACATGGGCTTTTTTATCAGGGGTGGTTTTGCCTATGTATGTAATCATATGATGGGATTTTTGGAGACAGAATTTGGACTTCCAATAGAGAGAAGTTATGATGTGTACGGGTATACAGAGAAAAGTTCCGTGACTATGTGTATGATTTTTATTGCATTTGCAACGATGCTTGTTTTGAATATGGCAATTTCTGAATCGAAAGGTTTTGCAATTGTATTCGTGTTCACATTTCCAATTGTTCAGATGGCATTGTATTTTGATTTGAGCATTAATATATGGTATTTTGCAATGTACCTTGCAGGAATTTTAGGTATCTATTTTCTTAGAAATTCAACTCATTATCATATTGAGAGTAAGAAAAGAAAAGGATACATAAGAAGAAAAAGAAAGAATAAGGTAGTCTATGATTATGTGAGTGATGGGAAATATTCTTTAAGTTTCATTACCTTAATGCTTATCTGTATTGTCGTATTTGTATTAATGGCAAGGATTGTTTATCCACAGAAAAAATTCAGTATGAGTACGAGATACAACGAATTAAAAAATAGTACAAGAGAGTATACACGAAGAATGGCTCTTGTAGGTTTCTGGGGAATGTTTAATCCGGATGGAAGTGCCGGAGGTGTGGGTAAAAGTAAGATGGGGCAGTCAAAATATATACAGTTAGATTATGAAACGGATTTGATTGTAACAACTGCTATGGAAAACAACGAAGGGACAATGTATCTAAAATCATTCTATGGAACATTTTATAATGATGCATACTGGGAAACGATAAGTGAACATAGTGGCAATATACCAAAACTTGAGGATTATGGACTTGATGAGAGGTCAGATATTGAATGTCTCACGACAGAATTAAATGAGGAGGTGTATGGCGGGAGCTTTCTTGGTTCTGAAAAAAAGATAGAGATTGTTAATCTGGGAGCAACATCAACATATTCATATCTGCCATATTATACCACAGAAAATCTCAAAAATATCATTTCATATGTGAATGATGATGAGACAACAGGAGGAATTGCAAGGTATTATATGCATAGTTTAAATTATAGCCCTCTTTACGAAATCTATTCTGTTGATGATTTCAGGGAGCGTGTCGAGAAGAAAAAGAAAGAGAGCTATGAAAAGGCAAAAGAAGAGAATGATAAAAAAGTTAAAAATCTTTTAGAAACAGAAGAAAAATACTCAGAGTATGTGCATGATGTGTATATGGATGTTCCGAAAGAAAATGAAGAGGTAATCAAAGAGTTTTGCGAGAAGTATGAACTTGAACCGGATAGTGAAAATATTGTTGAAAAACTAGCATATATTTTTATGCAGGACTATGAATATACACTAATTCCGGGAGTTACTCCTTCTAATAAAGAATTTGTCAATTATTTTCTTGAAGAATCGAAGAAAGGATATTGTATGTATTTTGCTACGGCATCTACTTTAATATTCAGATATCTTGGAATACCTGCCAGATTTACCGGAGGGTATGTGTATTGGAAGGAAGATTACCTGGGAGGTAAAAAGATTGAGAATGATAACGGCAGTCAGGATCCTGAATGGGAAGATTATTTTGATAATGTGAATTACCCATTCGGCGTTCAAGAGTATGAGCTTGATGACAGCATGGCACATGCATGGGTTGAAATTTATATTGATGGATTTGGATGGATACCTGTAGACACGACTCCACCAAACAGTGTTGATGATGAAGAAGAACCGGAAGAAAACAGTAATATTATGGATTTCTTTGCGAATAATGTGTTTACATCAGAAAACATAAATAATTCAAGAAAAGCATCGGCTAGAGCGTTTTTTACAATTATCACAGGAGCGGTTATCATTTTTATCATGTATATATTAGTCGGAATTTTTGTGAGGATAAAACGCAAAAATAGCCGTTCAGCGATAAAATTATATGATTATCTTAGTAGATGCATTTTGTTTACCGGGTTAAAAAGACAAGAGTCAATGTCATATGCAGAATATGGTGAAATCATTATAGAAAACAATATCATGGAAGAAGAAAGTATAGCATTAGTCAACAGAATTCTTGAAAAGGAAAAATTTTCCGGAGGAGAGCTTGAAAACAGCGAAATCGATTATATTTCTGAGCAGGTAAATAAAACATCAGAAAAAATATATGCAGGACTTAAGTGGTATAAGAAATTAGTGTACCGGTATGTTAAATGGCTCTAAATTACCATTCACTGATTGTGGTGAATGGTAACACTTTAAATATCCGTTTATTATTTATACCGTAAAGATACTTTGAAAATTCATGATAATATGGTATAATCTGCACTGAGGTGTCACACCGAAGGTGTGACGGAGTCCTGAGTGCATTTTGCGAAGCAAAATCATAATTTGCAAAAGCAAATTATGGTATAATCTGCACTGAGGTGTCATCTATGCTGAGGTGTCACACCGAAGGTGTGACGGAGTCCTGAGCATATAACCGAAGGTGTGACGGAGTCCTGAGCATATAACCGAAGGTGTGACGGAGTCCTGAGTGCATTTTGCACTAAAAAATGTCTGACCGGAGATACAGACATAGCAATTCAATAAAATTACTCCGGATGAAAGGATAGTTATGACAAAGATAAGAACAAGATTTGCCCCAAGCCCTACAGGAAGGATGCATGTGGGAAATTTAAGAACAGCACTATATGAATATCTCATTGCCAAACATGAAGGCGGAGATTTTATTTTAAGGATAGAAGACACTGATCAGGAAAGATTTTATGAAGGTGCCCTTGAGATTATATATAGTACAATGGAGAAAGCCGGACTTTCACATGACGAAGGTCCTGATAAAGATGCAGGATATGGTCCATATGTTCAGAGTGAGAGACAGAAGAGTGGAATTTATCTTGAGTATGCGAAAAAACTGATAGACAAAGGTGAAGCATATTATTGCTTTTGCGATGAAGAGAGGCTTGCATCGTTGAAACAGATTATAGGCGACAAAGAGATAGTTGTGTACGACAAGCACTGCCTTCACCTTTCTAAAGAGGAAATTGAAGAGAAGTTAAACAGTGGTGTTCCTTATGTCATCAGACAGAACAATCCAAAAGAAGGAACAACTACCTTCCATGATGATATTTATGGAGATATCACAGTTGAAAATGAAGAATTAGATGATATGATTCTAATTAAATCAGATGGTTTTCCAACCTATAATTTTGCCAATGTCATTGATGACCATCTGATGGATATCACTCACGTTGTGAGGGGGAATGAGTATATTTCATCTTCTCCTAAGTACCAGAGATTATATGACGCATTTGGCTGGGCATCACCAAAGTACATTCATCTACCTCTCATCACTGATGAAAACCATAAAAAACTTTCAAAGAGAAGTGGACATTCTTCCTTTGAAGATTTGTTAGAGCAGGGATTTATTGCAGAAGCAGTTGTAAATTATATCGCACTCCTTGGCTGGAGTCCTGAAGATAATGAAGAGATTATGTCACTTGATGAGCTGATTCAAAAATTTGACTACAGACATATCAATAAATCACCGGCAGTTTTCGATATTGTGAAATTAAAATGGATGAATGGTGAATATTTAAAGGCAATGGATAATGATAAATTCTATGAGATTGCAATGCCTTATATCAAAAAAGTGATAAAGAGAGATATTGATTTAAAGAAGATTTTAGATCTTGTGAAAACACGTATAGAGGTACTACCTGATATAACAGACCATGTCGATTTCTTTGAGGAACTTCCGGATTATGATATAGCAATGTACACTCACAAGAAAATGAAAACAAATTCTGAAAATTCGTTAGAAGTTTTAAGAGAACTTCTCCCTATTTTGGAAGCACATGATGATTACAGTATTGATTCACTTCATGAACTTATTATGAAGTATATTTCTGAAAAAGGAATCAAGAACGGACAGGGCTTATGGCCGGTCAGAACAGCAGTTTCAGGTAAACAGATGACACCGGGAGGTGCATTTGAGATAATGGAAATCTTAGGAAAAGATGAATCATTAAGAAGAATAAAAGTAGGAATTGAGAAACTTGAAAAAGCAGTTTAGTAAAGCACAGAGTGAGGCAATCAATCACAATACGGGACCATGCATGGTACTTGCAGGTCCCGGTTCAGGAAAAACACTTGTCATTACTCACAGAACAAAAAAAATAATTGAAAAATATAATGTGAATCCATCAAATATCCTTGTGATTACATTCACAAAGGCGGCGGCAAGAGAAATGCAGGAAAGGTTTGAAAAAATAATGGACGACAGATGTCTGCCGGTTTCATTTGGAACCTTTCATGCAGTTTTTTTTAAGATTTTAAAATACTCATATAACTATAGGGCAGAGAATATTTTGCGAGAAGAGGAAAAGTACCGCATTATCAAAGAACTGGTTGAAAAAGAAAATCTTGATATCGAAGATGAGAAAGAATTTGTCTCTTCCATTATATCAGAAATCGGCAATGTAAAAGGGGATATGATTGATTTGAATAATTACTATTCTTCCAATTGCAGCGATGAGATTTTTAAAAGAATCTACGCGAAGTATGATGAGGTATTGAGACGAAAAAATAAGATAGATTTTGATGATATGCTGATAATGTGCTTTGAATTATTAATGCAGAGAAAAGATATACTTGCAGCATGGCAGGCAAAATATCAGTATGTTTTGATTGATGAATTTCAGGATATCAACAGAGTGCAGTATGAGGTGATAAAACTTCTTGCGGCACCGCAAGATAATCTATTCATTGTAGGAGATGACGACCAGTCAATCTATAGATTTCGTGGGGCAAGACCAGAGATTATGCTTAACTTTGAAAATGATTATCAGGGTACAATCAAAATTGTGCTTGATGAGAATTACAGATGTAACGGAAATATAGTCAAGGCATCATGTAATCTGATTTCACGCAATGAAAAACGGTTTGATAAGGTGATCAAACCATCAAGAGAAGATGGAGTACCTGTGGAATACAGAGAATTTAAGAATGAATCAGAGGAAAATGCAAGGATAATAAGTGATATCAGAAAGCATATTGAATCAGGTGGCAGATACAGCGACATCGCTGTTTTATTTCGGACGAATATAGGTCCGAGATTTCTTGTGGAAAAGCTGATGGAATATAATATTCCATTTCATATGAAAGATTCCATGCCAAATATTTATGAGCATTTCATTGCAAAGGATGTTATCAGCTATATCAGATTTGCCTTAGGAAGTAAAAGCAGAACAGATTTTTTGAGAATTATCAATAAACCGAACAGATACATATCAAGGGAGATTCTAAGAGAAGACATTATTGATATTGACAGGCTCATGCGCTATTTTCGTGACAAGGTATGGATGATAGAAAGACTTGATAAGCTTCAATTTGATTTAAGAATGATTAAGCAGATGGCACCGTATGCGGCAATTAACTATATTTTCCAGAGTGTCGGGTACGAACAATACCTTGAAGAATATGCTGACTACCGAAGAATGAATCTTGAGGAGCTAAATGAAATTAGAGATGAACTTCTCATTGCAGCAAAGGATTTCAGAAATTTTGATGAGTGGTTTGAACATATCGAAAATTATGCAGATGAGTTAAAAAAACAGGCGGAAATGAATAATAGAAAAGAAAATGCCATAGAACTTGCAACCATGCACAGTGCAAAAGGGCTTGAATATGAAATTGTCTACATTATTGATGTAGTGGAAGGTGTTGTGCCACATTCAAAGGCAGTTCTTGATGATGATATTGAAGAGGAGAGAAGGATGTTTTATGTGGCAGTGACAAGAGCAAAAAACAGGCTGCATGTATTTTCAGTAAAAGAAAGATTTAGCAGGCAGGTGGAAATTTCAAGATTCGTAAAAGAAATGCGAACAATAAAAACTGTCCGCACAGATAAAGCTGGAAAATAGGAATAGTAACCACATAATAAAAATAATATAGAAATGAATAAAAATTAGTTGACTTATCAGTAAAATCATATAAAATATTTATGTATAATATTTTAAATTTATTACAAAGGCATATGGAAGGAGAACATTGTGATTACGAGTAACAGTGGCGAAAGTCGCAGTAAAAACATGAAAAGCACAGAAGGAAAGAGAGAGACGAAGAGCTATCGTGACAATCGAAATAGTGAGGGGCGTGATTCAAAGCCTTACAAAAAAGATTTAGGCGATGGCAGCAGAGAGCAAAAAGAAAGATATAGAAAGAATTCGGGCAACAATGTCAAAGGAAACAGAGATTTTAAAGACGGAAGAGATAATAGAAATGGCGGCAATGGCCAGAGAAGGGACTCGTATAAGAATGGAGAAGTTTCCGGTGCAAATAAGACATACAAAAGAAAGGCAGCAGACAGGAATTTTGGCGATCCGTATGATAAAGATGATGAAGATAATGTCAGACCACAGAAAAGACAACAGGTGTCAAAAGATAACAAGGTAAAAGAACAGCAGCCGGATAAGATAGAGATTATCAACAGAATTGAAAAAGAAAAGAAGGCAATGAAGAAGAAACAGGCTGACAGGAAAAATGCAAAGCCTGCAAGAATGCAGAGCAGACCTAAACGTTCAAACAACATAGACTGGACAAGGGAATATGAAAATGGTTCATATGATGATGATGATTTAGATATGTATCTGTAAGAAATGAGTAGAAGTTTATAGAGTTAATTCATCATTTTTATATTTGATTAGTTATGTAAATGATAAGAGAAGAACTTAGCAAAATAAAGTTCTTCTCTTTGAAAATTAGTAGAAAATGGGAGATTATTGAAACACAAGACAAACAAAAAGATTATAAAATAAACTGAAGAAGTACCAAAAGATAAATGATTAAATTTGTGATGTAGTTAAAAATAAGACATAAGAAAATAAGAAAGGTTGATATATTGGATGTTGAGTGAAAGTTTAATTGAAAAAATCAATCAATATAATCAGAATCATTTATTGAAGTTTTATGATGAATTAGACGTAAATCAGAAAATAGATTATGAAAAGCAACTTGAACAGCTTGATTTTGATTATATTGAAATATATAAAAACAAAGACAAAATCGGTCAGAATGAAGAAGATGTATACTTGCCTCTAGAGGCAATGACAATAGATGAGATAGAAGAGCAAAGAAATCAATTTGAAGAAGCAGGAATAAAAGCGTTAAAAGAATGTAAGGTAGGTGCTGTTCTTTTAGCAGGAGGGCAGGGTACGAGACTTGGTTTTGATAAACCAAAGGGAATGTTCAATATCGGAGTGAACAAAGAATTATATATCTTTGAGAGAATTATCACCAATATGTTAGATGTTGTGAATATTACAGGCTGTTATATCCCATTATTTATCATGACAAGCGAAATAAACGATGAACAGACAAGAGCGTTTTTAGAAGAAAAGAATTATTTCGGATATGATAAGGAATTTGTATTTTTCTTTGTTCAGAGTATGGCTCCGGGTATGAGTTATGATGGAAAGTTTTATATGGAGGCAAAAGGCAGGCTTTCATTATCACCAAATGGAAATGGAGGATGGTTCTCATCTATCATAAAAGCAGACTTGATATCAAAGATGGAGAAGATGGGTGTTGAATGGTTGAATGTATTTTCAGTTGACAATGTATTACAGAGAATTGCAGATCCTGCTTATGTAGGAGCTACAATTTTATCCGGTTATCCTTCATCGGCTAAAGTTGTAAAGAAAGTGAGACCGGATGAAAGAGTTGGTGTTATGTGCAGAAAGAATGGCAGACCATCCATCGTTGAATATTATGAACTGACAGATGAAATGATGCAGGCAAAGGACAGCAAAGGTGAGCCGGCATACAATTACGGTGTTATTTTAAATTATATGTTCAGAATCAAAGAACTATTACAGATTAGTGACAATAGTATGACCACACATATTGTTGAGAAAAAGATTCCATATATCAATGAAAAGGGAGAATTCGTATCTCCAAAGGAGCCAAATGGCTACAAATTTGAGACATTGATTCTTGATATGATTAATATGCTTGATGACTGTCTTGTGTATGAGGTGGAGAGAAAGAGAGAATTTGCACCGGTGAAGAATAAGGAAGGTGTGGATTCTATTGAGACTGCGAGAGAACTGTTACAGTATAATGGTGTAGAAATCTGATGAAAGGCTTTCAATCATGTGAGCGGTAACAGAAGAAATCTGGTGGAAAGCTATTAATCATTAAAATGATATCAAAAGTGATATCAAAATTGAATAGAAAATTTAGGCAAAGAAAGGACACACAGAGAGATGAAAACATTTATTGACTTGATTGCAGAAAATGTAAAAGAGGCATTTGTTTCGGCAGGATATGATGAAAAATATGCAAAGGTTACACTTTCTAACAGACCGGATTTGTGTGAATACCAGTGTAATGGTGCGATGGCGGCAGCAAAGGCGTATAAAAAGACACCGATAGCGATAGCAGGAGAAGTTCTTGAACATATAAAGGACAGGGAAATGTTTAGCAGTATAGAGGCAGTGATGCCGGGATTTATTAATATCAATATCAGTAATGACTATCTTGCCAGGTATATTAATGATATAAATCAGACAGATAAATTAGGCTGTAATATGGCACAGAATCCAAAGACTATAGTGATTGACTATGGTGGAGCAAATGTGGCAAAACCATTACATGTCGGTCATTTAAGATCAGCAGTTATCGGTGAAAGTATCAAGAGAATGTTCAGATACCTCGGGCATGAGGTAATCGGAGATGTTCATCTTGGAGACTGGGGACTGCAGATGGGACTGATTATCACTGAGCTTGAGGAGAGAAAGCCAGAACTCGTATACTTTGATGAAAATTATAATGGAGAATATCCTGCAGAACCTCCATTTACAATCAGTGAACTGGAAGAGATTTATCCATGTGCAAGTGCGAAGTCAAAGGAAGATGAAGCGTTTAAGGAAAGAGCACATATGGCAACACTGAAACTGCAGAAAGGATATGCGCCATACAGAGCAATATGGAAGCATATTTTGAATGTATCAGTTGAGGATTTAAAGAAAAATTATGGTAACCTGAATGTGTATTTTGATTTGTGGAAGGGTGAAAGTGATGCAGATGAATATATTCCGCAGATGATTAAAATGTTAAAAGCAAAAGAGCTACTTCATGAGAGTGAAGGTGCAATGGTTGTTGATGTGGTGGAGGAGAGCGATACAAAAGAAGTGCCTCCATGTATTATTCAGAAATCAGATGGGGCTGCATTATATGCGACATCTGACCTTGCCACACTTGTTCAGAGAGAAAAGGATTTTGCACCGGATATGGTTGTATATGTAGTAGACAAGCGTCAGGAGATGCACTTTACGCAGGTATTCCGTGTAGCGAAAAAAGCCGGAATTGTAAAAGAGAATACCGAACTTGTATTTAATGGATTCGGTACGATGAATGGTAAAGACGGCAAACCGTTTAAGACAAGAGAGGGCGGTGTCATGCGTCTTGAAAACCTAATTCAGGAGATTAATGATGCTGTATTTGATAAAATCATGAATAACCGTTCTGTATCAGAGGATGAGGCAAGAGCGACAGCAGATATTGTAGGACTTGCAGCGTTGAAATACGGAGATTTATCAAATCAGGCAGCAAAGGATTATGTGTTTGATATCGAAAGATTTTCTTCATTTGAGGGAAATACAGGTCCTTACATCCTTTACACAATTGTGAGAATTAAGTCAATTCTTAACAAGTACCTTGAAGATAACAAAATAGAAGATAGCACTATTCTTGCAGCAGAGGGTGACAGTGAAAAGGAACTCATGCTTTTACTTGCAAAGTATAATGATGTGATAGAAAATGCGATTCAGGATTTGGCACCGCATAAGATATGTGCCTATATTTATGAACTTTCAAATGCTTTTAATAAGTTTTACCATGAGACAAAGATACTTGCATGTGAAGATAAAAAGAGAAAATTAAGTTATATTAACCTGATTTCCCTGACGAGAAAAGCATTAGAAGAATGTATAGATTTGCTGGGATTTTCAGCACCGGACAGGATGTAGTAATATTTTAAGGATAGTGAGATTTAATGCAATTACAAAAAAACTCCAAGATGACAAGCATCTTGGAGTTTTTTGTATATAGAATAGTTAATAGAGATATAAGTCTTATTATTCCTCGTCATTATCTTCAATACTGTTTTCGTCAGAGTTATCAACATCTTCATTACTGTCAGAATCTTCGCCAGAGTTATCGATGTCAGAATCAACATCATTATCTTTATTGTCAGCCTCATCTGTGCTTACATCATTCGCAGTATTGTCGGTCTCATCTGCAATAGTTTCTTCTTCAGAAATATCTTCACTTGAAGTAGTTTCCTCTTCCGTTGGATTCTCATGGGCTTCCCATACACTTGAGATTTCTTCTTCGGAAAGACTGTATGTAGCTGCTTCTGCAACAGTAGCCTTCTCTTTGTGGAACCATTTAAAATATGCAGATATTACAATGAATGCAACAAGTGCCAGACCAATAAGTGTAACAACGGATTTTTCTAAAAACTCCTGACGTTTCTGTTTGGCAATTAATTTCTTACGGTTGGCTTTGTCCTTTTTATATTTATCAACTTTTTCCTGACTCATAATCAAAATCCTTTCCTGTTTTTAAAAATAAAATAAATAATTGAGTGCATAAACCTATATTCATCAGCACACAAATATTATTATATAACAAAAAATGAAATTAATAAATAAAAATTTTAAAGAATTTGAAATTATTTAGGGATATATATAAAATTGATTAGAAAATCATACAAAACAAAGTCCTTTTTTGTATAAAATCTATAAAAAAAAGTAAATTTTCGTTGACATTATACCTCTACTGTAATAATATATAAATAGTAAAAAACTTAAAGAAATGGGGACATGCAATATGAAAAAAAGTTTTGTGCAGATTCTTAATATAGGTTTCGGTATTATCAATAACACACAGCCTATAGAGGATAAGAATCCTGAAGTAATTATGGAAAAGGTTTTATCAATGGACGATCCGGCGAAGGATATCAGGATTATTGGTTTCAGAATTTATGATATGGATACTGATACAGGCGTTATGTCAAACCAGAGTGGTATCTATTACCTTGAAGGAGAAGAATTTACATATCCTAGAGTAGATGCTGAGATTCAGTCTTATATGAAGAATTCCGGAGTCGATTATGATAAAGGTCAGCAACTCATCAAGATTAAAAAACCGAATGTATTGGTATATCCATTCCACGTTAATGATAAGATTCTTGATACACAGGCAGTATTGATCAAGATGAAAGTGAAGAAAGAGCAGGAGAGAAGAGCTAGACTTGAGGAAGAGATTGTGAACTACAAGAATAATCTTGTACTTGAACTCAAGAAAGCTGCTGAATTTATTGAGAATAATCAGTTCAACACAATTCCACTTGCAGACACAGGTGAGACATCTAAGGCTCTTAATATCTTAGGTGACAAAGGTAACTTCCAGAAACATATTGATCATATGAGAAATATTCGTGTTGAGATTATGGCTATTGATAAATTCCTCAGAGAGAACCAGGTATAGAGGAATTAACATTCATAAGATTGAATTAACTGTGAATAGTAATGAAAGTGTGAGGTATCATAAAGTTTTACTTTATGATACCTTGGTTTTTCTTTGTCAATATCAGCTAAAACATTCAAATTCTTTATTATAAACTTGTTTAGAAAATGGTAATGGAATGGAGAGTAAATATGAATAAAATGAAACAAGACATGAGTTTTAACAATATATTCAGAGCATTGTTTCCGGCAATATTATATATGCTCATTTCTTCCATGGTGGAAGTGACAGTTTGTTTGTATATTTTCCTATCAGGTTCCTATGGCGATGTTGAGACAACGAATGGTTTAGATTTTTTTTATATGTTTTCAGAAAATATCAATGACATGGCAGTACACTATGGATATCTCATCACTTTTTTTTCGGCACTTATCTCGGCAGTTATTTTTTTTCCCATTTTTATGAAAGAATGCAATAAAAACAGAGAGTATTTAAAAGCATATCTGTCGAATAGAGTGAAAGGACTTGATTTAATAAAAATATTTTTACTTGGAGCATCAGCAGGGCCGGGACTTAGCAGGCTTTTGACTCTTATAAGGATAAAAAAGATATTAGAAGATTATGAAAGAGTAAGTAAAAACCTTCTTAATGGTCCGCTTATTATCCAGATAATATCAATTGCTTTGATTGTTCCGGTTACCGAGGAACTGATATACAGAGGAGTGATTTATCTGAGATTAAGAAAGATGACAACAATGCGGCAAGCAGCTTTTGTCACTTCAATGATATTTGGATTGTTTCATTTTAATTTATTACAGGCAATGTACGCATTTCTGCTATCATTTATTCTTTTGTTTGTGTTTGAAAAATACAAATCAATCACAGTATGTATTGTTCTACATGGAACAGCAAATCTGATTGCGGTCATATCCGAATATTATGGTATTTTCAATTTTATTAATAAAAATATAATGATATATCTGGCAGTGATGATAGTGGAACTTTTGACAGCTACACTTTTGATGGACAGAATGTATTATGAGGAACATACGAAAAAATGGTCGTAAAAGTAGTGTTTTATAAACATGAAAAAAAGGTGAATTGAAAAAATATAAAAAAATGCTTGACAAAATGCGATAAAACAGATATACTATCTAAGTCGTCAGATACAAGATAAAAGCGAACGGGATCTTAGCTCAGCTGGGAGAGCATCTGCCTTACAAGCAGAGGGTCACAGGTTCGAGCCCTGTAGGTCCCATTTTTATTCAGTATCAGACATATGGCGGAATAGCTCAGTTGGCTAGAGCACACGGTTCATACCCGTGGTGTCATGGGTTCAAATCCCTTTTCCGCTACTAGTTAAAGTCTTGCCTGTTAAGGCGAGACTTTTTTTGAAATATAAAATTATTTTTATTTAGCACTAATTCATTCATATTTTAATGATATTAAATGATGTTGGTGTAATTGAAAGGCTGCTTGAAAGTTCGAAATAAAATTGTATAACTGAATATATCAATGCGTACAAATATAGAAAGGATATTGTTTATGAGAGTTGGGATGGGATATGATGTGCACCGGCTGGTAGAAGACAGGAAACTGATACTTGGGGGTGTGGAGATACCTTACGAGAAGGGTTTACTTGGTCATTCTGATGCAGATGTTCTTCTTCATGCGATTATGGATGCTTTGTTAGGAGCGGCAGGATTAGGCGATATTGGAAAGCATTTTCCAGATTCAGATGAGAAATATAAGGGAATATCAAGCATAAAGTTATTAGAGCATGTTGGAAAGCTACTAGAAGAAAATATGTATATAATCAACAATATTGATGCGACCATCATCGCTCAAAGACCAAAAGTAGGACCTTACAGGAACGAGATGGTGAAAAATATAGCAAAAGCATTAAAGATAGAAGAGAATCTTGTCAATGTGAAAGCAACTACTGAAGAAGGTCTTGGATTTACCGGAAGCGGGGAAGGAATTTCATCACAGGCAATAGCATCTTTAAGTCAGGCACGTGATTATTCTGCACCTGTACCTTTGGGAGCCGGATGTAGCAGTTGTGCAGGCTGCAGTGTCAGACAGTCAGATGAAAGATAAAAATTTGGTTAAAATCTTAAAAACAAATGTTTAAACAGAATATGAAGAAAGGATAGAATGTGGCTGCCCGCACCATTGGAAGGGTGGTATTAAGACAAGGTAAAGATTATGAAGATTTATAATACGCTTACAAGAAAAAAAGAAGATTTTGTTCCAATAGAAGAAGGAAAGGTAAGAATGTATGTCTGTGGACCTACGGTATACAATCTGATACACATTGGAAACGCGAGACCGATGATTGTTTTTGATACTGTCAGACGTTATATGGAATATGCAGGATATGAAGTAAAATATGTATCAAATTTTACTGATGTTGATGACAAGATTATAAAAGCTGCAATTGAAGAAGGCGTTACGGCAGAGGAAATTTCGAAGAGATATATAGAAGAATGTAAAAAAGATATGAAAGCACTCAATGTCAGAGAAGCTACAAAGCATCCGCTTGCGACAGAAGAAATTGAGGGTATGATTGAGATGATAAGTGGTCTTGTCGAAAAAGGCTATGCCTATGATTCAAATGGTACAGTTTATTTCAGAACAAGAAAGTTCAAAGATTATGGAAAATTGTCAAAAAAGAATATAGATGACCTTGAGGCAGGACACAGAGAGATTAAAGTAGCAGGAGAAGAAAATAAAGAAGATCCGCTTGATTTTGTCCTTTGGAAGCCGAAAAAAGAAGGTGAACCATATTGGAAGTCTCCATGGAGTGAGGGAAGACCGGGATGGCATATCGAGTGTTCTGTGATGTCAAAAAAATATCTTGGTGACCAGATAGATATTCATGCAGGCGGTGAAGATTTGATATTCCCTCATCATGAGAATGAAATTGCACAGAGCGAAGCTGCAAATGGTGTGGGATTTTCTAAGTATTGGATGCATAATGGATTTTTAAATATTGACAACAAAAAGATGTCAAAGTCACTTGGTAATTTTTTTACAGTGAGAGATATCAGTGAAAAATATGATTTACAGGTTCTTCGATTTTTTATGTTAAGTGCACACTACAGAAGTCCGATTAATTTCAGTGCAGAATTGATGGAAGCGGCAAAGAATGGACTTGACAGAATCATCACAGCAGTAGCTAACTTAAAACATATGGAAGAAAATCTTGCATCAGAGACTTTAACAGAAGATGAAAAAGAAAAACTTAGAAAAGCAGATGAGTTTGTCGTAAAATTTAAAAATGCAATGGAAGATGATTTTAATACAGCGGATGCAATATCGGTAGTGTTTGAACTTGTAAAATATGCAAATATCAATGTAACAGAAAGTTCATCAAAGGAATTTGCAAAAGGATTAAAAGACAGTATTGTTACTCTGGCAGATGTGTTAGGCATTATCGCCGAGAAACAGGAAGAGATTCTAGATGATGAGATAGAAAAGCTGATTGCAGAAAGACAGGCGGCAAGAAAAGAAAAGAACTTTGCAAGAGCAGATGAGATAAGAAATGAGTTGCTTGCAAAAGGAATTATTCTTGAAGATACAAGAGAAGGCGTAAAATGGAAGAAAGCATAAATATAGGTACAGGAATAGAAATGGTGGATACAATCTGTGAGGGAATGGGCATCAAAAAGGCAGATGTTCGGTCGCTGTCACCATTAGTGTTAGCATATATTGGTGATGCAGTCTATGAAATTCTGGTAAGAACAAAGATTATATCTGAATCAGGGGCACAGGTAAATAAACTTCACAGAATGTCGACGATGCTCGTAAAGGCGCATGCCCAGGCAGAAATTGTTAAGCTGTTAGAACTTACAGAAGAAGAAAACAGGATATATAAGCGAGGCAGAAATGCCAAGTCTGTGACAATGGCAAAAAATGCTACCATGACTGATTATAGGAGAGCAACAGGATTTGAGGCACTTATAGGGTATCTGTATATGAGTGGGCAGACTAGTCGTATGTTAGAGCTTGTGAGTGATGGAATAGAGAAGTATCAAAGAGCTGAGAGGACAATCAAATGAGATATGAAGAATTGACAATTGAAGGAAGAAATGCTGTACTTGAGGCGTTCCGTTCCGGTAAAACAATAGATAAACTATATATTCTTGACAGGTGTCACGATGGACCGGTAAACAGCATATTAAGAGAGAGTAAAAAACAGCAGACGGTCGTGAAGTTTGTGCCAAAAGACAGACTTGACGCAATGTCGCAGACAGGAAAGCATCAGGGAGTGATTGCATTGGCGGCAGCATATAATTATGCAAGCGTTGAAGATATTCTTGAAAATGCAAGAAAAAAAGAGGAACCGCCGTTTATTTTTATTCTTGATAATATAGAAGATCCACACAATCTAGGAGCGATTATCAGAACTGCCAATCTGGCAGGTGCACATGGAGTGATTATTCCAAAAAACAGAGCGGCAGGACTGACAGCAGTTGTTGCAAGAACATCAGCAGGTGCGTTGAATTATACACCGGTCGCAAAAGTTACTAATATTGCTAAAACAATAGAAGAATTAAAAAAAGAAGGTATGTGGTTTGTATGTGCTGATATGGATGGAGAGGTAATGTATCATCTTGATTTAAAAGGGGCTATCGGACTTGTCATTGGAAACGAGGGTGACGGTGTGAGCAGACTTGTCAAAGAAAAATGTGATTTTGTTGCATCGATTCCAATGAAAGGTGATATAGATTCCTTAAATGCTTCGGTTGCTGCAGGTGTTTTAGCGTATGAGATTGTAAGACAGAGATTGTCATAGAATATATCATTCATAGAGCATTGTTAGAACATTAACGAATTATTCTAATAGACTAAAAACAGAAACCAAAAACACTAAAAAATATATCAATATATATCAATGAGATGAAATAGCTGCTTTTTGAATTTATTTTTATGGTCAGATAGTGGCTATTTTTTATATTTTCATGGATAGGATAAAGTGTCGAGATAACAGGGAAAAGAATTGTCAGATTTTAATTGAATTTTAACTAAAAAATGAATCTGCTACAATAATCATGCTTGCCACTATATATTGCCGTTAATTTTAGCGATTGACAGCAATTTATTGTGGTAATTTTTGTTATTGCAACAGACTCATCTGATAATATTAGAAAGCTGACAACGGGAATCGAACCCGTGACCTCTTCACTACCAATGAAGTGCGCTACCGACTGTGCCATGTCAGCATATAAATAAAAAATAAAAGTTTCTAATTACATGTAATACTATACTTAATTTATGACTTCTTGTCAAGCTAAACATGCGATTAAAACGAACAAAAAATTTCTCTATTTTGTATTGTAATTATTGTAGTACAATGAAACAAATGCTACTCTTTGATAGATGATTGTGAAGAGCAATATGAGTTAGAGGAACAGGAATTGAAAAAAATAATTGATTACATTATAAAATAAAGGTATAATATTTTAACATATATATATACAAATGGGAGGATGGCGATTAAAATAATATGAGTTTTAAAGATAGAGAACATACGAGAAATATAGAAAACACAGATACTGTAAAAAAGCTACGTGATATTAATCAAAGAGATATGCAAGAAAATACGGGTATGTGGGACAGAGATAACGAGAGCAATAAAGAGACATATGATAGAGAAAACATGAATGGTGGAAATGAAAGACCAAATTATGAAGAAGGAAGAAAAACTACCAAAGAAAAAAATAAAACAGGACATATATTTTTGAATTTGTATGCGGTTTTAGCCACTATAGTTGCAGTTGTTGGAATTGCCTTATGTGTAAGGTTGTATTCGGAAAATGATAGCGTCGGTTCTGACAATCAAAATACATTTTCTGAAATTGGTGCCACCAAAGGCGTGGGAGGTTCAGGAGGCATATCTGAAAATGAATATAGTGTAGAGGAAATGAAAGAGATTATCAGAGATTATATGGAAAATAACAAAGGCACGCTTGAGATGCTTAGAGAATTGTTTCCGGAAGATATCGTTGTATATCATACAAACAGATATATGTTCATTCCTGTTATTGAAGATTTAGAAAAAAATGATATAGATAACGAAAAAATAGAAAAACTAGATGATGGAGAAATTGTCTATGTAGAAAATGGAGAGATTGTTTCACATAAAGGAATTGATATCTCAAAATATCAGGGAGATATTGACTGGAAAAAGGTGGCAGACAGCGGAGTGGAGTTTGCTATGATAAGAGTTGCCTACAGAGGATATGGTACAGGTGAAATTGTTGAGGATGAAAAGGCGAAGGATAATATTCTTGGCGCACTTGATGCAGGGATTAAAGTAGGTGTATATTTCTTTTCACAGGCAATTACTAAAGAAGAAGCAATCGAAGAAGCAAACTTTACAATTGATATTATAAAGAAATATAATATTACATATCCTGTCGTATTTGATACAGAGACAACACTCAGCAACACAGAGAGGGCGAAAGACCTGACTGTAGATGAGAGAACACAGATTGCCATAGCATTTTGTGAACAGATAAAAAAAGAAGGATATACACCGGTGATATATGCAAATCTCAAGTGGTTTGCAATGTCATTAGATATGAGCAAACTTGAAGATTATGAGAAATGGTTTGCCGGTTATAATGATGAATTATATTTTCCATATAAAATCAGCATGTGGCAGTATGCTGAGAGTGGGAAAATCGATGGAATCACCGGAACAGTTGATATGAATATCAGCTTTAAAGATTGGAGTGAAAAAACGGTTGAGGAATAGAAAGATGGGGCATTATCAGGTTCACGAAATGGTTTTGAAAGAGATGAGCTCAAACACTGATAAAATATTTGAAATAAATGTAAGATAATACATGCGTATAGGCAGCATAGGAAGGAATATATATGGGAAAAATTGTGAGAAGAGACAGAGCCCAGGCTTTGGTTATAAAAAATGATAAAATATTGCTTGTGAAACACAGAATGCGCGGAAGAGAATTTTATTGTCTTCCGGGCGGAGGTGTAGAGAAGGGTGAAACATATGAGCAGGCAGCACTCAGAGAGTTGAAAGAGGAAAGTCTTGTGGATGGAAAAATTGTAAGAAAACTGTCAGTACAGTATAAGCCTGACAACAGAGGAGAGGTTCATACGTTTCTTGTTGAGACAGAGGATGATGCGGTACCGGGAATCGGAACAGACCCGGAATTGTCAGCAGAAGAGCAGAGTATTATTGGAGTAGAATGGCTATCATTCGAAGAACTAGGTGAGGCGGACAAGGCATATTTGTGGTCGTCAGGTCTTAACAGAGTAGATTTTTTTCATGAAAAACTATTACAGCTTGAAAATAAAATATACAAGTGATGATTTAACTGTAAATTATAAAAGCAGTGTAACTAAAATGGAAATAAATTTATAAAACAGCAATAAGAAATGCTCAAATTGCAATATACAAAATAATCATAAAATGGTGGTAAGTAAAAAATTGATATTTATTTGGAAAAAATTGTAGACTAATTTGGTAATTTGTGAGAAAATAGACGCATAGTGTGATGAAATGCTATGCGTTATTTTTTGTTTTATATTTCGCAGAATATAAAATGATAGTACATACGATATTGCACAGCGTTATATTGCACAAATGAAGATTAATTACTTGAAAGGAGTCTAATAATGATTTACACACAGGAAGTTCAAAACATGTGTCCGGTTGCTAAAGGCGCAAAGCATGAACCGGCTCCAATTCCGGAAGAAGGAAAATGGGTACACTCTAAAAAAATTGAAGATATCTCAGGCTTTACACATGGTGTAGGCTGGTGTGCACCACAGCAGGGTGCCTGCAAGCTTTCATTAAATGTTAAGAATGGTATTATTGAAGAGGCATTGATTGAGACAATCGGATGTTCAGGTATGACACATTCTGCAGCTATGGCAGCAGAGGTGTTACAGGGCAAGACAATTCTTGAGGCATTAAACACAGACCTTGTATGCGATGCTATCAACACAGCTATGAGAGAATTATTCTTACAGATAGTTTACGGACGTACACAGAGTGCATTCTCTGATGACGGACTTGCAATAGGTGCAGGACTTGAAGACTTAGGAAAAGGCTTACGTTCACAGGTTGGTACAATGTATGCAACAAAGGAAAAAGGTGTTCGTTATCTTGAGATGGCTGAAGGTTATGTAACAGGTATTGCACTTGATGAGAATAACGAAGTTATCGGTTATCAGTTCGTTTCTTTAGGAAAGATGACAGACTTTATCAAAAAGGGTGATGATCCTAATACAGCTTGGGAAAAGGCTAAAGGACAGTATGGTCGTGTAGCTGACGCTGTTAAGATTATCGATCCAAGACAAGAGTAAGAAAGGAGACGGACAAAATGGCATTATTTGAATCATATGAAAGAAGAATTGACCAGATCAATTCTGTATTAAACAGCTATGGAATCAGCTCAATTGAAGAAGCTGAAAAAATCACAAAAGACGCTGGTTTAGATGTATATGACCAGGTGAAAAAGATTCAGCCTATCTGCTTTGAAAACGCTTGCTGGGCATACACAGTTGGTGCGGCAATCGCTATCAAGAAGGGCTGTAGAAAAGCAGCAGACGCAGCAGCAGCAATCGGTGAAGGACTTCAGGCTTTCTGTATTCCGGGTTCCGTTGCTGACCACCGTAAGGTTGGTATTGGACATGGTAACTTAGGAAAGATGTTATTGGAAGAAGAGACAGAGTGTTTCTGTTTCCTTGCAGGACATGAGTCATTTGCAGCAGCAGAAGGTGCTATCGGTATCGCAGAGAAGGCTAACAAGGTTCGTAAGAAACCATTAAGAGTTATCTTAAACGGTCTTGGAAAAGATGCAGCTCAGATTATCTCTCGTATCAATGGATTTACATTTGTTGAGACACAGTATGACTACAAGACAGCAGAGCTCAATGTAGTATATGAAAAGGCATATTCAGATGGACTTCGTGCAACAGTAAAATGTTATGGTGCAGACGATGTTCAGGAAGGTGTTGCAATTATGCACAAGGAGAATGTTGGTGTATCAATCACAGGTAACTCAACAAACCCAACAAGATTCCAGCATCCGGTTGCAGGTACATACAAGAAAGAGTGTAACGATTTAGGAAAGAAGTACTTCTCAGTAGCATCAGGTGGTGGTACAGGTAGAACACTTCATCCGGATAACATGGCAGCAGGTCCTGCTTCTTATGGTATGACAGATACACTCGGACGTATGCACTCAGACGCTCAGTTCGCAGGTTCTTCATCAGTTCCTGCTCATGTAGAGATGATGGGACTTATCGGAATGGGTAATAATCCGATGGTAGGAGCTACAGTGGCTGTTGCAGTTAGTGTTGAAGAAGCTGCTAACGCTGGAAAGTTCTAAAAATCGTATGTTTTGTACATGAAAACGCATAAAAAAATGTGGCGGTAAGGAACACGTAAGGAACGTGTAAGGAACAAACGTAAGGAACGTGTAAGGAACAAAAATATATAAAAATAGAGTAGTCAGTGACTACTCTATTTTCCTTATCTGCTCCTGAAGATACTGTCTTTTGTCGGCGTGATCGTATACTTGGGCAGTAACATCTCCATGAAATTCATGACCGACGATAAGTTTAATGGCTTCGTCATCCATACGAACCTCTTTTGCTCTTGTAATAAATGTATGTCTTGTGCAGTGAGGAGAGTATAAAGTTGTGTCAATATTACAATGACGAAAAGCATTTTTGAATCTTCCTCTGTATTTATCGTAAGTCATGCTTGAACCACGCTGACCGTCAAAAGCATTAATGAGATATTCAAATCCGTTAGACTGGTTGTAATAAAATTCTACAAGAGATTTAATCTTAGGATGTATAGGGACATATCTGTCCTTGCCAGCCTCGGTCTTTTCGCCACCAATAATATAATTTCCATCAAGATTTACATTTGCACGTTCAATCACACATAACTCATGAGGTCTAAATCCTGTATAAATACCTATAAGTATCATTGGAATATACCCATAGTCAACATTGTTCCACAGCATTGTTTCATGCTCAGGAGATATAGGCAACTTATCTTTTCTTTCTCTTTTCACTTTTTTGTCATAATTTTTAATATGGAATTGTCTGGCAAGATTCACCTGCACAATTTCATTCTCGACAGCATAGTCGTATATAAGATTAAACATAGATTTTATTCTACCCTGCATAACAGCCGACACATGCTTTCCGTTTTTATCAACTGCATTATTTATTGTATCTCTTAAATCTATAATAGTTATGGTGGTAAATTGTCTTTCGTGTATTGGCTTGATTTTGTCATAGGCAGACGTGATTGCTCTGATATTCGAAGAGCCTATTTCCAAACTGTGTCGCTTGAACCATTCATTATATACTTCTGAAAAGGTTATCTTTACCTTATCTATGTCATATGGAGACATTTTATACTGTTCAAGAGCTAAGTATGCCTCTTGCTCAGTTTTGAAAGTACCGATTACCTTTTGAATTTGTTTATATATCAGTTTCTCTTCGTTCCATTCCTTACCGGTAGTCACTAAAGCTGCATAGGGCTTTCTTCGATTTCCTGAAAGTTTTTTAATACATCCGGTTCCATTTGCTCTTTTGAACTTTTGAGTTTTCTTTCTGCCTCTAGCCATATATACCATCCTTTCTGAATTTTAGGTATAAAAAATACACCCATTAACTTGCAAGGATGTCTCAAAAATGTTATAATCATAATTGTCAGATATATATTTTTGTGTGATTATTAACAGAGACATCAGTTAATAGTTACAGCGCATGCCTTCTGTTTGTAGCAGGAGGCATATATTTTGTTTGACAATCATATTATATTGTCAATAAATAGATTAATGTAGTTTTATTTTTTTAAAGATTTTAAAACTTTACATATATCATCTATATCTTCGTCTGATAAAGACTGTAAGTTATCAAGTTTTAATCTAATATCATCAATTATGCTGTCTTTATATGATATTTTCTTTGATGTAAAGAAATAGCCTGTAATTGTACTTGTTAAAGAACTGACAAGACCAATACCAATCAACATTAAGAAAACTGCTATTACTCGGCCTGCAGTGGTATTTGGAGACAAATCTCCATATCCTACTGTTGTGGTTGTTACAAATGCCCACCAAAGTCCATCTGAAAATTTCATATTCTCAAAGAATGTTATTGCCAATGCTCCGACAACGATTGAAACTAATGAGAGCATAAGCATATATTTAAAACCATTTGTGTTTAGAAATCTCTTGCATTTATTAACAAGTCTTGCAATATATGCAGTGAATCTTGTAAGTTTAAACATTTTTGAAACTTTGAGAAGTTTGGTTAATCTGAATAGTTTAAATAATCGAAATACTCTAAATATAGAATTAAAAGGGATTATTGCGAGTAAATCGAATATATTTTTCTTAAAGAAATCTTTTTTATCTTTTATAAGAATGAGTCTGACCAGATAATCCATAACAAAAATAATGTATATTACAACATTAATGTAATATTGAAATCCGGTAAGTCCTTTTGATATATCAATAACCGCAAGAACTACAGCGATAACTGCAAGAATATTAATTGATATTTCATATAGTTTTTTGGTCATTTTATTACCTCATAATTCTATAGTACATCCAAGAAATTAATTTATTAGTATACACCCTATAATAATATTTTATTTTATAAACTTTTGCATAAGGAGGTAATAAAATGAAAATATTATTATGGGAAGTGAGAGCCACTAAAGGTTTCACATTGATGGAATTATCGAAAAAATCCGGTATAGGGAAATCTACGATAAATAACATCGAAAACGGTAAAGTGTCACCGACACTTTTACAGCTTGAAACAATAGCTATTGCAATGAATGTAAAAATTACATGCCTGTTTGAATCTGAATACAAATAACAGTATCACATTTTGTGTGAAATGACTATACCGGCTATCACGATTTCCATAATTATGGAAATGATGTTTCAAAGACTGGTAATATAAAAAAAATGTGCTACAATGCAATTCAGAAAGGAGCATTGTACATGGATTACAAAAAAGCTATTATTGAATTGATTAGTAAAATACATAATGAAAAATATCTGAAAAGAATATATAAACTCACAATGTATCTTTATGTTCGTGGTGATTGACAGTTACTAAGCTGTCAATCACCATCTTCTTTTGTATCTTGGAAAAAATCTATAGCACTATTCATAATACGTTCAAGAGCTACTACATCATCATAGCTCAAAGATAACATGAATTTAAAAAAGTTCTTTCTCACATCATCTTCACTTGCCATAATCCTGTCAATTTTTTCAATAAAGTTATCATCTGTATCGACGAACATATTGCCATCGCCTGTAGTTAACCATATGTAATCAACATTAAATTCACGACATATGGATTTTGCCATTTGTTCAGTAAGATTATTGATACCGTTTTCAATTCGACTAATAGTTTGCTTTGTCACACCAACCTTTTCACCGAACTTTTCAAGCGTAAGACCAAGTGAGCTTCTTATTTCTTTTATTCGTTCGCCTTGAGTCATTTATTCATCACTTCCTTTCTCAATATTAATAATATCACAACATTACACAAAAATCAATAAAAAAGTTCCGTAAAGTGACAAAAAAGAGTTGACAAAGTAAATTTAAGAAACTATAATGTCAATATACGAAACAAAAGAAACTAGATTAAAAAGAAGGTGAAAAAATGGAAAAGGAAAAATTAATTGAAAGCATGGCAGAGAAGTTTATCAAAATACAAAGTGTTGAAATGAAAACAATGATAATGCTTTGTATGTCTGCATATGCAGAGGGAAAAGCAGCAGGAAAAGCAGAAGAACGACTGGCACAAACACATGCTAAAGATATGGCTAGTAGCTGAATAAGGAAGGAGGTAAGAATAATGGCAGGAAAAATATTAACAACAGAAGCAGCAGCGATTCTAAATATGTCTCCACAATTTGTCAGAATCGCAATGCAGCAAGGGAAACTCCCTATAGGAACAGCAGTCAAGATGTCATCAATATATACATATCACATATCAGCAAAACTCTGAAAGGAATGAGCAGTATGGCAGGTGGCCAAGAATATTCGGAAAGGAGAATAAAAGAAATGGAGAAAGAAAGAGTATCTGTAAAAGCAGCAGCAGAAATATTAGGAATGTCAGTATTAAGCGTACAAGGTGCATTGATACATAAAGCTCTACCTATCGGTGGAGCTTGGAAAAATGAAGGCAGTGAATGTTATACATATCACATAAGCCCTAAAATGTTAAGTGATTATACCGGTGTTCCGGTAGAAACGATTAAAACTATTAATAATAGCAAATAAGTGCCGCCTTCGGGCGGTATACACAGAGGAAAAGCGGAACAGGTGAACCTCCTTTATATAAATTCGATACACTTTTTCAAGTCCATATAAACCTGTGCAGG
>CADACD010000027.1:22446-55016 GCA_902786365.1 uncultured Lachnospiraceae bacterium | reverse complement strand
AATCAATGAGATTGATTTGCAGGAGAAATACGTTAAGGATTTCATCGCAAAAGCGAAAGAGTATATTAACATTGAAAAGCTCACTCCCGAAATTCTCCGTGCCTTCATCAAGCGGATTGATGTCTACGAAAAAGAAGTCAGATACTCGCGAACCTGTGGCAACACCATCGTCATCCAGTACACGTTCCAATTAGACAAAAACTAAACAAAAAATACCCTGAAGGTAACTTCAAACCTTCAGGGTATCACTGCCACCTAATTTTCCGTTAAGAATATCACGGAAAAGTGTGGCAGTTTTTTATTTATCGAAATCTTTATCTGAATCCTGCAAACAATCATTCTACAGCAATCCTATACTCTGTCCATCAAGCTTCTGCTTTTTATCTCGTTGTAACTGTCGCAATATCAATCAATGTCAGGTTATCCTTGACATTACTTTCAAGACTTGTAAGCAGTGCATTAACAGTGTCAAGTGATGTAAAGCAGTTGACACCTGTCTCTATGGAAATACGTCTGATTAAGAAACCGTCTCTTGACTTATCTCTTCCCTGTGTAGGTGTATCTACAACGATATCTATCTTGTGTTCCAAAAGCAAATCAATAACTGTTGGCGCTTCCTGATGCAATTTATTGACTCTTCTTGCACCTACGCCATTTTCCTTAAGTACCTTTGCCGTACTTCTTGTCGCATATACTTCATAGCCTAATTTTTCAAAACGTCGTCCAATCGAAATGGCATCTTTTTTATCAGCATCATTGACAGTGATAATAACCTTTTTATGCTTCGGAAGGTTGACTCCTGCACCTAAAAATGCTTTATAAAGTGCTTCCTCAAAAGTTGTTGCAATACCGAGACACTCACCTGTTGACTTCATCTCCGGTCCGAGACTGATCTCTGCACCCCTGATTTTCTCAAATGAGAATACCGGCATCTTAATAGCAATATAATCTGCCTTCTTTTGAAGTCCCGGCTCATAACCAAGCTCTTTGATTGTCTTTCCTATAATACATTTTGTCGCAAGTTTGACAATCGGAATACCTGTTACCTTACTGATATAAGGAACTGTACGGCTTGAACGAGGATTGACCTCTATGACATAGACATCTGCGTTTCCACACACAATAAACTGAATATTAATCATACCTTTGACATGGAGTGACTCTGCCAATTTCTTTGTATACTCTTCAATCTTGTCAATTGCTTCCTGTGACAATGTCTGTGCCGGATAAACGGAAATACTGTCACCTGAATGAACACCGGCTCTCTCAATGTGTTCCATGATACCCGGTATCAATATATCTGTTCCGTCACATACTGCATCGACCTCAATCTCCTTGCCGACAAGATACTTGTCAACAAGAATCGGATGATCCTGTGCAATACGGTTGATAATATTCATAAATTCTTCTATCTCTTCGTCAGAAGTTGCAATCTGCATGCCCTGACCACCAAGAACATAAGAAGGTCTTACAAGCACAGGATAACCGAGTTTGTTAGCAACACTCTTTGCTTCCTCACAGGTAAATACTGTTCCGCCGGAAGGTCTTGGAATACCACATTTTTCAAGAATTTCGTCAAACAGCTCTCTGTCCTCTGCTGCATCAACATCCTCTGCTTTCGTTCCTAAAATCGGAACACCCATTTTCATAAGGCTCTCTGTCAGTTTGATAGCTGTCTGTCCACCGAACTGAACAACTGCACCGTCAGGCTTTTCAAGATCAACGATATTACGCACATCTTCCGGTGTAAGTGGCTCAAAATAAAGCTTGTCTGCGATATCAAAGTCTGTACTGACTGTCTCCGGATTATTATTGATGATGATTGTCTCATATCCCTCTTCTTTAAATGCCCATGTACTGTGAACAGAACAGAAATCAAATTCGATACCCTGTCCAATTCTTATCGGTCCTGAACCGAGTACTAATATCTTCTTATCCGGCTTTGTCTCGATCACTTCATTGTAACTTCCAAAGCACGAATAGTAATAAGGTGTTGTTGCCTCAAACTCAGCAGCACATGTGTCAACCATTTTAAATGCTGCCACAATACCGTATTTCATTCGAAGTTCATGTACTTCTTCCTCTGTCACCTTACCATTTAATTTTGCAATCAGCTTGTCAGGAAACTCTATTCTCTTTGCCTCTTTTAATAATTCCTCTGTGAGTTCTTCGCTCTTCAGTCTTTCTTCCATCTCTACAATGATGGCAAGCTTATCAATAAACCATTTATCAATCTGTGTAATATCGTGAATGATATCATAATCAAATTTTCTTCTGAGTGCCTCTGCGATAACCCAGATTCTTCTGTCGTCCACTTTGGCAAGCTGTTCTGTCAGTTCCTCATTGTTTAACTCTGTAAAATCATAGTCAAGAAGACTTTCCACATGCTGCTCAAGCGATCGAATTGCTTTCATCAAAGCTCCTTCAAAGTTGGTGCAGATACTCATTACCTCACCTGTCGCCTTCATCTGCGTTGTCAGTGTTCTCTTTGCTGTGATGAATTTATCAAACGGAAGTCTTGGAATCTTTACTACACAGTAATCAAGCGTCGGCTCAAAGCTGGCATATGTCTTTCCTGTAATCGCATTTTTAATCTCATCAAGTGTGTAGCCAAGTGCAATCTTCGCTGCCACTTTCGCAATCGGATAACCTGTTGCTTTTGATGCAAGTGCCGATGAACGGCTGACACGCGGATTTACCTCGATAACACAATATTCAAAACTTGTCGGATGTAGTGCATACTGGACATTACATCCGCCTGTGATATTGAGTTCACTGATAATATTGAGTGCAGATGTACGAAGCATCTGGTACTCTTTATCTCCCAATGTCTGTGACGGAGCTACAACGATACTGTCACCTGTATGTACACCTACAGGGTCAATATTTTCCATGTTACAAACAGTGATACAGTTTCCTGCACTGTCACGCATTACCTCATATTCAATCTCTTTCCATCCTGCGATACAGCGCTCCACAAGAACCTGGCCCACACGGCTAAGTCGCAGTCCATTTGATAAAATATCAACTAATTCCTGATAGTTGTGTGCAATACCGCCACCACTTCCACCGAGTGTATAAGCAGGTCTTAACACGACCGGATATCCGATTGTATTGGTAAACGCCACACCATCTTCCACATTTTCTACAACGAGTGAAGGAGCACATGGTTCTCCAATCTTTTCCATTGTCTCTTTAAATTCAAGACGGTCTTCTGCTTTTTTGATTGTCTCAGGTGTTGTACCAATCAGTTTACAATTGTGTGTTTCCAAAAAGCCTGTCTCAGCAAGCTCCATGGCAAGGTTGAGTGCCGCTTGTCCTCCTAGTGTCGGAAGAACACTGTCCGGCTTCTCTTTTTCTATCAGTTTTTCAACAACCTTCACAGTAAGAGGCTCTATGTAAACCTTATCTGCGATATCTTTATCTGTCATGATGGTCGCAGGGTTGGAATTGAGAAGGACAACTTCGATTCCCTCTTCTTTGAGCGAGCGGCACGCCTGCGTTCCCGCATAGTCAAACTCTGCTGCCTGTCCGATAACGATAGGACCAGAACCGATAACCAAAACTTTTTTAATATTAGGATTTTTAGGCATTTTTGTTACCTCCCATCATATCTAAAAATTCATCAAATAAAGTGCTTGAATCTTGTGGTCCCGGACATGCCTCCGGATGAAACTGTACAGTGAAAATGTTTTTATTTTTATACCTTAAACCTTCCACCGTCTTGTCATTTACATTGACAAAGCCTACCTCTGCAATATCCGGATTAACTTTCTCACTGTCAACCACATAACCATGGTTCTGTGAAGAAATATAGACCTTTCCTGTCTTTAAATCCTTCACAGGATGATTGCCGCCTCTGTGTCCGTATTTCATCTTGTGTGTATCTGCTCCTGTGGCAAGTGCCATGAGCTGATGTCCAAGACAAATAGCAAAAATCGGTATATCGGTATCATATAATTTCTTAAGTTCCTCTATAATCGACACACATTCTTTCGGATCACCCGGTCCGTTTGAAAGCATTATTCCATCAGGATTCGATGCGATAATCTCTTCTGCTGATGTGAATGCCGGATAAATGGTTACCTCGCATCCTCTCTCATTTAATGACCTTGCAATATTTTTCTTTGCACCAAAATCAAGCAATGCTACTTTATATTTATCACCTTTGAGAACTGATTTTTCAGCACATGTCACTTTCGCAACAACTCCCTTTGGTGAATATTCTTTTAACTTAGGTAAAACCTCTTCTATATGATAATTCTCATCTGTTGTAATCATTCCATTCATGGTGCCCTTTTCTCTCAAAATTTTTGTAAGGGCTCTTGTATCGATACCCGCTATTCCCGGAATATCAAATTCTGTCAAAATATTCTGTATAGAATCTTCACTTCTGAAATTACTTGGAACTCTTGACAATTCTCTTACAATATATCCGTCCGGCCACAGTTTTAATGATTCCATATCTTCGCGGCAAATTCCATAATTACCAATAAGTGGGTATGTCATTGCAACTGCCTGTCCGGCATATGATGGATCTGTAAGGACTTCAAGATAACCTGTCATAGATGTGTTAAATACGATTTCGCTAATAATTTCTTTTGTAGAACCGATGGATGTTCCTTCAAATACAGTCCCATCCTCAAGTATTAGAAAAGCTTTCATTATTGTAATCCGTCCTTTCTTGTCTTATGAATATGTGTCTGCTCCCAAATTAGAGCGTCAAAACTACACCTTTGTAGTTATGGCGCTCGCATTTATCTGCCTTTATTATTGATATATTAATTTGCCTGATCATCCGGCTTCAAACCAAAAGTTCAAATCGTTGTCCCATGCGTAAGATGGTTTCGTGGCAAACTAATCTCAAATTGTATAGATTATACAATAAGATGTACTTCCAGTCAATATTTATTTTGCTGATTCCTTTGAATTTGGAACCTCCACCTGAAGGCTTTCAAACTCATCAAGCAACTGTTCAAACATCTTCATTGCAAGCTCTACAGGTTCTTTTTGACTCATGTCAACTCCTGCCATCTTCAATATCTCAATCGGATAATCACTGCATCCTGCTTTTAAGAATTTTTTATAATCCTCCACTGCACTTTCACCCTCATCTATGATTTTTTTTGAAAGCGCCACTGCAGCCGAAAATCCTGTCGCATACTGATATACATAAAATGATGAATAGAAATGTGGTATTCTTGCCCACTCCAGTTCTATCTCCTTATCTATCAGTACATCCTCACCAAAATACTTTTTATTCAATTCATAGTAAATCTCACACATAGCTTCACAGCTTAAAGTCTCACCCTCATCTGTCATTTTGTGGACAATATTTTCAAATTCTGCAAACATTGTCTGCCTGAAAAGAGTTGTTCTGAACTGTTCAAGAAAATAATTAATTAAAAATGCTTTTTCTTCTTTATCTTTGCTGTTTTCTATCAGATAATTAATCAGTAAAGATTCATTACATGTCGATGCCACCTCTGCAACAAAAATCTTGTACCCTGCATTTGTATATGTCTGATTGGCATTAGAATAATAGGAGTGAATCGCATGTCCCATCTCATGTGCAATCGTAAACACATTATTCAAATTCGGCTGATAATTCAAAAGCACATACGGATGAGTTCCATACACACTCCATGAATATGCACCACTTCGCTTTCCCTCATTTTCATAAACATCAATCCATCCCCCTTCAAGTCCGCCTTTCAAAATCTTAATATACTCATCTCCCATCCTGCTAAGACCGCTGATAACCATATTTTTTGCTTCATCATAAGATATCTTTTTGTTGTAAGACTGCACAAGAGGTGTGTATACATCATATAAATGAAGCTCATCCACTTTCATGACTCTTTTACGGATTTTCAAATATCTGTGCAGCAAATGAAGATTTTCTCCAACTGTCTCTATCAGATTATCATATACTTCTCCCGGAATATTAGAATCGTCTAAAAACATCTCCCTGCTAGAAGAGTAATTTCTTACATCTGCAAAAAAACTGTCCTTTTTCAGATTATTGATATAAACTGCCGCAAGCGTATTCCTAAACTGCGAATAGGAACCATACAGTCCTTTGAATGCATTTTCTCTCACACTTCTGTCCTTACTTTCGAGGAGCAAATTCAATTTTGCATGTGTAATCTTCACATCATTCCCCTGCTCATCTTTAATCACCGGAAATTGTATATCAACATTGTTAAATACAGCAAAGATATCGCCTGCACCATTTGAGAACTTTGATACTTTTGCGAGAAGTTCTTCCTTTTCCCCATCAAGAATATGCTTTTTCTGTCTGTACAAATCCTTAAAATACTGGGTATATTCTGATAATTCTTCGTCCTCACTGATATATCCGAAAATTTTTTCTTCAGGCTGTAACAAAAACTCCGGTGTGACAAAAGAAGTTTTTGCATAATATTTTGTAAGAAGTTGAGCTGAACGTGCAGAATATTTCTGATACTTAGGATTTCCCAAATCTTCATGGTATTTCTGATTAGCATAAAAATATATCTTTTCAACTTTCCATTCCACATCATTTATGAGCTTTAATGCTTCCTTAAACACAGAGACATTATCACATAATCTGCCCTCATAATTTTCAAGCTCTTCCATCATTTTTTCTGCCTCTTTAATATCCTGTTCCCATAGCCCTTCATCTGCATATACATCTCTCATGTTCCATTTATCAATATCACTTATCTCATCACGTTTTTTCACTTTTAATTCTGCCATAAGTTCATACACTCCATTCATCATTTTTAATATCTGTTTTTCATTATATACCTTATAAGGGTGTTTTGCAATTTGGTTTTTTTCATATTAACACCCTTTACACACTTCCGATTTACCACTATAATATTTACAGTCAAAATAATACCATGAAGAAGGAAAAAGAAATGTCTGAAAATGTCAATTTCAAAAAAAAAGAAACTCTGTCCGAGAATGAAAAAAGTGAAATTATGTCAATCTATAGTTTGTGTAATACCTTTGATGATTATGATTACTATTTCTGCATAGAAGATGATTGTGTATCTTATTATCTTTGTTATGAAGGTAATTCCATGATTGGTATTGTTTCAATGATACCATATGATGAAGACTTCTGCCTGTATGGATTGATTCATCCAAAATTCAGACGCAGGCATATCATGACAAATCTTTTAAACTTTATCACTGATGATTTAAAAAACTGCACTATACATCATTCAAAAATGCCAGAATCAAAATTTTGTCATTTTGTGATACCAACTGTGCGGGCACATATTCCTGATAGAAAACAAATTACAAATGAAACTATTTCGATTCCTACGCATATTCATTCACTGCTTTCCAATACCGGTTTTACATTCAGTCATCACGAATATCTTATGGAATATAATTTTTCTTCTCCTATATTAAATAATGATTTAAGCAATAATAATGGTTTACTTGAAGTAGAATTTGATGAGGATGAAAATGAATTTCAGTTTTGGCTTTCTGACACATATATAGGTGGTTGTAATATTATGCCATTTTATGATGAAAATTATGTAACTTTCTATAATTTTGAAATTATAAGCGAATTTCGTTCCAAAGGATACGGACGTGCTGGTTTTATTTCTATTTTGAATGAGCTTCGCAACAAAAATTTCAACAAACTGATTCTTCATGTCAGTGGTGAAAATATAATAGCCCACAGCCTTTATGCCAGCTGTGGACTAAAAGTAAATTCATCTTTTTCAGTTTATAAAAGAAATATCGCTTCATAAAAAATGATTGATGTGTTACTTAAAAAATTTGAATGACGGATAATAGCTGAATATTGCTTTCCCAAGTATTTCATCTTCCTTAACAAAATGTGTCTTTTCCCAAAATCTCGAATCAAGTGAGTTGTTTCTGTTATCTCCCATCACAAAATAACAGCCATTTGGCACTTTTGTTGCCGGGAAATCTCCTTTACTACTGATAACATTTCCTTCAAAATAAACATAATCCTCTTTTAATGTCTTACCATTAATATATACAATACCCATTTTAACCTCTACGGTATCTCCCGGAGTTCCTATCACTCTTTTTACAAAATTCTGCGATTCATCTTCGGGATATTTAAATATAATAATATCTCCTCGCTTCGGTTTAGAAAATACATATGACAATCGAAATCCTATCATTCTGCTGCCTTCATGGATTGTATTTTCCATAGAACCGCTCGGAACTTCTGCATTGATGATGATTAGATTATTAACTGATATCGCAACTACTACTGCAATAATCACCAGCTTAAGCCAGCCTATTATCTCCTGCTGTAAGGTTATCTTCTCTTTTCTATTTTTATATTTTCTGTTAATACTATCAGCATTGACTGTATTATTATCTTCATCATCTCCCCAGTAGATAATCTCTATTTCATCTTCAAGTCTGTCAGCCACAATTGATTCCTCCAAAACTCACTCTAATATGATGTTTCAATAATATACACAAAATCGGGAATCATATAAACGACCCCCGACCGTTAAATCACTTCTATTATAGCATATAATCAAAAAATTTCAATAGATAGTCATTCGCTTAAGATTTACGCCTACAGCCACCCAAAGTAACTCTTTTGCACCACAGCATGGTATACCAGGTCAATCATTGTATTAAAATCAAATACAGGCAGCCCCGTAACTGTCTGTATTGCTTTTGCATAAGGCGGCAAGTCGCTGCACTCTAAAAGGATTTATACACCATTATTCAAGTAATCAAGCAATTGCTCTTTGTTTAAATGTCCTATGCCAAGTTCATCAAGTGTAAGACCCTTTTCATAGAAATCCTGCCCTGTCATTACGGATGCAAGGGTAATCATACTGTCAATAACAGGTGTCTTTACTCCTTCCACCAAGTACACAGTCAGCTGCTACTGTTTTTCCTACTGCACCACCGCCAAGCACTGCAACAGGACTATTTTTTAATTCTTCTTCACTAAACATTTTATTTCTCGTCCAAAACTGCTATTTTTATTATCTGCGAATCCATTGGCCCTGCGTATATCTTAGAATACAGGAACAACTGCTCCTTCATAAGTTTGATTAATGTAATCTCTTACCTCATCAGAGAGAATTGCCTCTACTAAAGCCTTAGTCTTGTCTGAGTTTTCACTGCCTTCCTTTACAGCAACGATATTAGCATATGTTTCTGCCGCAAGTGAATCTGCTGATTCTACTGCAAGTGCATCACTTACCTTGTATCCTGCATCAATTGCATAATTTCCGTTAATGGCTGCGATGTCTACATCAGACACTGCTCTTGCTACCTGTGCTGCTTCTAATTCCTTAATTTCAAGATTAAGAGGATTCTCTTCTATATCAAGTACTGTTGCTGTGATACCAGCACCTTCTTTTAACTTGATTAATCCCTGTGCTTCCAAAAGCAGCAAAGCTCTTGCCTCATTGGTTGTATCATTTGGAACGGCAACCGTAGCGCCATCCTTTAAATCACTAAGAGACTTTGTTTTTCCTGCATAAATGCCGAATGGCTCAAAATGAACTGCTGCCACTGACACGATATGTGTTCCATTTTCTTTATTAAAATCATCCAGATAAGGCTGATGCTGGAAATAGTTCGCATCAAGCTCACCATCCTCTAATGCCTTGTTAGGCAATACATAATCGTTATACTCTACAACTTCCAAGTTGTAGCCCTTTTCCTTCAAGTTATCTTTGATAATATTGAGCACTTCTGCATGTGGTGTAGGTACTGCTCCTACCTTGATTGTCTTATCACTCTTCTCCTTACCACATCCTGTAAACAAACCTGCTACCACGCTTAATCCTAATACTACTGCTACTGCTTTTCTCTTAAAACTATTCTTTCTCATCAATTTCACCAATTTAACCTTTCTTTATATATAATTATTTTTTGTGATTACTATTTTTATTGTCGTACTTATGTTTACCTTAGTCTCTTATCAATCTTATTTACCACTCGTATCCCAACCTCCTGAAACAGCTGTACAATGATGACCAGAAATGCTACTGTAATCAACATTACATTGTTTTGGTATCTGTAATAGCCATAATTAATTGCGATTGCTCCAAGACCACCGCCTCCAACAAATCCCGCCATTGCAGAGTAGCCAAGAATTGTAGAAATGGCAATTGTACCTCCCACAAGAAGTGACGGTTTTGCTTCTGGCAAAAGTACCTTTGTGATTATCTGCAGTTTAGACGAACCCATCGCCTTTGCCGCCTCTATAACACCGCTGTCCACTTCTTTAAGAGATGATTCTACAAGTCTTGCAACAAATGGAGCGGCAGCTACCACCAACGGAACAATTGTGGCATCAGAACCAATCGTGGTTCCAACAACCATTCTGGTGAAAGGAAGGATGGTAACCAACAAAATCAAAAACGGCACTGACCTTACTACATTGATGATTACTCCGGTAATAAAGTTGATGATTCTGTTTTTACATATTCCTTTACTGTCAGTTATATACACCAGTACGCCTAATGGTATGCCAATAAGATATGCAACAATTGTTGATATCAATGTCATGTATAACGTCTCATCCACACCATTTTTAAGCAGTTCTATCATGCCCTTGCTCATGACCTTTCCCCCCTTCCTCATAGTAAATACCCTGACTATCAAGATATTTCTTTATTTGCTTTTCCTTATCTGCATCCTTTGGAAGCTCTATCAGCATCTGACCATATGCCTTTCCTCCGATATTCTCTGTGTTAGCACCCAGAATATTAATCATTGCATCACATTCTATCGTAAGAGAGGATATAAGTGGCAAAAATGCTGACTGACCATCAAAAGCGATTCGAAGAATTCTTCTGTTCTCATCCCTCTTAAGCCCGTTGTCCTCTGGAAGAATGAGTCTCTTAGTTGTCTCAGATTTAGGATTTAAGAATACATCTTTTACCGCACCTATCTCTTCAATCACTCCGGCATTCATTACCGCGACTCTGTCACAAATCTGCTCGACAACTTTCATCTCATGTGTAATTACGACAATCGTAACTCCTAATTTTTCATTGATTTCTTTTAACAATGCCAGAATTGAACGGGTCGTAATTGGGTCAAGTGCACTGGTTGCTTCATCACACAGCAGCACATCGGGATTTGTTGCGAGAGCTCTTGCAATCGCCACCCTTTGTTTCTGACCACCGGACAGCTGTGACGGATAGGCTTTTCTCTTATCTTCAAGACCTACCAATGCAAGAAGCTCATCCGCTCTTTTTATTCTCTCTTTCTTGTCTGCCCCTGCAATTTCAAGCGGATAAACAATGTTATCAATCACTGTTCTTTGTGACAGCAGATTAAATTGTTGAAAAATCATACCAATTCTCTGACGATACTTTCGCAGTTCCTTCTCGCTTGCCTGCGTAAGATTGACATCATCAAAATATATATTTCCTGACGTCGGATGTTCAAGCAGGTTAATGTGTCTTACAAGTGTGGATTTTCCCGCTCCGGAAAAACCGATGATACCAAAAACTTCACCTTTATGTATCGTCAGATTAACATTATTTACTGCAATCGTTTCATTATCCTTTGATACAAACTTTTTACTGACGTTCTCAAAACGTATCACTTCTCTCACCTTCTTTCATTTCCTTATTGCACTATTTCTGTTTTGGAAACAGCTTTTTCTTTTCAATCTTTTATCAATCTTTTTCATTCTGTTGCTTAAATACCTAAAATTATATTTACCATATCACTTTAGTATGATTTGTTGACATAGGAAAGTATATCACCTTTTCGAATTTATAAATAATACTTAAAACCTATATCTTGCTATAAGTTTTTTCTATAGCCAAATTAGGAAAATGTTGATGATGTGATTGTAAAAAAGATATTCTACCGTAAATGCAATGACAAAAAAAAATGCTTCAGCACAAGCTGTTATATGTCCTGGCTGCGGTGCGAACATCAACCTCACAACCGAAGGAATCTGTACCTACTGTAATGCTTCTTATGATGTTGCCAATTTTGACTGGATATTCTATGATGCACCTCTTGAAATAACAAAATAGATATATACCAATCTGCTATAATTTATCATATAATTACAGTTTAAAAAAAACAGATATGAAAGACTAATTCCATCTCTCATATCTGATTTTTCATAATCATTTAACCGACTTAAATTTTAATTCTCTTATCTCAATTACAGACTTGTATAACCCATCAGGCTCATATCAACTTCTCTTGCCACATCTCTTCCCTCTCTGATTGCTCTTACCACAAGCGATTGTCCAATATGGCAGTCACCTGCTGCAAATACATGTTTCACGGAAGTAGCATGCTTTTCACTTTCTGTCTTGATGTTTGTTCTCGCATCAGTCTCTACACCAAATGCCTTTGTCAGATAATCTTGTGTTCCTAAAAATCCTGCTGCAATAAGAACGATATCAACATCAACAACATACTCGCTGCCCTCCACTTCAACCATCATGAATCTTCCGGTCTTTTCATCCTTTTTGCTCTGGAGTTTCACAAGTCTCGCCTTACATAAATTGCCTTTCTTGTCAGCAATAAATTCTTTGACAGTTGTCTGGTAGACTCTTGGATCATGACCAAATACCGCAATCGCTTCTTCCTGACCATAATCTGTCTTGCAGACTTTCGGCCATTCCGGCCACGGATTATTTGCCGCTCTCTCATCAGGTGCCTTTGGCATCATCTCAAGCTGTAATACACTCTTTGCGCCAAGTCTTATCGATGTTCCGACACAGTCATTACCTGTGTCACCACCACCGATGACCATTACATTTTTGCCCTTTGTCTGTATAAATTTGTTATCGGTAAAGCTGCTGTCAAGCAGACTCTTTGTTGTAGCTGTCAAAAAGTCAACTGCAAAATAAATTCCATTTGCTTCTCTTCCCGGAACTTTGATATCTCTTGGGTTTGAAGCTCCACATGCAAGAATCACTCTGTCATATTTTTTCAGAAGTTCCTCTGCCTTGATATCCACACCTACATTAACACCTGTGATAAATTCAACGCCTTCCTCTTTCATGACATTTACTTTTCTGTCAACAAATTGTTTCTCCAACTTCATGTTTGGAATACCATACATCAGTAATCCGCCTGCCCTGTCAGACCTTTCATAAACAGTCACACTATGTCCTCTATGGTTTAACTGGTCTGCTGCCGCAAGACCTGCCGGTCCTGAACCAATGATGGCAACTTTTTTGCCTGTTCTTACCTTTGGCGGATTTGGTGCTGCAAAACCTTTTTCATATGCATTCTCAATAATTGAAAGCTCATTTGCCCTTGTTGATACTGCATCACCATTGAGGCCACATGTACATGCTTTTTCGCATAACGCCGGACATACACGACCTGTAAATTCCGGAAAATTGTTCGTCTTATGAAGTCTGTGATACGCCTGTTCTAAATTGCCTGTATATAAAAGTTCATTCCATTCAGGTACAAGATTGTTCAGCGGACAACCCGACATCATCCCACTGATTAACATTCCTGCCTGACAGAAAGGAACACCGCAGTCCATGCATCTTGCTGCCTGACATCTCTGTTTTTCCTCAGACAGTGGTGTATGAAATTCATTAAAATTTTTTATTCTTTCTTTCGGAGATACTGCAGCAGCATCTTCACGCTCATATTCTAAAAATCCACTTGGTTTTCCCATATCTGTGCCTCCTTGTCTACTAATATGGTTTCTGCTCTAATTTCCTGTCATTGCATAGAATGCTTCTATCTGTGCCTGCTCACTGCTCAGACCTTTTTCTTCCATCTGAACAATTGTCATCAACATCTTATTATAATCATGAGGTATGATTTTCTTGAACTTTGGAAGATAATCGCCAAAATTCTCAAGAATTTCCTTACCTTTTGCTGAATTTGTATATTTTACATGGTCAGCAATCATTTCTTTCAATTCCTGAACATCATATTTCGATGTAATTTCAGTTGAAGATACAAGCTCTTTATTCAATCTTGTATATAAATCTCTATCCTCATCAAGCACATAAGCAATTCCGCCACTCATACCTGCTGCAAAGTTCTTTCCGGTTTTACCAAGAACCACAACACGACCGCCTGTCATATACTCGCAGCCATGATCGCCGACACCTTCTACAACAGCTACTGCACCTGAATTTCTTACACAGAATCTCTCTCCGGCAACACCATTAATATAGGCACTTCCACTTGTTGCACCGTATAAAGCAACATTACCTACAATTATATTTTCGTCCTCTTTGTACTTGATTCCTTTCGGTGGGTATAATACCAGTTTTCCACCTGAAAGTCCCTTTCCAAAGTAATCATTACTGTCACCTGTAAGCTCCAATGTGAGTCCCTTTGGAATAAATGCGCCGAAACTTTGTCCGCCTGCTCCGTTACATTTTACTACATAAGTGTCATCCTCAAGCACATCATCACCATAATGCTTTGTTATCTCTGAACCAAATATTGTTCCAAATGAACGATCTGTATTTGTGACATCTATTTCAATGCTTCTTGGCTGTTTCTTTAACAGTGATGGCATGAATTTCTTGACAAGTACCTTTTCATCAAGTGTCTTTTCAAGTTCGAAATCATATACATTTTTCTTTTCATACTCAACAGGCTCTTTTGCAAAATCAATATCAAGGATCCTTGACAAATCTACTCTACCATTGTTTCCTAATGACAAATCATCTTTCGCCTTTAGTAAATCAATTCTTCCAACAAGCTCATCGACTGTCCTTACGCCAAGTTTAGACATATATTCACGAAGCTCCTGTGCGATAAACTTCATAAAATTAACAACGTATTCCGGTTTTCCCTTAAACCTCTTTCTAAGTTCAGGATTCTGTGTAGCAACACCTACCGGACATGTATCTAGGTTACAGACTCTCATCATGACACATCCCATTGTCACAAGCGGTGCTGTCGCAAATCCGAACTCCTCTGCTCCAAGCATTGCTGCAATTGCCACATCTCGTCCACTCATCAATTTACCGTCTGTCTCGACAACAACCTTATTTCTAAGACCATTCATGATAAGCGACTGATGAGCTTCTGCAAGGCCTAACTCCCATGGAAGTCCTGCATTATAAATAGAGTTTCTAGGTGCGGCACCCGTACCTCCGTCATAGCCTGATATCAAGATAACTTGTGCACCTGCTTTTGCAACACCGGCTGCCACCGTTCCGACACCTGCCTCTGATACAAGTTTAACAGAAATTCTTGCATCTTTATTGGCATTCTTACAGTCATAGATTAACTGAGCCAAATCTTCAATTGAATAAATATCGTGATGTGGCGGAGGCGAAATAAGACTCACACCCGGTGTAGAATGTCTTGTTTTTGCAATCCATGGATAAACCTTCTTACCAGGCAAATGTCCGCCTTCGCCCGGCTTTGCTCCCTGTGCCATCTTAATCTGTATCTCTCTTGCACTCACAAGATATTTCGATGTAACACCAAATCTTCCGGAAGCAACCTGCTTGATTGCTGAACATTTATCAATCTTTTGTCCTGAGGTAGCAAGTCTCTCTTCACTTTCTCCACCTTCACCACTGTTTGACTTGCCATGAATCATGTTCATTGCAATTGCCATTGTCTCATGTGCTTCCTGTGAAATAGAACCATACGACATGGCACCTGTCTTAAATCTCTTAACAATACTGTCTACACTCTCAACCTCTTCAATCGGAATACCTTTCTTAGGATAATTAAATTCAAGCATTCCTCTGATATGGACAGGTCCTACTTCATCATCTATCAGCTTAGTATATTCCTTAAACATATCATAATTATTTGTCCATGTAGACTGCTGTAACAGATGAATTGTCTTTGGATTATATAAATGTTGCTCTTTTCCGCTTCTAAACTTATGACTTCCTCTACTGTCAAGAACAAGATCTGTCTCAAGTCCCAATGGATCAAAGGCTGTCGAATGAAGTTCATCCACACCCCGCTCTATATCTTTTAATGTAATACCACCGATGCGGCTCACTGTTCCTGTAAAGTATTTATCAATCACTTCTTTTCCAAGACCAATTGCCTCAAATATCTGTGAACCCTGATATGACTGTATTGTTGAAATTCCCATCTTTGATGCAATCTTGATGATTCCATGAAGTACTGCATCATTATAGTCATTTACTGCAGCGTAATAATCCTTATCAAGCATATCTTTGTCAATCAGGTACTTGATTGATTCCTGTGCCAGATATGGATTGATGGCACATGCACCATAACCTAATAATGTAGCAAAATGATGGACTTCTCTAGGCTCACCGCTTTCAAGAATCAGTGCAAGACTTGTTCTCTTTTTTGTCAGTACGAGATATCTGTGTACAGCTGAAACTGCAAGAAGTGATGGGATTGCCACATGGTTCTCATCTACACCTCTGTCTGAGAGAATAAGGATACTCGCTCCATCTCTGTGTGCTCTGTCCACCTCAACATACAGACGGTCAATCGCCTTTTCAAGCGATGTATTTTTATAATATGTAATCGGTATCACTTCAACATGGAATCCCGATACATTCATATTCTTAATCTTTAAAAGGTCTGTACTTGTAAGAATCGGATTCTTTACTTTCAATACCTGACAATTTTCCGGCTTCTCCTCAAGGATATTTCCATCTTCACCGATATATACTGTACTTGATGTAACAATCTCCTCTCGGATGGCGTCGATTGGCGGATTGGTTACCTGAGCAAATAATTGTTTGAAATAGTTAAATAATGGCTGTGGCTTGCTTGATAAAACAGCAAGAGGTTTGTCATTACCCATTGCCGAGATAGGCTCTGCACCATTCTTTGCCATAGGAAGAATAGAAGTCATCAGTTCTTCATATGTATAACCAAACGCTTTCTGAAGCCTCTTTCTCTCTTCTAACGGATACTCTTCTACCTTTTTATTCGGTATCTTTAAATCTTTCAACCTTACAAGATTGTTGTCAAGCCATTCCCCATAAGGCTGTCTTGATGCATATTTTTCTTTTAATTCTTCATCATCAATCAATTTTCCATTAATGGTATCTACCAGTAACATCTTGCCCGGATGAAGTCTTTCTTTTGCCACAATGGTAGACGGATCAACGTCTAACACTCCCACCTCTGATGAAAGCACCAAAGTATCATCATCTGTAATGTAATAACGTGATGGACGAAGACCGTTTCTGTCAAGTACAGCACCCATAATATCACCATCTGAAAACAAGATAGAGGCCGGTCCATCCCATGGCTCCATCATTGTCGCATAATACTGGTAGAAATCTCTTCTCGCCTGGCTAATGGTATGGTTGTTATCCCACGGTTCAGGAATAGTGATCATCACAGCAAGCGGAAGCTCCATTCCACTCATTACCAGAAACTCAAGTGTATTGTCAAGCATCGCTGAGTCAGAACCCTCTGTATTAACTACCGGTAAAATCTTATGCATTTCACCTTTTAAATATTCTGATGCCATTGTCTCTTCTCTAGCAAGCATGTTATCTGCATTTCCTCGAATAGTATTAATCTCTCCATTGTGAACCATCAGTCTGTTCGGATGTGCCCTATGCCAGCTTGGATTTGTATTGGTACTGAACCTTGAGTGCACAAGTGCAATCGCTGACTCATAGTCGTTATCCTGCAAATCTTCAAAAAACAATCTTAACTGACCTACCAAAAACATACCTTTATATACAATAGTTCTGCTCGAAAGTGATACCACATATGTATTGTCATTTGACTGTTCAAATACACGCCTTGCGACATATAATTTGCGGTCAAAATCAAGACCTTTCTTTACATCATCCGGTTTCTTTACAAATCCCTGCATAATATATGGCATACATTCAATGGCTGTTGTACCAAGAACGTCCGGTTTTGTAGGCACCTCTCTCCATCCTAAAAATTCAAGACCTTCCTTCTCAACAATAATCTCAAACATTTTCTTTGCCTGATTTCTCTTTAACTCATCCTGTGGAAAGAAGAACATACCTATACCATATTCTCTCTCATTACCCAAAAAAATACCGAGGGACTTAACCGCTTTACTAAAGAACTTGTGTGAAATCTGTAAAAGTATTCCAACACCGTCTCCGGTTTTTCCCTCGGCATCTTTGCCTGCTCTATGCTCTAAATTTTCAACTATTTTTAATGCGTTCGCTACTGTTTGGTGTGTCTTTTTACCTTTGATATTGACCACAGCACCGATACCACAATTGTCGTGCTCAAAACTTGGATCGTATAATCCTGTCTTTTCTGCACGGATAAACAAATCGTTACGATTCATTTGCCTCACTTCCTTATTCAATTTTAATTTTGTTTCGACTCTTTTGTTGTTAAGCTTACTTTGTTTGAACTCAGCTTAAACATTTTATCATATTTAAAGTTCTTTCGAAATCTACTTCGTGTTTTACTATACTACATTATTTTAAAATTGTAAATAAAAATTTTTAATTATTAAAAACAAATTGTCAGACAATTTATTTCCCGAACACATTTGTAGTATTTGTGTGTACAATTCAAAAAAACTTAGGAAATAGTCTGTCTTTTACTTCTATTTCCTAAGCTTTCTTATATCTGTTTATATTTACGCAATCACTTAATTTTGCAAAAAGTCTTTAATCTTCTTACTTCTTACCGGATTACGAAGTTTACGAAGTGCCTTCGCTTCTATCTGTCTGATTCTCTCCCTTGTCACATTGAATGCCTTTCCAACTTCTTCAAGAGTTCTTGGATGTCCATCTTCGAGTCCGAACCTTAGAACAATAACCTGTCTCTCTCTCTCTTTTAAATCCATAAGCAACTGATCGATATGCTCCCTAAGCATTACCGACTCAACATTTGCCTCCGGTGTAACTGTATTGTTATCAGCAACGAAATCTCCAAGATTTGAATCATCTTCCTCACCAATAGGTGTCTCCAAAGATGCCGGTTCTCTTGCTATCTGCATAATCTCTAATACTTTGCTTTCTGTCATATCAAGTGCGTCAGCCAATTCTGCTGCGGATGGCTCATACCCCAATTCCAACGTCAATTTTCTCTGCATCTTAGACATTCTGTTGATTGTTTCTACCATATGAACAGGTACACGAATCGTTCTAGCCTGGTCGGCAAGTGCTCTTGTGACAGACTGTCTAATCCACCATGTTGCGTATGTGCTGAGCTTAAATCCTTTATCATAATTGAACTTTTCAACACCTTTGATCAGTCCGAGATTTCCTTCCTGAACCAAATCAAGGAAACTCATTCCTCTCCCTGTATATCTCTTTGCAATACTGACAACCAATCTTAAATTTGCTTCAATAAGCCTGTCCTTTGCCTTTTGATCACCTTCTGCTTTTCTTTTTGCAAGCCTCAATTCTTCCTCTGCTGTCAAAAGTGGTACTGTTCCTATCTCTTTCAAATACATCCTAACCGGATCCTCTGTGCCAACTCCATCAAGCAAATCGATTGCATCTAAATCAATCTTTTCCTCATCTTCTTCTTCGAGTTCTTCATCTGTTGGCTCAAGAAGTAAATCATCCGCATCTAATAACTCTGCTTGCTTAATCGTTTCATCTTCCGGCTCTAAATCCATCGCATGCAGAATCTCAATCTTACTATCTTCCAAATACTGATATACCAAATCCATCTGCTCTCCTGTAAGTTTTGCTTCCTTACAGAATTTGTCGAGCTCTTTGAACTCAACCATATTATTCTTTGCTTTTGCACTTTCTACTAATTTTTTTAATTTTTTTAAGAATTCTTCTTCAACCACGAAAACCGGTCCTTTCTCTATCTCTAGTTACATTATCTCTTGTCTGTTGCAACATTATACACAAAAATTATCCGAGTGTAAAGTAAGAACAAAAAATTTTGTAATATTTTAGTTCTTTTTGGAAATTCCAGACATAATTTTAATTGCCTGTTTATTATTCACTATCTTAATTTTCTGTGGAGAACCACCATATTCTCCATCTAACACCCATGGAACTTTCTCATTTGACTCAAAGACAATCTCAGATGCTTTGAATGAAACAATGCTCTCTGTCTTAAAATCCATACCAAGAATCGCTCCAAGTATGATATTCAAATCTATCGCATTCTTTGGCTTTTTAATAAGCATAACTTCAAAATAACCATCATCCAATACAATATTCTTTCCAGTAATGCCTTTAAAACCACCAACAGAAATAGAATTCGTTATCATACCATACAGAAAATCATCTTCTACAATATTACCATCTTCACAGCTAACCTTCATATGATATGTTCTAAGAGATGTAATCTTCGTAATTGCATCAATAAGATATGCCGAATGTCCTAGCAAATTCTTCATCTCCTGAGGTGTCATATAAGATACATCTGTAAACGCCCCAAAGGCAGCTACATATACAAAGTTTCTCTTTCCAAAGTTTCCCACATCTACCATTATAGGTACTCCATTAATAGCAACATCAGCTGCTTCAAGTATGGATTTGGGTATCTTTATGCTTTGTCCAAAATCATTTGTAGAACCTGCCGGTATATATCCCAATGCTGGTCGCTCCGGCAGTTCCATCATACCACTTATTACCTCATTCAGTGTACCATCGCCGCCACTGCATACAACCATATCACTTCCATATGCATTGTTAATAATATATTCTCTTGCATCTAATCGTTCCTGTGTTGGATAAACACTAATCTTATAATCATTTTTTACAAAAAAATCAAAAATATCTGACAGATACTCTTTCACTATTCCCTTACCGGAATGTGGGTTATATATAAAAAGAAGATTTTTCATTGCGTGTTTTCCTTCCCTATGTATCGCTTATTTGTACATATTTTATGTAATCAAGTAATATCTTCTTGTTTTATTGCGATATTCTATTTTATTATAACACATTTAGATTTAATATTAAATATTTTTCTTTATAGTTTTTATTAACAATTTCATTGCATTTTTTGTGACTTTTATAGTAATTTCACACAAATTTCCCTTTATTTTTATATATACAAAAAGAGAAGCCGCAAGAACGACTTCTCTGTAATGTTGATTACTATCAATTATAAATTATGCGTTAGCTTTCTTCTTTGTTGCAACTACTGCTACTGCTGCTACTGCTGCAAGTGCTATAACTGAAACTGCAACTGTATCACCTGTCTTAGGTGCTGTTGTGTTAGAAGCTGTACCTGTACCAGCAGATGTTGGTGTTGATGCTGCTGGTGTTGATGCTGCTGGTGTTGATGCTGCTGGTGTTGATGCTGCTGGTGTTGATGCTGCTGTGTTGCTACCTGCTGGTGTTGGTGTTTCTGTATTGCCTGTTGTTGTTGGCCCTGGATTAGTGCTTGCTTTTGCATAACTATCAGGAGCTGCAGCTAATACTGTAGCTGTCTTTCCATCATATGTAACCCATACTTCTGCTGGAACTGCTCCATCTTTGAATGCATTCTTCTTGTTAAGAGTAATATTAGGTGTCTGCTCTTTTGTAGCTGTTGCATCTGTAGCAATACCTGAATTCTTGATTGCTTCAATGTCATCTTCCTCTGTTGTATCGTTTGTCTTTGAATCTGCAACAAAGTTGTTGAAAATTACAACTGCTCCATCTGTTGCAACAGTATCAGAAAATGTAGCTGATACTGATACCCAGCCATTTCCTTCGTCTGTACATTTAGCTCCCGGCCATAACTGCTTAACTGAACCATCTGCCTTTGTGTTTGTTACGAATGCGTTTGTTACGTTTACATCAAAACCTACACCCTGATAAATCCATGCACCAACTGGATTCCAGTTTTTAGCATTCTGGAAATGGAATGTAATTGTCTGATCAGCAAAAGCTGAAACGCTCATTGCCAAAGTCATTGCAGCTGTTGCTGCTACTGCAAAAAGTTTCTTTAATTTTCTCATTCTTCTCATTTCTCCTTTATGATATTATTTTGAATAGAGAGACTGCGCTCACTTTCAATTATTCCTATTATATATCATGTATATAGTTTTTGCAATACTTTTTACTATATTTTTATATCTAATTTTGCCTTTTTTGGTACAATTAACTAAGAAATTAATATAAAATCTAGTAGAAATGTATAGTTCAACATTTAAAAAAAGAGTACCACGACGCATTGTTCATGATACTCTTTGTTTTCATTCAATATTGATATATCAATGATTAGTTTTTCTTCTTAACTACTGCTACAATGATACCGATAACTGCTACTACAGCAACTACAATACCTGCAACAGCACCTTTTGAAAGGCCATCATCTTCTTTATCATCACTGCTGTTTGATGAAGATGTCTTTGTATCAGATACACCTATTGTTTTTTCAGCATCTGCTTTATCGTTTGCATTGTCATCTGAAACTGTTGTATCATCTTCTGCAGCTGCAGGAGCTTCATCACCTTCGTATAATGCTGTGATAGCTTCGCCACCTTCTAATTTAAGACACTGATTAACAAACTCTAAGTATGCATCATCATCTAAATATACAGCACTTTCTTCATATCCATCAGCTAAGATAGCTGCCTTTGTAGTTTTAACAAAGTTCGCAGAATCTTCATCTCTTGAATGGAATCTTATTAACATATTAACATTCTGATGATTCTGAATAACTGCAACAAATCCTTTTGTTACATCAACATATACTTTAAATTCACCTTCTTCAAGTGTATCGTCAATTCTGAACTGTGTCTGGTTGTCAGCCCATGCTGCATCAGGTGTTCCGAGACATAACTGATGGTTCCAGCCTTCCACATCTCCATCACCAAGTATCTTAAACTCTCTGTATCCTGCTTTTGTGTCATCATCAAGTGAATCATAATCAGCAGCATGAACATAATTTCCTGTAAATGAATATACGCCATCTAATCCATCAACTGGCTCTAAAAACTGCTGTTCTCTAACAGTTACCCAACCTACTGTTTTTGCTCCCGGATCAGCCTCACCTACAAGGTTAGGATTTCCAGCAAACTGATATGTGTCATATGTTGTAGCAAATGCTGATAAACTCATAGCCGCTACCATCGATACTGATGCAACTACTGTTGCAATCTTCTTAATTACTTTTCTCATAATTAACTTTTCTCCTTTCAAAATAAAGTTACATTCTTTGTAACATTTTCTAGCCAATTATATATCATTTAATTCATATTTGCAATACAATTTTTTCATATTTATTTTTTATTATGATTTTATTTTATCTTTTTACTTTTCTTTTACATTTTTCTACAATATCCATATATATGCCAATCGTCTATCATGAAATATTAAAACCGGATAACTATTCTAAAATCTCCCTGTAGAATAAAATAAGGAGACAATGTACATGACATTTTGTCCTTTTTTCAAAAAAGAGGAAATGCATATGCATTTCCTCTAAAACTACATTACAATCATTTTCAAATTAAGCTTCTTTCTTTTTAGCTGCTACTGCAACTACTGCAACTGAAGCTAATAATACTGCTAATAATGCAACTGGTGCCACATCACCTGTTTTTGTTGCCTGATTTGCTGCTGTTGTAGCTGCTGCTGTTTTAGCTGCTGCTGGTGTTGATGCTGCTGGTGTTACAACTGCTGCTGTTGTTGTAGCCTCTGTTGCTGGCTCTGATGCAGGCTTTGATGCAGGCTCTGATGCAGGCTTTGATGCAGGCTCTGATGCAGGCTCTGATGCTTTATAATAGTCATCTCCACCATTAACATATGCTGCTAAACCTTTAACATTTGAAACATATGTTCCATCGAAAAGTGACTTTGTAAGTGTGATATCTTTAGCAATTTTGTCAAGGTCTGCACGTCTGTCATCTGTTGATAATCCGTTATAATACTTTTCATATGTTGTCTTTGCATAATCAGCAACTGTCATATAAACTTCATCATCATCATTACCAACCCAGCTTAAGTAGTAATCTACTGCGTTGCCTTCTTCATCCTGAATATATACTGTAGCTGTTCTTTCATCATAGTAAACTGTAGCTTTTAATTCTTCTTCTGGTCTGACACTGATGTTTGATAAACATGTTAAACCATCATTTGCTGTATATGCCGGTTCACCAACTAACATTCTTGCCCATGTTCCAGCAGTGAATACGCCTGTAGATTCATCATAGTAAGCGGCGCAGATACCAAATCTTGAAGCCCACTTGCTCTCATCATCATATGCTGGGAATGTTAAATCGATAGAATAAACTCCATCTAGTCCATCTACAGGTTTGATAATGTTAGCTGTAGCGTCTGTCTTCCAAGCCTCTGGTGACATGTTACCTACTGCAAAATAAACTGCTTCTTTGTCATCAACATCAGTAACAGCTTCATATTCATATGTAACATTCCCATCTTTGTCTTTTTCCTGTTTTGTTCCTGTCTCATATGCGAATGCTGTTGTTAAAGTTCCTAAAGTCATTGTTGCTGCTAATAAAGTTGCTGCTACTTTTTTAATAGATTTTCTCATCTTCTAAATCCATCCCTTTCTTTTTATTATTTGACGTAAACATAGGTGTCAATATCCACATTATATATCAAATAATACTAGCTTGCAAGTATTTTTTGACATATTTTTTAAATATTCTCTATATTTTAATGAAATTTTAGTGATTTTTTCCATTAGAATACACCAAATTACACCTCCGGTCTGTTGCTAACTTATCGGGTCTTTCATTTTAACTTGTAAATATGCTGTGCATTTTTGTTATTTCAGTATCACAATCGCATTTGGTGGCAGTACAATTGTGTCCTCCACCTGATAAGGCTGGTCTGCACCTACAGTAAGGATACCCTGTATACATGTATAGCCATTGTTTGCTCTTGACAATTCAACACATTTTGTCTCTGTTTTATTTGTATTAGCAAGGATGATAATCTTACTTCCGTTATATGTCTTAGAAATCGCACATATATCTGTATCAGTTACTTCTTCAACTAACTCAACTGTTCCTCTTGCTATCTCCGGGAACATATTTCTGAGTTTCATGGCATGTTTTACATAGGAAAGAATTGAATATTCGTCCTGAAGCTGTTCCTCAACCGATGCAAATTTATTGATAACCTCATCTTTTTTCATGTTTATCGGTCCATTACACTGTCCTGTTGTATCTGTGCTTGACCAAATCATAGGCGAACGCTTATTTTCATCTGCACCGGTACCGCCAATACCTATCTCATCACCATAGTAGATAAATGTTGAACCGTTCATTATGCTCAAAAGTCCATGTGCAAATTTAATCTTTTCTTCACCATAAGCAAGGTACGCTGCCGGTCTGTCAAGGTCATGATTGCTAAGGAATGGCGCCTGCACTGCTGTCTGCGAATGACTTTGTACACTTTCCTGTGTTTTTAAAAGACAATTGGCGAAATACAAACCATCATATGTAGGATCTGAATTACGTGCTGTAAATGTGATGTTTCCATCAATGCCCGAATAACTGAAATCAAATGCACTGTCAATTCCGCTGTCAAGATATCTTGCATATTCCGGAGTCCATGTTTCTGCTACAATATATGCCTCCGGATTAACACTCTTTACATAATTATTAAACCATGTAAGAACCTCTACATTCTTATCTGTCTGTCCTGAAAAGTATTCCTTTGCTGCATCAAGTCTGAAGCCTCCAACTCCAAGGTCAAGCCAGAATTTTGCAATATCTTCAAATTCAGCTCTCACATTAGGATTGTCAAGATTCAAATCCGGCATCTGCTGTGAAAACATCCCTTCATAGTAATATGCTGACGAACCGGCCTGATAATAATTACCTACCTGTTCTCCTTTGACAAATGTATAATAATCAACATACTTACATTCTGCTGCATTCGGCTCTTTATCATCCGGAAGATCTTTTAAATATGTTACTGCATCTTTAAACCACTGATTTCCAAGTGCTGTGTGATTCATTACCAAATCAACAATGACAGTAATGCCTCTTTTATTGCATTCCTCTATCAACTGCTTGAAATCATCTAGTGTTCCATACTGTTCATCAATTGCTTTATAATCCTTTACATCATATTTGTGATATGATGATGAGGGATTAATCGGCATCAACCAGATTCCGTTACAGCCAAGATCTGTATCCGTATTCGGATCTCCATCATTGATATAATCGAGTTTTTCTATGATACCCTGAAGATCTCCCATGCCATCTCCATCACTGTCATAAAATGATGCAACAAATATCTCATAGTAATTTCTATTTTTATCATCAATGACATTCAGCGTTGTCGCAAGCTGTGAGGGAACTTCCTCTCCCTCAAGTTCAATCCTTGGTGATGTCTCTTGTTCTTCCCTTGCTGTAGTAGAAGTCTCACTTGTGTTTGTATTAGCACCACCTGTTGTAGTGCTACTACTGCTATTGCCACTGCTCTTTCCACAGCCTGTGAAAATCATCGACACTGCAAGCAGTGATGCAGCAAGACCTGACACAGCCCTTTTTAAAATAATGTTTTTCTTTTTCACAAAAAATACCTCCTAATGTGATTACAAATTTAAATAATATATCCACTGTTCATTATAACTATTCATAATCAATATCGTCAATCAGTTTTTTTTGATTTTATCTGCATTTTAACCAAGACAAATCCCACAGATTTTGTCAAATCGTAAAATAGCAAAAAAACAGCCTACAGTTTCCTGTAAGCTGTTTTTCTATAAATACGATATCTGCCACTATCGTCTCAAAAATTTTTCTTTATACGTCAATGATGATGTCAGAATATAACATATAAATATAATTAATAAAATTTTCTCAAAAACAACAAATGTCATTGTTGCTGCATCAACTGAAAATGAAATGTATTCACATGCAATGCAAAGTATTGTCATTTTCCATAAAAACATCATTCTTTCAATCTGAAAATGGAAATTCTCACCCTGTAATGCTAACAAAATCTGTATATACAGATACATCACAAGAAGCATCGAAAGATCTGATATCATGCTTATCGCTCCGACTGCCATAGCAGGCATCTTAACCAGCACTCCATACATATCAAGCAAATATGCTATATAAGTCAATATACATACTATTACAGATGCTGTCACGCCCTGCTTCGCTTTTTCTTTTAAATTCGTTTTATATGTTTCTTCTGCCTTATGCTTATTTTTTCCTTTTTTTACGGAAGCTACTTTACCTGCCTTAACAGAAATTGATTTACCGCCATTTTCCTTATTAGATTTGTCACTATATATATTACAGTTTTTTAAAATTTTATAAAAACCATATACTATAATGGCATATCCTATGAAATCAGGCAGTAAATCAATCTTCATTTTTCCATCAGGACTTATCACATAATCAAAGGCTATCAGAAGCATTCCAATCGCTATCTTAATCATATCCTGCTTTTCTTATCCCTTGCTTTGCAATATTTCACATTTTTACTTTATTATCTTCTTCTCTTTCCCATTATACTTAACAATCTGATAAACAAATTCAAGAAATCAAGATATAACTCAAATCCACAATATAATGCCAATACATTGATTTCGCTTTCTGATGCTGTGGCTGCAACTCTTTTCATCTTCTGTGTATCATATGCAGTAAGTCCTACAAAAATAAACACAACCACATAATCCATAAAAAGATCCAATCCTGAACTGTGAAGTATCAGCATATTAACAATTGACACTAAAATAACACCCAGAAGAAGCATCATACCAATACTTCCTACTGATGACAAATCTTTCTTTGTCACATATCCAATTGCTGCCATCATTCCAAACAATAGTGCTGTAATAAATAGAACGCTCTCTATTGACTCTAACTGGAATACATAGAATATCACTGAAAATGTGATACCATTCATAGCAGCGTAAGCAAAGTATAATACACCGGCTAAAGTTATGTTTCTTTTTCTGATTGCATACTGTGCACCTATCACGACACCAATTTCTGCTAAAAACCATATATAAAAACTGTCGTTAAGAATCATATTATTAAACAATGTTTCATTACCTGCTACAATAACAGATACAATACCTGTCACCAATAGTGAAACCAACATTACAATAAATGAACGCATGATAATCTGGGATTTGATGTCTTCATTTACTGATGATGTTGAATAGCTTCCTGAATATACATTGTTATAACCTGTATTGTAGTCATTTCCACCGTAGCTGTTAAAGCCTCCCTGATAACTTCCATTCATATTATTTCTCGTATAATCATTGTAGTTATTATTACCATAGTTACCATTTCCATAACCGCCATTGCCTCCATTATTATAGGAATAACCGTTATTTCCATTATTATAGGAGTTATTATTCATATAGTTACCATTTCCATTGTTGTATGAATTGTTCATATAATTATTGTTATCATACGAATTGTTCATATAGTCGTTATTTGCATTGCTATTTCCTGCGTTATAGCCATTATAACTGCTATAATTATTATTGTTGTAACTGCCACTATAGCTGTTATAATTATTGTTATAGCCGCTATTGTCATAATTGCCATTATAGCTGTTATTGTAGCCATTGTCATTCTGGTTATAATTTCTTCCTTCCATAACAAACATCCTTTCTGTAATCTAAACTTAAATAATATTGTTTTCTTATTTCGTGACATCATATCACATTCGTTTGATTTATTCAAGAATTATCACACAAATTTTATTATTTCTTTATCTTTATTTTACAATTTCATTCTTTTAAACCATTTACCATTATACTCTATATCAACTGATATATTTGATTATCTATCAAATCAATTCTCTATTTCAGTTGAATTTGTAATATTCCGGTCGAATTTCTAAAAATCTTTATATCTGCTCATCCTTAAAATGAAACTTTTTTCTGCCCGCCGCATAATCATCCACAATATGTCCATCACCATATAATTTGTATTTATATGTGCACAAACCTTCCAGTCCTACCGGACCTCTCGCATGAAGTTTTCCTGTGCTGATTCCCACTTCTGCTCCAAAGCCGTATCTATAGCCATCTGCAAATCTTGTGGAACAGTTTTTATACACACCTGCAGAATCAACATTCTGCATAAAATATTCTGCCGCCTTGTCATCTTCTGTTATGATACAGTCTGTATGATGTGAACCATATCGATTAATATGTTCAATCGCCTCATCAATATTATTTACAGATTTCACTGAAATAATCAAATCAAGATATTCTGTCGCAAAATCTTCCTCTGTCGCCTGTTCACAGTCTATGATATTTCTTATCTTCTGAGTGCCTCTTACCTCCACATTTTTTGTCTTAAATGCTTCATTTAAAACAGGCATAAGTTTTTCTAAAATGTCCTCATGAACAAGAAGTGTTTCTGTGGCATTACATACTGCTGTGTACTGTGTCTTAGAATCAATGATAATCTTAACTGCTTTTTCGATATCTGCATCTTTATCTGCATAGATATGGCAGATTCCGTCCGCATGTCCCATGACAGGAATCTTTGTGTTGCTCATGATGTACTGGACAAATGCATTAGAACCTCTTGGTATCAATAAATCAACCGACTCATGGCAGTCAAGAATTGCTGTGATATCTTCCCTTGCCTCAATCTGCATCATGCAGTTCTTTGGAAGTCCAGCATTGACGGCAGCGTTGTATATAATATTAAATACAACCCTATTAGTGTTCATAGCTTCGCTTCCACCTTTTAATATCGCACAATTTCCACTTTTGATGCAAAGTGTGGAAATCTGCACCATTGCATCAGGCCTTGATTCAAATATCACCCCGATAACACCGATTGGACAACTTTCTCTGATTAACAGTAAGCCCTCATCAAGTTCTCTTTTCATCTGTACCTTTCCAAGTGGATCCGTAAGATTGATTAAATCGTTAATTCCTTCAACTACACCATTGATTTTCTCTTCATTAAATTTTAATCTTTTTAATACAGATTTCTGCAATCCGTCTTCCTCAGCTTTTTTTAAATCCTCTTCATTGGCACGGATGATTTCTTCTTTTTTTGCTATCAGTTCATCTGCAACTGCTTTTAATGCATTGTTTCTCACCTCAAGTGACATTGCTGCCATCTTGGAACTTTCAAGTTTCATCAACTTTGTCTGTTCTTTAATTGTCATATCTGTTTTCATAATTACCTCCTTCAGCGGTTATCATATCATAATAAATTTATAGTGTCAAAAAATGTTGTCTATGCATTTATGCCGGCAGGGATTCAATTCGTACACTTCTTCCACCGAATGTCTTATCCTGTTGGCGACCACTGAGGACAACACTATTTTCACTGCATCTCCCGGTAAAAATGGAAGTACACATACCGTAAGTGCCGCTTTTAATGATGTTCCTGACATAGTCATAAACCACATTGTTCCGAGAACATAACACGACACCATTCCAAGAAACATTGCAATAGCAACAACATAGATTTTATCACTTGTATACTTTACAATCAGTCCTGTAAGAAATGCACATGTGATATAGCCGACTATGTATCCTCCGGTCGCTCCTGTTATCACGTCAAGACCTCCTCTGAATCCAGCAAATACAGGCACACCGACAATTCCAAGAAGTACAAATACAATCACTGATAACGAACCATAAGCAGGTCCTAATATCACTCCTGCAAGATATACTGCAGCCAATGCCAGATTAATTGGTATCTGCGGAAGTGGAATCTGAACCTGCGAAAATACAGAAATCAGTGCTGCAAATAATGCACACATTGTTATGATTAATGTTTTTCTTTTATTTTTCATCATGAATCTCTTTCCTCCATTTTGTCATTATTAATAAAAGAAAATGAAATGTTGTAATTGATTGCTATGTGTTACTGTGATACAAATCCACCCCTTTCTTAAGTCTGTAAAGACCATCATAAAGGACGTCTTTGTTGCAGGCTATATTTAATCTCAAAAATTTTTCTCCACCAAACCCACATAGGCAGCTCATTCTCATTCACATTCCACTTTAATGAATTGGTGCTTCTTCTATCAATTATTTTATCAAAATTATACTTCATTTCTTCCTCCTGACTATTTTGGCAACTTTGTATTACTTTAGCTATTCACTATGATTCATCAAAAATCGTATTACTTATCTCAAGATTTTCTGACGCAAATAATGCTCTCTCTCCAGTCAGAAACTGCTGTTCAATTTTGTTCATCACTATACCTCTATATTTGTTTTGTATGTATTTACTATCTTATGTATTATTTTATCATGATTTATTATAATCCAATTGTCTATCTTTTTTATTCAAATTATATCCTATTACTGTACCTACAATGCCTCCAATAATATGTGCCATATTTGAAATATTATCCTGAACAAAAATGCCCTCATATACCTGTTGTCCAATAAAAATAACTGCAACAAGGATGACTGTAAGTGGAAGTTCACCCTCTTTGAAATTCGTAAATGAAGCAAGCAAAATAAATGCAAATACCACTCCACTTGCTCCACAAAGTGCTATTTTCCAAAAGAAAATATAGTTGATGATGCCTGTTACAAACGCAGTTACACATATTACTATTACTATTTTCTTAGAACCATGCTTTTCCTCAAGCAGTGGTCCTAAAAGGAGGATGTATGACATATTTCCAATAAAATGCTGCCATCCCGAATGTCCCAGCACATGTGTAAAAAAACGAATATATGTAAATCCTGAACTAAGTGACGAATGATATGTGATAAAGAATAATCTGTTGCTCGCACCCGCGGTAATATAATTTAATATCATTACAACAAAACATATTGCTGTGAAACTAAGTGTCACCGGTGAATTAAATGTTATTTTAAATTTCCGATTTTCTTTTTCCATATTACCCATTCCTTTCTATTGTCTATATTCTGCCATAAATTTTTTTATTTTATTAGCACCTTATATTTTTTTCTTTTTTTCTTTCTACGCACAGTTTTCCCCGGTCTCGCATTTGCCTTTCTGTATTCATATATTCTTTCGCTTATTGTACTATAATCACGCTCCATCAATTCAGCACAAATTTGTGTCTGTAATATATCATAAGGGACTTTTTCCAATATTTTCATCAATACAAAAAGTTTACTCTTTTGTTTATAGGCATGCATACCATTTAACTCTTGAATATGAGCCATCTCCGGCCTCCAAAGCATACTCATTTTTCTTTCCCAGCTTACATTTGGATTTTTCTTTGGATATCTGAGCATATAGAAATCTATGGTCTTTGTCTTACTGCTTTCCTTCATGCTTTCAATCCGCTGCAGCTGTTTTGAATCCTCTGGTTGCTCTGAATCCTCTGGCTGCTCCGAATCCTCTGGCTGCTCTGAATCCTCTGTATACTCAACCGTTATAATTCCCCAATACTCTGGCACATGTTCTTCTATATGTAAGGCATGACTTGTCCCCACAACCACAAAATTATAATCAAAATACAAATCATAATCCTTTACCTGGCTTGCAAGTCTTGCATATGTATCTGCATCGCTTTTTATTTCGATTCCGTAAATGGAATCAGGCGTTACCATTACAGCATCTGCTCTGGAACGCCCCATTCTTTTCTCTTCTATTGTTCGGTTGACCGGATATATTTCCTCCAAGAATTCAAACAACGGTTCTCTTATATCTTTATCGTGTAACACCAGTTATCCCTGCCTTTAAAATCGTATGTGAAAACTCGTAAAAATGCTGCGCATTTTTGCTCGTTAACTTATGAGTTCCTTTCGGAACTACACAAATTTTACTTCGTAAAATTTGCTAGAAGTTATATTTT
>CADACD010000027.1:0-22388 GCA_902786365.1 uncultured Lachnospiraceae bacterium | reverse complement strand
ACATTCTAACTCGTAAAAATGCTGCGCATTTTTGCTCGTTAACTTATGAGTTCCTTTCGGAACTACACAAATTTTACTTCGTAAAATTTGCTAGAAGTTGCTGCGCAACTTCTCATAAGTTATATTAAGTATATCACAAGCAGGTTATTTCAACAATTGTTTATTCAATTTCTTGTAAAGGCAGTATTAGTGAATAAAAAAGAAAAAAAATCAAATACTATAACAAACATATCACTATAAAAAGGATGGTAAATTTATGAGTAAGAATATGACTAATATTTCTTCTGAACTTCCCAAGGCTGCGATGGATAATATTCCAACTCCAAACGAAAATGCCATGACCATTACCGGTCTTGTAAAAGAAAAGGGCAGAATTACCGGCTATCAATTATCTGATAACCGTATTGTCAGCCGTGAAGAAGGAGTAAGCCTTGCCAAAGCCGGAAATATCAAAGGTGTTGGAATTGCACACAATAAAGATACAGAGTATTTAAAATCAATTCCTGACGATTCTGAGGATAATAACCTCTCTTCACTTCCTACCGTCAGCACTGAAAATTTCAGTTAAAACAAAGGCAGCTATAAACCATACGGATATAGCTGCCCTAATTGTATGCTTTCTTCATTAAAGACACATTCTCATATAAGATTATATCAACAATTTAAAAAATTTTCATCAATATACTCAATATTGCCTTGATTTCCTCACAATAAACAGATAATCCTGATTGTTCAAAGTCATATATATGAAAAGCACAGTCCGTTTCATATCCTCTATTCTTCAGGCATTCAATATCCAATCCCGAAACCTCATTCCATAGATCAATTGACAGATTGCCATACATATTTTTCAAATCAAGTCTTATGTAGAATATTCCCCACTCCATTAATTTCTGTATCAAACATTTTTCTTCTTCATACACTCCTATCATTTTATGTTCTTGTCTTTTTCGCCACTAACACCTTATCATCATCTGAAAGTAAGTTAACTCCATTTTCCTCACCTCTTTATGATTGTTGTTCGATAAATTAGAGCGTAGAAAAGTGCGACGAGTCGCACTTTTCTACTAACATCTAATTTATTCAGCCCAATTTTCAAGTTTTAATCCTTTAACTCTTTTAAACTCTTTTGTATTATATGTGACCACTGTATAACCTAATGCCTTAGCATGACCTGCAATCATCATATCTAACGGGCCAATTGGTGTACCTGCTTTTTCCAAATCTGCTCGAATTTTCCCATAACTCTCAGCTGCCAATGAATCAAAATTCATAATCTCAATATTTGCCAATAGCAAAGCTAACGCAACTCTGTTCTTCTCTATTGCTTTGCTCTTCTCCACACCATGTACCAGTTCCGCATAAGTTACAGAAGAAATACATACATCTATCGGATCATGTTCTTGCAAACGTATAAACACTTGCTCAGGTTTATGCTTAATTGCATAAATACATATATTGGTATCTAACATATATCTCATAATGCTTCACGCTCCTGCTCCAGACTACCATCTCGACCATCTTGCATAAAATCATCTGAAAACATATCTATTGCCTGCATAAACGAACTCCATTTATTTGTTTTTGGCATCAATAAAACAATATCTCCGATTCGATTCACTGCTACTTCATCTGTATTAAATCTACATTCTTTTGGAAGTCTTACCGCTTGACTCCTACCATTTTCAAAAACTTTTGCAGTCATCATAATAATCAACTCCTTCCTTATATCAATAGTATATACCAGAGTATATATCTTAGTCAACAAAATTTGAATTATCCCGAAATCTCATCCCATAGATCAATTGACAGATTACCGTACATATTTTTCAAATCAAGTCTTATGACATATTTCCGGCTGCTGTCTGAAATGATAAGGTGCCCATTTTTCAATAAACATTTTGTGATATTTATTTGGCGGATATGTTTCAATATCCATAACGACCAAATCTCCCTCACCATTCTTTGTCAGGAATACCGGCTCTGACGATTTTCGGCACATTTCAGATTTTTCAAATCATATGAAAATAAATGCCTGTATCAGACATTTCTGTCATACAGGCACCGATAATACATTAATTTATTCACGTATTAATCAATTTTCTCACTAACATCACTTTGTTTCCTTAATGATACCATCATAATCATTTCCTCAGTTTTACCAACAAAAAATCCGGCTTATGATACAAATCCGGTATATGATTGTTTGTTTTGCATTTTCTTCCCATTCAACAGAGTATGGTTCAAGATACACTTCCCCACGTTTCATTCCAATTGACATCTCTCACCACCATCTTCAAAACTTGAAGAAAAATATCCACATACAAACCCTTTTTGTCTGTATGTGGATAAATCAATTTCACTCTTTCATTTTGATATGATTAAAGTTCCTGTATTCTGGCTTATGCCTTGTCCTTAATTTCTCCATGCAATTGCTGTAATGACTTAATCTCACAAGATGAGTTATTCTTCAGATATTCAATACCCTCAATTGTTGCCTTTGCCGCTGCAATTGTTGTCATGTAAGGTGTCTTTGACTTAATCGCTGCCTTTCTTAAGTAGCTGTCGTCATGTACACTTTCTTTTCCACTTGGAGAATTGATGATAAGCGCAAAATCTCCGTTGGTAATTGCATCCAAAACATTTGGACGTCCTTCATATAACTTCTTGATTTTTTCAGCCTTGATACCAGCTTCATTAAGCAAATCACATGTTGTTCCTGTTGCCACAATCTCAAATCCGTTATTTGAAAATCTCCTTGCAACCTCAACGATTTCTTCTTTATCCTTGCGGTTCACAGAAATCAGGATTTTTCCTGTCAAAGGTAATTTTGCTCCTACACCCTCCTGTGCCTTGAAGAATGCTTCACCGTAGGATGGAGATAATCCCAATACTTCACCTGTTGAACGCATTTCCGGTCCGAGAATCGGGTCAACCTCCTGGAACATATTGAATGGGAATGCTGCCTCTTTCACACCATAGTAAGGAATCTCCTGCTCTTTTAATTCCGGTACCGGTGATGGTCTTCCTGTCAGTTCACTTGTAATAATATCTGTGGCAATCGGCACCATTCTGATATTGCAGACTTTGGAAACCAATGGCACTGTACGGGATGCTCTTGGATTTGCCTCAAGAACATATACCTTGCCATTTTCAATGGCATACTGCATATTCATCAGACCTCTTACATGCATCTCTTCCGCAATTTTTCTCGTATATTCTTTGATTGTCTTTACATTTTCCTCTGAAATATGAACAGATGGTATGATACAAGCCGAGTCACCAGAATGAACACCTGCAAGCTCAACATGCTCCATTACAGCCGGAACAAATGCATGTGTTCCATCGCTAATCGCATCTGCTTCACATTCAAGTGCATTGTTTAAGAAACGGTCTATCAAAATCGGACGGTCAGGTGTCACACCGACAGCAGCTTTCATATAATCTGTCATCGAAGTGTCATCATACACTACTTCCATTCCTCTTCCACCTAAAACGTAAGAAGGACGAACCATTACCGGATATCCGATTTTGTTTGCTATCTCTATTGCTTCATCTACAGTAGTAGCCATACCTGCCTCCGGCATAGGTATCTCTAACTTATCCATCATCTCTCTGAATAAATCTCTATCTTCTGCTAAATCAATCACGGCAGGAGAAGTTCCAAGAATCTTCACGCCATTCTTCTCTAAGTCAGCAGCAAGATTTAACGGTGTTTGACCACCAAACTGTGCAATGACACCAAGTGGCTTTTCTTTCTTGTAAATACTTAAAACATCTTCCAATGTAAGTGGCTCAAAATAAAGCTTGTCTGATGTATCGTAATCCGTTGAAACTGTTTCAGGATTACAGTTTACAATAATTGTCTCAAATCCAAGTTTCTTAAGAGCAAGTGCAGCATGTACACAACAATAGTCAAACTCGATTCCCTGACCGATTCTGTTCGGACCACCACCGAGAATCATAATCTTTTTATTGTCTGAAACGTTACTCTTATCCTCTGCATTGTAAGTAGAATAATAATACGCACTATTTTCGGTGCCTGATACATGAACGCCTTCCCACGCTTCCTCTACACCGAGTGAAATTCTCTTTTCTCTGATATCACTTTCAGGAATCTCAAGAATCTGGCTTAAATATTTATCTGAAAATCCGTCTTTCTTTGCCTGAATCAATAATTCATCAGCAGGTAATGAACCTTTGCTCTTTACAATTTCTTCTTCTTCCTCAACCAATTCCTTCATCTGTTCAATGAAATAATGTTTTACTTTTGTAAGGTCAAATATCTCATCTACTGTTGCACCTTTACGAATTGCTTCATACATAATGAAATGTCTCTCTGAAGAAGGTGTAATCAATTTATTTAATAATTCTTCCTTTGTCAGACTGTCAAAATTCTTCGCATGTCCAAGACCGAAACGACCCGTCTCCAAACTCCTGATGGCCTTCTGGAATGCTTCCTTGTATGTCTTACCGATACTCATGACTTCACCGACAGCACGCATCTGGGTACCCAGAACATCTTCAACACCCTTGAACTTTTCAAAAGCCCAACGTGCAAATTTGATAACAACATAATCTCCATCAGGAACATATTTGTCAAGTGTACCATATTTTCCACATGGAATATCCTTGAGTGTCAGTCCTGACGCAAGCATTGCTGAAACAAGTGCGATAGGGAAACCTGTCGCCTTTGAAGCAAGAGCCGAAGAACGTGATGTACGAGGATTAATCTCGATAACAACAATTCTGTCCGATACAGGGTCGTGGGCAAACTGTACATTCGTTCCACCAACTACCTGTACCTTATCTACTATCTTGTATGCCTGTTCCTGTAATCTCTTCTGACATTCTTCTGAAATTGTTAGCATTGGTGCAGAACAGAATGAATCTCCTGTATGAACACCTAATGGGTCAATATTTTCAATAAAGCAGACAGTAATCATGTTACCTTCACTGTCTCTTACCACTTCAAGCTCTAATTCTTCCCATCCGAGAATGGACTCTTCAACAAGAACCTGTCCAACCAGACTTGCCTGTAATCCTCTTTCGCAGACTACCTTCAACTCATCTTTGTTATAGACGAGTCCGCCGCCTGCACCACCCATTGTATATGCCGGACGAAGTACCACAGGATATTTTAACTTGTCTGCAATCGCAAGTGCTTCCTCAACAGAATAAGCAACTTCACTTCTTGCCATCTCTATTCCCAGTGAGTTCATTGTATTCTTAAATTCAATACGATCCTCACCTCTCTCAATCGCATCAACCTGTACACCGATTACTTTCACATTATATTTGTCAAGAATACCTGCTTTGTATAACTCTGAACATAAGTTAAGTCCTGACTGACCTCCCAAGTTTGGAAGTAATGCATCAGGGCGTTCCTTTGCAATAATCTCTTCTAAACGATTTACATTCAATGGTTCTATATAAGTGACATCTGCTGTCTCCGGATCTGTCATAATCGTCGCCGGATTGGAATTCACAAGCACTATCTTATATCCTAATTTCTTTAACGCTTTGCAGGCCTGTGTTCCTGAATAGTCAAACTCACAAGCCTGACCAATCACAATCGGACCTGATCCTATAATTAAAACTTTATCAATATCTGTTCTCTTTGGCATGGTATTGATTCCCTCCTAAAATATACATTTCTTCTATCATAACACTTTTTGCGATTAAGATAAATGTTTTTTTTCAATTTTTTTTGCAAAGTTTTCATTACTATCTGCCTAAATTAAAAAGAGGGTGACATCCACCCTCTTTTTAAAAATCGTAACAAAACAGTCACAATCATTACATATTAAATTAAATTCCACTATTTCTGTGCAATCCTTAAATTGACCACAGCAGGAACCATCTGCTGTCCAAGGTTTTCGCCTGCCACAGTTCTTAGCTGATTAATAAATGAATTCTGCACCGTATCAACATCCATTTCAAGTCTCATCTCATTTGTCGTATTATCATATACAAGATATGCGTGAACACCTTTCACTTTTTCAACCGGAGCTAATGTTTTTTCCAATGCACCAAGATCATAATACCTGCGTCCTCTTGCACCGTCTGTCAGCACTGTACGACCACTGTTTTCAAGGAAATCAATTCTTCCATCAGGAAGGATACGTGCCGTAATACCTGTATCATATAAAATATGCCCCCTCTTTTCAGGATGACGAACTGTCTCTTCGTAATGCATCGGCTCCTTATCCATAATATACAATCTTCCCCATGCACCAAATGGTTTTTTATAAAAATGTTCATCTAACACATATGCCTTTACATATTCATTTTCGTCTGTATCTGCGAAGAATTGTTCATTCGCCTCATCCGATAAATCTTTCACCTTCACTGTATAATGCTTTGGAAATACTTCTTGTGGCAAATGCTTTTTCAAACGTCTTGCAGAGCGCTCTTTTGTCATTGCACTTAAAATATGTTCATAACATGTCAGAAAAATCGATAACATTGACTCATCAAATCTGTTCTTCCAATAACGAAGTTCTGTAAAGTAACCCGTTTCATTTGTCATTACCTGCATATGGAACGGAAGTGAATCAAGCTGTAAATGTATCTGTTTGGCCGGTGCATTTCCTACCATAGGGACATTAATCAAATCTGCCTGATACTGGAAAAACATTTCTCCCTCTCTCGGAACAGAGATGGCTGCTTTCATCGTATCCATAATCTGTCGTCCGCTTCTCTTTAACAGGTCTACTGTTGTCTCATGAGGGATGACATTATAACGACTGTAATACGTCAGAAATAATGGTCCCGCCACACGTCTCCATCGTCCGTCTGTTCTTCCGCTGTGAATACTGTTGGTAAAGAGGTCTTTCTCATCTGAGAAAATTGACACTGTATAATTAAATGCCGTAAGGAATAATACATTTTCAGAAACACCATGTTTTTTACAGAAATATAAGATTTCCTTTTTGACAAGATTATCAAAGTTCTTTCTGATAACACCGTTTACCTCATGGCTTAAATCTTCCTTCTCTTTTTTATTCAATACACTTCTGCTCATTCGGATTCCCTTTAAAAGTTCATCGAAATACTGCATATTTTTCTTTCTGATACCATTCTTTTCTCTTTCAGCATCATCAAGAATATATTCAAAAAATGTGTAATTTTCTTTTTCAATAGGACGACCTAAGTATCTGTGATTTAAATCTTCCAAAAGTATATTCATTGTCATTCCATCTCCCACGATATGAGCGACATCAAACAACATGTATTTTGAAGTTTCTGTTTCAAACAGACGAATATGAAATAAATCATCTTCTTTTGTATACGCAAATGGTACAAGGATTTCTTCTTTTCTCTTTTCCCACGCTGCATCTGTGAGTTTCTCAATCGGAATATCAATTTTTCTCTCATCATCCCTGAATAGCTTGAGCCAGCCTCCATCTGCATATATTTTTCCCTTAACACCCGGATGTGCATCAAGTACCTCCGTGATAGCTGTTTGTAATCTTTCTAAATCAATGCTATTATCAAGCTTAAATGTAAATGGCAGATTACCTGTTGTATTTCCTTTGATAATATAGCCGAAATATTTCTGCATATTAGTAAGCGGATATTCCTTGCGTGGTGTGTAATCAACCTTCGGCTTTTCATCCTGTTCTAAAAAGAAGTTTTCCAACTTTTCTATCGTATTTTCTGTCATTAATTCATTGTATGATATGATTCTGCCAAGCTTTACTTGAATCTCTTCAATCAGCATAAAGCTTCCAAGAGAATCAAGCCCTTGTTCAAATAGGTTTTCATCAATACCAAAGCTGTCATTTCCGATAATTTGTTTTACCAAATCATACAGGCTCTGCTGAAGCTCATTTTCTGGTTTCTTTACTGACTTTGATTTTTCATCAGCCTGCTTCTTGTCATTAAAATATTCACTTCTGATAATCTTCTTTGATGAAGTCTTCTTAAACGGATTTTTTCTCACTGTTACACTCGCAATTCTTGAATATGTAGGAAGTGTTTCATTATGTTTCTCCACAATCTTCTTTATCTCTCCCTCAATATCAGAAATTCCATTGATCTGTGCATATTCATAATTCGGATAAACTTCTGCAACAATTTTTTCGTCCTGACCAAATACAAGAATATCTGTCACAATCGCATCTTCATCAAATAAATTCTCAATTCCTTCCGGTGAAACATTTTCACCATTTGCCAGAATAATTAAATTTTTCTTTCTGCCTGTCAGATACAAAAATCCATCTTCATCAAGATATCCCAAATCTCCCGTGCATAACCATCCATCTTCTGTAATCGTTTCCCTTGTTTTCTCCTCATCCTTATAATATCCCATCATCACGCAAGGGCTCTTTACCTGAATCTCACCATCTATCGTACGCACTTCGCAGTCTCTAACCAGAAATCCAACTGAATCTAGTTTTTCTACCCTGTCATAATCCGGAACAGAAATTTTAGGTGAACATTCACTCATTCCGTACCCTTGAGCAATCCTTACACCAATCTCTCTAAATTTCATGGCAATATCCAAGGATAAATATCCACCGCCACTTGCAATTCTATTCAAACGGCTGCCTAATACACTTTTTCTTGCTTCATCAATTGACATATCTGGATTTTGAATTCTTGTGATTGAGATACGGTTTAATAATGCCTTTACCATCATTGGCACAACCCTCATAAAAGTCGGCTCAAATATGTGTAGATCCTGTAACATCCACTTTAAATCCCTACATATACATAATGTATTTCCGTATCTGATGACCATAAAAATATCACAATTCAGACAGAATACATGATGGATTGGCAGCAACCCAAGTATCACTTCATTTCCCGGATTATCATCGTCACTTGCGAATGTATTGTAAACTTCATTTGCATGTGAAAGCATTACTCCTTTTGCATCACCTGTTGTACCTGATGTAAAGATAATGAGTGCAAGCGACTCCGGTGTAACATCTGATACAAATTCGGTTCCATCATATTTATCAAATATTTCAATGATATTTTCATATCCTTTCATTTCCTGAAGGCAGATAAAATGACTGATAAAATCGCAGTGTTCCATGATGTAGGAGGCCTGTGAAGCAAACTCCCAGTCATAAAACAGAATATCTGTATCTGCTTTTCTGAGATTTTTGACAAGTTCTTCATTTGAAAGCTGTACATCGAGCGGGATTGCAACTCCTCCGGCACTGACAATTCCCATCAGTCCGCAAAGGTATTCATAACTGTTTTTCCCAAGTAATGCTGCATGTATCTTACCGGATTTTTCCTGCCTTTTTTCCTGTATAAAAGATGCTGTTTTTTTAGAATCACCTACAAACTCAGCATATGTCTTTTCGTAAACTTCCTCCTCAATCTCATACTTTAAAAATACTTTGTCACCATAAAGTCTGCCGGCATTTTCTAATAAATCATACAGTGTTTTTGTTTCACTTAATTTCATGATTCCATTCATTTTTTTACCTCCATACATAACGCTTGCTAATTCCCCATTACTTATTGTAATGTTACTAAAATATATTTCGTAGTGCGAATTAATACTGTAAAAAAAGAGTCTTGCACTAAATATTACTAAAAACTTTGTGTAAAACGCTTTTTAATTTCTTATTATTAATTTCGCATTACGAAATAACTATACATCAACAATTCTTCAATTACAATCGGCAATATATATAAATTCTCATTCGATTTTCTTTTATTTTTTGTCAGGATAGTACGAAAGCACAATTTTGAGTAGCCTGATTAATTCCTTCACGTCCTTCTCTCCAAGCAAACGAAATAGTCCCTCGTATTCCTCATGAATTTCAGCACGCTTTACCTTTGAAGCACGCTTTCCCTCTTCTGTGATTGTCACCTTGACAATTCTACGGTCATTTTCATCCCTGTTTCTTATGATTAACTGTTTACTCTCCAGACTTTTTAAAATGTCTGCCATACGCCCCGGCACTACATGGAGGCGTTTCCCCAATTCGCCTGCACTTGCACCATCCTCTAACTCCATGAGACAGTTTAACACTCCGTATTCTCCGCGAATACTGTCTAACACAACCATATTATTTTTTCGATTTAAAAGTTCTGCTAAAACACCATACAATTCTACTGGCAGGTTTTCCTCTTTCTTTGCCATATCAATTTTTCACCTCTACTAATCTCTATTTTATCATTTTTGTATCTCTTGTTAACCTTACTATCCCCTATATTCCATTGAAATCTCCAAAAAACTCCTCTTTCCATCAATATAATCCTGATAGGCTATCTCCGGTTCTTTTCCACGAAATACCTTGCAAAGTCCGCACAAATCACAATCACTTATGCACTGAAACATTTTCCGAATACATTGCTCTCTTTCTTCCCTTGTCGAATTTTCTATTTCCGGTGGTCTCATATTTTCTCCTCCGCATACTGCTGCTACATTCAATCTCAAATACTATGATTCAATTCTTAGGTATTCCACTTATTTTAATGCACCATTCCTGAATTACTCCTATATGCCTCATTCAATTCCCTTAATTCCTTTTCACCATTGATATATGGCTCATAAAACTTATCTACCAGTCCTCCTCCGAGATTGTCACAGCCATTACAAAAATCACATGCACCCCCGCACTGTGACAACCCTTGACTCACAATCCTGATTCTCTCTTCTTTTGTTGTATCTTTAATCAACAATGACTCCATAAATTCTTCCTCCATTGTAATATGTTTCCAATACTGTTTTATCATTTCTATATTCACACATTACGCAATCCCATTCTGTCTTATTTTCTCTATCTTACAAGTACGTTTCTTTGTCTTTACATCATCTAATATAAGCTTTTTCTTAGTCTATCACATCATAACCTGTTATTCAATAAAAGATTTTACGAAAACTTGAAACTTCATTTCACCAATTTACAAATAATAACTTATAATAACAATAACTGCTGTCCTACGGATGTAAATATCCGTTAAAACAACAGTTTATGCTTAACAACAAAATAAAACAAAACAAAAAATTTAATTATGAAAAAAATCACTATCTATATCATCATTTTCAAAATCTATTCAATATACCCCTTCAATTTCAGAAGTGATTTGATATGTGCAACACAACCCTCAATCCCCATTCTCTCACTGTTCAGTGTCATATCATAATTGACCGGATTGGTCCAGTAATTTCCATTTGTATAATATTCATAGTAATCCGCCCTGAACTTATCTGTCTCGGCAATGGTTCTGTTTGCTGTTGCCTCATCACACTTCATATTTTCCATTGTACGTCTCACACAGAAATTCCTCGGTGCCTCAATATAGATACTGACGACATTGGTATAGTCTTTTAAGACATAGTCTGCACATTTTCCGACAATTACGCAGGACTCATCAGAATCTGCAAGCTCTTTGATAATCTTACTCTGGCTCTCAAACAACTTATCATCAGATGTAAAATTTTTCCTTGCTATTGGACTTTTTGACCTATTCATTCCACCAAGTAATGCTGCAATACCTTTCTGTTTACGAATCAACTTTTCATTTCCTTCAATAAATTCTTCTTCCGGCACACCACTCATCTGTGAAGCCAATGTCAGAATTCGATTCTCATAACAGTGAATACCCAAATCTTTTGCAAGTTTTGATGCAATCTCTTTTCCACCTGTTCCAAACCCTCTTGCAAATGTTACTACAAATTTCTTCTTGATCTGATTGGTAATCTTTGCTGCATCTACAGCCTCTTTCGTATTGTCAACATTTTCTCCTGTCTTTTCGGCGATGAATCTGCTAAGAAATACTCTTGTTCTCTCGTTAGGATTATTGATGTTAAACATATTGGCAGGTTCATCATCCTGTGCAATCAAGCCTTTATCCATGAAGATTGTTCTTGTGGAAACATCCCTTGCAAATGCCATCTCATGTGTCACAATAATCATTGTAAGACCTGACTTTGCCAGTTCTTTCATGACATTTAATACATCTCCGACCATCTCAGGATCAAGCGCCGATGTAGGCTCATCAAATAATAATACATCAGGATTCATGCACAACGCTCTTGCAATGGCAACTCTCTGTTTCTGACCACCTGATAACTGTGCCGGTCTTGCATTGATGTACTGTGCCATTCCTACTTCCTTTAAGTGCTTGATTGCTCTGTCATACGCTTCTTCTTTTGGTACATGAAGCACTTTTCTTGCTCCTATCATGCAATTCTGCAAAACTGTTTTATTGTTGAAAAGGTTAAAAGACTGAAACACCATTCCCACTTTTGAGCGATACTCATTAATCTGCTTCTGATTTTCACTGATTTCTTTGCCACGATAATAGATTTTTCCACACGACTGTGTCTCTAACTTATTGATACATCTTAAAAGTGTAGACTTACCGGAACCTGATGATCCTATGATACAGATTACCTCGCCTTCCCGTACTTCGAAATCAATTTTTTTCAGCACTTCGTGGTCACCAAACGATTTTCCTAAATTTTCTATTTTAATAACAACATCTTTCTTTGCCATAATCATACCTTCCTATTCTGTCAAGCCTAAAATGATTTAAGGCTTTGACGATTTTTTACCTATTAATCCTGTGCGAATTCTACTGCAAGTGCATAATCTTTCTTTCCGGCCATTTTCTTTTCCATCAATAAGAATAATCTGTTAAAAATGAAACATAAAACAAAGTAAATCGCTGCAATTACCAGATAAGATTCAAAGTATTTGTAATATGTACCACCTGCTGTCTTTGCCATAAGGAAAAGTTCTGAGACACCTATTACATTCAGTACTGATGTCATTTTCAGGTTTGTAAGAAATGTATTTGCCATTTCAGGTATGACATTTTTAAATGCCTGCGGAAGAATAATATATAACATTGTTTTGAACGGTGACATTCCGATTGCATAAGCACCTTCACGCTGCCCGAGTTCAATAGAATTGATACCTCCACGAACTGTCTCCGCCATGTATGCTCCTGTATTTAACACCGTTATCAAAATACCGGCATCGATTGGCTGCATGTTGATGTCAAATCCTGTCTTCAGTCCGTAATAAACAACCATCGCCTGCACTATCATTGGTGTATCTCTGAAGATTTCTACATATATATAAAGAATTACTTTGAGAATCACCATTAAAATCTTTTTAAAAATGTTGTCACCCTTATTAATCTTTGCATCCTGAATAATACCTGTTGCATATCCGAGAATAAATCCAATTATCGTTCCTATTACAGCAATATATAATGTCGTCCACATTCCCTGAATAAAAAGATTAGAATATTTTTTTGCCAGAAATACGGTCCATTCAATTGCTGTTGTTGGTGTTTCAAAATTCATACTAATCAACCTTTCACTCATGCATATTGCAACTGCAATACTGCCCGAATAAAAGTGTGAAAGGAAGGGCAGTTTAAGCATCATTTTTTATCTATTTTCTTTCACACTTTCCTCTGTCACATATATCATTTATATACCCATCTATACATAAACATCTGTTTGAGCTTTCCTATTACTCTGCTGCCGGCTGTAACTTAACAGCTTCGCTCATCATTTCATCCATTTTATCCTTATTAGATTCATTCCACTCTAACTTATCAAGAACACCCTGAATTTTACTCTGAAGTTCTGTATCTCCTGTACGAACTGCGATACATACATTGACAGATGAACCTGAATCAAGGTCTTCAATATCAAGAATTGATAAATCAGGGTTTGTCAGCAATGCTGATTCTGCTGTTGGTTTATCGAGAAGTGCTCCATCTGCCACGTCATTTGATACTGCCATAAATGCCTCTGAAGTTGTCTCGTAGAACGCTGCCTCTTTTGCATCCGGAATCTGCGGAATCAGATTGATATAAGCTGTACCAAGCTGTGTTGTGACTGAAATATTCTTTCCTTCAAAATCTGAAAGTTTTGTCAGCCCGTCAAATTTTCCATCTTTCTTTACTGTTAAGCAAAGGTCTCTGAAATAATATTCACTTGTAAAGTCATATGCTGCTTCTCTTTCTTCTGACCAGCTCATACCTGCAATGATACAGTCATAATCACCTGCGTCCATTGAAATACCGATTGAATCCCATTCCACTTTATGAATCTCAAGATCCCAGCCAAGTTCCTCGGCAATCATCTTTGCCATCATTACATCGTATCCATAACAATAAAGATCTGTTCCATAAATTGGAACCGCCTCATCACCATTTGCTAACTCTTTTGACTCCTGTGTCCAGTTAAATGGTGCGTATGCACATTCCATTCCGACTCTCAGAACTTTTTTCTCCTCATAATTTACAGAAGTACTTGAACTAGATGAATTACTCTTTCCACATCCTGTAAATAATCCAATCGCCATCGTAACACATAACACTGTGCACACTGCTTTTTTTAATAATTTCTTTCTCATAATATACCTCTTTTCTGTGCTGCTTTGATTTTCAAAGGATTTATGACTGCAGCACATACATAAATCCGCTTTGAGTTTAGGCAAACAAAAATGGCACTTGAAAAATATTTTCAAACACCATTGCTTGCCTTTTATCAAATTATGAAACTGTATAGAAACTGTTCAAAAGAAATCAGTGACAAAATATAAAACATTGTGTCTTGGTGAAAGGACTTTATATCTTTTAAACAGTTAAATGAACCTTGTATCTTTGGCATATCTATGCTAACCATTCTCGAATAATTACTTATTTTTCACCTATGCCTGTGATACATGTTCTTGCTGTCCAAAATGAGAACAGCTGACAGGAAATTACAAAATTTCCAGCAAATAAAAAATGTAGACAGGAAGTTTTTTCATGACCTCTCTGTCTACATCAGAGAGTATAATCAACTGTTCCCAATTTGTCAATAATGTAATTTTAAATTTGTAAAAATTTCCATCTTTCTAAAAATTATCACTTTGTATTTTGAATTTTTTTACAAATCATTCCAAGTTCTACACTCCCATACATCCGGTTTCAGGAAGTGTACTGCCACCATCAAAAATGTTCTGTGTTCCTGTAATATATCCTGCTGCATCACTTGCCAAAAAAGCAGCCAGTTCACCAAGCTCTTCAGTGGTTCCCAGACGTTTCATCGGAATACCGCTTGCAATACCATTAAGAATACTTTCAGGATTCACAGGATTTGATTCTTCTGCACTCTTTTGCACCATTTCTGTATAAATATATCCTGGCAGTATCGCATTGACTGTGATGCCACTGTTCGCATATTCAACTGCAAGTGCTTTTGTCAATCCAATTAATGCTGCTTTTGAAGTCGCATATGCCGTAAATCCACTGTCACACACTACCGTTCCTGTCACAGATGATATATTGATAATTCTTCCATATTTGTTTTTCATCATATTTTCTATGACTGCTTTTGTACAATTCCATGCTCCTATTATATTGACATTAAAATGCAAATCCCTCAGTTCATCGGTCATGTTTTCAAACTTACACAATCTGGCTATTCCAGCATTGTTTATCAGAATATCTATTTTCCCAAAATCCTGAATTACTTCACAAACGCCACTTTCAACCTGTTCTCTCTCTGTTACATCTACATTATATCCTTTTGAATGTATACCCATATCTCTTAATTCTTTGACTGCATTTTCCATTGTAATTCCTGACATTGGTTTTTCAGGCTTAATATCATTAAATAATGCTATTGTCGCCCCATAACTTCCAAGCACTTTTGCCATTCCTAATCCGTTTCCTCTGCTGCCACCAGTTATGACTGCAACTCTTTCCTTTAAATTTATCATGGCTCACCTCTATTTTAATTTATGAATTTTTTGTACTATTTATCTCTTAACATTTCTTTTTATCTGATTTTCAATTAATTTTTTCATCATAGGTATTTTTATTTCGCTCTGTTACACGCCAGCATAATTCCCTTTTCCATTTTATCAAAAAGCTCATCCATATATGTATCATCTACTAAAAGACCAAGCTTAAACTGCAATACATATGGTCTTAATCTTGAATTATGTGCCCACACACCATTTTCAAACAAGGCAGTTGTCACTGTCTTGCTTGCATCCTCAACATCAAATTCCATTCCCATAATGACACCTCTCTGGCTGTAGCCTTTTAAAAATCCACCTGTCTTTTGAACCATTTCATTTGCAAACTCCGTCATTCGTTTCGTATTTTTATGAATATTATCGATTGTTGACTGTCTTGTGGTAATCTCAAGCATTTTCAATGCCACCATACATCCTATCTCTGAACCGCCTGTCGTAGAACCATGCATTCTTCCTGCTTCCACCAGCCATTTACCAGCCTTCTCATTTAATACTGTACATGCGATAGGGTATACTCCTCCTGAAAATCCTTTCGCTGTGACAATCATATCCGGAATGAATCCCTCATGGTCAATGCTCCACATTTTCCCTGTACGCATTAATCCTGTCTGCACTTCATCAGCAATATATAACGTTCCATATTTTTCACACAATTTTTTGACTGCTTTCAAATATCCCGGTTTTGGTATCTTAAATCCGTAAGTTGCAAGAATTGATTCTATAATGACGGCTGCCACATCACCATTTTTTAATTCATTTTCCATTGCCTCAATGTCATCTAAAGGCACCTGCACAAAACACCCCTCCTCACCTTCTGCCAGAAACGGTTCCTTAAATATTTTATCACCTGTCGATACTGCAAATCCTGTATGCCCATGATAACAGCCTAAAAGAGAAACTATCTTTTTTCGTTTTGTCGCATATCTCGCACTCTTAATTGCAACATCCACAGCCTCTCCGCCGCCTGATGAAAATACACAGTAATCAAGACCTTCCGGTGTAACCTCTGACATTCTTTTAGCAAGAAGTGCTCTCCCGGCAGCTGCAAAATGATGGTTTCCTATATCAAAATCTTCTGTCGCCTTTATCAGTGCTTCGATGATTTCAGGATTTCTGTGTCCCAGATTGAATGTACCTCCATTGATATGTATGTCTAAATATTTCTTTCCATCCATATCCCAGAATGCATATCCCTCTCTTTTTCCCATGACTATATTGATGCCTCTGTCAATCCATTCCTTTGTCTTTCCCGGATTGACATATTTCATACTATAATCGATAACTTCTTCCTTTGTTAAATCGGGTAAATTTTTAAACATGCTCTGTTCCTCCATTTCCTAATCATGTATTATCTTTTGTTTTGCAACTATATATTTTCTTCTGTTTCTAAACATGCAATTTCACATTTCACTTTTTTCCAAATATTCACATACCATTTCTTTCGTTTTTTTATAGTATTTTTTCCATTCTCTTTCGAATACTCCATTATCTTTTCTCGTTGTCATCCACCCCAGACGCACAAAACGCCTCATAAGAACAAAAGTATCAATTTCTCTCATATCTGCCTCACTTAGTTTTCGGATTTTCTGATAGCCTTTTAAATATGCACTTACAAATTCACCAATGTTTTCTGATTGCTGACTGACCGCACTTGCAAGATCATAGAGATACCATCCATATCCACAATCATCAAAATCTATCAAACTTATTCTGTCTTTATCGATTATCAGATTTTCCGAATGCAAATCCGAATGGATTAGTCCGTAATTATTTGGATTTCTTCCATACTTTTCAAGTCTTTGCTTCATGATAATTTCTGCATTTAAGAAAATCTCTTTTTCTTCACTTGTCATTCCCTCAAATAAAAGAAAATGTCCCCATCTTGCTTCTTCTGACAAAGTGTCGTTGATATCCCATGTAAACCTTTTGAAATTATTTTTATCATGAGGGAACTTTTCTTCAAGCAAATGCAGTTTTGCAGCTGTCATTCCTACTTTTTCCATTCCATCATATATTCCATTTTCAAGTTCTTTTAATGTTTTTCCCTCCACAAAAGACTGAATACTATATGTGTATTCAAACCCTCCGGCAGATGTAAAGTTTTGCAGAACTTTTCCATTTCTTCCATGATACACAACCGCTGTATTGATATCTGTCCACTTTCTAATCTGTGTTATCCATGCCAATTCACTCTCTAACTCTTCTGCATTGTGATAATTTGGCCGATTAATTCGGACAACTGCTTTTCTATTTTCAGCATCTGTAATCAGACAGATGATATTTTCTGAATATTTCAGCAGTGAAATCTGTGGATTTTGAAACAAATCATAATTTATGCTGACAGCTTTTTTAATATCTTTATTAATAACATCATAACTTTCCTTAAAATATGCTTCTTCCACTTATCTATCATCTCCTTTTTTATTTTCCTTTTATCATTCAACTGATATCTGTAAAATAATTCTGTCTTAATTCACTAAAATTATTGCTTCTTGCTTAAATCACCATTTTTAAACGACATGACAGCCACCGCCTCCACCGGTATCAATATCAGCAAAAATCCGACCACATCAATTTTTTCAAATTTTGAAATTCCGAGTACTGCAGCTGCCAATGCACAAAAAACAGGCTCAACTGTCACAAACAGGCTTGCCCTTACATTTCCTAATTTTCTCACACCAATATTGTAAGTTATCAAAGGTATCATGCATCCAAAAAGTGTAATAATTCCTGTCAATATCACTACTTTTTGTGTGACTGCAAACAGCTTGTGATAACATCCTGTCACACTAAGCATGATGAAACTGTCAAAAAACATTGCCAAACCGAGCATGCAAGCTCCATCATACTTTTCATACATTTTTTTTGGATAAACGGTATACACAACAAATGCCAGTGATGATACTATTCCCCAAAAAAGCGCCTCTTTTGTAATTTGCAGCGTATATGGTCTACCATGCGTTGCAATCAGATATACTCCGGTAAACGCAAAAAAAACGGCAATACTTTCATACAGCCTTGGCATTTTTTTCTTTTCAAATGCCGTAAAGAGCAGTATAAATACAGGATATGTATATTGCAGTACTGTAGCCGTTGCTGCATTTGAGGTCTGAATCGCTTTTGAATAAGAAAACTGCATCAGCATGATACTCATCATATAGATGAAAAAACGGCAAAAATCTCTTCCGTTCTTTAATATCCGAAAAACATCTTTGCCTGTTTTACAAACCTTATAAACCAATATGCTAAATCCTGCAATCGACATACGCAAAACCACAAGCCACTCTGCTGTCATATCTGATGATGAAAATAATATCTGCGACATTACACCGCTTAACCCCCACACAATTCCACATGCAAGTACAATAATAACACCGATTCGTTCATCTGTAGTTTTTCTCATACGAGCCCTCCATTCGGAATTCTTAATGTTAAGAAAACAATCTAAGATTGATGTATGATCCCCTTTATTTACAACGCTTTTTTATATAACATCTCAATATCCCTGATTGTTGAACTTCTTGGATTCACAGCTATATTTCCACTCTTCATTGCGTCAATTGCCATAAAACTTATCTTATCCTCTGTCACTCCCACTTCTGATAATGAAGCAGGAATCCCCAGCAGTTCATTTAACTCTTTTATTTCTTCTACCAGCATTTCTGGAACAAATTCATCTTCAAATGCCGGTGTCCTACTAATATAATTGTATATCTTTCTATATTTTCCACCATCCGTCATCTTGTTGTAATCAAGAATTGTTGGAAGTAAAATGGCATTTGCCACTCCATGAGGCACATCAAAAAAAGCACTGACCGGGTGGCTCATCGCATGGACATTTCCAAGCCTTGCAAATGAAAATGCAATTCCAGCAAATAACGAACCTGTTATCATATCATCTGCTGCCTCTTCATCTGTTCTGTTTGCCACATATCTTCTGATACTTCTTCCTATCAATTCAAGTGCCTTCTCTGACATTGCCTCCGAAAATGGCGAGGCTGCTGTCGAAATATAGGCCTCTATTGCATGAATCATCGCATCCATTCCACATGCTGCCGCAACCGATGCCGGAGCTGTCATAATCAGCTCTGAGTCCAAAATCGCAACCTTTGGCAAAATATCATAACTAAACACTGTCAGTTTATAATTTCTGCTGTGGTCGGTAATCACGGAAAATGCAGTAGCCTCTGTGCCTGTTCCCGCTGTTGTCGGAATGGCAATCAATGGTACAATAGCTCCCGGAACCTTTCCTCCACCTTCATATTCTGTAATTTTCCCACCGTATTTTACAATGACACCAACTGCTTTTGCCACATCAATCGGAGAACCTCCTCCAAGTCCTACTATCATGTCTGCTCCACATTTAATATATCCCTCTGCTGCCTTTTCTACTGTATCCACAGACGGATTTGCTTCCGTCTGCGTAAATACATCTGCCTCATATCCAGCTTCTTTCATATAATTCACACATTTGTCAACAAGTCCCATTTTTGCAAGTACAGGTCCTGATATGATGTATGCATGTTTTCCCCCAAGCTTTTTGGCAATCTGTGGGAGTTTCGCTAGACTTCCTTTTCCAAATACTATATCCTGTGGAACTGAAAAATTAAAATCTTTCATTTTTCACCTGTTCTTTCTGTTATTCATTTTTTTATTCTATTTATTTTTATGAATTAGGATTGCTGCAATGACCAAACCGGCTACCATACATATAGTCAATCTTTCAGCGAATAGGATAAATGCAGCAACCTTTTCTTCTATTACTTTTTTAGCTTTTGAATTTACTGTAATGCTTCAACACTTTCTTTGAGAATCTCATATGCCTTGTCACATTCATCCTCTGATACAATGAGTGGTGGAACCATACGAATCACATGCGAACCTATTGCTGTAATCAGAAGTTTTCTGTCTAAACATCCATGCTTTACTTCCACACTGTCGATACTGTCATCAAATTCCACACCAACTAAAAGTCCCTGATGTCTTACCTCTTTTACATGAGGAAGTTCTTCCAGTTTCTTTGCAAAATAGTCACCAACTTTTTTCGCATTTCCTGCAAGATCCTTTTCTATCAATTCCTCTACTTCTGCAAGTGCCGCTGCACAGCTTACAGGATGTCCTCCAAATGTTGTTCCATGTGAACCTGCTGAAAATGCTTTAGCTACTTCCTCTGTTGCACAGATAGCTCCTATTGGCATACCGCCGCCGAGACCTTTTGCCATTGATACGATATCTGGTTTGACACCGTAATTCATAAATGACATGACTGCTCCTGTTCTGCACCATCCTGTCTGCACCTCGTCAAGCAGTAATAACATTCCTTTTTCATCACAGAATTCTCTAAGACCTTTCATAAATTCTTTCGTAGCAGGATTGACACCGCCTTCACCCTGTACCGGTTCTATCATGATTGCTATTGTATTTTCCGTACATGCATTTTTGAATGCATCCAAATCATTATATGGAGCATAAGAAAAACCATATGTCATCGGTCCAAATCCTACCTGACATCCATTTCCCGGCTGACCTGTCGCGGACATTGCACCAAATGTTCTTCCATGGAATCCCATCTTTGCAGTCACGATATGATATTTATTTGGTCCGTATTTTTCAATACCATATTTACGTGCCATCTTAATCATAGCTTCATTTGCTTCTGTACCTGAATTCTGGTAAAAAATCTTATCCATTCCAATAGTATTGCATACTTTTTCAGCAAGTAATGCCTGTGGAATGGTATATGGATAGTTAAATGTATGCATGATATCATCAACCTGATCTTTGACTGCTGCCACAACCTTTGGATTTCTGTTTCCTGCATTATTGACTGCAATACCGGCATAGAAATCAAGGTACGGTGTTCCTTCCTCATCATAGAGATACATACCTTCTGCCGTCTCTGCAAGAAAATCAAACCTCTCATAAGTCTCAATCATATACTTATTTACCTTATCCTTAATATCCTGTCTGCTAAGTCCTGTGTCTTTTAACTTCATAATCATTACCTTCTTTCTTTACTGTTTTGAAATTTTATTTTTATCAAATTTCCTAAAAGAAATAAACCTAACAAAGATGTCTGTTTTCTCTTAACATCTTTGTTAGGTTTGTTCATATCCTAACATAATCATTTTGGGATTTCAAATCGCAAAAAATTTTTAATATTCAATTTTTTGATTTTTATAGTTGTCTATCAAGTTCTTCATGATGATTTTACATGTTTTTCTTTTCTAATTTTATCACAATTTTTTTCTAAATCCTTTTCCTCACCTATCCACATATTTATCAAAAAGATTGTAATAAATTCACAATATATAATCTTTATTTTGTACTTTTTTACAATACTGTTCCTTATACACTGTTTTCTTTTCCTAATTTCATTTTCCTATCAGCACCTTTTTCCCCTCAAAGGCAAATCCATATTTTTTGATATTTTCTTCCTTAAACCCTAACGCTTTTAATTCTGCATCATACTTTTTATCCTCTATCTGCTTTAGTGCCGCTCTCACTGTTTCTTTCATATCTTTTTCATCTTCCGGATCATGCACCTTAAATTCCAGTATCACGGCATTTCCTCCTGTTATGTCCTTTGGATATATCATCACATCGTATCTTCCAAATCCGCTTTCCCTGTTTGAA
>CADACD010000026.1 GCA_902786365.1 uncultured Lachnospiraceae bacterium | reverse complement strand
TATGTACCACTTGTTGCATTCTTTAAACCTAATGTAAGTGTCAATGTATCAGAAGAAAAACTTCCACCCTGTTTTGAAATTGTAGGTGTAGGAGTTGTTGGAACAGGCTTTGCATTATAAATAACTGCTATACCAGAATCTCCTACCTGTCCTGTAATTGTTGTTGATGTTACTGTGAATTCATTTCCTGTAATTTCATCTTTGTATGTACCAGGTGTTGTAGTTCCACCGCCATTTGCAACAGAAACGCTTCCTCTTCCACCACTTCCTTTTACAATAACTGCACCTGATTTTCTACAGACAACAGCACAGTTGTTTGATTTTACATAATAGTCACTCTGTCCAACCATCGCATTATGGAAATGATTGACTGCTGCGACTTCAGGACTTGTAAAGTGTGTGCTTCCTTTTTGTCCTGCTTTGATATTATTTTTTACTGTGGATGCCGGTCTTGAAAAATACAATGCAGTGATTTCATTACGACTTGCTGCAATCGCATAAGCACGATCGATAACATTCTGGCTCATTTCATTAGAATATCCCCAGTCTTTGTTATTTGACCATGTATCATGACTCTCTCCCCAATAAACCACTTTGTTATTTGAGATTCCACGAGCAACCCAGTTTCCATATGAATCAGGTGCATTTCCTGAATTAAATGAATCTCTCAGTGTCTTTCCATAGTTACTGTCTGTAACTGACATGTAGTTGGTATATTCTTTCATAAGACCTTCATTGCCACTTTTTCTGTCATCTGGTCCTCCTAAGATTTCGCCATAATTGTACAGACCTGCACTTGTTACTACCGGCCAGAAATTACAGCCCTCACTAGGAAGTCCGATATGCTTTGCAGCATCCCATCTTATACCATCTACACCAATACCCTTTAATTCATTGATATAATTTTTTACTACCTGCTGTACATAAGAATTTTCTGAATTAAGATCAGGCATTCCTATCTCACCATTGATAACCTGATAACGGTCTGCCCAGCTTGATACAGAGCCATATTTATGCCAAAACTGTGAATCCTTCAAATCATTCTGAATGCTTGAATGCTCTCCGGCAAGATGGTTGGCAACAACGTCAACGATAACCTTAATGCCATATTTCTCTGCCTCCTCACAAAGAGCCTGTAACTCTGCTTTTGTTCCGAGATCATTTGTTCCAACATAGAATCCAAGCGGCTGGTATAACCACCACCATACACCGCTTCCACCACCCGGCTGTGCCGGGGATGTCTGAACTGATGTAAATCCTGCTTCAGCAATATTTTTCAGTTCGGCTTTGATATCATTATATGTCCAGTCGAAACAATGAAGTATTGTTCCATCTTGGATATTGTCCACAAGCCCATACTCATTTGAGCTAGCTGCAAGTACTTCTGTTTTCTGTGTTACAAATGTAAAATTTGCTGCAAACGCAAGCACTGTCATTAACATTGCCAAAAATAGACTGACTCCTTTTTTAATATGATGCATAACTAAACTTTCCTCCTTGATTTTTCTTTCAATTATATTTGTAAGTAAAAAATAAACCGATGCATTATCCCATGAAAAAACATCAGCGTTAACAGTTTCCGTAGTAGCAGCCTGTGCTTGTACCATTCCCAAAACATTACTTGTGATGTTCTTTAATAATATGATGAAAAGCCCCCGAACACGCAAGTAAAAAGTGCCGCAACCCTTGACGCTACTCTCTTCAATTTTCACATTTGAAATATCCTCCTCCTTTTTTACATTTGGTAATTATTACCCAATTTTTTACCTCAATACAATTAAAATTTTATGTTTCATCCATATATTAACATATCTTATTTAAAAATGTCTATACATTATTCACAAAAGTATTGAATCAACAGAAATGAAGTCAATAACAAAAAAATGCCTTCAGAACAAATCCCATAACCGGATTAGTTCCAAAGACATTTTAAACCTCAAATATTTCCTGCTCTATTGCAAACAGTTTCTTCTTATTCAAACTCTATTGTTTCAAATATTTCAATTACTTCATCTTCCATATCTTCAAAATCATCTTCATCTGCGACAAAAGTGAATACATAGGCATCTTTGTCAATCATTGTAAAATACTGTGCACACATACATACGATATCATTCTCTTCTGTTGATGTAATAACATAATATCCCTTCTGCCCATTTACAGTCATCTCTTTAATGCTGATTAATGTATAACCAAGCTGATCATACTGTTCTAATGATAGATCTTTATATCCTTCAAGATCCAAATCGTATCCTGATGTATCCTGAACAATTGTGTTAATATTTTCTGAAAATCCGTTGGCAGATGTTCCGAGATGTGCAAAACCTAATTCCGTACCGGAAGCATTCATCTTAGTCCATTTTGAATCATCAATGTAGAGGGAGTAACCTGTTCCGGAATATTTCTTCCATCCTGTTTTCACATTATTATCAGAAGATTTCTTTGTTGTCTCTTCCTCATCCTTTTTTGACTTCTTTGTTGTTTCTTCCTCATCGTCATCATCATCATCATCTTTCCCGGATTTCTTTGTTGTAGTTTCTTCCTTGTCATCTTTTTTAGACTTCTTTGTTGTCTCTTCTTCATCATCTTTTCCGGATTTCTTCGTACTCTCTTCTTCCTGCTTCGAATCATCTGATGATATATCTACTGTTCTTCCCGGCATCGAACATGCTGCCAATAATACTGATAAAGATAACATCATTGTTCCTGCTAAAATCAACAATTTTTTCTTCATAATTTGTACCAAACCTTTCACATTTTACAATATCCTTAAAGTTTTCATATTTTAATGCTGCATGTTAATGATGGTCATCATGGTCATCATGGTCATCATCATCATCATCATCTGTCATCATATATTCACGTCCGGATACTCTGTGTTTCATTCTCGCTGCTTCTACTTTATCTGACAATAAATCACGGACATAATCTGGTCTTTTCACATTTTGTATAAAAAACTCCGGTGTCGTCTTATCAGCAGAATTCACTTTTATTGTACCAAGTCCGAATATTCTATGTCCAAATGACTTCTGTAATGTAGTATCCATTATTCTGTACAATCTGATTTCCTCTTCTTTCTTATTAAGAAAACCTGTACATATCTGAAATTTTTCTTCATATAACTTGTACTTTGTAAATGTCCAAGGCAATCCGAATATAATTCTTTTTCTATCCTGCCACAATAATTTATCTGCCATATACATATCTCCTTTTCATTAGAGTGTGATTATGCAATTAGTCTGTTCCTGTAATTTGATAAGCTTTCCTTCTTAATCTGTAGTCTTATATCATACGGTTAATCATGTCAACAACTTCTTTTCCCAGCTTATCTGATAATTCATTCGCATTTTCAATAGAAGTTCCCTTTACACCATAATAAAATTTGACCTTTGGTTCTGTACCTGAAGGTCTTACACAAAGCCATGCTCCATCCTCAAGGTCATAATATAACACATTGGAAGTTGGAAGTCCCGTCGGTCTTACCTCTCCTGTTGCTATATCTTTAATCGTATTCATTTTATAATCTCTTGCTGCAATTACTTTATAGCCTCCGAAACTTTCAGGAGTATTATTTCTAAGTGTTTCTAATATTTCCTGAATCTTGTTTAATCCCTCAATACCTTTGAGTGTGATTGACTGAATACCGTCTTTATAGTAGCCATACTTATCATACATTTCTATCATGGCATCCCAAAGTGTCATATTCTTTGTTTTGTAATAAGCAGCTGCCTCACATAATGCCATTGTCGCAACTATCGCATCTTTATCTCTGGCATGTGTTCCAATCAGACATCCATAGCTTTCCTCAAATCCAAAAAGATACTCGCCTTCGCCTTTTGTCTCAAATCCAAGTATCTGCTGTCCAATATATTTAAAACCTGTCAGCACTTCTATCAGCTGAACACCATAATACTGTGCAATAGCATCTGCCATATTTGTTGAAACAATCGTTTTGATGAGGGCACCATCTTTTGGTATACCTCTCTGTTCCTTAATCTGCGACAATTCATAATCTGCAAGAAGACATCCTGACATATTACCTGTTAGTGTGATATATTCACCTGTCTTATCATCTTTTACATAGACACCAAGTCTATCCGCATCAGGATCTGTCGCAAGAACAAGGTCTGCATCTTTTTCTTTTGCAAGTGCTAGGGCCAGTTCAAATGCCTCTGCTGCTTCCGGATTCGGATAACTTACTGTCGGGAATTCACCATCAGGCAGTTCCTGCTCAGGAACAACATATACATTTTCAAAACCAAGTTCCTTCAAAATCCTTCTTGCTGGAATGTTTCCGGTTCCATGAAGCGGTGTATATACAATCTTAAGTTCACTCTGCTTTGCATCTATGCAGTCCTGACGTTTTACCTGTTTTTTAAGTTCCTCCATATATCTGTCATCTATCGTATCTCCAATGACATTATATAACCCCTTCTCAATTGCTTCTTCTTTATTCATCGTCTTGCATGCCGCAAAATCTGTCACTGCCTTTACCTCAGTCATAATACCTGTATCGTGAGGCGGTGTAATCTGTGCACCGTCTTCCCAATACACTTTATATCCGTTATATTCAGGCGGGTTGTGGCTGGCTGTAATATTGATTCCTGCAATGCACGAAAGTTCCCTTACCGCAAATGACAATTCCGGTGTAGGTCTCAAACTATCAAACACATACGCCTTAATTCCATTTGCATTCAGACATAATGCAGCAACATCGGCAAATTCCGGTGACATTCTTCTTGAATCATATGCAATTGCAACACCTTTAGCCCCGTCCGAAACTTTTAATATATAATTCGCAAGTCCTTGTGTGGCTCTTCTGACTGTGTATACATTCATTCTATTGATACCTGCACCAATGACACCTCTAAGTCCGGCAGTACCAAACTCAAGCTCTTTATAAAATCTTTCTTTTATTTCGTTGTCATCTTCACTTAATGCTTTTAACTCTTTTTTTGTCTCTTCATCAAAATAAGGATTACTAAGCCATTCATTGTAAAGTTCTTTATAGTTCATCCTGTTTACCTCCTGCAGTCCGCAAATAATTATACAGATTCTGCCTTAAATATTGAAATTCCGATTCTCTATTCTATCTCGAACAATAACCTGCAATTAACAAAAATCAAAAACAATTATATACTATTTTATGGATAAAGTCAAAAAATAGTCTGCTAATTTTCCAATATTTAATATATCCTTAACATCTGACTGCTCTTTTTCATCATTCATTGTATTGTCTCTAATCACTTATCACTATTCACTTCTATATTTTAACAGAGTTTACAAATGCAAGTCTTTTTTCATGCTGCATGATAACTTGTTTCAGTTTTTCTATATCCTTATCCGGAATCCATGCCTTATTATTGTTATAATAATGGTTCAGAAGTTTCCAGTACTTTTCGGGATATTTCAGTTTCAGCCGCAGATATTGAAGTTCCTGTTCACTGACTGTTCTGACTTTTAAATATTCCTCTATTATCTCATTCCCAAGTTTGATATCCCATGAATTCTTTTCTAGAACCTTTCGCATAAAATCATATAAATCCCTTATCTGCACTCCGCACCTTACTCTGTCAAAATTAGTAACAAGCACATCTGTTCTTCCCTTTTCTTCCACAAAAAGTACATTATGGTAGTTATATGCTCCATGCATCATTCTTTTATTTTTTATTTCATTTTTAATTAATTCTTCGATATGAATCATATCTGCCAGCCGGCATACCTCTTCTCCGTCTGCAAAGAATTCATCAAAACTTCCAATAATCATCAGCTCAAACTCATTCTTTTTACGCTTGGAACGTATATAATTTCTTGCCCGCTTAAGTTCCATATTATGTCTATCAAATTCTTTCACGAGTTTATCGTCACTATGCACATCATTAATACTGTTTTCATTCATAATATTATGAAGTAATGCAAGTGCTTTCACTGCCCTGATGATATGACTATGATTTTTCAAGTCACAATCTGTCGCATTATACCATTTTCTAACAATAAACTTCTTTCCGGCTTCATCTTCGCTTATCAGCTCACCGGCTTCATTTCTTATTATGTTATCTGTATAAATCTTATTTGTCTGCGAAATGATGTCTAAAAGTTTCTCTTCCAATTCAAGGCGTTTTACATTTCCTGAGAATGCTCTTATCAGAAATATTCCTTCATCTGTATAAGCCGCAACAGCGCCTCTGCACCTTCCCGTTTTGATAGTCTCTAATCCATATTGATACAAAATGTCTGTGTTCTTGTTTTCCACATAAACACCTCCCTTATGCATATCATATGAGGGAATTGTGCTAAATATGTTTTGCAATTCATAAAATATCATTTCTTACCGACTACAGAATATACATTTTTTCTTATCACCTGCTGTCTCGACTTGTCACACTGCATGCAAAATCAAGCAGCGTTTTTCTGTCATTGAGGCTGCTATCCTCAAGCACTTTGTATAAAAGCTGACTCAGCATATCTCCCACCTTTTCTCCACGCTCGATTCCAAGTTCAATCATATCTTTTCCATTTACTGCAAGCATTTTATATGAAATACATTCTTTTTTTTCAATAATATCCTTATATTCATTGAGGATATCATCATATTCTATTGTTTTATACGGAACATTTTCCTGTCTGTTTTCCATACTACCCGACCCGGAACTGACATCTGCCAAAATTTTTTCTCCGATTCCTTTCATTTTCTCTACAAGCTCCGACGCCAGATAGACTTTCATAAATTCGAGATATTCTTCATAAATATCTTCACCTATTTCATAGATATCTCTCCTTACCCCTGCCCTGTCAGCCGGCAGGGGCCGCTTTGCTGCTGCCACTATTCTCGATACTACGTTTACCGTCTTATTATCAAATTTAAAATCTTTTAAAATCTGTGCGGCACGTTGTCTGTCAGCCATGACAAGTATCCCTGCCCATCTTAAGTTATGTTTTGGAGGCATATCATTTACCAGTTTCAGAACCTTATCAAGCATACCGGCTCCATAAAGTCTGTCAACCTCATCAAATATCACTTTCGTTATCCCTGTCTGTCTAGCACACTCAAGAAGTCCCGGGTTTTTTGACATCATCAGTTTTTCCAATTCTGCCTGTATTCGCTCTTTGCTTATTTTATTAAGATTTTCTGCCAACTCTATGATAGCACTTTTCGTATTTTCCTCTATCTCAAATCCCAGAACTGCTGCAAATCTCACTGCCCTGAGTATCCTTAAAGCATCTTCATTGAATCTGTCTGTCGGATTTCCCACACATTTTATCAAGTGATTTTCCAAATCGGATATCCCCCCAAATTCATCTACAATTCCAACCCTGTCATTATACGCCATCGCATTAATGGTAAAATCCCTGCGTTTTAAATCTTCGATAAGGTTTCTTGTAAATTCAACACTCTTCGGGTGTCTTCCATCCTCATACTCACCATCTATTCTATATGTTGTGACTTCATACCCTGTCTTTTCAATCATGACAGTGACCGTTCCGTGTTTGATTCCTGTATCTATGGTCCGGTTAAATATTTTTTTTACATCTTCCGGCAATGCAGATGTAGTGATGTCCCAGTCATTCGGTTTCCTTAAAAGCACTGCATCTCTTACACATCCTCCAACTGCATACGCCTCAAATCCATTCTTTTCTAACAGATTGATAATTAATTTTACATTCTTTGGCACTTTGATTTTCTTCACATTTTCACCTATTTTCTTCTATCTGTGGCGGTTTGTTATTCTTTTTAAAGTATGCCGCCCTCAATATCTTGCACTTACTTTCTTATACTTTAAATCTGTATCCCACACCCCATATCGTCTCTATATACTGTGGCTTTGAAGTAGAATATTCTATCTTCTCTCTAATTTTCTTGATATGGACTGTTACTGTTGCAATTTCTCCTACCGATTCCATGTCCCATATTTTGTTAAATAGTTCTTCTTTTGAAAAAACTCTGTTCGGGTTCTTTGCAAGAAATGTCAAAAGGTCAAATTCTTTTGTTGTAAAGAATTTCTCCTCACCATTTAAAAACACACGTCTGGCCGTTGTATCTATCTTGAGCCCTCTTATCTCAACAATATCATTCTTCGGCATTCCCGAACTTATCAACCTCTCATACCTTGCAAGATGTGCTTTGACTCTTGCAACTAGCTCACTTGGGCTAAACGGTTTGGTGATATAATCATCCGCACCGAGACCAAGTCCCCTTATCTTGTCTATGTCTTCCTTTTTCGCTGACACCATCAGTATCGGTGTATTCTTCTGTTCCCTGATTTGCTTGCATATCTCAAATCCATCAATCTCCGGTAGCATCACATCGAGAATTATCAAATCAAACTCATCTTCTAATGCCGTTGCAAGCCCGGTATCACCGGACAATTCCAACGCCACCTCAAATCCGTCAATCTCTAAATAATCCTTCTCAAGTTCCGCAATACTTAATTCATCTTCAATTATCAATATCCTGCTCATAATCTACTTTTACCTCTGTTTCATAATATTTTCTCAAAATAAAATGCATGATAGTTCCTGTATTTTCCCTGCTGGTTGCCCAGATATTTCCACCATGATCCTCTATAATTTTTCTTACAATAGCAAGTCCTATTCCACTGCCACCCTGACTCGAATTTCTTGATGAATCGGTTCTGTAAAACCTGTCAAAAATATACGGCAATTCCTTTTGGCTGATTCCCTTTCCATTGTCTTCTATCTCCACACATATAAAATCGTTGTCATCATTAATACGTATATTGACTGCGCCCTTTTTGTTTCCGATATATTTGACAGAATTACTGATAATATTGTTAATCACGCGTTTCATCTGCTCCGGATCTGCAATTACTATTGTGTCCTTTTCGACATAATTTGCATATTTTAAATCAATATTTTTCGCCTCTAATTCTGTTGCTATTTCATCTGCACAATCCGTGAAATATTCATCAACATTCACTTTCTTAAAATCGTATGGCACATTATTCAAATCAAGTTTAGAGTAGATTGTCAGTTCACCGATGAGTTTATCCATATCATTAGCTTTATTATAAATTGTTTTAATATATTTGTCTATTTTCTCCGGTGTATTGGCAACTCCATCCATGATTCCCTCTACATATCCTTTAATCGCTGTAATAGGCGTTTTTAAATCATGTGAAATATTACTGATTAACTCTTTGTGCTCCTCATCATATCTGATTCTCTCTTCAGCCGATTCTTTCAGCTTTTGTCTCATATATTCAAAGTCCTCACACAAATCACCAAATTCGTCTTTACCGGTTCTCTCCAGCTTGAAGTTCAGTTCTCCAGCAGCAATTCTCTTGGTGGCTTCAGTAAGCTTATCAAGAGGAGTCATGATACTTCGCTGTGTCCACACGCCAAGTGTTATAGCCGTAACCACGACAATGAATATGATAGCAATGCACATCTCTAACACCATTCTTTTAAGCTGGGTAAGTGTCCCCTCCATTGTCGTCACAATATAAATGGTACCCGAATTTTTTTCATCAATCTCAAATGTAATCTGCTTAATAAGATATTTATAGTCTCCATAAATATATGAACCTCCCTCGTAAGATTTCGGATACTCATAATCTCCTCTGTAATTCGGCAGTTTACCCACAATTTCTTTCTCATCTGCATTCCCGCCATTATATATCACATCATCATTCTTCTTTGCAATAATAAATGAAAATTTATCCAATAAATCATTATTAAGTGCATTGAGATAAGATTTGTCCATCAGCTGCTCAGGATTGTTTTGAATCTTTCCTACAACTTCATTGTACACTTTCTGTGTCAGTTTACTGTATATCTTTGTCTGATTTGTCAGACCTTGTATACCGATATTATCTATATCATATTTATTTTCAACACTTCTTTCATGTATATTAAGTATAAATGCCAGCAACGCTATCATAACTGCAATCGGTATAATTACCATCACTGCAAATGAAATCTTTATTTTTGTTCTGAATTTCATGATTTATTCTTTACAACCTGCTTTCCCTTAATTGATACAATTTAAAATGCAGCACTTGTGACCTCATCTTAGTGCAAATTCTAGCTCATATTTTACCACAATAACGCCATGTATACTAATAAATATTATAAAACAAAAATTAAAAAAAGATAAACTGACATGCAAATCGTATAGACAGCAAAAAAACTGCCTCACTAAGCCTGTATGCTGTATTATAGTGCCAACTTCACTCAATAACACTACATAATTACAGTCATTTTTCTTAATGCGACAGTTCCTTTTATGTCAGTCTGTTTCAAATTTGTCAATTATATTAAACAACATGTGTCTCTTATAAATATTTCTTAAGTACCTCTACCTTATCTGTCTTTTCCCATGGCAAATCAAGATCGTTTCTTCCAAAATGTCCATATGCTGCTGTCTGCTTGTAAATTGGTCTTCTAAGGTCAAGCATCTGGATAATTCCGGCAGGACGCAAATCAAAGTTTTCTCTTATAATCTCTACTATCTTGTTATCACTTATCTTTCCTGTTCCAAATGTATCTACCATGATAGATGTAGGATGTGCTACACCAATAGCATATGAAAGCTGTATCTCACACTTTTGTGCAATTCCCGCTGCTACGATATTCTTTGCAACATATCTTGCTGCGTATGCTGCGGAACGGTCAACCTTTGTGCAGTCCTTTCCTGAAAATGCACCGCCGCCGTGACGCGCATATCCGCCGTATGTATCAACAATAATCTTTCTTCCTGTAAGTCCACTGTCACCATTAGGACCGCCAATTACAAAACGTCCTGTAGGATTAATAAAGAATTTTGTATTCTCATCAACTAGATTCTTCGGAAGAACTTCATCAAATACATATTTTTTGATATCCTCATGGATCTGTTCCTGTGTGATATCAGCATCATGCTGTGTAGACAATACAACTGCATCTAAATGTACAGGCTTTCCATTTTCATCATATTCCACAGTAACCTGTGTCTTTCCGTCAGGTCTTAAGTAGGCAAGTGTTCCATCCTTTCTTACCTGTGTGAGTCTAAGTGCAAGTTTGTGTGCCAATGCAATCGGATATGGCATATACTCTTCTGTCTCATTAGAAGCATATCCAAACATCATACCCTGGTCTCCGGCACCAATCGCTTCTATCTCTGCCTCTGTCATTGTCTTCTGTTTTGCCTCTAATGCTTTGTCAACACCCATAGCGATATCCGGTGACTGCTCATCTAGTGCAACCATTACACCACATGTATTTCCGTCAAATCCTTTTGCTGTATCATCATAACCTATCTCAAGAATTGTATCCCTAACGATTTTCTGAATATTTATCTCTGCCTTTGAAGATATCTCACCCATTACAAGAACAAGACCTGTTGTTACTGCTGTCTCGCAGGCTACACGGCTCTCTGGATCCTGTTTTAAGAGCTCATCGAGTACCGCATCTGAAATCTGATCACATATCTTATCAGGATGACCTTCTGTTACTGATTCTGAAGTAAATAATAATTTTTCCATTTTAAAACTTATTCCTTTCTCTTCTTGTTTTTCCATCTGTATCAACTTATTTTGTGTCATCTCTCCGGCATTACTTTTAATTCCTGTCTGTATTACCAAATATCGAAAGCCGGATTCATTTTTCAATATACTTGGTATCTTCATTCAGACAAATAAAAAAGTCCACTCAAAGTGGACCGCTGTTTTCACTACTTCCACTTATTGTTCGATTTCTCGCTCAGGTTAGCACCGTCCTCTACGGGGTTGCCGGGTTTCACAGATCCTTGTATCTCCACCACTCTTAATAAGAGAATTTCTATATGAACTTTTTCAATCAATCTTCATTTAAGAAAGAAAACCTCTCGTTTCCTTTCTTGTACCATAGGATAACAGACATTTTTTAATATGTCAACAAAAAATTACATTAATTTAATAGATAGTTTTTATATTCAGTTATCCGTTTTATAGCTAATACACGGTTAATTGACAAAATCTATCTTATATTTCAGCTGACTTTCATCTTAAACTTCATCGCTTCTTTTTCTGATGTGACTTTTTCAATGTTTGCACCAAGTTTTTTTAACTTTTCTTCAAAGTTTTCATATCCTCTCTGGATATAGACAATATCGTCTATTGTTGTAAATCCTTTCGCTGCAAGACCTGCCATCACAAGTGCTGCTCCGGCTCTCAAATCGGGTGCATTAATCTCAGCACCGGTCAATTCTTCAACACCATCAATGATAGCTGTATTGCCCTCAACCTTAATGCTTGCGCCCATCCTGTTAAGCTCTGCAACATATTTAAATCTATTCTCGAATATACTCTCTGTTACAATACTTGTTCCCTTTGACAATGCAAGTGCTACAACTATCTGAGGCTGCATATCTGTAGGGTATCCCGGATAAGGAAGTGTCTTTACTTGTGTGCTGTAAAGTTCATTAGAACCTATCACTCTTACAGCATCATCATATTCTTCTATCGTACACCCAATCTCAAGAAGCTTTGCTGTGATAGCTTCTAAATGCTTTGGAATTACATTTTTGACTAATATATCACCTTTTGTCGCTGCGGCAGCAAACATGAATGTACCTGCCTCTATCTGATCAGGAATAACAGAATACTCTGTCCTATGGAGTTTAGGAACACCTTTTATTCTAATGACATCAGTACCTGCACCTTTAATATTGGCACCCATACTGTTTAACATGTTGGCAACATCTACCACATGTGGCTCTTTTGCCGCATTTTCCAAAATAGTATTTCCCTCAGCAAGTGCTGCTGCAAGCATAACATTAATTGTAGCTCCGACTGAAACTACGTCCATGTATATATGATTTCCATGAAGTCTCTCTGCCTTTGTTTTAATCATACCATGCTCAATCTTCACATTGGCACCCATTGCTTTAAACCCTTTGATATGCTGGTCAATCGGTCTGGTTCCAATATCACAGCCACCCGGCAGCGCAACTTCTGCCTCACAAAATCTTCCAAGAAGTGCTCCCAAAAGATAGTAAGATGCTCTTATCTTTCTGATATATTCATAATCAACAGTCACAGACTTTATTGTTCCGCCATTTATTCTAACACAGTTTCTGCTCTCACGAACAACCACTGCTCCTATTCCTTCAATCGCCTGTAATAGCACGTTTATATCTCGTACATCCGGTAAATTGTCAATGGTTACCGTTTCATCTGTCATAATTGCTGCTGCCAAAATTGCGAGTGCCGCATTCTTGGCACCACTTATATCAACCTCACCTCTGAGGGGGGTACCACCCTTTATGATATATTGTTCCATATATACATGCTCCTTATATTCTAAATTCGAAAACGTGATTTGAACATAAAGTCCAACCACCAAGTTACATATTCTGCTAAATACCAGTAAAACTGATTATAGCACAAAGTTCTTTTTTGTAAATACTTTTTTATTTATTACAAATTTGTTAACAATTTTGTCATAATTTATAGTTCATGATGTGGAGTTTTTTACTGTTATTTTATGATTGCTTAAAGTTCATTTACAAGTTTTTCCAAAGTCTGTTCAATATCAAGTCCCGTCTCATCTATAATAATATCTGCATATTTTTCATATAATACGGTTCTCTCATGATACAAATCCACAAGTGTCTGATTTTCTTTCAGTACGACTCCTCTGTTTTTGATATCTCCAAGTCTTTTTAACAATTCATTATATTCAAGCTTCAAATATACAATCTTTCCGGTTGATTTGTAATGCTCCATGGCATTCTTCCCATAAACCGCACTTCCTCCTGTCGCAATAACAGTCCTTTCTATATTGATATCCGAATTAACATCATCTTCAATTTTCAAAAAACCTTCCACACCTTCATCTTCGATAAGATCCTTTAAAAGTTTCCCATATCGTCGCTGAATCTCGATATCCGCATCTATAAAATGATAACCCATCACCTTTGCAAGAATGACTCCTAATGTACTCTTTCCTGCTCCCGGCATTCCTATTAATATGATATTGTCACTACGGCTCATCTGATATTTCTTCCTTTCATGCCTTATGTTCATGTTCTTTATTATACTTCATCCATTTTTGTTCTTATTGGTCATGCTCAAATTATTTGATTCATTAGATTTAATTTTCCAAATTTTCAAATCCTGTATTTTCATCTCCCATTTCTTCATGCCCCGGATATCCAAATCTCTTCGTTTCATTTCTCATACTCTCACTTTTGAAAGTTTCATACCTTATGTCATCATCTGTCTTTTTTCTATTTTCAAAATAGACAAAATGGTCTATCGCATCAAGAATATCCGCAAAATTTTCCCTAGGTGCAGTATCAATATATTTTTTCAGAATTTCTGTTTCAGAGTTGTTTCTGTATTTTCCGTAAAAAATATCATACAGATTATGACCTCTGACATATATTCTAATATTTTCCATATTGCTTTTCAAATCCTGCTTACTGTTAATTCGCAGATTAAGCGCCCTGCACATGCGCTTCATACTTGGCAGCTTATACAAGTAATCTCTGTATTTCTGCCATAATGTATTATAAAAGTCTTCCTCATTTTTGACAACACCTATTTTTGCCATTACCTTTGGATCCAGAAAATAATTTTCAAATGAGTAGTACTTCAGTACCAGCACATTTTTCGGTGTGACTCTTGGTAGTCTGTCTACATCTTCTTTATCCCTCTGGGCATAGTAACCACAGAGCTGCTTTACCAGATACTTGGGATTTTTACCATCACTGTCACGTATCATAAGAAACTGGTCTTTGATATATAATTTATTGATATACTTCAAATTGGCATATGTCTTGATATTGGTACAACTGTTTGTGGTAATGACGGATATTCTCTGAAGCATTCCATTTTCATCGTATATTTCAGAATAATACTTTTCAAGCAGAAGAGGCAGCCTGCTGCTATCTTGTTTTCCTTCCACAATAAACACAAAACTGACATTCATCAAATCATTTGCTGTGTATCCTAAATCATCTAGAATATCATCAATATCTGCATTTTTATTGACTATGGTATAGAATTCTTCATCAAGCACTACCTGATTAATCTGTCTGCCTGAGAAATTGAATATCATATTTGGTGAGTGTGTTGAAAATATCACTTGATTTTTCTTTGAAAGCCTGTATAAAATCTCACTTGCTGACTTTTGTAACGATGGATGAAGGTAACTTTCCGGATCTTCTATGATGATAATACTCGGAACTTTACTCTGCTCCATCGTATATGCCTCGAGAAGCGACAAAAGATAGATGCTTTTTGTTCCGGCACTCATTGTACTTATATCATTTGCCGTACCTCTGTCTTTATTTCCAAGCACTGTTTTGATATTAAAAAATTTATCAAAATCACAGTCTGTCACATATTTGATGTATTGTGATGAAGAACCGTTTTTTGCGAAATATTTGTTTACCTGCTCTGCAAATTGATCCAAATTTTGATTGAATAATTTGAATTCCAACAATTTTGCTGTCTCAAAAATTCCGAGCTCTTCAACTGACTTTCTCTTTATCTTACCAATACATTCAAAGCAGCGTGTACAATGCTTGCCTTTGTCAAACATGCATATATCATCAGATAGACGCAAGAGCTCCTTATCTCCAAGCTGCATCAGCAAATCATGCTGGTATTCACTGATATCTCTCTGATTATCAATATAATAAATCTTCGGAAGCAGTGATTTAATATGCACATTGTTTTTTTTAATACCATCAAAATATCTTGCGCCCTTTTCTTTATTAACAATATATGTAAAATCAATAATTCCGTTCTTATACGACGGAAGTTTGTTACAAAAATCACGATACCATGCGTCATAATTTCTATATTTAGATACGATTGCTCTTTCATGAAAACTTGCAAGATCCTCATCTGTGATTTCTAATGAAAGACTAATCTCTATATTTTCTCCGGTTTCACTAAAATTCTCCGGTCTGATGGTATACATTCCTGCCACAGCACGTATCGCATCAAGTACAGTTGTCTTGCCTGTGCTGTTCTTTCCAACAAGAATAAACGCATTATCAATTTCATCCAGTTCAAGATGTCTGATTGATTTGAAATTATCAATACATAGCGAACATATTCGCATAAAAACCGCCTCTGCCTTCTATTTTTTTGAATTTCTTTTACTGCCGGCTTTCTTATCTTTTATATTCTTTTTGATGCCTGAATTTTCGTCTTTTACTCGCTTTTTGATGCCGGAGTTTCTGTCTTTTACTCGCTTTTTAATGCCGGAATTTCTCTCTTTTACTTGTTTTCTGTCACCGGCACTTTGAATATTTACACCATTTTTGTTACCGGTATTTTGAATATCTGTATTCTTTCTGACCGAATATCCAAAACTGCCACATTTTCTACCCAGCCCAAAGTATTCCCCATGTGAATACACTGCAAGACCGGATTGATTTAAATTGAATCTGCCTGAACCATCGAGATACCTCTCATCTATATTCACAGAGACAACATCAGCAATAAACAGATGATGACTCCCGAGTTCCTTAATCTCTCTTACCTTACATTCTATATTGACGGGGCTCTGCTCTATCCCCGGCGCACTAATTTTCACAGATGCTGCTTCATTTAATTTCATCTCTTTAAATTTATCCACATTCCTGCCAGATTTCACTCCACAGTAGTCTGCTGCATATACTAGTTCCTCTGTCACAAGGTTGACAACAAATTCTCCTGTCTCTTTGATAATATCATAAGAATATCTCTCTGGTCTTACGGATATGGACAACATGGCCGGATTGGTACATATCGTTCCTGCCCATGCAACGGTGATTATATTCGGCCTTTCATCCTTTCGCTTGCAGCTTACCATCACTGCCGGCAGTGGATATAACATATTCCCTGGTTTCCAAAATTGTCTTGCCATCTTATTCCTCTTTCCAGTTATTTGTTTTGTTCATCTGCTCCCTATACTCTCAAATATTGGTGGTATAAACTGTTTCTTTCTTGAAACAACTTTTCTTAAAATAACATTCTTATCTTCCTCTGAAATGTTAAATGCTTCCATTAAAAGCTCCCTTGCACCTTCTCCGACATATAAGACTTCTGTCGATTCATTAATAATATTGGTCAGCATAAAATATATCATATCTACATGATGTTCTTTATATGCCTTGTCAAGATATGTCACTAATTTTTCTTTAATATCAGAAAGCTCATCTGCATCAAGGGAATTAATCTGTCCCACACCAATATTCACATTGCCTGCTGCAAATTTCTTGAAATCCTGATAGAAGATTTCTTCTGCTGACTTACTCTTTAAATTACTTCCTGCCTTAAACATTTCTGTGGCAAATTCCTGGATATTGATACCCGCTTTTTTTGCAAGCTGTTGTGCAGCCTCTCTATCTACCGGCGTACATGTCGGAGAACGGAACATTAATGTATCTGACAGTATAGCCGCACATAGTAATCCTGCGATTTTATCCGGTATTTCCTGATGATTTTCTCCAAACATCTGATATATGATTGTTGCTGTACAGCCAAGTGGCTGGTTTCTGAAATAGACAGGTGACATCGTTTCCAGCGAGCCAAGCCTGTGGTGGTCAATAATTTCTAATATCTCTGCATTCTCCAGTCCGTCAACCGCCTGACTTTTTTCATTGTGATCAACAAGTATTATCTTATTTTTGTCAGCATTCAAAAGGTTTCTTCTTGATATCATGCCCAGATATCTTCCTTTTTTATCTTCAATCGGAAAGTCTCTGTATCTCTTATTTGCCATCACCACTTTTATATCTTCCGTAAAATCATCTGTTTTAAATTTAATCAGGTTCTCCCTGCTCATGAAATAACTGATAGGCATACTCTGATTAATCAGTCTGGCAACTGTATATGTATCATGAGGTGAACTGATGATGGTACATTCATGTTCTTCTGCCAGTTTTCTGATGGTAAGTGATACTTTTGCACCATCACATACAACAATGCATCCCGCATTCATCTCTATTGCACAGAGCTGTGACTCGTATCTGTTACCAAGTATTACCAAATCTCCTGCCTCTATATAAGATTCCATTAAATCCGGATTCGCTGCCGCAATCAACACTTTTCCCTGTGTATAATAAGCATCAATATTTCCACACAGAATTTCTCCATCCAGCGTATCTACAATATTTCTATAAGAGGTATGTGCTGTCGACAAAATTTTGCTGTCATAGACATCCATATAGGCTTCTGCGATATCTTCTGTTGTGATAAGACCCTCCAGTCTTGTATTCTTTGTAACAGGTAAAGTGACAACATTTAATTCTTTCATCAAATGCCAAGCCCTTTTTAATGAAATCTCTCTGCTTATCCCCTCTGTCTCTCTGATTTCTATATCTTTCACTCTTGTACCAATATCATTAATATAATCCGGAACTTCTACTTCAAAATACTGAAGTACAAATTGCGTCTCTTCATTAAGCTGTCCGGCTCTTTTTGGTACATACCGTTTATCATCTATCTGATTTTTCAAATAGGCATATGATATTGCTGAACATATTGAATCCGTATCAGGGTTTTTATGACCAACTACATATATTTTCTTGTTTCGCATTGCCATAATTCATTTCCTCCTACTATAATATGTATCGCTTCTCACTTATATTTTCTGTTAATACTGATTCTACGCATAACTCTACCAAAACATTCTCCGAGCATTCCGAGTACCAGGTACAATACCGCCCAGCCTGTCAGTATAATATTATTATAAAAAATAATTGCTGCCGGTACAAAAAGAACTGCTATAATAATTGGAACAAATACACCAAATCCGAACTTCCTTGCATGAACAAAGCCTGCTGCAAAACAAAATGCTGTATACACATCAACCATCATGGTATATATCAGCTCTATTTCAACTATTTTTGCGTATTTGAATACTAGCGGTACTATATAAAACATCACTATAGCGCACACTATGAGTATACACATAATTTTTAATGATTCTTTATATTCCTTTTTGTCATTATCATTCAACTTATTATAATCTATCAACAATCGTATCATACAATATAACGCCTCTCCTATTAATCAAGATAATAATAACCTGCTTCGTGACTTATCCCTGCTTTCCTTTCACTATTTAATTCCAATTTACTTCTAAATATCTGATTTATGATTTCACTGCATTCTTAGCAATGTCAACATCTCTTTTTGTAATCTCATGATCAGAATATCTTGCCATCTTATAAATTTGTGTCAATATCTCCATATTAGTACTGTCTGCATATCCGTTTTCAATCATAGTTCTGGATATTTCATCTGTTGTATAACTGTCTTTTATCACAACTTTTTCATTTTTCTTCTTGATACCTTTTATGTGGTCGGCATATAGTTTCCGTATTTTTCTCTTATTGGATCCAAAAAGGCTTTGACGTTCTTCTTTTTCCTTTTTGTCTGCTTTTTCACGAATATTCTGATATTCAATTTTTTCAACAATATCTCCTGTCTTATTATGCCTGTGCAGATATTGTTTTACAAATTTGTAAGCTACTACAAGCAATGCTATCATTACCACAGCTAGAACTATGACCACTATCACTTCATATATATTTTCCACGGTCTGTCCGCCCGAACTTATAGTCGGTTCCGGTGCTAATGCTGTCGTTTCCTGTTCTGAAGCCACGTGCTCATATTCTATTGATGTTGTTTCTTGTAATATATCCTGTGCTGTATGATAATGTGTAAACTGTCCAAAAAATTTTCTTGCCAAAAATTTTATAAATCTACCAATAAAATTAAAATCGGAATTTCCTACAAACAGATTCACTATCGTAAGCCCCAAAACCACTATCAGATTAAAAAACATGATAAGTGAAAAATTTGTAGAGAAAGTGCTCTCCATTTCTTTTGTAAAATCTCCACTTGTAAGAGAATATGATATAAATTTGTCAATATATCCTCTCATAAAAAAGAGAAGAGTAAATGCAATTCCTGAAATATAGGCATAATTTGCAACTACATCAGAAATACTCTTTGATATACTCGCATGAAAATAAACCATTATATAAAACATCAAAAGTTCTAACGGCATATCGATTACATATTTGGTCCTCTCATTGGCATCTGTTCTCCAAAATCCATATGCAGATACCAAATACGCAAATGCTATCACACCAAGAATTGCTTTATCCGAATTTACCGGTGGTATGATTGCTGCAAGAACAACTACTATCAGATGGATTAGAAAAAATATAAGAAAATTACTGATATATTTTCTTGAAAAAAAATCTACGACTACCATTATTGTTATCATTATGGTGGCAATAAACCAATAAGACAGTTCTCGTTTTAACATATAGCTTACATATACATATACAAGCATCGAAAAAAGAATACACATTGCCATATATATGATTGTCTGCACACTCTCTAATATTCTTTTCAAATAATTCACCTCACCTTATGTGCCATCCAACAGTTACTTTAACTTCATAACTTATGTAATTTTCCACTGCACCATGTCAGGAATTACTTCTTCAACCGGATATTGTGCAAATTCCGGAATGATAAAAAAAGATAATATTCCCCTATCTTTCGATTCATTATACACATCTAATATTTCCTTGTTTCTTGCATTCGATACAATGATATAATAGGTGTTCCTATTGATATCCTTATCTTTTGGCATAAGAGTTTCTGTAAGAATATCTGCAAAATTAAGGTTGTCTCCATGTGCATCAATTCTTGCCAAAGCTGTATCAATCGAGACCATATGCTTTACTCCGCTTCCTGACTCCCTTACCAGCTTCTCCTTCGTGTAAATATCTTTTCCATTTGTGATAAGCCCTACAGGAACTCCATCACCAATCAACATTTCACAAATGGTACTGGTTACACTTATCATATCCTCAATCAGTCTCTCACTCTGCGAATAAATATGTGTATCCATATTGAGAAGTACCATCACATCCTGTGATGAGGTCATAAAATAGGTATTGACATTCAACTCGTTATTTTTTGCCGAACTTTTCCAGTTAATATGTCTTATGCTGTCATAAGGCTGGTACTGCCTTATTCCTCTGAATTCAAATGGATCCTCTACAAGTGTCTTATTGGTTGCATATGCACCTGTTATAGTCTTATATGGAACTTCAAAAAAATCTACATTCACCTTTCTAGGAAATACATGAATGACGTTTTCATTTTTTCTTTTTGCTGAGAGTTTGCTTCTAAGAAACAAATCACTTGATACAAGCGTGGTATCATGCATATAATAGCATCCTCTCTTGTTACACTTGAATTTAAGTGTTCTTGTAACTGACTGGTGTCCCATGATTGTAAATACATCATCTCTGTAATAATAGTCAGATACGCTAGAATTAGCTTCATTTTCAAACGAAAAGCTTTTTGGCATGTCAAACTTGACATGTACCATCGGAAGCGGAAGCTTCTTGTTATTGACAATCACTTCCACAAGTTCATTTTGTTCGCCAACTACACAGTCTGATGTTTTATAGCCTATTTTCACATCAAGATCTTTATCCCAATATTTCTTATACACTACATCCTGTATAATAATAAATATAACAATACATAAAAGTGCGATAATCAGAACCATATTTCCTCCATCATTTTACTTTTCTATGGCACCCTCCAAATCAAAGAATAACTCTTATATCATGTTTGCACCGCCAAAATTTTCAGTTGGTGTTGGTATATTTTCAAGAATGCCTCTTATGATTGCAGGTTTGTTATTATTTTTTGCCACATTCGTATAAGAGATAATTCTGTGTGAAAGCACCGGCACAGCAAGCATCTTTATATCCTCCGGTGTCACATAATCTCTTCCGTTGATCGCTGCATATATCTGAGAAGTCTTTAATAAAGCCAGCGTTCCTCGTGTACTTACCCCTGATGAAACAGATGCATGATTTCTCGTTGAAGATACAATATCCACTATATATTTTCTTACGGAATTATCCACATATACAAGCTTGCATCTTTTTGCCATTTCAATTATTTGTTCTTTTGTGCATACAGGCTCCAATGTATCAATAGGATTATTGACAATAAACCTGTCCATAATTGCAAGTTCTTCATTGTTAGTCGGGAATCCCATCGATAACTGCATGACAAATCTGTCAAGCTGTGCTTCCGGCAATGTATATGTTCCGGCTGTCTCTATGGGATTCTGCGTCGCAATAACCAAAAACGGTTTATCAAGAGTTCGTGTCTTTCCATCAATTGTCACCTGCTTTTCTTCCATACATTCAAGAAGACTCGACTGCGTTCTCGGTGTCGCGCGATTAATCTCGTCTGCCAACAAAATATTAGTAAATACAGGTCCCGCCACAAATTCAAACTCATGTAAATTCTGATTATAAATATTAAGTCCGGTTATATCTGATGGCAGTAAGTCTGGAGTAAACTGTATTCGATTAAAATTTCCATCAATTGATTTTGCAATCGATTTTGCAAGCATTGTCTTCCCTGTTCCCGGTGTATCTTCAAGAAGAACATGTCCTTCAGCAATAATCGCAGTAATGATAAAATCAATAATCTCCGTCTTTCCTATTATTACTCTTTTGACATTGTCTCTGATTCTGCCACTAATAGCCTGAATATCATTAATTTCCATATAATAATCTCCTTTTTCTTTATTTCACATCGATAATCTGAAACAGTTAGCACAGCATACATAAGAATATACCCGGCTTGCTATATTCAGTTATCCTTCGCCCAAACAAATTATTGTGTATATTATACAACACAAGCACAAAAAAGTCACTATATTTGTGCAAAACTTCCATACAGTTTTACTTCTTTGCTCCTGTTCTCGGGCAAAAAAGAAACTGCCACATTAAACCTGATACAATATATAGTATAGTATGGTATGGTATTACACCACAAGATATTATCACTATATTGTGCAGGTATTTTTCTAATGTAACAGCCTCTTATGTGAGCTTTGAAACTTATATTTACATTTTCCGATTTTTGCCGGTAGCACTTCTTACTACACAATTCCCAAAATTCTGGCGATTAGAATCACCAGCGTAAGAAGTGTTGCCCATAAATTGATATTCATCATCTTCCTGATACTGTCTGCTTTTTTTGCATTCGAATCAGCTATTATCTCTTCAATTCTTGATAGGTTCTCTGCATTCACCCTGTCAAGCACTGACTTGACCATCGTTGGCATAGAGGCTACTCTGTCAATCTTCTTTCCAAGCTCATCAGATTTTTCCTCACTTACCTTCAGCATTTTTCTTAATTCTTCTAAAGTATTTTCATAACTAGCAAGATTAAGACGATTAATACTGTCATTTAATGCATTCATTGCTGCCGCATTATCCGTCTTACTTCCTGCGAGAAATCTCTTAATCCTTCTCAACTCATTAAGAACTTCACTTTGGTCAATCTGACCTATTGTAGTTTGTATATTGCGTATTTCGTCCAAAACAGCAGAAGAGTCAAAATCACTTTGTTGAGCATCTGTTTTAACAATTCCATCAAGTACATTTTTTGATTCATTCAAACTCTGTACTCTTTCATTCAATATACTGATTTCGTTAACCAGAGCCTCTGTGTCTATTCTTTTTGCCGTTTCATTAATCTGCTCTGCCAAATCTTCAAATCTGCTAACTGATGTATTAATTTTATCTACTGAACCTGCCACAGATTCTGTTATTGCTTTATCAAGGCTTTGAGCAGCGCCTTCTGCTTGAGTTGCTGCCTCATCAATTTTAGTAACCAATGCACCGGCATTATCAATTGCTTCATTCAATTTTGCTGCCGATTCACCTGTCTGTTTTACTGTATCCTGCAGCTGACTTACAGTTTCTTGTGTATGATTCAATGATACATTCAGCTGTTCTGCCGCATTTTTGGCTTCATTTGTTGATGAATCCAGTTTTTCTGCCACTCCATCTGCTGATGAATTCAGATTTTTAGCTGTTTCATCTGCTGACGCAGTCAATTTATCAGTAACACTCTGCACTTTGCCTGCATACTCGTTTAATCTTTCGACTTCTTTTGTAAGTGCATCAATATCAATTTCATTTAAGGTACCCTGAATACCTTCTATCACCTCATTAATCTTCTTAATTTCTCCGGTAATATCAGCTTCTGCCTGTTCTGTCGAGCCTGTTTTTTCAATTTTCTGTATAGATGAATTAACCTTTTCAATTGCTTCTAATATTTCATTATTATTGATATCATTGACCGATTTTTCAACTCGCTCTATGCTCTCTAAAATACTTGATCCATCATACGTTTCTGCAGACCTGTTTTCTTCAAGCTCACGCATCTGGTAGAGTTCGCTCTCAATTTTACGGCTTATACCTCTTAAGAATTTGGCATTTTCCATATTCTGAACCTTGAGATCCTCTACTTTTGAATTGATATTTAATAATATTATTTTCTCCTCGCCCGGTATTTTATTTTTTACACTATTGCTACCCTGCCCATTGTCACTACTATTCTCTGTTTGCTTTATTCCCATTTTTTTCCTCCTGCTATGGTTTATATTCGAAGCATTTCATGTCTACCTTTACTATCTTCCAATCATCATCCATAAGATTGAAATATACATCAGCATAATCGCTTCCTTCTCCTGTAAATTCTGAAACAATACCATTGATTGTCGTTGTTCCTGTAACAGCAGTATAACTGTAATCATAATTTACTCTCACTGTAACCTGATCCGGATATACAAAATCAATAATCTGTGGTTCTACCGCCTTAATCTCTAGTTGTTTTATCGCTGCACCATTTTCCTGAAGCACACCGGCACTTACAGTTTCAAATGTCTCTTTTGCCGATGCCTGAGCTTCCTCTGTGCCACTGTAAAGAACACTTATATTTTCAAAATTTTTAGTCTGATCCATTGCATATTCAAACATAGAATTAACCAAATATACCGAATAATCATAAATTTTCTTCTGAACATCCGGCTTCAATGCAAAATCTTCCGATGTAACTGATATTGACGCCATATCTGGCGTAATATACTGTGTTTTTGATATTGTGCTGTCACCCACATTAACTGTCACTGTATGATCCCCGGTAAAAATATTGTTTATAACATATCTATCCTGTACATTATCATCTGAAGTGTTTGTCTTATATTTATCAATATTAATTCCATCAAGCAATACCTGTGCTCCTGTCGGAACATCTATATCTAAATTTTCTATCATTGTTCTGTTGACCGATACTTTCCATGTATTGAAAAATAAGTATACCTTTTTCTTCTGTTTGTTTAATGTAATGGTATATGTACGCTCAGTCTCGTCATCTCCAACTGTATAGCTTACAACAAATGTAACTGTATCCCCTTTCTTCACAGGTGTACTGAACGTGTATCCTGTAATTGATCCATATAACTTCTCACCTTCACATTTCGTCTTATACGTATCAAAATTAATAAATTCTGACTCTTTGCAATCAATAAGCTTATACATTTCTTCATAATTATTTGTCACATAATACGAAAAATATTTCTTTGCAAAACGTTTTGCTGAACCAGCTCTTACCCCGACTGCAAGATATATTCCAAGCAAAGCACATAACAGGAGCATACCTACAATCTTTAGTAGTTCGACTAAGATTTTTTTTACTTTATTATTTTTTTTATTCGAATCTGCCATCTATAATTACCTTCTGTTTATTTAATACCTTCCTAATTCCAAGAAATAACATATTTTCTATAATAACACAAATATTTAATAATATCTACCCCGGCAACATAAATTTGTTTCCTGCCTGACCAAACATTTCTGCTGCTTCTTCCTGCCCTTGCTTATATCTCTCTTTCGTCTGTGGATTGACAAGTATGACATTATAAAAATCATATCCTGCAATAATAGTATAATCCGAAGAACCTGTCATCACTACAACCGGAATATCATTCCATATAAAATAATACATCACATCAAGACTGCACCCTGTAAGGTCATTTTGAATATTTTCCATGATACCGTCAAATGTTATCTTTGAATCAGAAATTTCATAATTTTCAGGTCTGCTTATCCTTTCCCATACATAATTTCCACTATCATCTGTTACCACTCCTGCACATTCATATGCACTATTTAATGCATCAGCCATACTGAATGTAATAAGTCTGATTTCACCTTTACCATAGACGTAATATCGATCACCTGCTGAAATCAATTCATGAATACTGAGTGAATTCGTACCTGTAAAAACTATCTCATTCGGATATACATTTTTAAAGGTATTTGATGTTGTAACCTTTTTTGCAAAATCAATCACAATCTCTTTATTTTTTTTATCAGTTGTTATTGTACTTACCGAAACAATATTTGTCTCTTCCTCTTCATTTCCGAATATCTGATAATTGTCTGCTTTCACGTATTCATTTTCTGATTTTCTTGCTCTGGTAATACTAATCATATTTTTCTCAATTTCTGTATCAGTAAAATAGTATCCCTCTTTACTGTACTCTTTGAGAATCTCATCACTTTCATCTACGATAACAATTTTGTTCATAGGAATAGTGACGTTGCCTCTTATATCGGTGACAATATCACTTTGGTCTGCCACTCCATATGCAAAATCTTCATCAATAAATCCTACCACCCTAAGCGTTTGTCCCTCTTCAGGTTGTATCACTTTCTCTGTTCCATCATCAAGATTGAATATACGGATGCCTACAGCTCCATCTTTGCCCATTTCATCTTCCCATGCAATCTTACTGCCTGCCTGATTTGTTGCAAAACCGCCTTTTGCAAGACCTGATATCACCTGTACATATTCACTGCCTGTTAAATCCACAGAATATACACTGTCACTTAACATGATATACATGATATCATTCTCATTTACATAAAACAGATTTCCTATCATTTCACTTAAGATTCCAAATTGTCTGGTAAATGGTATAAAAATCTTTTCATTTACGACATTTTTTTCCACATCGTAGCTGTACAGACTCACTCCAACCATTCCCTCATGCTCGCCTCTGTTCATATATCCATACACAATAAATTCCATGCTGCCGTCATCATCTACTGAAACAATCTGAATATTGCTGTTTACGTTTACATTTCTTCTGTCATCATCTTCCGGTTTTTCAAATGCAAATAATGACTTTACCTGATTATGCTTGATATCCATCAGCCACAACCCGTTTTTCTGTGCAAATGCAATATAGGAATTGTTATCACTTGCCATATATTCAGCCATCTCATCTTCGCAAATTCCAAGGTTAATTCTTACAGCAGAGATATTTTGGCTTGTGGCATCAAAAATCTGATTCATCTTTCTATCGTAATCGAGGAGAAATATTCCTGTTTCTGTCCATTTAATCCTAAAATATTCCCTGATATTATAATATTGCATTATGTCGTATTCATTTTTGGCTTTCACTTTGTATGTGAGTTCATAGCAGCTGATATCTTTCAAAATCTCTTTTATATTAATAACCGGTGTTGTCATCTTTTCCGGCGCAAGTTCTCCCCATGTAATCTGTCCATAACTCGAATGAATGGTAACATGCCCGAAATTCGTATTATCAGCAGACGGATCCGGTTCTATATAGCTGATAATTTTTTCTGATTCCTTTGTAAATGTCGCATCTGAAAATGCACTCACAAATTCAATATCCTCTTTACAATAATTGCTTGTCAGTTTTATAATTCTTGTGTAAAAATAAACATTTTCTGTCCTGTCTGTATGAAGACATATAACAAGATAATATTCCCTGTCATCATCTATCATATTGTCAAATGTGATGTTGATATTTGTATATTCCTCTTCCCTGACGATATTCTCATCCGCAACATCTGTCCGTTCCACAAGTCTTTCACAGTCCTGGCTTCTAAGCTCAAAAGATGCTCCCATGATATAATTTTCATAATTTTTCACTTTGACTGTAAGCATCCTTTCACTGCTAATCGGAGTAATTGTGTCACGCATATACTTTGTTTCCATCTGTGTTTTATATCCAAATAACTCATTTACCTCTAATGAATTTTCTGCTCCTTCACCCGCAGAAGCAAGCAGGCTGAGTGTAGGCAGGGAAGGCTCTCCCATAATAATATCTGCCTTGTCATTTTTTTCCCTGTTAAAGAATATAACACCTGCGATAATTGCGGCAAATATAATAAATAAAACAATTACTTTGTATATAATATTTTTCACAATAATCCTCCGTTTTCTGTATGTTCCATTAACATTCTACTTTAGCAAGAGATTCACAATCGTTGGATTTGCTCCAAACTCCTCTGCCAGTTTCATCACTGCATTTTTCTTGCCAGTTACACTGGCTTGTTTTGTCTTTTTTTCATCCGGACCAGTTTTACCATTCCTTTTGACCGCGCGAATTAACAGATTTTTCGGTGTATGCTCCATATCAATAAATTCCAATATCTCGGTATCATATCCATTTATCTTAAGAGTCTCGGCTCTTATCGCATCTGTCATTATCGCTGCAAATCTGTCTTTTAATATTCCATATGACAGAACCGGCTCTAGCAATTCATTACGAATCTGCTTGTTTAATTCGTGCTGGCAACATGGTACAGAAAGTATTACCTTTGCTCCCCATTTAACAGCACGTTCCAACGCAAAATCTGTCGCTGTGTCACAAGCATGCAGTGTTACAACCATGTCAACACTTTCCTCATCTTTATAATCAGCAATGTCGCCTCTCTTAAATACAAGTTTGTCATATCCGTATTCATTACTGAGTCTGTTGCATTTTTCAATAACATCTTCTTTTAAATCAAGTCCTGTAATTTTTACATCCAACCTGCACAATTCATGTAGATAATAGTACATGGCAAATGTCAGATAACTCTTTCCACATCCAAAATCTATTATTGATATTTCCCTGTTTTTCGGTAAATTATCCTTGATATCTCTGATAAATTCCAAAAATCTGTTAATCTGTCTGAATTTATCATACCTCTTATGTATTATTTTACCTTCCTTTGTCATGACACCAAGTTCTACCATGAACGGTACATTCGTACCCTCTTTTATAATATAATTCTTTGAACGGTTATGTTCAAGATTACTTTCAAAAGCTTTCGGGTTGATTTTTGATAATCCTGAATCTTTTTTACTGATTGTCATTTTTCCCTTCTTACTGACCAGTATATTTAGTACATAGTCATTTGTAATAATTTCACACTGTTTAAAACTATTTGAAATCATCTTGACAATATACATGACAATCTCTTTGTCTGTATAATTGCTATGTAAAACCTTCGCACCTACCTGCTCTGTCGCCTGATACATCAGTTCAGAATTAATCATAACAGGGCGTATCTTAATTTTTGAAATTTCGTTTTGCCTTTCATCATTCTGCATTCCCGCCTTTTGCCTGGGATTGCTTATGATACACCTTAAAAGATTACTTTTGATACAGTCACTTATATGGGTAGTCAATTTTTCCCTATCTTTATCTTCCATAAAAATCTCCAATAATTCTTCTCTCTATTTTTCGGATTTATTTTAAAAACCCTATATCATCGTAGTCAGCTGATTACAAAATATCCTCCACATACGCTCTGAGTATCTCACCTACGCTCCATGCCTGTGCATATGTACCTCTTGAAATATTTGGTTCATTTCCATCAAATATCTCTGCAATCTGCCCGACACATCCATCACGAAGATGGTCTTTTAACGGCTCAATCAAATGCAATGCATATTGTTTTGCATCCGCATTTTTAGTATCCTCTTCTATATATTTTAAATTTTTTTCTTCCTTATTTGCTATGTCTTCTGTCTTCTTTGCGGAGATCTTCACATACGCAGTCACCAATGCACCAAGCGGAAATGCCCATGCTGTTCCCTGGTGGTAGGCAGCATCTCTGTCATGCAGTTTTCCCTTATAATATGGCTGGTATTCCGGATTATCCTTATCAAGCGTTCTAAGCCCGTATGTTGCATACAACTCATTAATCACTGTATCAACAACACACTTCTCCTTCTTATCATCAAGGACTGCATACGGAAGTGCTACAGCATATATCTGATTTGGTCTGATTTTATCATCCTTTATATCACCATCAACCACATCATAAAGACACTTCTTTTCCTCATTCCAAAATTCTCTCGCAAATGATTCTTTCGCCTTATCTGCCATTTTTCCATACTCTTTTGAAGATTTGCCATATTTGCTGATGATACCAAACTTTTCACTCAATTTCTCCATCACTTTTAACGCATTATACCAAAGCGCATTAATCTCAACCGGCTTTCCATGTCTCGGTGTTACCACCCACGTACCAACACGCACATCCATCCATGTTACCTGGTCATAACCTCCGCCCGCATGAATAAGTCCGTCCTCTTCCATATAGATAGAAAAACCTGTTCCTTTTTCATAATAGTCAATAATCTCTTCCAGTTTTGGATAAATCTCATTTTTAATAAACTCATAATCCTCATCCAGTCCTGTGTATTCAAGGTATTTATGAACAGCATAGAAATACCACATAGACGCATCTGCCGTATTATAAAGCGGTTCCAGCCCCTCATCAGGGAACATATTCGGAACAAGCCCATCTTTGACATACATGGCAAATGATTTCAAAATACTTCGTGCATCCTCAAATCTCTTTGTCACAAGTGTAAGTCCCGTAAATGCAATCATAGTATCTCTTCCCCAGTCTGTAAACCACGGATAACCTGCCATAATTGTCTTGTTCTTTGTGGACTTTCTGTCCACAATAAACTGGTCTGATGCCTGCACAAGGGATAATGCAAACTCATCCTTCAAGGCACTATTTTCTTTCAGTTTTCTAATTCGCTTCACGCCTGCTTCAATCGTTTCAAACGCATCTTTATTAAACTTCTTCTCAACTGTACAAATAAGAGAAATCTTTTTGTGTTCATTCGGCTTTAATTTTACACGGATTTTGTATGGTGTATAACTGTTGACTACTGCTTCGCCTCCTGTTTCTATCTCTGTCTGAAGCACTGCATCAGAATCAAACTTCTCCTCATTTTCCTCAAACTTTCCATTGCTCACATAAAGCCTTATCGCTAAGTCCTTGTTTTTCTTAGGAACCAGCTTTAATGTCTTCTTTGTCTCGAATTCTTCCTTGAATTTAAGCTCTGCTCTCTCCACTCTGTGATTGTGGTCGCGATATGTAAAAAATGGAGTGATATAAAATTCTGCCTCTTTTGAACCATTCATGATATCATAGCCGATGGCAATCGTATTTTTTTTCCATTCAAAACAAAGTGTCTTTGTGATAAATGTTCCCTCTGCCTGATAGACAAAATGTGGAAGCTCATCATAGATGAATCTTTGCAGATACTTCTGTCCTTCCTCATTCACATCTCCCGGCCTCATATTCGTCACAAATGAATATTCTTTGTCGCCGATTTTTATAGCTTCATCTGTTTTATTGAGGACAGCATACCTCTGAACAGGTGCATGGAGGCTTGCCACCAGATAGGCCTGATGTTTTCTTGCCCTTGCATTGATAATAGTTCCTCCGCTATATCCTCCGATACCATTGGTAATCACCCATTCACGCTGTAAACCTTCCCTAAATGTCTTATAATATCCTTTTCCAAACTCCATAAATGTACATCCTTTCATAAAACTTTTTGTTCAATTTTCCCTCTTGATATAATCTAGTCTTTCAAATTTATTTTCTTAATTTATTTTTTCTTTCTCTCAGCTTCTTAAAAAACTCTGTCAGCATGCTACTGCATTCAGCACCAAGTACACCTGTCTCTATCTCTGCCTGATGATTAAACTTTTCTACCTGTAACAGATTAAGTACGGAACCTGCACATCCTGCCTTCGGATTCATACTTCCAATATAAACTTTCTTAATTCTTGACTGTACAATGGCACCTGCACACATCTGACATGGCTCAAGTGTCACATACATCTCACAATCATCAAGCCGCCAGTCTCCCAATTTTTTGCTTGCTTTTCTGATGGCATTCATCTCGGCATGTGACAAAGTGTTCTTGTCAATATTTCGTCTGTTGTAACCTCTGGAAATAATTTTGTCTTCATAAACTATTACGCACCCTATCGGTACCTCGTCGATCTTTTCTGCCTTTTTCGCCTGTTTTATCGCTTCTTTCATGTATTTTTCTTCACGACGTATCACTGCCATTTTAAACTCCTAATATTTGTCATATTCACATTTACCAATCCCAACCATAACCTTCCATCTGCTAATCATCAATTTATGTCTAAGTATATCACAAAAAACGAAGAATTTATATTGATTTATGCGATGTTAATAATATTTTAATTTTTACGTTAATTGGTTATTTCTTTTACCGGTTTTAATCTAATGTGTAAGGTCGTGCAAAAAACACAAATAAATTACCTTTGTTCATACACACTCAAAAAAAGGCCGGCAATCCGAAGATTACCGACCTTTCTACTAATACATTATTTTTTACCAGTTTTAATCTAATGTGTAAGGCATTAATGAGAAATTAAAAGACCTCTCCACCATACACGCACCATTCCCTGTTTTTCAAAGGTTTTCGACACATTTTTACTATGCATTCGATACCTTTTACGCACCCTAACGTACAAATTTTTGTGTCAGATGTTGTGTCAAAAGGCAAAAACCAACCTTTTTTTGTTAATCTTTTGCCTTTTCTTTTTAATCAATTAATTCTAAAATTTCTGTCATATTAGGCATATTCTTTTTCATACTCTGTTGCGAAATATGAGTATAAATATCCATGCTTGTCTTGACACTGCTATGTCCCATTAACAATTTTATCATCTCACATGATACGCCATTCTCAACTAATCGTGTACAAAAGGTATGTCGCTGTGGTGTGTACTTTCCGTCTGAAAGCTGAACTAACTGTTCAATTGTCAAATGCTTTCTCTGGTAGGCATCTATCAGCTGTGCTGTTGTAATGTCCT
>CADACD010000025.1 GCA_902786365.1 uncultured Lachnospiraceae bacterium | reverse complement strand
GGTCCTTTCTTTTTTATAGTTTTATTGACATTATAATGGGTCATTTCGTGACATGCAACCCAAATCAAACCCAGACAAAAAAATCAGGCTACAACAAAACTCTTTCATCCGGCATAATCCATGTCCAAAAACTTGTTCCATCATCTAACTTACTTTTTCCTGAAGTAATTCCCAGTTTCTTCTTAGCAGATAAAAGAGTATTTCTTTTAATTCCCCTTTTCGCTGCTTCCTGTAAAATATCATTAGATGCAATCTCCTTTGATAAGCCAAAGAACTCTTTAATAAAACTCTCAGCAATATCTAGCTTCTTCTTTCCTCGTCCTTCATTCCCCATCAATAATTCATCAATAGTAATGTCATACGGACCAATACAAACCATTCCTCTATCTTCTGTCATTTCAAACCCTATGGCATCTCCTGCCGGTGCCAAAGATGACTTGTCATGTGCCATGATACGAATATTAGATTTATCCCGAAGCCTTGCTACTAACAGCACACTTCTAGCTGTTGCCTGAATATCAATAGAACCTAACCCTCTATAAGTTGATTTGCTCCCAGATGCTTTATTCATATGCCCGATAAGAATAACTGCACAATTATATTTTTCTGCAATCATTCCCAGATGTTTTAACACCGGTCTTATTTCATTTGCTCTGTGCATGTCAACCTTAGCTCCGATATAAGCCTGTATTGGATCAAGAATAATCAATCTTGCTCCTGTTTCAACGATTGCTTTCTCAAGCCGGTCATCTGTCATACAGAGCTCTTTTTCCGTTTCGTCAATGACACGTATCATGGAGCAGTCTGCTCCTGCCTTTTCTAATCTAGGCTTTACAGTATCATCAATACCATCTTCTGCTGTCTAGTAAATAATATGAATTGGCTCATATGCTTTATTATCATCACAGGGAAGTGGCAAGCCCCTACTAAGAGCTGCCGCCAACATCAATACAAGTGTTGTCTTTCCTTCTCCCGGATCTCCTTCAATTATGGTTATCTTCCCATAAGGTATATATGGATACCATAACCACTCCACTTCTTTTGAAACCACATCCTCCATATGGATAAGTTTCAATTCTACATTCTGCTGTTCATTCATAAACTTCCTCCTTGTCAAACTGCTTTTTCATTAAAGTAACCTGTTTCTTCCCACACTCGCTTATCCGGACAATAATAGCTATACTCTTTTGAGTTTCCTACTTTTATTGCTGTTCCAAATTTGAGTATTCCTTGTTGTAACCCCAGCCTTACATACTGTGCATCCTTCCCTATTGCACTTGCAATTTCCTTTATCGGTACATTTCTTCCTGTAAAGGCTGGTAAATCAACCTTGTAAATAACTTCCGGCATATCTACCATCTCCTTGTTTTAATAGAGCATTATTTGCTCTGTTAGTTTTTGTATTATACAGACCTTTTTTTACTCTGTCAATAGTTTAAAATTTAATGTTGACTAATACTTATTGGTATGTTAAATTTACTATTACAGGAGGTTGATGCAATGAATACAGGTAAAAAGATTAAATTAATACGAACTTTTCGTGGTTTAACCCAAAAAGAGCTGGGAGAAGCATGCGGAATACACGAAGTGGCAATCCGCAAGTATGAGCTAGGAAAAAATCTTCCAAAACCGGAACAGCTCCGAAAAATTGCTGAAGCACTGAATGTTAATGTGAATTCATTGGTAGAATTTGATATTGAAGCTGATGGAGACGTATTACCGTTACTTTTTGCAATTGACGAAATGTTTGATGTGTCTATTAAAGACATTGATGGAGAACCCGGAATATTCTTTTCCAACAAAAGTCTCATACAGTTTCTAAAAGACTGGCAGGCAATGAAGGAATTACTTGCTTCTGGCAGCCAGACTCCAGACAACTATGAGATTTGGAAAACAATTCGCCCAAGTGTAACAAAGATAACCCACGAATAATAATCATTTTAGACCTTTGCTATCAGCTTGCTGACTAAATAGTGAAAGGATGGTTTTTATGAAGTTACCCAACGGATACGGAAGCGTTGTAAAACTTTCCGGAAAAAGAAGAATACCTTATCAGGTACGAAAAACTGTAGGATGGAACTACGATAAGGTAAAAGACAAACAGGTTCAGGATATGATTACGATTGGATATGCAGCTACAAAGGCAGACGCCTTACAGATGCTTGCAGAATACAATAATAAGCCATTCGATACCAAGGCTGCTAAAATGACCTTTTCCGATGTATATGAAGAATGGTCAAAGCGTAAGTTTCCTACTATTTCTGAATCCAATGTAAAAGGATACTCTGCTTCATATAAAGCGTGTGAATCCCTTTATAACAAAGTATTCAAGGATATTAAGTTAGTTGATTTACAGACTGTCATTGATACGTGTGGCAAGAATTTCCCCACACTAAAGAAAATCAAAGTATTATTCAATCAGCTATATGACTATGCCTTGAAGAATGATATTTGCAACAAGGACTATTCCGACTATGTGGACATCACACAGTATAAGGATCGTAATCCTAACAAATACGATAGAAACAAGTTTGAGAAAAATGAAATTGATATTATCTGGGAACAAAAGGAAGATAAATATTATCAGATAGTGTTAATGCTTCTATACAGTGGAGTTCGAGTTTCAGAATTGCTGGATTTGAAAAAAGAAAATGTTCATCTGGAAGAACAATATTTTGATGTTATTTGTAGTAAAACAGAAAATGGTGTTCGAAAAGTTCCGATAGCTGATAAGCTATTACCATACTATAAATCATGGTATAAATCCTCTCCAGAATGTGAATATCTTCTTCACACAGAGGACGGAAAACATTTTCTTTACCGAAATTACTATGATAGCTATTTTAAACCTTTAATGGAACAGTTAAATATTAATCGTACGCCTCACTGCTGCAGGCATACCTGCATTTCAATGTTAGCAAAAGCGGGTATTAATCAGACAATAATCAAAAAGATTGTGGGACACTCCGGAGCAATGACATTAACGGAGAAAGTATATACCCACTTAGATGTTAAGGAGCTTGTAAATGCAATTAACAAGATTTAATAAGAAAGGACATTCCCAGATTTCTCTGAAAATGTCCTATACATATCATTGATATTCGTGTTGCATACTTGTTGCATATGTGTTGCATACCGTTTGAAACGAAGCACATCTGACAACAACCCACAACTTCTGTAACCCTTGTAATATCGAGCTTTTCCTGATTCTTTCGAATCGAAGATTTTCCAAATAATTATCTCTTTGAGAACTGTGGTGCACGACGTGCAGCTTTGAGACCATATTTCTTTCTTTCTTTCATTCTTGGATCTCTTGTTAAATAACCTGCTTTCTTAAGAACTGGTCTGTACTCAGCATCAACTTTCAATAATGCTCTTGCAATACCATGTCTGATAGCTCCAGCCTGTCCTGTATATCCGCCACCATGAACATTTACAAGAATATCGAACTTACCTTCTGTCTCTGTAGCTACTAAAGGCTGTTTAACGATAACCTTTAATGTTTCAAGACCGAAATACTCATCTAATGATCTCTTATTTATTTTAATATCGCCTTTTCCAGGTACTAAATATACTCTGGCAACGCTCTTTTTTCTTCTACCTGTTCCGTATAATTTTTCTGTTTTAGCCACTGTAATTTCCTCCTTCCAATCCTAATTAAAATGTTAAAACTTCTGGCTGCTGTGCAGCATGTGGATGCTCAGCACCTGCATATACACGAAGTTTCTTTATCATTTCTCTTCCTAAAGGTCCCTTTGGAAGCATTCCCTTAACAGCTAACTCAATCACTCTCTCTGGTTTCTTATCAAGCATTTCTCTGAGAGTTGTCTCTTTCATACCACCAACATATTCTGAATGTCTGTAGTAAATCTTCTGATCTAATTTCTTACCTGTTACTTTGATATTCTCAGCATTTACAACTATCACATAATCACCTGTATCGATGTGTGGTGTAAATGTAGGTTTATTCTTTCCTCTTAAAATCTTTGCTATCTCTGATGATAAGCGTCCTAATGTATATCCTGTAGCATCAACTACGTACCATTTTCTTTCAATAGTTGCTGGACTAGCCATGTAACTTTTCATTGGTTTACCTCCTATGATAATAGATTAAATTTTATATATCTAAATACTTCGTCACCGGGGCTATGGTTAAAGTATTTAATAGCAATTTTACTGATAATCCATTTGATTGATAATATTTAATAACATTTTATCAATCTTGATATTTATGAGCAGCGCATCCTATTTTATTGCATAAAAACAGCACTGTCACAGTTAATTATTATATTACAGTAAAAAAATAGTGTCAACATAATTTTTCTTTTTTTTGGAATTTTGAAAGTTATGCACAATTTATTAGGATAATTTTGTTATTTTTCCACATTTAAATGAACTTATCCTTGTTGATTTCCCTATTGAACACATTCATTTGGTACTCTAGGAATATAAAACAGTTCGTAATTTAACGTACTGGACTGGTCAATTACTCATCTCGCACTACTGAATTGTCCCCTCTTCATTGTTTTCTTTGTTTTCATCTAAATACTCTATCCCTATCAAGGTTAATCCCTTTGCCGGAGCTTTGGGACCGGCTGTCTTTCTATCACACGCCTTTAGTATATCTTCAATATATTCCGGAGGATAAACAGAAAGTCCCACTTTCATTAGAGTTCCAACAATAATCCTTACCATATTATATAAAAAACCATTTCCTGATATTTTAATGTTTATAATATCTCCATTTTTCGTCACATCTAACGAATAAATTGTTCGCACTGTTGTTGTAACCTGCGTTCTTGAAGAACAGAAGCTCTTAAAATCATGTTCTCCAATCAGATATTTTGCTGCTTCTTTCATCTTTTCAACATCTAATGGCATGTATACAAAATGTGTATACAACCTTTGTGTAGGTACATCAAATCTTCTATTTAAAATCTTGTATTCGTATGTCTTGATACTGCTACAATATCTTGGATGAAAATCCAATGGAACCTCGCAGGAATGTTCAATTCTTATATCATTTGGAAGGCGCTGATTAATTGCAAAACACATTTTCTCTGCCGGAATCTTTGAATATGTATCAAACACAGCGACATTTCCCATCGAATGAACACCGGAATCAGTCCTGCTTGCACCTATCACAGCAATATCTTCATTAAGTAATTTTGATATTTCTCTATTTAAAACCTCTTCAACGGTAATACCATTTATCTGTATCTGCCACCCACAATAATTTGTACCATCATATGTTACTATTAATTTTATACGTTTTTTTCTTAAATCTTCACTCATATTCTGCACTCTGCCTCGCTCTACGTAATCATCTCTATACAATAATCCGTCTTATTTTTCCCACTCTTTATCTACATCTGTTTTCTTACAACTTTATATTCATCATCTGACTGATAATATGGGCATGAGTACCTGCTGTCTGTCATTAATCTTACATAATCATCCTCATCCATATTCACCTGGCAATAATAATCCTCATATTCTTCATCAAATACATAAAAATTACATGTATTACAATCTGTATTCATTTCTTTCTGTGCATTTATATCCTGAAAATAAGATGCTATCGTACTAAGCAAGTTTCTACTAGATGTTAATTTTATAAATCAACATCAATATATCGAAGGTTTTAATTGCAACAGCTTCTTATTATGCACTTGTCCTTTCTATTTTATTTTAATCGTATTTTATTCAACTCGCAATTTTAATGCAATATACACTATCTCCTATACAATTCAATCTCTCTTATCCTACAAAAATCTTTTCCACAATCAGTACCGCAATAAACAGTCCAAGCAAAAGATATGCTGCATAATCTCTACTCTTATATTTCAGCGGATACATTTTGGTTCTTCCTTTTCCGCCACAATAACATCTTGCATCCATTGCAGTTGCCAAATCATTTGCCCTTTTCAATGCTGATATGAAAAGAGGTATCAGAATCGGAATCATTGACTTTGCCTTTTTGATAATTCCACCTGTCTCAAAATCTGCACCTCTTGCCGTCTGTGCTTTGATAATCTTATTGGTTTCTTCCATCAGTATTGGAATAAATCTCAGCGCAATTGACATCATCATTGCAATTTCATGAACCGGTATTTTAATACAATTCAAAAATCCCAACGACTTTTCAAGTCCATCTGTCAAATTTGTCGGAGTTGTTGTCAATGTCAACATTGAAGATGATATGATAATCAACACAAATCTTATTCCTATCTGTATTGTTTTTATTAGTCCTTCTTGTGTGATTTTTATAAAATAAAATTCAAATACTATTTTCCCTGGTGTAAAAAAAGCATTGAACAGTGCACTAATCATCATCAAAACAAAAACTGCCCTAAGTCCTCTTATTATGTATTTAAATGGTACTTTTGATATGCAAATCACCATTGCCAGTGCCAAGGCAGAGAATGCATAAGCGATAAAACTATCACACACAAACAGCATCACTATGTATATAAATACTGATAAAATTTTCACTCTTGGATCAAGTTTATGAATTTTTGAATCAGCTTGATAATATTGTCCTAATGTTATATCCCGAAGCATAATTGATCCTCTTTCATTTTCTACTCTATTTCTTGTTCTATTTTCTATTTTGTTTTATTTATTATTCTTCCAATCCAATCAACGTTCTTAATCATTCTTAATATTATACAGTTGATAATATTAAAAATGATTTTGTTGCTACAACACATTTACTGCTTCTTCAATCGTAATGACATCACCGTATTCGGTATATCCTTCATTTTTCAACTTTCTCATCACATATGTAACTGTCGGAACTGCAAGCCCCATTTTCTCCAATTCATCTATATTTTTAAACACTTGCTTTGTCGCATCATCAAAAACAATTCTTCCCTCATTAATCACAATGACACGTTCCACATAATTAGCCACATCTTCCATGCTATGTGAAACAATGATAATTGTTTTTCCTTTGTTCTGTCTAAGAGATTTTAACGATTCAAGCAGTCTGTCCTTTGTCAATGGATCAAGTCCTGCTGTCGGCTCATCTAATATAATAATGTCAGGTTCCATCGCAATCACACCTGCTATTGCAACCCTTCTCTTTTGTCCACCTGATAAATCAAAAGGCGATTTGTCAAAATATTCTTCATCAATTCCTAATGATTTAAGACTTTTCTTTGCAATTTCTTCTGCTTGTTCTTTTTCATATCCTTTATTTAACGGACCATACATCACATCTGATAACACGGTTTCTTCAAAGAGCTGGCTTTCAGGATATTGAAAAACAAGTCCTACCGAAAAATGTAACTGCCTTTTATTAAAGTCTTTCTCAGCAATATTTTTACCCCTAAAATAGATTTCACCTTCTGATGGTTTGATAAGTCCATTCATTAATTGTATTAATGTTGATTTTCCTGAACCTGTATGCCCTATAATTCCTATAAACTCTTTTTCTTTTATTGATAAATCAGCACCTATTACTGCCTTATTTTCCATACTAGTTCCGATGTCATAAGAATAGGAGACATTTTTCAGTTGGAGTACATCTGTTTCTACTCTTCTCTCTGCTTCTGACTGTAATTGTATTGTTTTTTCAATTAATCCTTCCGGCTTAATATTGTCATTTTTAGATTGTCTTATTTTTTTTATATCCCCCATATTGTTTTTAATTACATATTCTTTATACTGAGCGACAAATTCATCCACATCAAGCATATCGTATCTGCTTATTTTTCCCTTTTGATAAAGTCTGTATGATAACTCCATAATCTGCGGGAGTTCCAATTTAAGTGATCTGATTTCATCGATTTTTAGAAAAACATCTCTTGGTGTTCCACAGATGACCGGCTTACCATCATTCAAAATAAAAATTTTATCCGCTGAAACCGCTTCTTCCATATGATGAGTAATTAAAATAATTGTCATTTTCTCTTCTTTATTTAACTGTTTTACCAAATCCAAGACATCTTTTCTTCCTTTAGGGTCTAACATTGCAGTTGGTTCATCTAGCACAATACATTCCGGTTTCATGGCAAGTGATGAGGCAATTGCAACACGCTGCTTTTGTCCACCTGATAAATGATTGGGAGATTTCTTTTTAAAAGCAGACATTCCTACTTTTTCTAATGCATGATTTACTGTCTTTACTATTTTTTTGCTTGGCATTCCAATATTCTCCGGTCCAAATCCTACATCCTCTTCAACAGTCACTCCCACTATCTGATTATCAGGATTTTGGAACACCATTCCACATTGCTTTCTAATCTTCCACAATTCGTCTACCAAAGAAGTATCTTCGCCATTGATAAATACACTTCCTTCATTCGGCAAAAGAAGTGCATTCAAATGCTTTGCAAATGTTGACTTTCCTGAACCATTTTGTCCCAAAATGGCAATAAACTCACCATTTTTCACATTTATATTAATGTCATCAAGTATCGTTTTATACCCGGTAACTTCGTTATTATCATTTTTAATTTTTACTCTATAATTTAAATTCTTTGTTTTAATAATACCCATATTTTCACCAAATCTTTCACTTACATAACCACCTAATATTCATAATTATTAAACCAAATTTCCAATTAATTACAAATAAGAGGAAGAAAATATACTTTCCTTCCTCTTGCTAAAATCAATCTATATATTATACTAACTCAAGTACAACCTGCATTGCTGCATCACCTTTACGCTGACCGATTTTAATGATTCTTGTATATCCACCATTTCTATCAGCATACTTTGGAGCAACTTCGTCGAATAATTTCTGTGTCAAATCTACAGTCTTTGTATGTTTCTTCTTTCCAGCTGCTTCTGTTGGAACTTCTGTAACTGTATAAAGAACTTTGTTGATCTGTCTTCTGGCATGAAGTCTTGAAGGGTTATCTTTCTTGATAGTCTTATCAACATAGTCAACCTTGTCAACTTTCTTTCCATCTATAACTTCTTTCACTCTCTTGCCGTCTTTATCTTTTACATAAACTTTAGCTTTTACTGTAACTTCTTCGTAGTTGTCCTTTTCCTTTACTGCTAATGCGATTAAGCCTTCAGCAATCTTACGAACTTCTTTTGCTCTTGCTTCTGTTGTTTCAATCTTTCCATTCTGGATTAAAGCAGTAACAAGACCTCTGAGCATGGCTTTTCTCTGATCTGAAGTTCTACTAAGCTTTCTATATCCTGCCATTTCTAATCTTACCTCCTTTACTTAAGAACATTAAACTTTTAATCTTAAATTGTTAGTTTAGATTTTATTCACTATCTTTTAAGTGTAAGCCTAATTCCTTAAGCTTTGCATAAACTTCTTCAAGTGATTTGCGTCCAAGATTTCTAACTTTCATCATATCATCTGCTGTTTTGTTAGTTAATTCCTGAACTGTGTTGATACCAGCTCTCTTCAAACAATTGTAAGAACGAACTGATAACTCTAATTCGTCAATGTTCATCTCTAACACTTTCACCTTCTCATTAACAACAGGTTCTGCCATAATATCGACATTCTTTGCCTTCTCTGTAAGGTTAATGAAATAGCTTAAGTGCTCGCTCAAAACTTTAGCAGCCAGACTAACTGCCTCGTCCGGTGCAAGTGTTCCGTTTGTGAATACTTCTAATGTAAGTTTATCAAAATCAGTTATCTGACCAACACGGGTATTCTCTATCTGCATATTAACTCTTTCAACAGGTGTATAGATTGAATCAATTGCAATCACACCGATTGGAAGTTCTGAATCCTTGTTTTTGTCAGAGCTGACATATCCTCTGCCTTTTGTTATTGTCAACTCAGCATAGAATCTGCTATCCTTACCACCACTTAATGTAGCGATAACTAAATCTTTGTTAAGAATCTCAACATCTGAATCTACCTGAATATCAGCAGCTGTTACAATTCCATCTCCAACCTTGTCAATATAACCGACTACAGGAGTATCTGACTCACTGTCGTTCTTGATTGCAAGACTTTTGATGTTCATAATGATTTCTGTAACATCTTCTTTTACACCAGGTATAGAACTGAATTCATGTAAAACTCCATCAAATTTAACCTGACTTACAGCTGCTCCTGGTAATGAAGAAAGCATAATTCTTCTTAATGAATTACCAAGAGTTGTACCGTAACCTCTTTCAAGAGGTTCTACAACAAATTTGCCATATTTATTATCTTCTGAGATTTCTACTATCTCAATATTTGGTACTTGAAAATCGAACACTAAAAAGCCCCTCCTTTTTCTATTTTAGGAATTGCCTAAGCTTACTTCGAATACAATTCGACGATAAGCATCTCGTCAACTGGTACGTCAATAATATCTCTTGTCGGAATTTCTTTTACAGTTCCACTAAGGTTATCAGGATTAGCCTCTAACCATTCAGGTACTAATCTTCCACCTGTTACTTCAAGTATGTCTTTATATCTCTGAGAATCTTTATGCTTTTCTTTGATTTCGATTACATCGCCAGCTTTTACTAAGTAAGAAGGAATGTTTACCTGCTTGCCGTTTACTAAAACATGCTTATGGTCAACAATCTGTCTTGCTTCCATTCTTGTTCTGGCATAACCTAAACGGAATAACACATTGTCAAGTCTGAGCTCAAGTAAAATCATAAGATTTTCACCTGTCATACCGTTCATTTTCTGTGCCTTTGCATAGTAGTTTCTGAAAGGCTTCTCTAATACACCATAGATGAATTTTGCCTTCTGTTTTTCTCTCAACTGAAGACCATATTCACTCATCTTCTTATTTGCTCTGTTTAATTTTCTGTTTGATTTTTTATCTATTCCTATATAAATTGGATCTAAACCAAGTGATCTACATCTTTTAAGAACAGGAACTCTATTTACTGCCATCTATTTGCACCTCCTACTAGACTCTTCTACGTTTTGGTGGACGACATCCGTTATGAGGAACTGGTGTAACGTCCTTTATACTTGTAACCTCAAGTCCACATGCCTGAAGAGCACGGATTGCTGCTTCACGTCCTGAACCTGGACCTTTTACCATAACATCTACTGACTTCAAACCGTGTACAAGAGCTGCTTTAGTAGCAGTTTCCGCTGCCATCTGAGCTGCATAAGGAGTAGATTTCCTTGAACCTTTAAATCCTAGACCGCCTGCACTTGCCCATGAAAGAGCATTTCCTTCATTGTCTGTTAATGTTACGATTGTATTATTAAAAGAAGACTGGATGTGCGCTTGTCCGCGTTCAACGTTTTTCTTTACACGCTTTTTTGTCACTTTTTTTGTAACTTTAGCCATTTTAAACTAACCTCCCTTATGGGTTCTTTCTATAAATTTTACCGGAATACAATATCATTCCTTGTTTCTGTCATGTTAATATGTTTTATTAATCAAATTAACTGTCTCAAAAGCCAAATCAACTATTGCTTGAATTATTTCTTCTTGTTTGCAACAGTACGCTTTGGACCCTTACGTGTTCTTGCATTTGTCTTTGTCTTCTGACCTCTTACAGGAAGTCCCTGTCTGTGACGTTTGCCTCTGTAGCAACCGATTTCCTGTAATCTCTTTATGTTCATAGCGATTTCTCTTCTTAAATCACCTTCAACAACCTGAGTTCTGTCAATCACTTCGCTAATTCTCTTAACCTCGTCATCTGTTAAATCTCTTACACGAGTATTAGGATCAACCTTAGCTTCAGCAAGAATACGATTTGAACTAACTCTTCCTATACCATAGATATATGTTAATCCAATCTCTACACGTTTTTCTCTTGGTAAATCAACACCTGAAATACGAGCCATGTGTGTATTACACCTCCATCATTAAAATCTTTTCATAAGTCAGCACCTTACGTAGCCCGTTATACAATAACGTCTGAAATGTAGTACGCAGGTAGTCTATCCTTATTTTCTCTTTAAAATTTTTATTATTAAGCAATGAACAACTAATCCTAGTGTTTCATTACTGCAGCCGCATGATAAATTTGCATACTTTTATAAAATATGCTCACATTACACAAACTGACATAGCACGAATTAGCCCTGTCTCTGCTTGTGCTTCGGATTTTCACAGATAATTCTGATGCTTCCTTTTCTCTTAATTACTTTGCATTTTTCGCAAATTGGCTTAACTGATGATCTTACTTTCACAGTAAATCCTCCTTTCAAAAAAAGTCCATGTATAAATATAGCATAACTTTTTTTATTAATCAAGTAAATTTTGTTAATTTTTGTGTTATTATTGAACCTTATTATTAGACTGTTTTATCAAATCACTCTTAAAAGTATATTGACACTAAACAATCATTCAGGAATTTAAGATTCCACTCTTCTTTAATTGTCATTTTAAAATTTATATTCTTTTTATTTATCTCTCCAAACGATTCTTCCTTTTGATAAATCGTATGGTGATAATTCGATAGTAACCTTATCGCCAGGAAGTATTCGAATAAAATTCATTCTCAACTTGCCACTGATATGTGCTAATACCTGATGACCATTTTCAAGTTCTACCTTAAACATTGCATTTGGCAATTTTTCTAATACTGTTCCTTCTATTTCAATTACATCAGTCTTTGACATTTTCCTAACCTCCTGAATTCTATGATTTTATGCAACAATTCTTAAATATCTATTGTATCTCAAATTTCTTAACTTTATCTGTCAGACTTTTCACAGCCTCAAATACATTATGTGATATATCAATTTTTTACATTCAGTTGTGAATAGCAACGTTTTTAATAATTCTATACTTGGCTATGTTCCTTAACATAAAGTTTGATGGCTCTTTTAATATCCTCATCATGTATAGGAATATGCGCTTCCAGTTTCTTTTGCAGTTCAACATCAATCATATTTATTACCTGAATGTGTTTTATTTTTTTCTTTTTTGGTTTATCAATACTTCTTGATTTTCCATCAGCCAAATATACATATTCATCTTCTATATTTAATATGATAAAAATTTGTTCTTTGTCATGTCCTGCTTTTGATTTTGCAAATTCTCCAACTTTACATGTTGCCATATTTTAACCATGCCTTTCTTACTCTGCACATGATAGCATAACACAGAATTATTCTTGATATTATCAATACATGCAGACTATATTCCACATTGCTGTTACTATTAAGTACAAATTGTTTCCTGCAATAATCAATCTATTTCATATCGGTTAATTCAGACTTTATTACTCTATCAAACTTATCATACTAAAGCCGGAAATGTACTTCTAAACAATAACAGCAGCTATTCATCAACTTCTTTCCAAAGTTAATATTTCCGGTTCACCATCTGTTATCAATACAGTGTTTTCATAGTGTGCTGATAATGAACCATCCTTTGTAGTCACAGTCCATCCATCATCTGACCAGTTAACTTCATGAGTTCCTGCATTTATCATAGGTTCAATTGCTAATGTCATTCCTGGCTGAAGTCTTATGCCTTTTTTCTTCTGTCTGTAGTTCGGTATTTCAGGATCCTGATGCAATTCAGTTCCTATACCATGTCCACACAAATCGGTGACAACTCCATATCCAAAACTTTCAGCATAATCACCTATAGCAGCTGATATGTCATACAAATGGCATCCCGCTTTCGCAAATTTAATTCCTTCAAAGAAAGACTGCTTTGTTACCTCCATCAGCTTTTCCGCTTCACGACTTACTTTGCCAACCGCATGTGTACGTGCAGCATCTGAGTGATAACCTTTATAGATAAGTCCTGCATCAAGACTCACTATATCTCCTTCTTTTAGTACACGTTTTTTACTCGGAATACCATGAACCACTTCGTCATTAACAGAAATACATATTGCTGCCGGAAATCCATTATAATTTTTGAAGTTTGGAATGCATCCAAAACTTCTTATCATATCCTCACCAATTTTATTAATCTGGTAAGTTGTGATGCCCGGTTTGATTGCTTTTCGCATTTCTTCATGAACTAATGATAACAATCTGCATGATTCACGCATAAGTTCTATTTCACTTTTTGACTTAATTGTAACTGCCATTTTATGCTCCTAATATATTCACTATATCAGCAAAAACTTCGCTCATCTCTTTTGTTCCATCCACTTCTACCAATGCACCTTTATTTGAATAATATTCAATCAAAGGCTGTGTCTGGTCATGGTAAACATCAAGACGATTTTTCACTGTCTCAGGTTTATCATCATCTCTTAACACAAGTTCTGCTCCACATCTGTCACAGATACCTTCTACCTTTGTAGGGATGTGAACGATATGATATGTTGCTCCACACGAAAGGCATGCTCTTCTTCCTGACATTCTGTTGATGATATTTTCATCCGGAACTTCTACGTTGATAGCATAATCAATTTTTTCATTGCGCTCTGTCAACGCTTTATCAAGACTCTCTGCCTGTGGAATTGTTCTTGGGAATCCATCAAGTACATATCCGTTTGCACAATCATCCTGTGCAACTCTGTCAATTACCAAATCAACTGTGAGCTCATCTGGAACTAACAGGCCTTTATCCATATATTCTTTTGCTTTCTTTCCAAGCTCTGTTCCATTTTTAATGTTTGCTCTGAAGATATCGCCGGTTGAAATATGTGGAATAGAATATTTGTCCGCAATCATCTTTGCCTGTGTTCCTTTTCCTGCTCCCGGAGCACCTAACATTATTATTTTCATGCTTTTCTCCTTTACATTATATTTTTTTATAAACTTCAACAATGGAACGAGGCATCTGCCGCGTCCCATTGCTTAGTCTTCAAGTTCCATAAAATTATATTGTCATATAATTTTCTATATATTAATCTACTAAAAAGCCTTTATAATTTCGAACTACCATCTTGGATTCAATATTCTTTAATGTCTCAAGGATAACACCTACAATAATGATAAGTGATGTACCACCTGTTGCTACATTTGCTTTGAAGATACCTTCAAATGCAATTGGAATAGTTGCAACAATGAGCAATCCGATAACACCAATGAATACAATATAATTTAATATGCCATTCAGGTAATCCTGTGTTGGCTTTCCAGGTCTGATACCAGGTATAAATCCACCCTGCTTTTTCATATTGTCTGCCACTTCTATTGGATTAAATGTAATTGATGTATAGAAATATGCAAACGCAATAACTAACAGCACGTATACCAGATATCCAATTGAATATTTTGCATTTACTCTTGTAAATCTCCACCAGTATGACTGATCAAGATAATGTGTCCATGATGGTTTGCCGGATTTTATAAACTGACATATTACCACTGGGAACATGAGTAATGACTGTGCAAAGATAATTGGAATAACACCTGCTGTATTAACTTTGAGTGGAATATGAGAACCGGAACCACCGACTAGTTTTCTACCCTGCATTTTCTTAGAATACTGTACCGGTATTCTGCGTTCTCCATCCTGCAAAATAACTACAAAAGCTACTATAACAATGATTACTGCGATGATAACAACAGCTGCAAGTAATGAACCTCCGACAGATGTTGCACTCTTTACAAACTGGTTGAACAAAGCTGACATATCACTAGGCATTCTTGCTATGATATTAATTAATAAGATGATTGAAATACCATTTCCAACACCTTTCTCAGTAATATTTTCGCCCATCCACATAAGGAATGCTGAACCACCTGTCATTGCTGCTACAGCAACAATAATTGTCAAAGCATATTCACCTTTTGACATTGAATTAACACTGCCAAAAAGTCCCTGATTACCAAAGCTGATTGCAGTTGCTGTTGCCTGAATTAATGCTAATGCAACTGTTACATAACGTGTAATCTCCTGAATCTTCTTACGTCCTTCCTCACCATCTTTTTGCATTTCTTCTAACTTAGGTATTGCAATTGTGAGAAGCTGCATAATGATTGAAGAAGTGATATATGGCGTTATATTTAATGCAAAGATTGACATTCTTTCGAATGAACCACCTGTCATCGCATCAAAGAAACCAAATGCTCCATCTCTTAAAGCTCCAGTCGTCGCTTTGATAGTTTCCGGTGTAGTGCCAGGCATAGGAAGCTGACAACCTATCCTGACAACAATGAGCATTATGAATGTATAGAAAAGTCTTTGTCTGATTTCTTTAATTCTAAATGCGTCTCTAACCGTTTTGAACATTAGATCACCTCACATGTTCCACCAAGAGCTTCAATTTTCTGCTTTGCACCTTCACTGAATGCATTGGCTTTCACATTGAGTTTCTTAGTAATTTCTCCATTTCCAAGAATCTTAACACCATCTCTTGGATTTTTAACGATTCCGCTTTCGATTAATGTTTCAACTGTAACTTCTGCTCCATCTTCAAATCTCTCAAGAGCGCTTACATTAATACCAATGATTTCCTTAGTATTTCTGTTAGTGAATCCTCTCTTAGGAATTCTTCTGTATAAAGGCATCTGACCACCTTCAAAACCTGGTCTTGGAGCACCTGAACGAGCTTTCTGTCCTTTGTGTCCCTTTCCGGCTGTTTTGCCGTTTCCAGATCCGTGACCACGACCTCTTCTAAAATTATCACTATGTTTTGAACCATCAGCAGGTCTTAAGTTTGATAATTCCATTGTCGCACCTCCTTCTCTAAGATTATATTTCTTCTACTTTAACTAAATGTTTTACCTGATCAACCATTCCTCTTACTGCAGCATTGTCTGGCATTTCAACTGACTTGTTTAACTTTCTTAATCCTAATGCTTCTACAGTCTTTTTATGCTTTGGAATAGCACCGATTGTTGATTTCACAAGTGTAATCTTTAACTTATCTGCCATTTTTATTTCCTCCTCTTAGCCTAAGATTTCTTCTACAGATTTACCACGAAGTCTGGCTACTTCTTCCGGAGTCTTTAATTCAGCTAATCCTGCAATTGTTGCAAGAACAACATTCTGCTTATTATTTGAACCTAATGACTTTGTACGGATATTCTTGATTCCTGCAAGTTCAAGAACTGTACGTGCAGGACCACCAGCGATAACACCGGTACCTTCTTTAGCCTTCTTAAGCAATACTGAAGCGCTGCCAAATTTTCCGATTGTATCATGAGGAATACTTAAGTTCTCATCAACTGCAACTGTTACAAGCTTCTTCATGGCATCTTCTTTACCTTTACGAATTGCTTCAGGAATTTCTGTCGCTTTACCAAGACCTGCACCAACATGACCATTGCCGTCACCAACAACAACTAATGCTGCAAATCTCATGTTACGTCCACCTTTTACAACCTTTGTAACACGCTTAATTGATACTACTTTTTCTTCCAATTCTAACTGACTAGCATCAACGATTGTACGTTTCATGTGTTTTCCTCCTTATATGGAATCGATATATAGATATATAATATTTTACGAATTAGAATTCTAATCCTGCCTCTCTGGCAGCATCTGCTAATGCAGCGATTTTTCCTTGATATATAAAGCCGCCTCTATCAAAAACAACCTTTGTTATACCTTTTTCCAATGCTTTCTTAGCAATTACTGTACCTAAGTATGCTGCAGCATCAACGTTATTAGTTTTCTCAAGCTCAGCCTTCACACTCTTCTCAAGTGTTGAAGCTGCTACTAAAGTATTTCCAACTGTATCGTCAATAATTTGAGCATACATATGATTATTACTTCTAAACACAGCTAAACGTGGTGTTTCGGCAGTACCGGCCAAACGATTACGTATTCTTCTATGTTTTTTGATACGAACTTCTGTTCTTGATTTTTTACTAACCATGTCTGTCACTCCTTTAATTATTTCTTACCAGTCTTACCAACTTTACGTCTAATAACTTCATCAGCATACTTGATACCTTTTCCTTTATAAGGTTCAGGTCTTCTCTTGTCTCTGATTTCAGCAGCGAACTGGCCAACTTTTTCTTTATCAATACCTTTAACAATGATTTTGTCTGTTCCTTCGACTACTGTCTCAAGTCCTTCCGGATCTTCCATCTCTACAGAATGTGAATATCCAAGGGATAATACTAACTTCTTACCCTGCTTCTGAGCTCTATAACCAACACCGTTGATTTCAAGAACTTTCTCATATCCATCAGTAACACCTTTTACCATATTGGCAATCAATGTTCTTGTAAGACCATGAAGTGATTTCATCTTCTTTAAGTCGTTAGGTCTTGTAACTGTTACTTCAGCACCTTCTACTTCGATTTCCATCTCTCCAGGAAGAACTCTCTCGAGTGTTCCCTTTGGTCCCTTTACAGTCACTTTATTATTTTCTGCCACTTCTACAGTAACACCTGCAGGAATGGCGATAGGCATTCTTCCTATACGTGACATGCCGTGCACCTCCTAAAATTGAGTATTTTTGTATATTACCATACGAATGCTAAAACTTCTCCGCCTACGCCGAGTTTTCTAGCTTCCTTATCTGTTACTACACCATTATTTGTTGAAATAATAGCGATTCCTAAACCACCAAGAACTCTAGGAAGCTCATCTTTACCTGCGTATACACGAAGACCAGGTTTTGAGATTCTCTTAAGTCCTGTAATGATTTTTTCATTTTTATCTGCACCGTATTTTAATGTGATACGGATTGTTTTAAATTTACCATCTTCTACAACTTCATAACTCTTGATATAACCTTCATTTAAGAGGATTTCAGCAATAGATAATTTCATCTTTGATGATGGTACATCAACTGTATCATGTTTAGCAGTATTTGCATTACGTATTCTTGTAAGCATATCTGCGATTGGATCGTTTGTTGTCATTTAAAGTTGCCTCCTTTCCGATTTATCCTACCAGCTTGATTTCTTAACACCAGGTATCTGGCCTTTATATGCTAACTCACGGAAACAGATTCTGCAAATTCCGTATTTTCTTAAATATGCATGTGGACGACCACAAATTCTGCAGCGTGAATACTCCTGTGTAGAGAATTTCGCTTTGCGCTGCTGTTTAACTTTCATAGCAGTCTTAGCCATGGGATTACCTCCTAACTATTTTTGAAATGGCATATTAAATAATGTCAATAATTCGCGTGCTTCTTCATCAGTATTAGCTGTTGTAACGAAAATTACATCCATACCTCTGACTTTGTCTACTTTATCATATTCAATCTCAGGGAAGATTAACTGCTCTTTGATACCAAGTGCATAATTTCCTCTGCCATCAAAAGCGTTAGGATTAACACCTCTAAAGTCACGTACACGAGGTAATGCAAGGTTAATTAAACGATCAACGAACTCATACATTTTCTCTCCTCTTAAAGTAACTTTACATCCGATAGCCTGACCTTCTCTAATCTTGAAGTTAGCTACTGAATTCTTAGCTCTTGTAAGAACTGCCTTCTGACCTGATATTGTTTCAAGGTCTTTTACTGCTGAATCTAATATCTTAGCATTGTCTTTTGCTTCACCAACACCCATATTGATTACGACCTTGTCAAGTTTAGGTACTTCCATGATATTTTTATATCCGAATTTCTTTATCAATGCATCAACGATTTCGTTGTTGTATATCTCTTTCAATCTACTCAACTTCTAGTACCTCCTTTCTCAATTAATCAATCACTTCGCCTGTTGCCTTAGCTACACGAACTTTTTTACCATCTTTCTCTGTAAAACCGATTCTTGTAACTTTTCCATTAACAACATACATAACGTTTGATATATCAATAGGACCTTCCTGGTTGATGATACCACCCTGCTGATTTGCTGCACTTGGTTTTGTGTGCTTTGTAATCATGTTGATACCTTCAACGATAACTCTGCCGTTCTTTCTGTCTACTGAAAGAACTTTGCCTTCTTTGTCTTTATCTTTACCAGCGATTACTCTAACTGTATCGCCTTTCTTAATCTTAGTTGTTGCCATGCCTACACCTCCCTATAATACTTCAGGTGCTAAAGAGACAATTTTCATGAACTGTTTCTCTCTTAGCTCTCTGGCTACTGGTCCAAATATACGAGTTCCTCTTGGTGTTTTATCATCTTTGATGATAACAGCAGCATTTTCGTCAAATTTTATATAAGAACCGTCTTTACGACGTGCGCCTTTTACGGAACGAACTACTACGGCTTTCACAACGTCACCTTTTTTTACAACACCGCCTGGTGTTGCATCTTTAACTGTAGCAACGATAACATCGCCGATATTAGCATATCTTCTAGTAGAACCGCCCATTACTCTGATACAAAGTAATTCCTTAGCGCCTGTATTGTCAGCAACTTTAAGTCTACTTTCCTGTTGGATCATAATAATACTCCTTTCTACTATCTTGCCTTCTCGATGATTTCAACAAGTCTCCATCTCTTATCCTTTGATAAAGGTCTTGTCTCCATTACTTTAACTGTATCTCCAATGCCACACTCGTTGTTCTCATCATGTGCCTTTAATTTGTAAGTTCTCTTCACAATTTTCTTATATAAAGGATGCTTTACATGATCTTCTACAGCTACAACGATTGTCTTATCCATTTTATCACTAATAACTCTTCCGACTCTTGTCTTTCTCAAGTTTCTTTCTGCCACAACAAATTCCTCCTTTCATAGATTCATGTTATTGCCATACCATTCATCAGATATGACCCACACGAGCATTACCGCAATGCGATTTGTAATATACGAGCTTCAAAAAATAACTCTTAGTTAGCCTTCTGTGCAATTACTGTCTGAATTCTTGCAATGTTTCTTCTAACTTCTTTGATTCTGCTTGTGTTCTCTAACTGGTTTGTTGCGTTTTGAAATCTTAAATTAAAAAGTTCCTTTTTAGCAGCTACTAATTCATCATTTAACTCTGTAGCTGATTTTGCCTGTAAATCTTCTACATATTTATTAATTTTCACTGTTATCACCGCCTTCTAAATCTGCGCGAGAAACTATCTTACATTTAACTGGTAACTTGTGCATAGCAAGACGTAATGCTTCTCTAGCTGTTTCCTCTGGTACTCCTGCAATTTCGAACATTACGCGTCCTGGTTTCACTACTGCTACCCAGTACTCTAATGATCCTTTTCCGGAACCCATACGTGTTTCAGCTGGTTTTGCTGTTACTGGTTTATCAGGGAATATCTTAATCCAAACTTTACCACCACGCTTGATATAACGTGTCATAGCAATACGGGCAGCTTCTATCTGGTTTGATCTAATCCATGCTGGTTCTAAAGCGACGAGACCAAATTCACCGTTTGTGATTCTGTTTCCTCTTAAGGCTTTACCTTTCATGGAACCACGGAACTGTTTACGACGCTTTACTCTCTTAGGCATTAACATTATTTATCGCTCCCTTCCTTAACTTCTTTTGTCGGAAGAACTTCACCTTTGTAAATCCAAACTTTAACGCCGACTTTACCATATGTTGTATCTGCTTCAGCAAATCCATAATCTATGTCTGCACGTAATGTCTGAAGAGGAATAGTTCCTTCACTATAAAATTCTGTACGAGCCATATCTGCTCCACCAAGACGTCCTGAAACCGCTGTCTTAATACCTTTTGCATCAGCCTTCATTGCTCTTGACATTGTAGACTTCATAGCTCTTCTGAATGATACACGGTTTTCAAGCTGAAGTGCGATATTCTCTGCAACAAGCTGTGCATCTCTGTCCGGTTTCTTTACTTCTTTGATATCTATTACTAATTTCTTATTTGTAAGCTTCTGAACTTCTGCTTTTAATTTCTCTATTTCAGCACCGCCCTTACCGATTACAATACCCGGTTTCGCTGTGTGAACTATTACTTTTAATCTGTCAGATGCACGCTCAATTTCAATCTTAGCAACACCTGAACTATATAACTTATCCTTAAGATATGTTCTGATCTTGTAATCTTCAACTAAGTTGTCAGCAAAATCAGCTTCTGCATACCATTTTGAGTCCCAGTCTTTAATAACTCCGACTCTTAAGCCATGAGGATTAACTTTCTGTCCCATGTTATATCTCCTTTCCAATTCATACCACCAATATCGAGTATTGATGATGCTTGTATATGCCTGATATGAAGCATTTCTAATATCACATACTCCTTATTCCTATCACCGGCACAAAGTGCCTGTGATGTTCAATAATCAAGTATCCAGGCTAGCTTTGACTTTCATCAAAATTAAGCTCTCTCATTGAGAACGATTGTGATGTGACTCATTCTCTTCTCAATTCTGTATGCTCTTCCCTGTGCTCTAGGTCTGATTCTCTTCATTGTAGGTCCTTTATTCGCATAACACTCCTCAATGTAAAGGTTATCAGCGCTCATACCGTTATTGTTCTCAGCGTTAGCGATTGCTGACTTTAATAATTTTTCTATAACTGATGATGCATATCTAGGATTGTATGCTAAAATACCAAGTGCGGTTTCTACATCTTTTCCTCTAATGGCATCTAATACGAAACATGCTTTCTGAACAGATACTCTTGCGTAAGATAACTTAGCTGATGGTCTAGTATCTTTCTCAGCATTTCTTGCTCTCTTAATCTGGGATCTATGTCCTTTAGCCATTGATTTGACCTCCTTTCAATCTATATGGATTAACGTCTGCTCTTCTTCTCGTCTTTTCCATGTCCTCTGTAAGTTCTTGTAGCAACAAATTCACCAAGTTTATGTCCAACCATATCTTCTGTAACATATACCGGAACATGCTTTCTGCCATCATGAACTGCAATTGTATGTCCAACCATCTGTGGGAATATTGTAGAACGTCTTGACCAAGTCTTAATTACTGACTTCTCACCTGAAGCGTTCATAGCGTCTACTTTCTTAAGTAAACTCTCATCTGCAAATGGTCCTTTTTTTAATGAACGAGCCATAGGTATTGACCTCCTTTATTTCATGTTTTTACCGTCTCTTCTTCTTACAATAAGTTTGTTAGACGCCTTGTTCTTCTTTCTTGTCTTTAATCCAAGAGCTGGTTTACCCCAAGGTGTACATGGACCCGGACGACCGATTCCTGTCTTACCTTCACCACCACCATGTGGATGGTCATTAGGGTTCATAACAGAACCACGAACTGTAGGTCTGATACCCATATTTCTCTTACGACCTGCTTTACCAATCTTAACAAGGTCATGCTCTATATTTCCAACTGTACCAATTGTTGCTCTACAGATGATTGGTACCATTCTCATCTCACCTGATGGTAATCTGAGTGTTGCGTATTTGCCTTCCTTAGCCATCAACTGTGCTGAATTACCTGCTGCACGAACGAGCTGTCCACCCTTTCCAGGATATAACTCGATGTTGTGTACTTCTGTACCTACAGGAATATCTGAAAGTGGTAAGCAGTTACCAACTTTAACTTCTGCCTGTGCACCGCTTTCTACAGTCATGCCAACCTTTAATCCATTAGGTGCAAGGATATATGCTTTCTCTCCATCTGCGTAGCAGATTAAAGCGATATTTGCTGTTCTGTTTGGATCGTATTCAATAGAAACAACTTTTGCTGGAATACCATCCTTTTTTCTCTTAAAATCGATTATTCTATATTTTCTTCTTGATCCACCGCCATGATGTCTGACAGTAATCTTACCCTGGTTGTTACGACCAGCGTTCTTCTTTAAAGAAACTGTTAATGACTTCTCAGGTATTGACTTTGTAATCTCTGCATTGTCGAGAGTTGTCATATTTCTTCTAGAAGGTGTATATGGGTTAAATGTCTTAATTCCCATCGTTGTTCTCCTTTCAGATTGTTTATTATCACGCTTTCCTGCGTATATTGTCATATTTGCAAAGCAAATATGACCTACTCGAGCACCATTTGCGAAGCAAATTTTTATGTGCGAGTTTCCTTTTATTGTCATATTCGCAAAGCAAATATGACCTACTCGAGCACCATTGCGAAGCAAATTTTTATGTGCGAGTTTCCTTTTATTGTCATATTCGCAAAGCGGATATGACCTACTCATGCACCATTTGCGAAGCAAATTTATGTGCGAGAGTCTTATTTATATCTTATAAACCTTCAAAGATTTCAATATCTTTGCTGTCCTCTGTCAACTGAACAATAGCTTTCTTTCTCTTTGCTGTCTTACCAACTGTTGTTCCACGTCTGCGTTTCTTGCCTTCTAAGTTCATTGTGTTAACACTCTTTACCTTAGTTCCTTCAAACATCTTCTCAACTGCTTCTTTAATCATTGTCTTGTTTGCATCTGTGTGAACTAAGAAAGTATATTTCTTATCTGCCATTTCATTCATACTTTTTTCTGAAATAACCGGTTTGAGGATTACATCATAGTACTGTACATTTGCCATTATGCGTACACCTCCTCGATTGTAGCTACAGCAGCCTTATCAATTACTACTGTGTCATATTTTAATATATCATAAACATTGATTGTATTTGTATATGTTGTCTTAACTGTAGGAATATTTCTTGCTGATAAAACAACATTTTCACTGTCATCACTTAATACTACTAATGCTTTATTAACCTTTAAGTTAGATAATGCATTTGCGAAGTTCTTTGTCTTAATCTCATCCATCTTGAGTTCATCAACAACGATGAATTTGTTCTCCTGTACTCTTGATGTTAATGCTGACTTAAGCGCAAGTCTTCTTTCTTTCTTATTTAACTTAAATGAATAATCTCTTGGCTTTGGAGCGAATACTACGCCACCGCCTGTCCACTGTGGAGATCTTGTAGAACCCTGTCTTGCATGACCTGTTCCTTTCTGTCTCCATGGTTTTCTTCCACCGCCGCTTACTTCAGAACGTGTCTTTGCACTCTGTGTACCCTGACGATTATTTGCAAGCTGACTAACAACTGCCATGTGTACTAAATGTTCATTAACCTCTACACCGAATACAGCATCGCTAAGTTCGATATCGCCAACCTGATTACCTTCCATATTGTAAACAGATACCTTTGCCATCTGTGTGTTCCTCCTTTCTCACAAAACCTATTTCGCAGACTTAACTGTCTCTTTGATTGTTATTAATGCTTTCTTAGGTCCAGGTACTGAGCCTTTTACTAAAAGTAAATTATTCTCAACATCAACTCTTACAACTTCAAGATTCTGAATTGTAATCTGTTTTGCACCCATATGACCTGCCATTTTCTTACCCTTGAATACTTTACTAGGATCTGAACAAGCACCGTTTGAACCTGCATGTCTGTGGTACTTAGAACCATGTGCCATAGGTCCTCTTGACTGACCATGTCTCTTGATTGCGCCCTGGAATCCTTTACCTTTTGAGATTGCAGTAGCATCAATCTTATCACCTGCTGTAAATACGTCAGCCTTGATTTCATCTTTTACTGAGTATTCTTCAGCATTCTCAAATCTGAACTCTCTTACAAATCTCTTGTAAGATACGCCAGCTTTATCAAACATACCCTTTAATGGTTTGTTAACTAACTTTTCTCTCTTGTCAACAAAACCAACCTGCACTGCACTGTAACCGTCTTTTTCAACTGTCTTAACCTGTGTAACTACACATGGTCCGGCCTGCAATACAGTAACCGGTGTTAACACACCATCTTCATTGAAGATTTGAGTCATTCCGACTTTTGTTGCTAAAATAGCCTTCTTCATTTTTTCTACCTCCTGGTTTAATCTACAGCGGTTTTCGTTTTACCGAAAACATCCTAGAACAGCCTAATATAAGTGGAACACTATATTGTAGGAGTGTTGCTTCTATATTGAAACCCTTCAGGATTATAAATTCATTAATTGATGAATTATTTAGTCTTCATCTTAACATCGATATAAACACCTGCCGGCATCTCTAATCTTGTCAACGCATCAACAGTCTTAGGTGATGGTGAGATGATATCGATAAGTCTCTTATGAGTTCTCTGCTCGAACTGTTCTCTTGAGTCTTTGTACTTGTGTACTGCTCTAAGAATTGTAACAACTTCCTTCTTTGTTGGAAGAGGTACCGGACCGCTGACCTGGTCACCTGTTTTCTTAACAGTTTCGATAATTTTTCCAGCTGACTGATCGATTAACTTGTGATCATAAGCCTTTAATGTGATTCTCATTACTTGACTTGCCATAAAAAAAGTCGCCTCCTTTTCGTACTTTGAAAATCAGTACGACAAGCGGTGACTGTACACACTCCCGTGCGTGTCGCTCCTGTCTATTTAAAAAAGAGCTTCATCAGCACGTTGTTTCCATTCTCTGATGGACATTTACTTTGTACAGTGACTTGTCGTCAGTTTCCTAACTTGACATTCGCTCCGCGGAAAACCTGCAATTTCATGCAGCAACCTCACGTTTCATCGCTATCAATGTCACAGCAAATATAAATATAAATGATAATTCCATAAATTGCAAGCATTTTTTTATTTTTTTTGTATTTTTTTCAAATACAATCCTGCTATGGTAGTATTTTAATAACGTATCCTCCAAAATAATAATCATTTTCATTGACAAGTGCACATTCGGCATATCCTAAATATCATGACACTTATCTCTAACGCTATCCTTCATATCACTGTGAAAGCAGAAAATATATTCCTTTGCAATTCAAAAAAGACATTTGAATTTTCTTTACATTTTATGTTAAAACATATATAGTATACTTTAAGAATAAAACAAAGTAAAGGAACATTATTATGTGGATTGCAGATAATTGGAAAGATTATGAAGTAATAGACTGTTCAAAAGGAGAAAAGCTTGAACGCTGGGGAGACTATATTTTAGTAAGACCTGATCCTCAGGTAATATGGGACACGCCCAAAAAAATTAAAGGTTGGAAAAATATGAACGGTCATTACCATAGAAGCAGCAAAGGAGGCGGCGAATGGGAGTTTTTCAGTCTCCCAAAACAATGGACGATATCATACGACAAACTTGAACTAAAATTCAACTTAAAACCTTTTAGTTTTAAACATACCGGTCTTTTTCCAGAGCAGGCGACGAACTGGGACTGGTTTTCTGAAATAATAAAAAATACAAAACGTCCTGTAAAAGTACTTAATCTTTTCGCCTATACAGGTGGAGCCACATTGGCTGCTGCACATGCCGGTGCCAATGTTACTCATGTTGATGCCTCAAAAGGTATGGTTAACTGGGCGAAGGAAAATGCAGTTTCATCCGGACTTGCGCAAGCTCCTATCCGCTGGCTCGTTGATGACTGTGTCAAATTTGTGGAACGAGAGATAAGGCGTGGAAACAAATATGATGCAATTATCATGGATCCTCCGTCTTACGGAAGAGGACCAAAAGGAGAGATCTGGAAAATTGAGGATTCCATTCATCCGTTTATTAAATTATGTGCACAGATTCTTTCGGATGATGCGATTTTCTTTCTCATCAATTCATATACAACCGGACTCGCTCCTGCAGTCCTTACTTATATGATAGAGACCGAGATTTGCTCAAAGTTCGGCGGTTCCGTTAAATCGGACGAAATCGGACTACCTGTTTCTTCTAACGGACTAGTGCTTCCTTGCGGTGCAAGTGGAAGATGGAGCAGAAACAAATATTAATTTCATCAAAAATGAATATGTAAGAATAGCTAGAATAACACCAAGGCTGCCACTTAAGTCGATATTTGCATATAGTAATTCAACCATAAATTGATCACTATATCCTGACAAATACACTTATTATGACAGCCTTTTTCATTTATTGCTTAAATAATTCATCTATCATCCCTATGCCGGCAAATCCATTATATCCAAAATCCTGCAATACATTATCAATTCCATCTTTTATCTCCACTCTTGAATAATCTGACTGCTCTAGCTTTTCATCACTAAAATCATTAATATACATATAGAATAATAATGCTTCTTTTAAACATTCAGGATTATCCAAATCCCTGTTCTTATATAATAGGTTTTCAGCTTCATTGATCATTCCTCTATCAGCAAGCTCTATATATTTGTTATAATTGTCACGATTTGTTGTGTCAGAAAACGCCAACTGTGGCTGTTCCTCATCAATATCAAATATCAATTTGATAATCGCTTTTACCATCTCATGAATCAGTCTCATTACATAATCATTTTCTACCATATTTTCTTCTCCTTATAAAAATATACCTGTACACAAGGCTGCATTTTGAATCCGGTTTCTGTTCCTTCCTAATAAATTTGCCAGAAAGATCTATTTTTAATCCTTCCAGCAAAAATTTATTTCATATTTAAAATTATCACATCAGACTATCACTGATTTTTTACTGATTTGATTTCATAATGAATCATTCATTTTATAATAACAGATTTCATTACTTTATCACTTCTTTTCCACCCATATATGGTCTTAACTTTTCAGGTATTCTTACGCTTCCATCTTCATTTAAATTATTCTCAAGAAAAGCAATCAACATTCTAGGTGGTGCTACAACTGTGTTATTGAGCGTATGTGCAAAATACTTATTTCCGTCTGCATCTTTTACTCTTATCTTGAGTCTGCGTGCCTGGGCATCGCCTAAGTTCGAACAGCTTCCAACCTCGAAATATTTTTTCTGACGAGGCGACCATGCTTCCACATCAATCGACTTCACCTTCAAGTCAGCCAAATCTCCTGAACAGCATTCAAGTGTTCTCACCGGAATATCAAGACTTCTGAATAAATCAACTGTGTTCTGCCACAATTTTTCAAACCACATCTTACTTTCTTCCGGCTTACATACAACTATCATCTCCTGCTTTTCAAATTGATGTATTCTATACACGCCTCTTTCCTCAAGACCATGCGCACCTTTCTCTTTTCTGAAACATGGTGAATAGCTTGTCAGTGTTTTTGGAAGTTCTGCCTCCGGTGTAATTGTATCAATAAATTTACCTATCATGGAATGTTCACTTGTACCAATCAGATATAAATCTTCACCCTCAATCTTGTACATCATCGCATCCATCTCATCAAAACTCATCACTCCTGTGACAACATCACTTCTAATCATAAACGGAGGGATACAGTATGTGAATCCTCTGTCTATCATAAAATCTCTTGCATATGAAATAACTGCGGAATGTAATCTCGCTATATCTCCCATAAGATAGTAGAATCCGTTTCCGGCAACCTTTCTTGCACTATCAAGGTCTATTCCATTTAATTTTTCCATAATATCTGTGTGGTATGGAATATCGAACTCCGGTACGAGTGGCTCGCCGTATTTCTGTATCTCAACATTTTCAGAATCATCTTTTCCTATTGGTACACTAGGATCAATGATATTTGGAATTGTCATCATGATATTCTTCACTTTTTCATTGAGTTCGGCTTCTTTTTCTTCCAATTTTGCAAGATAATCTGACTTCTCTGTTACAAGCTTCTTTGTCTCTTGTGCTTCCTCTTTCTTTCCCTGAGCCATAAGAGCACCAATCTGCTTTGATATCTTATTTCTCTCTGCTCTTAAATTGTCTGCTTCCTGCTTTGTTGCACGTGCCTGCGCATCCAATTCTATCACTTCATCTACCAGAGGTAATTTTCTGTCCTGAAATTTATTTTTGATATTCTGCTTTACAACATCAGGATTTTCTCTTAAAAATTTTAAATCTAACATTTTTCTTATTTCCTCTTTTCATCATTTTATTATTTCATCAATTGAGCATTTACCATTTATCTATTTATTTTAGACTATTTCAGTATATTTTTCAAGTTTATTCTAAAACAGTTCTCATAAAACATTGCTATTATATTATTTGCCCGTTTCAACAAAACCTATCAATATATAAAAAGTCACACTTTTTACAGTTTTTTAATCTCATACTGTAATTCGTGTGACTTCCTACTATTTTACAATTGTTTTAATGGTCTTTTTGTATGAATATTATATCAGTATCAATTACTCTCATTTTTACCATTATACACTAAAATTAATATTCATACCATGATATTTCTACTTCATACAATGCATTTGTTTCTGTATCAAAACTGTATGTAATTTCATTGCCTTTTTCATCTTCATAGGAATACCTTAAACTCAAACTGCTCTCATATTCATAAGAAGGTTTTACCCCCTCATACTTTTTCTTCACTGCTTCTAAATCATCACCGATTTTTATTCCATTATCGAGTTCCCATTCAAAACTATCATCAATTGTAATCCCAACTACTTCGCAATCCTTATAATCTGCTGTATTTTTTCCCGGATTATACATTAATATTATTACATATTTAAGTGTGTCATCTTTATCTTCAAGTATTAATGAACCTTGAGACTCTGATGGGATTTCCACATCTGAATATTCTTCATTAATCACAAGTCCAAGCTTTTCTACTGCTGCATACTTACCCGGCATTGAAATTTCTGTTCCCTCTATTTTGATTGACTTTGGCAAAGCTGTTGTCTCTGTTGTGTAATCAGCATCTTCTTTATCCTTATCTTTCTTTGATGTTATTGTCTCTTCTTCATCGTCATCATCATCATCATCAAAATCAAAATCAAAGTCATAATCATAATCGTCATCAATTTCAACAGCATTTTCCCTTACCTTATCAGGAACTTCTTCAACCTCTACATCACCATTAACCTGAAGACTAATTTCAAGATTACATTTGTTTACCTTAACGGAAACGCCTTCTACGTCTCCATCCACATTAACATTTAAGCTTACCTTTGCCGGAAGATATGTATCTTTATCAAAATACAATGAAGTTGTCACTTCAAATACATCCAGTTCCTTAAGCACATCTAAATATGTTTCTGCCTCATCCACTAAATCTGTGTCAATATAATCCTCACTATATTGCAACATCTCTTCAAATATATCAGCATCTATTGCCATTGTCAGAACGTAACATTCTGTACCACTTACTTTCTGTGTGTTATCTTCCAATTTTACAAATTTTTCGATATCTTTCAAATCATCTTCTGATAAATCTGCAAGACCACTCTGAATCTCTTCAAGCATTTCTTCAATCTGCTCAAAAGATTCCTCAAATTCTGATTTTTCAAGTGTACTCACTTCCCAATCCGAATCATTGTACTGTGCATATACATTCATCTCTTCGCCATCTGTCTCGCCATATGCCGCAAATGTAAAATCGTCTTTTTCTTTTTCTCCTGCAATATCTAATTCGTAACTAGCCGAACCTCCAAAATTGAATGCCGGTTCATCTTTTACCATATTTCCTTTAAAGCTTACATCGCCTTCCGCTGTAAGTGTTTCACCATCATCAGATTCAGCTTCAACGTCCAATGCACCACTCACATCAATCTTTACAGCCTCGATGCCTGTTGCTGCCTCAGCAACATTTTCAAGCACATCTGCCATTGTTACTTCTACTTTTGAACCTTTTGTCAGCTCAATCTTAGATGATGAACTCTTGCTTCCGCAACCTGCTAACATTGAAACTGATAATGCTGCTACCAATAAGTACGCAAATTTTCTCTTCATATTGTTTCTCCTTCATTCAAACTCTCAATTGTATTATCACTAGTGTCTTTTTACTGCCTGTCATTTAAAAGCACTAACACTATACAATAGATTTAAATTTCTTTCAATAGAGAAATAATTTTTGCAAATTTCATTCAACTTTTTCTATGCTGTTATCTGCTGTTTTGTGCTGCATTCTGCTGAATTATTTCCTGTTTCTTCTTCATATTCTTTTTGATTTTTCATTCTTTCATTCAATTGTTCAAGTGCATTCTTCTGTCTTTCTTTTGCAAGTTGCATGCCTTTCTTCACAAAACCATTACTATACTTCTGCCTTATCTTCCATGCGTATCTGTTTTCATGATTGATAAATTTATCCTCCTGAAACTTAAGAACTTCCTTTATCTCATCCGAAAAATCTTTATAAAAATCTTTCATTAGAGACAGAATATTCAGTGCTGCATCTGCTGCTGGATTCACTTCTTCATTTGGAAGTACAATCTTTACTGTCTTCAAATCGTAATGTGCAGCATTTTTAAAGTTCTGTACAGCATGTATCTGGTCTTTAGTCGTAACTTCCGGTGTATCAATTGATGCAAGCCATACAAGAAATAACTGTGCAAAAATGACATCTTTTAATTCCAATCCCTCCTGCACTAATGGGTTTAAATCAAACATTCTAAGTTCAATATGGCTTACTCCATTGCTCTTTAAATTATCAATATTGTTTTCTCCTGCCGGTTTTAAACGTATTGGATAATATAGTTCTGACGCATAGCTAATCCAGCCATCCGTTTCATATTGTTTGATACTATCCGCATAACTTCTGATATCAGTATAATCAAAGGTAGGTGCAAAGCAATTCCAATAACCAAGCTCACTACATCTGGTCGAAGCCATTCCATTGAAATTATCAATATCATACATCTTTTTCTCTACAAATGAGCCATCCATCAACGGACTTGCAGCGGTAACAGAAACCAGTATCCATCCATAAATGATAGCTTTTTTGGCAAGTTCTACATACAATTTGTTCTTGTATTCCACAAAATCTGTCTGTCCACTCAATTTAAAATCTTCTTTTAACAATTCATCGTCAAAAGAATAATTGACATGTATTCCCGAAAATGTCATCTTATATCTTCCATACCTGTCAGAAAGATACTCTCTGTACTTTGTCTTTGAGGCGTCGCTTCCATAAAATTGTGCAATCGGAATATCCTCTTCATTTCTGATATAAGGAGGATTTGAAAATGGCCAAAGATATTCTCTGATAGGAAGCTCACTCAATTTTTTCTGAATTTTCCTATTATATGTATCAAGACATTCCAAAGCCTCTTTTGCAGTGCTTAACACCGGTGTATTAATCTCCGTCTGATTTTCACAAAAGTCTCTCACGATATTGTTATCATTCGGAAATGGGTGGGCTGTATGCGAAAAGAATCCGTCCTCGCACACTCTTAAGCTCTCCTTCTCCAAACCAAAATTCCCCTTTAAAAGCAATTTCCTTATTTGCTCATTATCCGCATGCAGCATACTTAATCACCCTTTAGCCTTTCCTCACATTTACTTTTTAAATGCATTTTCCATTTCATATCAAACCACTATGATTAATATTATATATTATAAAATGTCTATCTGCTCTTGTCAATCCAATATTCAAAAATAATGATAATATACAAATCACTTTATACTTCATCATAATCATCCAAAAAGTGATGTTTTTTACCATCTTGCTTATAAGCAATCACTGTGCTTAAATTAACATTTTCCACACTTCTGAAAATATTCTTTTCAATAACAGGATCTTTTTCGCTGAGCTGTTTTATCAATGCCTTGATTTCTGCCCTCTTTGAACCTTTTTCAGTTCCACCGCATGACGCACAGCTTTCCGTAAATCTGCATGCACATTGTATAAAGTTAAGATTGTTGTATTCTCTCCAATGAATAATATCTTTTTCTCTGACAAGATAAAGCGGTCTGATTAACTCCATTCCCTCAAAATTGGTACTGTGAAGTTTTGGCATCATCGTCTGCACCTGTGCACCATATAACATTCCCATAAGTATCGTCTCAATCACATCATCAAAATGATGTCCAAGTGCTATCTTGTTACAGCCAAGCTCTTTTGCCTTGCTGTATAAATGTCCTCTCCTCATTCTCGCACAGAGATAACACGGTGAATCGAGTCCGTCTGCCACAATATCAAATATCTCCGACTTAAATACGGTAATCGGAACCTGCAACAATTTAGCATTATCAAGTATTGTCTGATAATTGATATCATTATAGCCCGGATTCATTACAAGATAGACGACCTCAAAATTCTGCTTTCCATGTCTGTACAATTCCTGAAAAAGTTTCGCCATCAGCATAGAGTCTTTCCCACCTGAAATACAGACAGCTATCTTGTCTCCATCCTTAATCAGCTCATACTCGTTAATCGCCTTTGTAAATTTTCTCCAGATTTCTTTTCTGAAGCGTTTGACAATACTTCTCTCCACATCCTTATATTTCTCATTTGCTGCTTTCTCATCAGCCATAAAATTCTTTAATTTAAACCTGAGATATGATCTGAACCCGCCATCAATACTGTATACTTCATACCCATTCTCATTAAGCTCATCTGCGATATCATCACTTTTCTGTCCCGTATAACATAGGAGATATACCGGTTTGTCTTTTGGCAAATTCAGATGCTCATCTACAGTATCATTTTCTATCTCTTTTTCAAATTCTTCCCAGTAGATATTTATTGCACCATCATATGTTTCCTTATCAAAATCTGCTTTTTCCCTGATATCTATTACCAGTTTTTCTCTGGTATCACTATTTAATTCTTCAACTGTTTTCTTATACATTTTGTAATTCTATCCTTATTCTGTTTTTTATTGATTATACTTTCACTTTTATAATTTAGCAGTATAGATTTTTCTTAATTCACTCATTTTTCTTTAACTTTCCTGCCACTAATTATATTTCTGCCATTCAGCTTTGCCTCTATCCGGCTGCGTCTCTGCAACTGACTGTTTCATCCGTTTTTTCCTGCAATATCCTTGATAATCTCTGATGCAATAATCAACCCTACCACTGACGGCACAAATGCGGTTGAGCCGGGAATGTCCCTTCTTTCTGTACATTTATGCTCTGCTCCCGGTGGGCAGATGCAGTTTGTCCTGCAGCTGATGGCCATGTCTTCTATCGGTCTTATCGGCTTTTCTTTAGAATAGACAACCTTTAACCTTTCAACACCACGTTTCTTAAGTTCTCTTCGCATCACCTTTGCAAGAGGGCAGACAGATGTCTGATAAATGTCTGCCACCTCAAATTCTGCAGGATTCAATTTGTTTCCTGCACCCATACTGCTTATGATAGGCACATTTTTTTCCCTTGCCTCCATGACAAGCTGTATCTTTGCAGTAACCGTATCAACCGCATCAACAACATATGTGTACTGTGAAAAATCAAATTCATCCTTGGTCTGTGGCAAATAAAAACATTTAAATTTCTCCACTTTGCAATTGGGATTAATATCATGAATCCTCTCTTCCATCACATCCACTTTGTATTTGCCAACCGTCTTTCTGGTCGCTATTATCTGCCTGTTCAAATTTGTAAGGCAGACTTTATCATCATCTATGATATCAATTGCTCCAATTCCACTTCTTGCAAGTGCCTCAACAGTGTAACCACCTACACCTCCTACTCCAAATACAGCAACTCTGGAATTTTCAAGTTTTTCCATTGCCTCTTTTCCAAATAATAATTCTGTTCTTGAAAACTGATTAAGCATTTTTTCCTCTTCCTAACTTTTCTGATTTTTGAATCTTGTTCACTTCTTATGTTTTCATGTATTTTAACTTTATTTTATTCATTAGTCAAATATATTTCTACTTTAACAAACCAAATACGACTTGATTGACAAAAATAGCTGCCATATTAGGAAACAGCAAATCTTCCTAATATAGCAGCCATCAAGAACCATTTCAGATATATCAATTTATGTGTGCCAATTTGTATTGTTTTCGTAATAATTTTCTAATATTCTGTGATTTTGCCATCTTCCATTTTGAGGATTCTGTCAGCCTGATGAGCGATTTCCATATTGTGTGTCACAATGATGATGGTTTTTCCCATCTGATGGAGAGATTTTAAGACCTTCATGATGTCATCACCCGTCTTGCTATCCAGCGCGCCTGTCGGTAAGAGTAATTTAGTAGTATAACAAACGCGAGGACGTTTAATCCGTCCTCGTCTGTACATCTCATTTCTTTTTGTGGAAAATTAAGACTCCTCT
>CADACD010000024.1 GCA_902786365.1 uncultured Lachnospiraceae bacterium | reverse complement strand
ATTAGCAATGCAAATTTAATTCATTTTGAGGAAACTTCGGTTTCCTCATTTTTTTTGCATTGCCTGTCGACTGGCTGTTAAAATCAGAATAACTTCTCCGTTGCGCTGCGCTCCACTACTAAGTTATTTCCGATTCTAACAGCACATCATTATTTTTTTTCAAGATAAAATTATGCATTTCTATCTTGAAAGTTCACAATTCCTGACAATATTTTTTGGGGATTTATTACGGATAATGGTTTTATTGGTTTATTTGGGTCACAAACTTTCTTCATGGGCGTAGATGAGATCCATGAAGTCGATATCTTCCTTGTCGCAGACATTGAAGCAGTCCATCGAGATATGGTTGTAGAGGTCAGCATCGAACTCGTCAAAGAGCGGATCGCCATCAGCATCGGTATATTTGCTGAAGTCATCCCCCGGGTTGTATTCCACCTTCAGCTCCTCAACAAGGAACCGTGCGAACTCGTCCGCATCCTTCACAGTTGATATGTTATAGTCCCAGTCGTATTCCATGATTATTCTTCATCAAGATCCTCCAGTTTCAAATCTTTAAGATCTTTCAGTTGTGGGTTAAACACTAATTCATATAGTTCATCAGACCATTCAATTTTACTGATGTTTGTTATGGTCTTACTAGTACCGTTCTTATAGTCCACCTTTATAGACTTTATCTTTGCGTATTCAACTATATCAGTGAACCAAACGTATTCGAACTCATATTCGCCAAGTTTCTTAGATTCAATTGGCCCGATACATTTTCTTGTCATTGTACGTCCCACAGGGTCGTCGACTGCGTTATATCCAAGAAAATTAATCGTAATATATTTGATGGTACTTTTTGAAGGGTTATAAAAATTGAACCTCATGCTGGTACCGTCGGTGTATTCGCTTTCGTCATAAACTTCCCAGTCCACTATTGAGAGTCCATATTTTTCAAAAGAGTCCATCTCTTTCATAGTCTCTTGATAATATCTACCATTCCTATATATTTCAAAGCATTTTGTGGTTTCGAGAAAATTATCTCTTATCTCTTGAGAGTAACTCATCAGAGAATCAAGTTTAGCCTGTTCTTCTTTATTAAGCGACACGCTACCTACTGGAATATAGAAACATTTACCCCAGCAGGTTGCCACGAAGTATTCTTTTCCTTTTATTGTTTTTTTATCTCCGATAAGGACATTCGAGTTTTTCTTCAACAGGTCTCTATAAGAACTTAGATAATAGCTGCTTTCCCCTCCGAGTTTCTGATAAACAAATTCGTTATCAGTGGTTTCGCCCTCTATAAAAATGAAATTGAAAGGAAATTTATTATGAAGAGCTTTCTTGTCAGTTACAGAGTTGATTTCATATACCTTGTCATTGTCAACTATTTCGTCGTAGTCAGCTTGGCTTATTAGATTCTTATCAAGTAAGCTGTACCCATTATCCCTATATGTATATTCATAACTGATAAGCTCATTTCTCTTATCCCTCAGTCCAAGAACCAATTTAGGGTAATAGCCAATCCTGGTCACTTTACAAACATAGGTTACTTTCTCCACAGTATATTGAATAAAGTCACCCGGTTTCGAGGAGTAATAAGACCCTCTGTTCTCGTAAATCTTCGTGTTTAAAGGAATTATCTTCTCTCCAAGAGATTCGGAGAAGATAGTAACGATTTCATCATCCTCTGTTGTAGATACCCATATCAGTTTCTCATTAGAAATCAAATTAGTCAGATAGACTTTACAAAAAGTATTGATATTATTATCTGCAAATATCGCATCAGAGACAGAATCCACTCTGAAAGGGGTCTCTAAAATATCAGTGATAGGAGTATATCTATTATCTCTATAGGATTTTTCAGAATATTCGCCCATACCATGATAGTAGGGCATAAGGTAATAGTCTTTATTAATCTGAGGCTTGTCTTTGGGTTTCTTAAGCCATACAGTATCAGGCTTTATGTTATAGAAACAATGAAAACCCCGTTCTCCGTTGCCATAGAAATTGCCCACTCCATCAAAGTGAACTGTTTCACCCACCAGATGTTTAGGATATTTAGACACGTCATTATATCCAATCTTAGATTCCTCTTGCAGCAAGTGGTGCCATTTAGAGTCTACCAATTGTTTCTTGGCAAAAACATTCAATGAAAGCAAAAGTATTAGAGCAACAATTACATTTCTCATATTAGTTGGTTTTATGGTTAATGATGTGCAAATATAGTTATTTTGTGGGGATATATAAAATTATGTATCGGAAAAGTTGGAAGATATAAACGTGGACCACATTCTATCCACTGAGGGCTTAGGGAGAGCCCAACAAAAACAGAATAATGGCCCACGCAATTAGTGAAGCCATTACACCATTTGTTTTTGTTTCTTGAAAAGTCCCTAATTTTTCAGTGGAAAAACGGTATAATGTCCTGAAAGAGTCATCAATGTCTAGTCAATTTTGTCAATTGACCTCGCAAAATTACGGAAAATTCTTTTAGTGGCAAAAAGATTACAGAAAATCTTGTGCGAGGGTCACTTGCACACCAGCTGGAGGAACTGCCGTGGTACCATTTGCCCTTCGGCGTCGCTGCTCCTATACAGGCGTTTGTTGCCGTGCTCATCCATGAAGTAAATGATGCGGCAGTTGTCATTGCGCTGGAAAGAGCGCATTTTGTTGTTACACGTCAAGCAGATAGTGTTAAAGCCCAAAAGCTTGCCCTGCTTATCACTAAGCAAGTTCCACATTCGCTGCGTCATGTCAATGAGCAGGGGTGTCCGTAGAGCGTTTCTTTGAACGCATCAGGACACAGTGGCACAATAAGTCTTTTGCCTAATAAAAAAGGGTGTGCAGGACGCACCATAAACGATGGAGTATCTTCCGCCAGTGACTTTGAGTGCAGCGTTGCCGCCTCCTCACGGCTCATCGTAACCGGGTCTTCAAAGAGGCTCGCGCTGTCCACTTTAAAGATTCGTAGTCCGCTCTGTGCATCCTTGCTGAATGCCCTGATAGTCGCAAAGCCTATCAGCGCGTTGCTATGCATGTGATGGGGGTAGTTGCCGAACAAACAATTGTTTCTCATCTCCTATGCCAGGAAGGTGGCGGTGTTGTGAAGGGCTTAGTCGGTGAGTTTGCGATATCGCACTCGAGTGGGCTCTTCTTTGCCCAGGCGCTTGAGTTTGTTCTCTTCATATTCGGAGTAAGAACCTTCAAAGAAGAACACATTGCTGTCGCCCTCAAAGGCGAGAATGTGGGTGCAAATACGGTCGAGGAACCATCGGTCGTGGCTAATCACCACAGCGCATCCTGCAAAGTCGTCAAGACCTTCCTCGAGCGCGCGCAGGGTGTTCACGTCAATGTCGTTGGTAGGCTCGTCGAGCAGCAGCACGTTGCCCTCTTCCTTGAGTGCCAGAGCCAGTTGCAGCCTGTTTCGCTCACCGCCACTGAGCACTCCGCATTTCTTCTGTTGGTCAACTCCCGAGAAGTTGAAGCGCGACAAGTAGGCTCGTGCGTTAACGTCACGTCCGCCCATGCGCAGGAGCTCAACGCCTCCCGAGATGACTTCATAGACGCTCTTCTCGGGGTCGATGCTCGTGTGCTGCTGGTCGACATATACTGCTTTTACTGTCTCTCCCACCTCAAAGGTGCCGCTGTCGGGCTTCTCCAGCCCCATGATGAGGCGGAATAGTGTAGTCTTGCCAGCACCATTGGGGCCTATTACTCCCACAATGCCATTAGGCGGCAGCATGAAGTTGAGGTCGTCGAAGAGGAGTTTGTCGCCATAGGCCTTTGCCACATGCTGTGCCTCTATCACCTTGTTGCCAAGTCGTGGACCATTGGGGATGAAAATTTCGAGTTTCTCTTCTTTTTCTTTTACGGTCTCGTTGAGGAGTTTGTCGTAGCTGTTCAAGCGCGCCTTGCCCTTTGCCTGACGGGCTTTGGGCGCCATGCGCACCCATTCCAGCTCGCGCTGCAGAGTCTTGCGGCGCTTGCTCTCGGTTTTCTCTTCTTGTGCCAGTCGCTGGGTCTTCTGCTCGAGCCAGCTGCTGTAGTTGCCTCGCCATGGAATGCCCTCGCCACGGTCCAGTTCAAGAATCCACCCTGCCACATGGTCAAGGAAGTATCGGTCGTGGGTCACGGCAATCACTGTGCCCTCATACTGCTGCAAGTGCTGCTCGAGCCAGTCGATTGACTCGGCGTCGAGGTGGTTGGTGGGCTCGTCGAGCAGCAGCACGTCGGGCTTCTGCAGCAAGAGGCGGCACAGGGCAACGCGACGGCGCTCACCACCGCTCAAGTGCTCGGTCTTCTCATCGCCCTCAGGGCATCGCAACGCGTCCATGGCGCGCTCGAGACGGCTGTCGAGGTTCCAGGCGTCGGTGGCATCGATTATGTCCTGAAGTTCGGCCTGACGAGTGAAGAGCTCGTTCATCTTGTCCTCGTTCTCGTAATATTCTGGAAGTCCAAACTTTTGGTTTATCTCCTCATATTCTTTGAGAGCATCGACAATGTGCTGCACACCCTCTTGCACAACCTCTTTGACGGTCTTGTTGGGGTCGAGTTGAGGGTCCTGGGGCAGGTAGCCCACGCTGTAGCCAGGCGCAAAGACCACCTCGCCTTGATATTGCTTCTCAATGCCTGCGATGATTTTCATCAGTGTTGACTTACCAGCGCCATTAAGTCCTATGATGCCAATTTTTGCCCCATAGAAGAATGACAGGTAGATGTTCTTGAGAATTTGTTTCTGGTTTTGCTGAATGGTCTTGCTCACTCCCACCATCGAGAAGATGATCTTCTTGTCGTCGACTGTTGCCATATTTGTGAAATGTAAAGTTGTTTTTGCTGAAAAATGATTAGACTACAAAAGTAGCAATTATTCTACAATTTTGCAAATTGCACCGGTCTGAAACAAAACTCGCAACCACTTTTGAACAGCAGTTGCGAGAAATGGGTTGCATGAAGCTTGGGGACTACTTGCGCGCGTTCTTTATAGCATCGATGATGTAGTCGAAATCATCGTCGGTAACCATGGGACCGCTGGGGTGGCAGAGACAACCTCTTAATTGCTATTGTGAGTAAGGGTGGAATTATAAAACCACTTGCTTTCAGAATTAATCAAATTGAGGGTTTCCCTTTTTATCAAATTCTTTTTATTTGAGACAGATTGTCAATTTTATGTTTTGCCAGATACTCTTTTGGGACTTTAAGGTTTTGATTATGAATGTTTTGCCCATTGGGTCGTAGGCAAATTGTCATCCAGCCAAGTTTATTTGGTGTGAGGAAATCTTTTGCAGGATTGTCACCTATAACAGTGAATTGCGCATCTGGATAACGGTCAAGGAAATATTGATAGCACTCTATCGATGGCTTACCATAACCAAACTCCTCAGATATCAAAATGTCCTCATCGGCGAACCAACGATTTAATCCAAATGCCTCAATCTTGTTGCGCTGTGTCAACGAACGCCCATCTGTAAGAAGGCACATTATAGCACCACTTGCCTTCAATGCGTCAAGTGTCGTGGCAGTATCTTGTTCCAATGAGATGTCTGGCTTGTGATTCCTGTAGATGTCAAGTAGTTGACCAACTGTAAATTTGAGGTGATATTTGTCAATCACACTCTTGAAAGTGTTATCTTCATATAGATAGCTATCGAGCATAAAATCAAATGCTTCGGGATGACCAATAATCATGGCTATCTCACGATAAGCCGACTTCAGGAAGTCTATCTCTTTGTAAAGAGTGTCATCGAGGTCGAAGATGAAGACTCGTTTTTTCATCGCTCAAGTTTATATATTCTGTGAGCCATTATGAACAACCAGCCGCAGTTACAAAAGGTTCTCAAAATTTTGTTCTTTATGCCGGTGTAGCCAAATCTCTCAAAACCCCCAATTGGATATATCCCATTTTCTCTGAACTCACCAATCCCTTCTCTCAACTCGCTTGTTGGAATGTCGGAAGTGAATGTCCCATAAAGATAGAAATAGGCGAATAAGTTTACACGCTGGCGCTGGAGCTCATAGCCTTGCGATGAACGAGCTTTGTAAGCCTCGTTGATTGTATTAAATTGAATAGCCGACATTCTATAGCTTCTGACGCGCTTGGTCTGTACCTTTTTATTTCGGTCGTGGCATAGACTTGAACTTCGATTAACATAGCGGTGAGCATCACATTCTGTGACAATAACACGTTTGGAGTTATAGAACAACTGCATTGAGACAATAGCATCCTCACCAAATGAGATGTCAGTGTCGAAGCGCAGGTTTAAATCCATATAGAGCTGCCTTCTCATCAACAGGTAATTGACACTGAGGACATACTCGGGTACGGTCTTCAAGAGCTCAGCGTCAACTCCTGTAATCACAAGTGACATTTTAAAGTCTTTAGGCGATGACTCTTCTTGGAGCTCTGTGCTGGTTCCAATTGTGTCTTCAACAACTCTGGTTTTGAACACAAGAATATCAAGGTCATTGTCTGTGGCAATCTTGAGCAGTCGTTCCATGTTCCCTGGGGTCAGATAATCGTCAGCATCAAGGAACTCTATATACTTTCCTCTCGACTCCTCAATGCCGCGATTACGAACCGCTGATAGTCCTTGGTTCTCTTGATTGAAAAGCACAAGGTTTGAATGCTTCTTCGCTAATTCCTCAACAAGCCTTTCTCCACCATCGGTTGAGCCGTCGTTGATGACAATCACTTCGAAGTCATGCTCATCAAGTCCCTGGCTATAGACAGAGAGAATACACCTATTGATGTATTCTCGGCAATTGTATAAAGGTATGATAATGCTTAGCAACATGGTATCATCAATTAGGTTCGACAATCACCTCTGCATCATAGCGTAGCATCATAAGGTTGTCGCGCCAGTCATCTTTATATTCAAGCGTTTGCCCCTGAAGGTTTTCTTTTATTATCATCTCAGGGAAGTTTGCGCCAGCATGATAACTCAGCGGATATCCGCCGCCGAAGCGTGGATTGATCTCGCAGCCAACGATTGTGTTGTCACGCTCACGATAGAACAACTGCACACAGATGCAGCCAATGACGCCTGGCTGATACTCTATGTGCTCTTTAAGGAAATCGATTAGGAAGTTATTCCTCGTTATGGCCTTGCTCACCTCGCCGCCACGAACCTCTATGCGCTCTCGCGGAACTATGCACTTGACGTGATTGTCCCTACCATAATACATATCGACAGTGAACTCGCGAAATTCGCCCAAATCAACGTATTCCATGAACATCAACTTGGGGTTGTTCCTGATGGTCACCGACAAGTCGTCCTCTGACATTATTGTATGAATGTCATTGCTGCTTGAGCCATCATAGGGCTTGGCGAACATTGGGAATTCGGGATAGTTGATGTCTATCAGCCTTGGTGTGTTTATGCCCTTGGCGTTGAAGAACTTGAATGTCTCACGTTTGTCGCAACACATTCTCACAAAGTCTGGGCTGGAGACAATCACATGAGTTCCAATATCCTCAAAACGCTGTCTGTTCTCAGCCAAATATGGGAGACAAGTGTCGATGGTTGGAATCAAGATGCCTATGTCGTTCTTTTTGCAAATCTGAATAATCTGGTCAATAAAGCAGCTTTCACTCACAGGGTGGACCTTGAAACTTGCATCGGAAACATGGCACGCAGGAGCCAGACGAGGCTCCATGTCGGTTGTGAAGACCTTTATGTCGTCACTAAAATCTAATGCGGTTCTCTTAAACTCCTGGACAAGCGCCACGCGCCTGCCAGCAGAGGTAATTAAAATGTTTTTCATCTTTTCATCTAAATATACAATAGACAGAGCTGAGAAGTCTCCAAAGCCATGGCGTTGTGACAAGCCAGTGCAGGAGTATGAACTTTGCACCTGGGTAGTCTTTCTCGCTCAATCTTTCAAAAGGATATAATTTTTTGTTCTTTGCATCTTTCAGATATTCTTTCACTTTACCGAGCTTGAATGCACGTATTGCACCAAAAAGCACATAGCTGTCGCGACGGGTGCGACAACGCTCATAACAATCGTCAGACATTATATGGCGATTCACTTTTATAACCGAATCCATGTCTTGGGCGGCATACAGGTAGTCTCCAAGCATCTTTGACACATGCTCCTTGTCATTGTCATGCATTATGCTTGTGGCTCGATTTCTATAACAATAGGCGATTGTTGGCACTTGAGAAATTCTTTCTGCAGTCAAGAATAATCGGAGATTGAATCCGGCTTCTTCGAGTACACGGCCAACAGGAAGAGAGAGATTATTCTTCACGATAAGTTTTCGCCTAACGAGATACCACCACACCTGGGCTGTGTAGTTATAGCGGGAAATGTAATCAATTCCATTCATGACCTCAATGCTCTCAGGGACATTATTGGCTTTTGTATCAGTTGCTATTTCATTTTCCGCTACATTTTTATAGCCGAATCCAAGAACGTCAAGGTTGTTCTCTAAGGCAAGTCTCAACAACGGAGCAACTATTCCTGGGATAAGATAATCATCGGAATCAAGAAATAAGATGTATTCACTTCTTGACTCGGTGACTCCTCGATTTCGTGCAGAAGCTACACCCTGGTTCTCCATATGAATAACACGAAACTGAGGATGCTTGGCGGCATATTCATCACATATCGTTCCCGACGAATCGGTTGAACCGTCATCCACAAGAATCACTTCATAGTCATCCATACACTGCTGAACGATACTTTCCAGACACATGGGAAGGTACCGCTCAACGTTATAGACGGGGACGATTACTGAAATCGCAGTGGTTTCAGTTTTGTGCACTTATTTCTTGGTGTTCTTGATTGTCTCGACGATGTAAGCCAGATCTTCATCAGTTACCATGGGACCACTTGGCAGACACAAACCTACCTTAAACAAATTCTCGCTTACACCATTGACGTATGCTGGTGCATCCTTGAAGACTGGCTGCATGTGCATGGGCTTCCACAATGGACGTGATTCAATGTTTGCCTTATCGAGGACCTGACGCAGTTGCTCATAGTCCATACCGAATTTGTCTGGATCAACAGTGATGGTGTTCAACCAGTAGTTGGGCTCCATATATTCCTCAGGAGCCACATGCAACTCAATTCCGTCAATGTCAGCAAAAGCCTCTTTGTAAACGTCTTTTGTGTGAACATGATGGGCAAGATGGTCGTTGACTATGGTCATCTGACCACGGCCAATGCCGGCGCAGATGTTGCTCATGCGGTAATTGTAACCTATATGTTCATGCTCATAGTAAGGTAGCGGCTCGCGAGCCTGAGTGGCATAGAACAAAATGCGCTTCGCTTTTTCTTCGTTTGGACAAATCAGAGCACCGCCACCACTAGTCGTAATCATTTTGTTGCCATTGAAGCTCATCACGCCATACTCACCAAATGTACCGCACACCTGACCACGATAACGAGAACCGAACCCCTCAGCAGCATCTTCTAGCACAGGAATTTCATAGCGATTTGCTATCTCCATAATCTCGTCTATATAAGCAGGCATACCATAGAGATAAACTGGGATGATTGCTTTCGGCTTCTTCCCCTTAGCGATGCGGTCTTTGATGGCATCTTCAAGGAGATTAGGATCCATGTTCCATGTGCTAGGTTCACTGTCAATAAAGACAGGAGTAGCCCCTTGATATACCACAGGATTTGCACTCGCAGCAAATGTGAATGACTGACAAATCACTTCATCACCAGCTTTTACGCCTAAGTTCACAAGCGCTAGATGAATTGCTGCAGTTCCAGCACTCAACGCTACCACTTTCTTTTCAAGATTGCGACCATCAACAGGATAGTTAATATACTCCTCAAGGTCAGCCTCAAAACCACTTACATTTGGCCCAAGAGGCACAACCCAATTGGAGTCAAACGCTTCCTTGATAAATTTCTTTTCCTCGCCTGTCTCACTCATGTGAGCAAGACAGAGCCAAATCTTGTTCTTCATTATTTCTGCCAAATAGTGTTTTTTTGTTATTATCTTCGATATAATGACCTGGATAAACTGTTCGTTCTTTAGCTAATAACAGTATCTTATTAAGTGATTCTTGAGCATGCTTCTTGTTGCCTTTAGGAAGATTTGTTACAACTTTTGTTCCTGGTATATATGAGTCACCAGTGAAGATCGCATCACCCATTAAATAAGTAAGGCAACTTGGGTGATGGCCAGGAGTAGCAACAACTTTTGCTTTTAACTTGTCTGATAGCCTAATCTCGTCATTATCTTTGACAATCCTAATACAATTAGGGAACTCAAAAACAAAAGGTTTTTCATGATATAGTGACATGTTCTTTCTAGCATCAAGTAAAGCATCTTTGCCACTCTCATTTGTGTAAACTAGAGTATCAGGAAAACGCTTTATCAACTCATTCAGACCATATATATGGTCAAAATGCGCATGAGAAAGTAATATACCATTTAATTTTTTATGCTTAAGCAATGTCAACAAGGGTTGAACATCTCCACAATCAACAAGCCAACATATATTATTACCATTTTCAACAACATAAGAACATGAAGCAAAAAATGAGTTTTTTATATGTATTAAGTTATACTTCAACAATATTGCTAATTTGACAATCAACAAAAGAAACTATTGCTGTAGACCAGCTCATGCCAACCCCAAAAGCACTTAATAACAATGTTTTTGTCCCATGCATTTTATCTCCTAATTCACTGACTATTGTCAATGGAACTGATACAGAAGATGTGTTGCCATATTTCGCTATAGTCGAAGGAACTTTTTCATTAGGCAACTTTAATTTCTTTATGATGTATTTATTCATGAAATCATTTGCCTGATGAAATACAAAAAAGTCAATATTATCCTTTTCAACACATGATTGCTCAAATGTTCGCTTTATATCTTTTGGAATATTTGCTAACACAAAACTGAAAACATCACTTCCATTCATTGAACCTTGTTCATCGCTTCGGATATTACCATATTCATCAACTACTTTCTCTTTGATTGTCTCTGAAGAACTAGGATGGCGATAACCTCCACCTTCTATCTTTATCAAATCTCCTAATGATCCATCTGAGTGAATTGAAAAGAAACTGTTTCCAAACTTTTCATCTTTTTCAATAAGAGCTGCAATACCTCCATCTCCAAATAGAAATGCGGTTCTTCTGTCTTTAGGGGAATAAACCTTTGAGCGCGTCTCTCCATCAAGGATTAGAGCTTTACGTATGCCTCCTGATTGCATCATTGAGTAAGCAACTGTTAATCCATATGCAAATGCAGCACATCCTAAATTGATGTCAAAAGCAATACATGTTTTCTCAAGTCCAAGACGGTCCTGTAATAGAATTGAGGTCGCTGGCATACGGTAATCTGGTGTTTGTGAGATGAAAATAAGCAAGTCTATCTCACTTCGATCAACATTGTTGTCTTTGAATAACTGCTCGGCAGCAGCGAAACACAGATCAGAAGAACAAGTATCGACATTAGCAAATCTACGTTCAAATATTCCTACTTTATCGACAACTTGTTTAACCTCTTCTTTGGAGAAAAAATCTGTATATTCATAGTTGTTAATCACTTTGTGCGGAATGGCTGCAGACATTGCTGTTATACCAACGCCACTAAAAGATAAAAAAGCCATAATATAGAACTATTTTATGGAGAGTCCTCCGTCAATTATAAAATCTTGACCAGTAATCCATGAAGCAGCATCGCTTAACAAATAAATGGCTAAGTACGCAACATCTTCTGGTCTGCCATATCTTTTTAAAGGATAATTTTTCATATCATCTTGTAATTGTTCCTCTGTAATTGTTCCGCGATGAATGAGTGGTGTATCAATCATTCCAGGGCAAATGCTATTTACACGGACTTTTCTAGTAGCAAACTCTTTGGCACAGAACTTCATTATAGAATTTAATGCTGCTTTAGAAGCACCATAAATGCCATTACTTCCACTAAATATTTTTGTGCCACCGAGAGAAGACAATAGAACAACAGAAGAATTCCTTATGAGTTTTTTCTTCTTATAGAATAATCGTAAAAGCTCTACTTGTGAGAAGAAATTAATATTAAATATTTCTTCAAATTTATCTCGTGTAGCATATTGCATAGGCAGAGTTAGTCCTCTGCCAGCGGACAGCATTAATCCGTCAATTGAAGGAACTTCAGATACAAGTTTATTGATATCTTCTGTATTGAGAATATCCGCAATGATGTATCTATGGATACTATCATTTGTATTTGTCATAGATTTCATTGTTTCAATAAGCCTATCTTCATTACGCCCTAAAGCTATTACATTAGCACCAAGTTTTGAACATGCAATAGCTGTTGCTTGACCAATTCCAGATGAAGCCCCAACAATGAGTATTGTTTTACCATTAAGTGAGAATGGATTAAAGTCTGTTGTCATCATAATACCAACAAAATAAAGATTAGAGTAAGCCTTACAATAATCATAAAACTAAACATTATTAATTAATGTTCAAAGCGTTTTCTATTCTTATTTATATTATAAAGAGACATAGTTTGCGGATATTGCTTGTCTACAAGAAAGAATTACTTCTTAGAAACAATCGTGTTGAACAAATCTTCAACAGTATTGGCATCTTTGATATCATCACCTTTAAGAGTAACATCATACTCCTCATCAACCATTGCAATGATTGACAATGCAATTAATGAAGACCACTCTTCAAGGTCTCTAAAGTTTGTTGATGCGTTGATCTCACTCGCGTCAGTTTCATCAAACTGATCTGCAAAATTTTCAATAAATTCTTCAATCTTCATAACTTAAAAAATTATATGTTAATACTTAAATAATTTAGCAGGATTGCCAATATATGTTTTCCCATCTTTAGGTTTTGTTAATAAAACACTTCCCGCACCTAATGTTACATTATTCCCAATCTTAATTTGCTGGATTATTATAGATCCCACTCCGATTAAGTTCTCATTTCCAATTGTGACTCCTCCGGAAACTCTAATACTAGGCATTAAGACATTGAAATCTCCTAGTTTGCAATCATGACCAAACATGACAAAACCATTTAACACATTATAATTTCCTATGGTGACATCACAAGAAACAGAACATCCAACTTTTATAATATTACCTTCACCTAAACTGAAAGTGGATTTATCCACAATTCTGAAATCTGGATCTATTAAATTTGGGAAAACAATATATTTATTGTTTATATTATTAATTAATGCTCTTCTAATTGAGGGGGAACCAATTGCTATTGCAACATTTAAATTGGATTGCCAAGAATTAAGTTCATCAATTCCCCCAAGCACTGTTCCATAATGAGAGATTTGAGTACCAACATCTTTGCCATCATCAAAGAATCCAATTAGTCTCCACTCTGGTTTTATTAGTGCAATATTTATTCTTTCAATAAAGCATGCGATTTCTCTTCCAAATCCACCAGCCCCATATATTGCTATATCTTTCATATCAATTATGTCCATTAAATGCCTCCATTGTGACACTCCCTTTTTGAGAAATATCAGAACGACGGAGGACTTTCTTTAAAGTTGTTAAAATAATTTTTATATCTGTAGTAATAGTACAATTGTCAATATACCACAAATCAAGTTTGAATTTGTCTTCCCAAGAGATAGCATTTCTGCCATGGCATTGAGCCCACCCTGTAATCCCGGGTCTAACCTCATGACGACGGGCTTGTTCTGGTGAATATAGCGGCAAATAACGTACTAGCAAGGGTCTAGGTCCAATGAGAGCCATATCTCCTTTAAGTACATTGATTAATTGAGGCAATTCATCTATTGAAGTAGAGCGAACAAACTTGCCAACTCTCGTTAAACGTTGAGAATCTGGTAATAGGTTGCCTTCTGCATCCCGCTCATCAGTCATTGTCTTGAATTTAATGATTTTGAAAATCTTGGCATTTTTACCAGGACGTTCCTGCAAGAAAAACACTCCAGCACCTTTGTTTGCGAAATGAAGCCAAATAATCACAATCAACAAGATTGGAGATATGCAGATAAGACCAATTAGCGATATCCAAAAATCAAAGAAACGTTTAAAAAAATGCTTATACATCTTTGTCCTCCTTATCGTATTTTTCGTATGGTGAATTATTGCTTTTGAACTCAGGCACCATTTGTTTCATTAATTTAATCATCGTTGGTATGTCAACACTTTTTGCTAAAGATTCAAGAGTGTTGACCTGTTCTTTTGCAGTCTCGTAATCGGATTCACGAACCTTTGCTATACGAATACGGTTGTGGCCTGTCGGCTGAGTGTTTTCCTCATTGGAAAGCACTTCCTCATAGAGTTTCTCTCCAGGACGCAAGCCAGTATATTCAATTTTGATGTCTACATTAGGAGTGAAACCTGCGAGTTGTATCATGCGTTCAGCAAGATGCACAATTTTTACACTACGACCCATGTCAAATACAAAAATTTGATTCCCTGTTGAGATTGTAGCGGCTTCCATAACAAGCTTACAAGCCTCTGGAATCGTCATAAAAAAACGAGTTATATCTGGATGGGTTACAGTAACTGGCCCTCCCTTCTCGATTTGTTCTTTAAAACGAGGAATAACTGAGCCGTTTGAACCAAGTACATTTCCGAAACGAGTGGTGACAAATCGGGTCCTACCATTCATTCTTCCTTGTTGCACTGCTAATCCAAGTGATTGTACATAAATTTCGGCTATACGCTTGGAACATCCCATTACATTGGTGGGATTTACAGCCTTATCAGTTGAAATCATCACCATCATATCCACTTCGTATTCTAGGCATTTGTCTGCCACATTCCTTGAACCGACAACATTGGCATGAACAGCCTCACAAGGATTCTCTTCCATTAATGGGACATGCTTATAAGCAGCTGCATGGAACACCACCTGCGGATGATGAGTTCGCATAACAAAATCAAGGCGCTTCTTATTTCTAACATCTCCTATTATTGGTACTTTATCCAAATCTGGATATTTCTCATCAAACTCAAGACGAAGCTCATGCATCGGTGTCTCAGCGCTATCAAACATCACAAGTCGTTTTACTCCAATATACGCCAGCTGTCGGCACAATTCAGAACCAATTGAACCAGCGGCTCCTGTTACAAGGACTGTTTTGCCTTTAAAGTTTGATATAATATCTTTCATCGAAAGCTCAATAGCTGGACGTTCAAGCAAGTCTTCAATTCTTATTTCGCGGACTTTTGGAGCATTCTCTGATGACAAGCCATCAATTGAAGGAGCATACAAAGTCGTGATGTTATTTTGCTTACAATACTTGATTAAGCGGTTCTCCTCAGCTCTAGCATCTTCTCTATGCGCAAAAATAACCGTGCCGACGTTTATCTTATCCAACAAATGCGCCAATTCATGAGTGTCTCTGAAAGAGAAAACAGGATTATCGGCTATCGAAAACTTCTTTTTTGTTTCGCTAAAAGTCAAAAAACCCACAATTCTATAATGTGGAGAATTCTGTAAACGAGTTACCAAAGATGCTGCTTTATCTCCAACGCCATATATAAGTACACGTTCAGTTGAGCGACGCTCAGGAGTGTTTGTTCTCACATAATCATATGCAATTTGGGAAATGACTCTAAAACTTTGCAAAAGGAATAACGATAGAAAGAAATCTGTCAATAAACAACCAGATATCTGTATAGAATTCAATTTGCTGAACAAAATAAGATAAAGAGCCAGTATTACTATCTTTCCAAGAACTGCTCCAAAAATTCGAGCAATTCCTCGTAATTTCATGTGCCTAATAATTGACTGATGTGTCTTGCTCAGATATATAAATGACCATGATGATAAAAAAGCTATTCCGACGTAAATGATTATTTCTGACCTAGGCAAAACATAATAGTTCATCAATGCCCCAATAATTAGTATTGAGACAAAAGACGCAACTGTAGATGTAATAACATCTACTGCCAAGATAAGATGTGTGTTTACATACTTACCATGCAACAATTTCAAAAGATAATTATTCATGAATTAAATTAATCATTAAACAACCGATGATAGAACTTAACCCATTCAGCTGTGATGTCGCTTCCTTTGAAGTTTTCAAGGACTCGTTGACGCCCATTCTTTCCCATACGCTCTCGCATCTTGGCATCATTGAGCATCGTTTCCATAGCATTTTGCAAAGTGGTCACATCGGCCACCTTGCAGCGCAAACCTGTTTCATCATCAATCATAGCGTCCATCATTCCGTATGCATCACTACAAATAACAGGAATTCCCAAGCACGAAGCTTCAATCACACTCGAACCGAATCCTTCACGGTAAGAAGGCATTACAAATACATCACTCGCTTGAAGATGAATTCCAGGAGTAGGTGTCCGTCCATAGAATTTAAAGTTCACCCCATCGTTAATATTTGAATAATTTGACAATGACTTTAGGCATCCACCTTCATCGCTACCAAAGAACAGCAAAAATGCTTCAGGATGAGTCGAGGCTATATTATTGTAAGCATCGAAAAGTTCATAAATGCCTTTTTCTTTGTTAGCACGCCCCATAAATGTGAATATGACTTGATCTTCAGAAAAACCAAGTTCTTTTCTCACTTGTTTTCTGGTTTCGAGCGATGGCTGGAAACGATCGGTATTAACACCGCTAATTGAACCAGCACCAAGCACTTGAGATTTTTCGTCACTTACCACACCATTCTTGATAATATACTGACGTTGTGATTCACCATCAACAAGAATGTGGTTATTGAGCGAAACCGTCACTTTATCAATGGATTTCAAGAGCCAGCGCATTATACCTGTGCGAGTCGCCCATACTTGTCCTGTAAAAATGTGTGTACGATGCCTAATTCCTACCATCTTGGCTGCTATAGCTGTTGTCATACCAGCTTTTGGGGTCACAGAATGAACGGCATCAAACTTCATGCGCTTGAAATAGCGATACAATTTCCAAACTGCTTTAATGTCGTTTATAGGTGATATACTTCGCTGGATATCAAATTGGAAAAAATCTTTAATTTCTAATTTTTCTACTTCCGATTTTGATTTAATGTTTCCAGCTATATATACATCATATTCTTTAGAAAGCTCATGAATATGATCAACAAGAAATGCATTTGCCGTTCCAGGAACTGCTACAACAAAACAAATTTTTTTTCTCATAATAATATTCTGTTTTTTTACAATATCACTGTTCTCTTAATTCCTTCTTCAAAAGGAACAACAACATAGTCCACATCTTTAATAGTTGATAAACTTTCTGCATATTCTATGCCACCATAAGCTTTTTTAACAAGAGGAATAAAATTAAGCATTTTTACACAAAAACCCAATGTCCTTGAACTACGGTATTTTTTCCCAATACCTTTAGCTATCGCATACAATAGTTCATTGGCATTAACAGCTTTTTCATCCTGTGGGCAGAAAATACCAGACAATTTCTTCTCCATTAATAGCCTCACAAGTTCCGTGAGATTGTCTATATATATAAAACTCTGTTTCACATTCTCGTAAGCAATGGGAATAACTGGCATTTTTTTGGCAATAGACGTGAAACCAGTAATATATCCTCCTTTGCAACCCTTGCCATAGACACTAGGGGGGCGGACACATGCAACACTAAAATTCTCGTCATTGAGCACCATGAGTCCCTCTTCGGCCATCAGTTTGCTGCGTCCATACATACCATCAGCCTTCAAAGGAGTATTCATGTCAATTATATTTGGTTTCAGTTTTTTCCCCAGACCAAAAACTCCCATTGTGCTAAAATACACATATTGACTCACACCTTGCTCTTTAGCCATTGTTGCAATTTCAATGGGCATGTCTGTGTTTACTCGTTTGTAAAGTTCCCAATCCTTACAATTAGGCTGATGAACTATACCTGCTACATGAACGATAGCATTATATTTTGAATAGTCAAACGACTTCCAGATTTCTGTTAGTACATCAAGCTGAGTTACTTGATGCCCATGTTTTGTTAACCATAAATCAATATTATTGCCAATGTAGCTATTTTTACCAATAATTAAAACTTGCATAACTTATTATGAATTATCATGCATTACTCTTAGCATATTTTCTAACATAAATACCTAAAATCCACACAAGAATATTAATCCCCAACAATTTGTATATTAAACTCATATAACTGATTTTAGGGAATAATTTATAATTGAATAAGAAAGATAATTTTTTTGCTTCTTTTACTAATAATTTGGTTTCTGTATTCGCAGAAATGTTTCCTAAAAGAATGCAATACTCATATGCCAAAGCAGATAATAATGCATTTCTATAATTTTTGCAATTAGTATTTTTTGTATGTTCTATTGCATCGCAAATTCGGTTCAAAAGATTCTTGCATTTAACAATAGATCCTCTGCTTCCAGTAACAGAAGTTGACACATTTTTTCTATATACATATGCATTATTATTTAAAAAACCATATCGTTTAATACAAACAAGAACATGTGTAAACCACTCTATATCTTCTGCAGTGGTGTTTTCAATGAATAATATTTTATTCTTTAAAAGAAACTCACGCTCAATTATTCTAAAACAAGGACTCGCAGGGAACAACCCGAATGAAACCATTTTATTAGTGGATTCAACAACATCTTGGCATTTAGTCAGCTCATCATTAATTGGAGTCACCTCATGATATTCTTGTGTATTATTGTTATAATACTTGTAATTAAAAATACACATTTGCAAGTTATATTTTTCAATTTTATTAATACAGTTCTTGCAAATATTATTATCTTCAAGCCAGTCGTCTGAATCAAGAAACATAATATATTTTCCTTGAGCTAAATTCAAACCTACATTTCTTGCTGACGAAGCTCCACCATTTTCTTTTCTGAAAAGAATTACTTTATTTCCAAAAATTGATTCAACAATCCCAGCAGAATTATCAGTAGAGCCATCATCAACAACAATTATTTCCTTTCTAATATCCGCTTGATTAATAGCAGACTGAATACATTGTTCTACAAAATCAGATGCATTATACATCGGTATTATAATTGAAATATCTATCATATAGTTGCCTTTTTCTTAATGTAAAAATAAAGAATAAGTCCAAACGGAGCTGCAAGTAATGTTATGACTTTTGCTGGAGAGTCTTTAAACCAATCTCGGTTTTTAAGCATTAGCTGAGAAGACACATAATGTATAGCATTTCTAAATTTATATTTAAATCCTACGTCTGGGCGAGACATAAGCAATCTACGAAGTTCAGAAAAACTTTTAGGGCTATTAACATATTGATTAAAGATATTATTAGTCATTCCATCTGGTTGATATTCAACAAAACAAAGATTATCGTTAAGCAATAAAAGAGGATAATTTACATCTACTTTATGAAAAAGATAAATAGGATTAAAATTTTTCTCTCCTTCATATACAGGCATTGGAGCCACAGCCTTCAACAATTCCGTCCTGTGAACAACCTTAACATCTCCTTGATGATGATATTTAGGAATCATGTCTATTATTTTCAGCGTTTCTATCCCATCAGGGAAATACCCTCCAATTGGTTTGCCATTTGCAAAGAAATCTAATCCCATTATTCCTGCCACATCTTCTCTTTTATTTTTTGCCCAAAACGATAAGATTTTCTCAACAGCATCATCTGGCATCCAATCATCACTATCAATGCATACACATAATTCAGTTTCAATCAGTTCAATTGCCTTGTTATATCCTGTATGGAGACCTCCATTTTCCTTATAGACATATGAAATATTTATTTTATTCTCTTTCTTCCAAGAATCAACGAGTTCGTTAGTGTTATCTTTAGAACCATCGTCAATTATTAGCCAGTCAAAATCCTTACATGTTTGCCTACAAAGACTTTCGTAAGTCCTTTTAATTGTGTGTGCACGATTATAAGATGGAGTAAAAATTGTAAGTATATTCATCTCAATAAGAACATTATTAATGTAAAACCAGTATAAGCAAGTAAAATAAACGCAGTTTTTCGCTCTTGTTTTTCCCAAATATTCATCCTTGACAAAGGATATGCAAAAACTAATGGATAAAGAAACCATGACAAATATGCAAACCTGTTGCTATATGAAGCCCTGATAACCATAATCCAGAAAGAATTTGCAAGAATATAAGTGTTAGCAATTACATTAAATACAAAATCATTAAAGTTCCTTTTAATAGTTAAGTACCATACAAAAAGAATAGGCATAGCACTATACAATAAGAAATCAAACCTAAAACCAACATAAGAAAAATCTTTTTGCATTTGTTCTAGATTCTCTTGACCTTTAAAATATCTATCAAAACGATCATCAAATCCAAGATTTAAAAAGATTTCTCCAATTGCATTTCCAGCAATAAGCGAAATGATGATGGAAATGCCCCAAAATGCAATTGCATAACTTGTTTTAAGGTTGAAAAAGCGAGAAATAAGCGCACAAGCAATAGGCAACATAGTGGAGCTATGAATATAATATGCAATCACAAATAGAACAAAAGCTAAAATAGTTTTTAAACGATTCTGTTCCAACAGATAAATAATACCTAGCATAACAATATGACAAGCAGCTCCATTTCTAATTCCGTTTACACCATAACCATAAAAAGAAAAAGATGTAAAGAAAAACATCAATGCGACCCATACGTTAAATCGCATTAATTTATAACATACCAACAAAATTGTGCCAATGTAAATAATCGCTAAGAATGTGGCAAAATATGCATACTGATCTCCACCAATGTTATATATGAATATTTGAAGATTATCAAACAAAGCCTCTCGTTCTCCCCAAGGAACATAAGGTGTAGTAGCATCAATATGACGGAAACTCCACTCGTAAAGTATTGTATCAGAGATATATATACCAAATAGCGTAGCTAATCCAAAATACAGAATGATGCCAACAGATAGAGCAATTGAATATATGTCACGACTATAGCTACTTTTTAATTTGTTTTCTTTATTACCAAAACTAAGTATAAACACTGTACCTAATGACAGCACGATAATAAAGTAATAATAAAAATTTGTATATAACTGATTGAGACTATCATCAATATTTGCTAATTCAATAACATGCATATTTTTAACTATTTAATGATATTCGAAAGAAGTCTTAATAATAAGAACGAATGAGCAGCAAGCCAAGAATATAAACTCATTTTCCTAGTCGATAGATGTGTTTTAGAAATAAGAGGATGATATTTTTTTACGATTTGTTGCATCATATTGATTTTTGATGGATCAACATTATTAGACATTGCAGCATCTCGTAGAAGTAGTGTCATTTCAATTGCATATCGTGCATAAGCATAATCTGCAAAATTTGGCCAATTGGTTGAAGTTTCAGAACATATTTGCCCCCAAACATAGTATGCGCTAAATTTCTTGTCGCTAAAAGCACTAGATGAAATACTATTTTCATTTAATCGATAATTATATAGTTGTTTATCATAAAAACAGATTATATTGCATTTTTGTAAAATCTGCCATACAATCAAAGCATCCTCACCATAACTAATCTTTTTGTTAAAAGAACAGCCAGAGAATAACTCACGTTTTATAAGTTTATCCCATAGCATACCTCGAAAAGATTGATGCTTTAGAAATAGCATTATTGCTTCTTTTTGTGTTACTATCTTATTTTCATGATGATTAAAATTAACAATGTCAGCATTTGATGAGATAATGACATCTAAAGATTGTTCAACCGCATTAAATTCAATCCAGTCATCGCTATCAACAAAAAGTACAAAATCACCTTTTGCATGTTCAAGTAAAAAAATTCGTGTATCTGCAACTCCACTATTATGCTTATGAAATATCTCAATTCGTTCATCTTTTTTTGAGTATTCTTGCATGATCATCCAAGAATTATCTCTAGACCCATCATCAACAAGAATAATCTGAATGTTGCGGTAACTCTGTTCAATAATAGAATCCAAACACTGTCGCAAAAAAACTCCAGCATTATAAATAGGTACTAGTATTGAAACTAAAGGTTTATCCATTATTTTTTTTCCAACGATTTTGGGCTTCAATCAAGTTATTTAATAATTTTTCAGCAGATGCAGGACCATTAAAATTCGAACGCACAAATTCGCAACCAGTCTTAGCAATTTTTTCAAGTTCTTCTTGATGTTCTGGTCGCTGATAATATGAAATTTTCTTTTTAAGATCTTCAAGAGAACCGTCATATCCAATATAATGAACACCTTCTATCATACCATAATCCTCATAATATCCAACGGTTTGGCCAATATAGGCACAGCCGCTTGCCATACCCTCAACAAAACCCACACCTGGGATGCCCATTATTTCTTCTCCTACCACACACATCTTATAGTCGTTAAACTTCTCTACCATATCGAATGAGTAATAAGCTTTTTGATGACCAGTGAAAAATTTAGCATAAAGTCGTCCAAAAATTTTTGTAACAGGATTTGAAGAGTTAACTTTCTTGTCATCTTCAAGATAATCACTATTGAAACAATCAACCCATGGTTCAAGAACAGATGCATTGTCCTTAATTTGTTTGCGAGCAGGTTGAGCGCAAGGATCACCATATACTTCTGTTATATTTTGCATATAAGTAACTGTTCCAACAGATACAGCCTTATTCTTTCTTTCATTAAATGACTTAATTGGTTTAAATCTTGGAGCAAAAACAAAAGGTTGTAGAATAAAGTCTCCTTTAAACCAATTATAGTACTTATCAAAAATTTTTGAGTAATTGCTTAAGATACTTTCATTAAACATGACGTTAACATCTAACTCTTTCATTATTTGAGCTTGTGATGTTCCAAAATGAATCATGCTATTAGCAATCATAACTTGGGGCCTTTTTACAAACTCAAATTGTGGCTTATAAAATTGATATAGAATTAATATATCATTGGGTTGAATATCATTTTCATTTTTAAGCACTTTAATTTTCTTGCAATCAATACCATTCTTTCTCATAGTTATTTTATGTTCTATAAAACGAAATGATTGCAATAAAGGATTCTGTGTAGAATATGATAAAGACAACCCCCTGCGATTAATGAAAGAGCAAACTTCAACATCCTCTCTTGATAGCAAATAATCAAGAAAATATTTATGTTTTATTGCTACACTTTGCTTGAATATAATCTTGTTGAGTGTTTTAACAAGAAACTCATTACCATGAAGATTAACAAATACAATTCTCATATTTTTTTTATTTATATGTATCATACATAGCCCAATCATCATATTCTTTTATTTCTATTGGGCGGAAACTTATTTTATCAAGCAACATAGAATAGATTATATGTGAAAGATACAACTTTCCATAATTCTTTAAACGTTCATAATACTTGCAGTACTCATCAGCTTTTTCAAAGCAATATCCTCCTGCATTGAAAAGGTTACTGACAACACGCCGCTCTATTATATTTGTAATATAATTCATATCATCAACAGCCACATAACTCTTATGTTGTGGGTCAACTATAGATAGTTCTTCGAGAGGGAATAAGGCTACACCATTCTGCGCTATAATCTCGTCTGCTTTGAAAAATCCATCGGCATCTTTTACAAATATAGCACCAACAATACCAGCCTTTTTAATTGCTTCATTTATTGTTTCTGGCTGACTTGATGTAGCGTTGTCCAAAATAAGAACTTGAGCTTTATCCAATTTATTTATTTTAAACTGAATAGCCATTCGCTCACGTAAACTATATAGCAAATCATGCTTTTTTATAATAACAAAGAAGATATTACTAAATATATGAAGCGGTAATCCTAGTATAGCTTTTACACACAACATCATACCTGCTTCATCTTGCCGGAAAGCTAAAGGCATTTGTTTTGCAAACTCTTGTGAGTCGCCTGCTATAGGAACAATAAGTGTAAAATTATTTGTTTTCACAATAAAGAAGATATTACTTGTTTTAAGAATTTGATAACTTTTGGATCATGAGCATACTGAATAATGCGTAAGAAATTCATCAACTGAAGAGGTTTATAATATTTCAAATACCAATCATACTTCGTTCTAAAATATTCGTCAATCTCTTTGTCTATCTTCTCAAAGACAATACGAAGTCTGATATCATCAAATGCTTTAGTATACATTAATTGAGACCATCGATAAGCGGTATCTTGTCGCAACTTTACAATATCAAGCATAGGAGACTCAATGAAAGAATCTAAGAAATCAATAAGATAATAATTGTTACCGTTGAAAAGAATGTTTGAGAAAGTAAGATCGCCATGGCATCGGCCTACTGGCATCTCCATATCTCTTATTTTGTCAAAAAGTCTTTCAGAGTATTCAATCAAATCTACAACCTCTTGGTCTCCTTCAAGAGCCTTGTTGCTCAAAGTTTTCTTCTTAACATCGGCAAATTTTTCAGTTAAGATGCTCGATTGTACGATGGAGGTTTCAGATGCTGAAATTTCTTTTTCCAGGAAATACTCAAGTGCTCTAATCAAGTATTTTATCTGCTCGAAACCAGCGTGTTCAAAATACTCAACAAAATTCTTGGAATAAACATACTCCATCTTTATGAAAGCTCCTTTGTCATTTTGATTTACATCAAAAATAACGGGAACTCTTATGTGTTGATACTCAAATTCACCAGCTTTTTGTTGTTTTCGTGCTTGATTGATGAGACGAGGAGCATATTTCAAATCGCATGTTGACTTAACAACAACAATCTCTTTACCCTCTCTAGCGACTTGTATGTCGCATCCTGAATGTCCTTTAATTGTTAATTCCATATATTCTCATGTAGTTGGCGTTGGAAGCTTTTGCTGCGTCTATTCCAACTTGTGAATCCTCAAAAATTAGAGTTTCATTTGGCGAGGCATTAAAATGTCTCATAACTATATTATATATTTCTGGGTTTGGCTTTCCAATGTTTACATCTTCTCCTGCAAGAATCAAATCAAAATCATTAATGGCACCGATATGAGTCAAAGCATTCACCAGATTCTTTCTTCTTGCAGTGGAAGCAACAGAGGTTTTTACACCATTGGTTCTAAAATAACGAATGAAATCCAACAAGGGCTCGTTTACTTGAAGTAAATCAAAATACTTGGGATATAATTCGCTTTTTATTTGTCGAATCCTATGGGCAACTTCATTATTCTCAATATTCATTGCTTGCATAAATCTCTCAAAACGAAACCCAAAGCATCTTCTATATTGTTCTTCACTTAAAGATAATCCAACACTTGTGAATGATTGTTGATACGCTTTCAAATTTGCTTGAAATGTATCTACCAATGTTCCGTCAAAATCTGTTATTATAAGTTTTAATTGCATTAGATACAACTTGCTAAAGGACGAAATAAAAAAAAGAGGAAAGGAAATCTAAACATTGTGTTGTAAATAAAACTTTTGAAACCCTTCCATTTTATGGGATACAATCCCAATTTTTTCAGTTTTTGCCTTAAGTCAACAATCTGCTTTAAATCTAAATTACTTCGTAAAACCATTGCACCAATACGGCTTTTGTCAACCTGAAGTTCCTCAATTCGTTTTGCCAAATCTTCATTATTTAAGTTTCGGATTTGAACGTCTTCCATTCTTTGCAAACATGTCATATTACATTTAAGCATTTTTGTGACCTTTGAGCGTTTATCTTGAACTGAAGATAAGGATCCCATTCTATTTAACCAGAAATGCGGTTTGTAATCAACTCGACGAACACTTAATCCTTCAACAAGAAAATATTGCAGATTAAATAAAGTATCTTCAGTATATGTTAAACCCTCATCGAAACACAAATTGTTGTTCCTTATTACGTCTGTTCTATAAAAGAACAACCATGTAACAAGAGTGTTGAATTTCAAAAAGAAATCTTTTCCAGATCCTTCAAATTCAAGATCGTTTTCTTTATTGGATTTGGCCTCATCATTGATATAAGAAATATCAAAATCACCAGCAGGCATTTGGTTTGTCTTGAAAGCAAGAGTATCAACATCATTACCAGAAAGATAATTTTCATATAGATACTGATATCCCCCATATATTAAAGCATCATCAGGATCAAAAAAAGTAACATATTTACCATCAACAATCTGTAATCCTTCATTCCTTGCAGAAGATATACCACCATTTTGTTTATTTACTATTATCGTGTTCGTTTTATGCTTTTTTTCAAACAAATATAATCTTTGTAATGTTCCATCCGTACTGCCATCATTCACTAATATAAATTGTATATCCTTATCATTATCCCATTGTTTTTCTAGACAGTCCAAAGCCAAATCTAAGTACTGCTCGACGTTGTAGCAGGGAACGATAACAGATAATTTATATCGAAAATCCATATTATAAATATCTTTTCAATTCTTCTGGTGTCCCATAAGAATAGTACTCTTCCATATTTGCAAGATATACGTCCTTGCCTTCAGCAAGCATATAATTAAAGAGCAATGATACGTAAAATTCCGCTTTGCCATGTGTCCCATCTTCAAGCAATTGGTGTGCTATGCGTTTAAACGTTCTGCCGCTTGCAAAGAAATACGCACCACACAATGCATGGTTTGAGATTGTTTCTTTTTCTGCTGTACGAATGACTTTCATATTGTCATCTACTTCTGCATAGCTATAACGTGGATCAGTTGACTCAAATGATACCAAAGCTCCACCAAATGCTTTATCTTCAGACACAGAAACAGCTTGCTGTATCAATTGTGAATAACGCTTGCTGCGGAATTCCAAATCACAGTCCATAACAACAATAGCGTCTTTGTCATCAATTGCTGATTCTGCTACTAGACAGGTTTCTACTGCTCCACGAGTAGTTTTCAGCACAGAGAAAACATTAGCTTGCGGAAGCATTTTTTTAATTTGCTCGTCAATTTGATATATATCAATATGCTCTTGTCGAACAATAAAAGAATACTTCATTGATATTCCATGAATCAGTACACTGTCAATGGCTCGTTGAAAAAGAGTCTTGCCTTGCAATTTAATTAATGGTTTTGGGGTGCTCCATCCTTCTTTAAGGAATCGGCTTCCCTCACCTGCCATCGGCATAATTATATGCAATTTTCGATTTTTCATTCTCTTTTATGAGTTATTTTGTTTTACAACTGTTGCATATGGAGAACAAATTGTACAATTATCTGGAACATCATGCACTACAATTGCATTAGCTCCAATATTTACGTTATTTCCAATCTTCACGCCACCTATAACAACTGCACCAACTCCAATTCGCACATTGTTGCCAACAGTAGGACAGTCGTTACCTTGATACCCTAAGCATACCTTTTGGTTAATCCAACAATTCTCTCCAATAGAACGAGCACTCAAATCAGTACAATAACCATGTTGAATAAATAAACCTCCACCTAAATTGTCACGTGGTATATCAAAGGCTAATTTCACCTCACCTTTTGGCATAAAGTATCTGATTATATGCTGTATTTTCCCTAAACGGAATAAAAACAAGCTCCTAAACTCAGCATAAGAGACTAATTTTATTAATAAATAGTACCAACGCCTTCTTTGGGGAACAAAACCATTATGTACTTTGCAAAAACGATCTAAATCCATGTCTATCTTAGATTTTTGCGAAGATAATTTATAACACAATACCCATATCCATAATACAGGGAACAATAATATTAATTTGAGTTTTGTTTTCATTTTGATAATGAATATATTAAAAAATCCAAACTCTTTTTTTGAAATATACTAAGCTCTTTTTCAACTCTCTCCCAGTTTATGCCTTTATCAAAAAAATCAGATTGCATTCTTTCAGCTAACCCAAGAGAAGATAATAATGAATAAAATCTACTGGTTCCTCGTCCTTCATTTACAATTGAGTAAAATGGCTTTTGAAAAATAATTGAAAATATTGTCCCATGAAACGAGTCGGTTATTACTGATTCAGCATCACGAAACATTGCAAGCCATTGTTCAATAGACAATTTAGCATCTTTGTTCGCTCCAAATAAACGAATTGGTAAATTCTTTTTTAAAGCTAAATCTTTTATTATCTTTCTCTTATCATCTGTCATATCTAAACAGTAAACTGCTACAAATGAATTAGATGGTTTGACTTTTTTACATAAATCAAAATAATCTTGTCTTTGTACTAATAAAGTAGGATCAAGGAGATGTATTGCACTTACATTAAAATGCTCTTTACACAAAGAAACACCATTAGACTCTCTTACAGAAATTGCATCAAATTTTTTAATTAATTCTTTACAAATTAACGTTTGTTCATCAGAAAATTCCCAATTATCAACACCAAAAGATGCGGCATAAGCAATTCTTTTTCCTGTAAAATTAGGGGCAAATCCAATAAAGCCATTTTCAATTCTTGTATTATATATTGGACGCCATACTTGATCACTACCAACAATTATAGCATCAATTTCGTGTTTATTAAGCAAATCTTCAGTTGGGATATTAACCGGTTCTGTTTTGCTGATTTGTTTATGAATGAACTTGTTTGAGAATTTTGACCCATAACGACCATAACGTGGACGATGTGGAAAAGAGCGTGAAATACCTTTAATACGCATTAGACATGTCTTTCCACAACTTAAAAAATAACGAATCCAACCATATTTTAGACCATAATCAATAGTTATAGGTTCATGCATTAATTGCTTTAAAGTATGCTGAAGGGCCCAATTTTGAAGAATGCCACCATAGTTGTCCTCTAAAGGAAGTGTTAATATGCCAACTTTCATACTATATATTATTTCCCAATGAGTCGTCCTATTTTACTTGTTGTTGAGGCTCCAAGTAATTTTCGCGCTATTTTTTTTACTGCACCCTCACCATCACTTAGAATGTTTCTTATTTTTCTTAAAGTCTCACTTTCATCATCACTATCTGTGAATACCTCAAAAATTATCGGTTGGTCATAATTAGATTCATTAAAGAAAACAACACTATTCTTAATGAAATCTTCTTTATCGCTGGCACTAATATATTTGTATCCTAAATCTAATGCAAAGTGCTTTATTAATTCAGGAGATTTGTTGCCAAAATGCCCAGCAGCTGCCATAAATTTATCTCCATCTTCACCAAAACGAGATGCTGGGTGGTCAAAATTATGAAACTCAGTCCCTCGACCGTTATTAATCAGCATTATTCTTACATTACTGCCAACATGACGATTTCCAAGAACATTCAAATCATAAAAAAATGCAAGGTCACCAACAACTGCAAAGTATAATTTATTCTTATTAACTAGAGAAGCACCAATTAAAGTAGACACATCACCATCAATTCCAAAACCACCAACATTACAAGCTGTATTTACAGTTTTTGGCAACTTGAAGAAATTCCAACAACGTAAAGTATTTAGAATTCCAACGTGTAAGGTTGAACCCGCAGGAATCTTATCTGCACTCGACTGAGCAATCCAAGCATTTGAAAAAGGTAGTTCAGGTAATAGTTGCAATGCTTTATTGTGATAATTATTACATGATTGTAGATAGCTTGATTGAGGCTCACAATCTGTTATATAATGAGAAAAGAATGTTATTTCATCTATTTGAAAGATTTTAGTTAATCTCTTAAAACGGTCTCGAATCTCTCCATCAGGACTTACACGCCAAACATCATCAGCTATTATACTTTCCATTGAATAATCACCACTTACTTCACCTATGTGTATTAAAAGATTTGGTCGAATTGGATCTTTGTTCCAATTGAATTGAGAAGCAAGCAAAGCCGGATGAAACTCATAATCTCCATGATAACCACTAGTTAAATCACAAAAAACTACAGCATTATAGCATGAACAAAACTTATCAACCACTTTTGTTAGCTCATCACTAAAGGGTTGATGAGAACCAACAAAGATTGCAATCTTAACATTCTGTGGTAATTCGGGCAAATTATTAACGCTTAATATGCGTTCAATTTTTCTGGCCGAAGGAAGCTCCTTTAACGAGAAATCAGCACCATATCCTGTTTCTAGATTAATGTGTACAGGGCCTCCACCGTTGTGTCTCAATTCAAGTAATGCTTTGTTTACTTTTATTTCACAATCCCATTCCTCATCTTTTGTCCTTACCATATTCAGCATTATACTATCAAGCATAGTGTCAGCTTGTTGCTTGCTGCGATCAATCACTTGTGGGACCAGATGACCAACTCTCATTGGGTTCTGTGTTGATGTTACAGCGAGCACAGGAAGTTTACGATAATATGCCTCTGTCAAACCGGATATATAATTGCGAGATGCAGTAGCTCCTGTACAACTAAGCACGACAGGTTCACCACTTTCGCTTGCTATACCACACGCAAGATAGGCAGCAGAACGTTCATCAACTGACGAGAAAACTTTGAACCATGGATCACATTGAACACTAGCCACAAAATTTATATTAGTTGTGCCTGGTGATGCAATAACATATCTGATATTGTGAGCCTTAAGTAAAGTCACAAGAATTTGAACGTTACGTTCTGACGAATAAAATTTATACATAACATTTTTATTTCCATCTTGCATTAATGGTTTTCCCATTATTGCAAGTGATTATTTGACCTGAAATACTATTTGATATGTCTGATAATATGAATGAGGCAATTTCAGCAATCTCCTCTGGTAAATACACTCTTTTATTTGGATTGAATGAGCAATAAAGATTATCATTGCTGTATCCAGTCATATTTGACGTGGTTACACCTGGCGCAATTGCATTAACACGTATGTCTTGCTCTATATAAAGATATGCAAGACCTTGTACCAAACTATTTATTGCTGCCTTTGATAAACCATAAGGTCTAATATCTGCTGTTTCTCCTGTTTCTGAAGAAATGAACAATATCTGACCTTTTATACTATTTGTCGACATGTAAGCAATTACTTTTTGAGACAAAAAGAAAGGTCCTCGTAAATTGGTTGCAATTTGCCTATCAAATCCATCTGTAGTAACAGATTCAAAAGACTCATGCAAAGAAATTCCAGCGTTATTGACAAGACAATCAATACCTCCTAATTTCTGTTTTGCTTCAGTTATGAATTTGTCAAAAGATTCAACATTCATTAAATCCAAAAAAGAAGCTTCGCATCCAATATTTTTGCTTATTGACTCCAATTTTTCTTTATCTCTTCCTGTTATTAAAACTATTGCCCCTTCATTAATAAATCGCTTAGCCATTGCCAAACCGATACTACCAGTACCACCTGTTACTATTATTTTCCTACCCTTTAATCTTTGAGAAGGATTAGTATAATGAATTTGAGCAATAACAGAAATTTTACGTCTAAAAAACTTATTATATAAACGCTTTAATTGATTTGTCATATGGAAAAAATCTTTTTTGTTATCATTTTTTTTATGGCCAATCTTTCTTGTTTATACATGCCTAACCAATATATCACTATTCCGCAAGAAATGAAGCTTACTAAAAAAACTACAAAAGTTCTCAAAATAGAATGAGGCATAATAATATAACATGCGAAAGGTGCAATCAAAGATATCACACCAACAAATATACTTTTAACAATGACCTCATTAAGATATCTGCGCCATGATAATTTGATTAAATCTTTGACCATATAAAGACGCACAAAAACTAAAGCAAAATAAATGATTATGAAAAACACATAAGCCCATACAGGACTGCCGCCTAATTGATAAGCCAACCATGTAAGAGGGAAAACCCATACTCCTATTAAAGTCATTGTAATTTGATACTTCTTCACTTTGCCTGTAGCTAATTGACCAGTAACAAGAGTATTGCCTAAAACTGTACTAATGATAGATAAAAAAGTTAATCTAACAAAAATGACAGAAAATTCAGGTACCTTACCAAGCCATAGATACAAAATATTTTCTGTTTCTAGGCTTATAGGTATTGCTAATACTAACATCAAGAAAAAAGAGAATTTTGCACCTCGACAAATTAGTTGATGCATATTTTCCAAATCCCCAGATGCATAAGATTTAGTTATTTGAGGATTTAAGGCTGTCATGAAGTTATTTACAAGTTGTGTTACCAAACTTTCAACTTGCATTGCTATACCACGTGCAGCATTTACAGTTACACCGAAAAATATATTCATTAAAATATTGATACCTTGAGTATTAAAAACCCAAGAAGCATTACCAAAGAAGGTCCAACCAGCAAAACTAGAAAGCTCTTTAAGGAGTTTCTTATTTGGATTCCATGTGTATTTACATTCACTAAAGTGCTTCTCACAGAAAACACCATAAATTACACGAATTATTATTGATACAATAAGTAACAATATTGCGTATGATGTTAATTTGTCAAAAGGAGACAAATATAATGCAAAAACTATCACTAATTTTAAAACTGCTTCCAGTATTGTCATATAAGCATATACATCCATACGTTCATGAGCAGTAATTGTAGCTGTATAAGGAATACTTATCAATCCAACAGCAAATGATAATAAACTGCAATATAATACCCAATTGGCGGCTTCCATCCTTTCTTGTGGGATATTCATATGGCAATTAAGAAACCATCCTCCAATCAATCCGCCCAATATAACAATAATTAAAGCAATAGTTACTTGTACATTTATAGAAGAAGAAAAAACCTCTCGCAACTTATTTTTATCTCCCCTGCCCAGCTCAAAAGTCAGGTAACGACTAACTGCTGTGGAAAGAGAATTTGATAAAATTGAGAACATAGTAACCACTCCACCAACAGCATTATAAACACCATAATCCTTAACACCTAAAACCTGTAAAACAACACGGCTTGTATATAGCCCAATGATAATCATAACTATCATTCTTATATACAACAAAACTGTGTTTTTAGCTATTCGTTTATTGCTTACAATAGCTTCAGTATGAAGTTGATTTTCTTTTGACTGTGTATTATCAGTCATAATTAATCTTTATTAAACAAGTCTCGAGTATAAACTTTATCCTGAACATCATTAAGATTTTGATCAAAGCGATTAGCAAGTATCACTTGGCTTAAAGCTTTAAACTGCTCGAGGTCGTTAATGACTTTGCTGCCGAAGAAGGTTGAGCCATCTTCAAGCGTAGGCTCATAAATGATGACTTTTGCGCCCTTTGCTTTTATCCGTTTCATCACACCCTGGATTGAGGATTGGCGGAAGTTGTCGCTGCCACTTTTCATTGTCAAGCGGTAAACGCCAATAACGCACTCGCGTTCTTCGGTCTTACTATAATCGCCACGATGGTAGTAATCGTAATAACCAGCCATGCGCAGGACACGGTCAGCGATAAAGTCTTTTCTCGTGCGATTGCTCTCGACAATAGCCTCAATCAAGTTCTCAGGAACATCAGCATAGTTGGCAAGCAACTGCTTGGTATCTTTGGGTAGGCAGTAGCCGCCATAACCGAATGATGGGTTGTTGTAGTGCGAGCCGATTCTTGGATCAAGACAAACACCGTTGATTATCGACTGAGTGTCGAGCCCCTTCATCTCGGCATAGGTGTCGAGTTCGTTGAAATAACTTACTCGCAAGGCGAGGTAAGTATTGGCGAATAACTTCACCGCTTCAGCTTCGGTTAAACCCATATACAAGGTTTCGACATTAGGCTTTAAAGCACCTTCTTGAAGAAGTTCGGCAAATTGGTGAGCAGCCTTATCAAGTCGCTCGTCACTCTCTGGACGGCCGACAATAATGCGGCTGGGATATAAATTATCATAAAGCGCCTTAGTCTCACGTAGAAATTCCGGTGCAAATAGGATGTTCTCACTTCCAGTTTTGCGTCGGATGCTCTCGGTGTAACCAACTGGTATCGTTGATTTTATCACCATGATAGCATCAGGGTTCACCTTCATTACCAGCTTAATCACCTCTTCCACATGGCGCGTGTCGAAGTAGTTATTTACTGGGTCATAGTTCGTCGGTGTGGTTATCACAACAAAATCCGCCTCACTATAGGCCTTTTCGGCATCAAGTGTGGCGGTAAGTTTAAGCGGTTTCTCTGCGAGATACTGCTCAATATAATCGTCTTGGATCGGTGAGATATGGTTGTTGATTTTGTCAACTTTTTCAGGGATGACATCGACAGCGACTACTTCGTTATGCTGTGCAAGCAAAGTCGCAATACTTAAACCAACATATCCAGTACCTGCTACTGCTATCTTCATTTAATTAGAATCTTTGTTTTGTATGTGTGAATAGATTGCCTCGAATCTGCCTAAAATCTTGACAATCGTAAATTTCTTCTGTTCAGTTGGCTTAAGGGGAATCCAGGAATCTACGAGATTATGCAATTGTTCTGCAATCTTTGGATTGCCTGTAGAAGCATACATCATCGCCAATTGTAAACCAATCTGAAGTTCTGCTTTGAGCTTTGGCATTAGCTCATTGCAATTGTTCAACCACCGCTCTTTGTCGGCTTCATATCCATTGCCAGCAGCAGCATAACTCATGAGCATCATTCCAGAATAGAAACTCTCTATATTGAGGGTAGCTGGTTGTAACGCCTCAAGGCGACCAGTGAACACTAACATATTGGCGAGATCATTTGGCGATATTTCGCCTTTGGTTAGTTGCTTTGTCAATGCTTCAATGGCGCGCGGCATGTGCAACTCAAACATGTGATAAGGATGGCGGTTGCCTTTACCAAACTCAATTATCTGTGTGTATTGGGATAAAATATCTCCAGTAGAAACCAAGAACAAGTCGCCAACTGGAAGGATTACTTGTCCGCTGTCACGACCAGGCCAAGTGACGATTCTTCCTTCAATGCCATTAAAAGGACCGTCAACAACTTTGACATAATCGCATCCATCTAACTTGTACTCATCTGAACGATAGCAAGGCAACTGTCCATCATAGATATCAGCAATTTTCTTGATCATTGACATCTCAAAGTCATTGAGTTTGACATATTGAGTATTATGTGCTTTGCTTTCTGATGAAGTTATCAATTGCAATTGTGGCATTTGTGTCTTAAGTTGCCTTATGCCTCCTTCGGTTTCACGAATGAAAACATAAGAAACAACCATTTTGCGTGACACATATTTGTTTGTTCCGAATTGCTTGACACGCATAAAGAATGATGGCAAGAAATACTCAAGTGCGCCTTTTCCCTCGTATGCACGTTTTATTGACAAAGCTGAAAGATCTTTTTTCATCTTTGTCACAGCTTGAGTGAAAATTAAAACGTACCAATTTCTAACAGATATTGCCATTGGCTATGTGAGGAAATTTGATGGTGGTATATTCCTTTAGGACATCAAACGACATTAAATCGCCTGAATATCAGAATTTTATTAAATATTGTCATGGTTTCTTGGGAAAGATTTGTCATCCTAGAAACTTGACTTTTAATAATTTGGTAGAGTGATTTTTCGCAATCATTACCATGTTATTTGTAATAACGGCACAAAGTTAGTTAATATATATTTTATAATAAGATTTATTCTGTTAATTTTTGTTTAATACATTATTAAATCTAGTGTTTCTGAGGCACACATTAATACCGCAGAGAAACCGCAAGCGGATCTCTGCTTTTTTCTTTGGTATGGTGCAGGCACCATGCATTTGTTTTAGCTGGGCTTTCCGCGCGCTCTGCTTGAGAATTCTATGTGATGTGGCCATAACAATTTCATCGAAGTTATCATTGCCGTACTGCTGTCGCCCGTGTATAACTGTTTTCCGGCACAAAGTTAGTGCGAGCCGCTCCCGACAAGGCCCAGGTCGGGTTGACTCGAAAATAATCTCACATTTTTTCCTTAACCGC
>CADACD010000023.1 GCA_902786365.1 uncultured Lachnospiraceae bacterium | reverse complement strand
TTCAGGACAATATTTTTCTACAATCAAACAGCTATAATAGATTATTTTATACTTTTCAAAACTATATTTTCCAAAATATATCAACAGAAGTCTTCCGTACAGAACTATATCCTGTCTGTATATTGAATTTAACAATGCATAAACTGTTCCTATCTTATGCTCAATTCTTGATGATATAAACCAGTCTGCCACATCTCTCACATAGCCAAATGCATAAATATCGCTCCAAAGATTTTTATCCCATGCTGTATTAAAATCATTTTTAAGAATATATTCTATTAATTTTACTGTATCTTCTAATCCACCTCTTACATTTTTAAGTCTATATGCATATATACTATGTTCTTTCAATCCTGTTGGAATAACATCAACTATTTTCTCGATTGCTGATAAAGCAAATTTTCTTTGATTTTCTAATAGATTTTGTTCTTTTTTTCCACATCCACCTTCATAATCTGAAAATATTGGCTGATGCTGCAATATAAATATTCCATATTTCCCTTCTATTTCCGGAATATTTACTGCATACTTTTCATAAACAATACCTGTTTCTACTAACTTTTTCTCATATTTCTTCACCTCATTGGTCAGATGATTTCTATAAACAATTCCACTACCTTTATAATAAATTCCTTTTTCTGAAAAACCACCTCTTTTCGCAGGAATTGCCATAATCCTTTCCGGTAATTTCACATTATCAATTTTATTTCCTTTTTTATCATATATTAATACTTCATCTGTAATATATTTCACAAAGTCTCCCTTTTACTATCCTATTGTTCTTTTTTGCACACATTACTGTGTTTTTTACGAAAAAAAAGCTGCACAACTTTTCGTTATGCAACCGAACTATCATAGGTATTTCTTATTCATCTAATATTTTTTTTACCCTTAGACTCCCAGCTTTGCGCCCATACATTTCTACATGTTTGCCCTTATTTAAATTACTGCTGCATTTTACCAAAATATTCCAAATTTTGCAACAATTAATTTCACAGTTTGTCCATTTTATGTAACAGTTCAGTCATAGCCAGTACAATGAGCATTATCTATAAAATTTGACCTATTTTTCTTATCTCCCAACAATCAATCACCTCAAACTTTTTCCCGTATCTTTCCGGGTCTTTGACACTTCATTTTTAGAAATATTATAAAAAATCTTTTATTTAAGCCGTTTTCGGCTTAATTTTTTGTCAAATTTTATGTTTTACTATGTACTTGTTTGTAATTGTATATTATAATACACATAGAGGTGATTTTTGTTATGTATGTGAACATTACTGGTAGTCCAAACAACAAGGACGTATATATTTATCAATCTTATCGTAAAAGCAATAGGAAATCGTCTTCACGGATTTATCGAAAACTCGGCAAACTAAATGATTTGTTAGAACAGTTTTCCGGCGACAAAGAAAAAATGATGGCCTGGGCAAGAGAAGAGGCTGCAAAGGAAACTGCCCTTTATAACCAGCAAAGAGAACAGATTTCTGTCACTTTCTCCCAAACTGCACGCATTCCTTTGAGGGAAGACCGCTTATTTAACGCAGGATATTACTTTCAAAAATTTTGAACAGACCATGACCTTTCAAAAAAGCACCCAATCACACCAGCAAGTACAACACACGCTATTACATTCAAAATAATTTTAGGAAGCGAATCGTATGTTTTTCCATTCATATCCGTTGCAGAGAAATAGCTCGCAAAAACACCTTTCTCAATTTCAATAATATCCTTAGCAATGTCAATAAAACGATTACCCTGCTTCTCTTCCTCTTCAATTGTGTTCCAATATGTATTCACATCCATTGAAGATATTTGCACGGTATCCTCTTTCATCCTCCGACAAAGGTTCATTGCTCCCTTCAATTCGTCCATTTGTTTTTGAAGATTTCCGATATTATCATCAAGCACTTCATTCATGGATTTGACACCATCAAAAAGATCGCTGATTTCCTCAATAGACATACCAATCTTTCGAAGAATGATAATCTTTTTTAACTTTTCTACATCTTCGTTTGAATAGTCCCTGTATCCATTTCCTTCTCTGGTCGGTGTAATAAGTCCTTCCTTTTCGTAAAATCCTACAGTTGCTCTTGGAACTTCTAAGAGCTGTTCCACTTCTTTTATTGTCATCTTAGTGACCTCCTTTTGATTTATAAGGCTACTTTAATCTATAAACATACTTTACAGTCAATATCTTTTTTCAATTCTTTTCAGATTTTTTGCATTTTTTATAGTGTAAAGCCACTTTACAGTCTATTTTCAATCCTAATTTAGCCAAGAAAATCGGAATCTAGCGATTCATCTTATTGCTTTTTTCGACTCAGCAAAACTTACAGATTTTCCACTCATAAACTGGAAAATCTGAGTTAAATTTAATTTTTATTTATTTTTATTTGTGCATATGGAGATTTTGGCTTTCCATCTCTATATACCACACCCTCTTCAAGCATTGGATTGAGAACATTTTTCAAAAAATGTCCTCTATTATTATAATTCAAAGCTTCCTGTAGCTCTTTTACCGATTTTGGTCCTTCTTTACTTAATATGGCGATAATTTTTTCAGCATTCGTAAGTTCTTCAATTTCAGTATTAATTAACGCTTCTTTATACAGAATATCAAACATTACACAACATTACGGTATCATTATGCAACTTTATACTGATAATAATTCAGAGTGCCATCTGAACGACCTTCCAATCTCTTTGCCGCAATGAATTTTTCAAGCAGTTCAGCATTATCTTCTTCATAATCATTGCCATTCTCCTGCTTAATCTGTACCTCTTCCAGAATTCTTTCTAGTCGAAGTGTCTGTCCATTGTCTAAAAATTGACTCATTTTCTGCATTACATAGTTTCTTATTTCTTGATTCATGATTAATACCTCCAATAATTTTTGAAGATATTATACCCATAAATACTTTATCGCTTCATCGCGTGAGTGGTTGCACGGAAAATTGTATTGTAAACAATTTTTGTGTGTAATTGCTATTCTGCTTTCATTATATCGAAAGCACATTAAAGTAACGATTCAAGAGGTTTCTTAACAATCTTTTGGAATATCTTTACAACAAATCCAGTCAGCAATGCCGATATGATTGTACCTTCTCTTGTTCCTACAATAGAGAAGTCGAAAAAGATTAATGACAACACTACTGCCAGAATCACGCAGATAACGTCAAAGGCAATCTTAACATTGCCGAACTCTTTATGGATAGTGTCGGATATTGCCTTTACAAAAGCTTCTCCCGAATTAAGAATTACATTTGCTGTAACAGAAAGAGAGATTCCAAAGTCCGTAAACAAGCCAAACAGGAATGACAGCGGAACTTGCAGGAGCTGTATTAACTGAAAAGTCTTTCTCAGCAAGGCAATCTGTCCCACAATCAATATAGAAGCGGTAAAGTTTATTAAAGAAGATTTAATTATTCTGCTGCAACAAATATGTATGGCTTCTTCTTATTGTATTTTATCTTCATACTTTCACCTTCAATTTCTTCTATTTCAGGGTCTGGTAAAGGGTAAAATGAATAGAAGCCTCTTTTTTTCTTATCACCAGCATAATATGTTATTTCATACTCGTAATAATCAAGTTCACGATATCCTATTTTCGTCCTACTCATAGCTTTATTTCTTCTACCAGTAAAAGTCGCTGTTGTTTCTATCCATGATTTTGTGCTATCATTATGCAATTTCGTAAAAAATTCAAATAAGTTCATATTTGCTCCCACTTTCTTTAAATCAGCATTTGATGCTGATGCACCATCCCCTTTTTTGTACATTTTAATATTGACATTTACACCATAACAATCCTTTCCTCTCAAACTTCAAGTTTACACAAAATTCATCCCCCATTGAGATAATAACTTATTACTACCAATCAAATCCGAATTTTTACCTTTTTTTTGTAAATTTTTTCTAACTTCTTTCCTATTTCCATTTCATTATTCATTTGCTCTGTCATTTTTGGATTCTCCTTTAACATAGTATCAAGAGAATATTTTCGAAGCTTTCCCAAAATGATATGATATTTTATGATACTTTACGATAAAAATCAGAGCCATCTCGAAGCAAAGCTTCTCGATGTGGCGTATCCGCCACATACTCCCAAGAATAAGCAGTTTCATTAATGCAAGCATATGAAACCGCTCATTCTCTGGAGTGCATGGCTCTGAACGAATACAAAGAAACCACTAAACACACGGTTTCCCGCATATTTAGTGGTTATAAATTCAATATCTATTAAGCTGTCTTATGAAAGTTCGCTTTCAGATTATTTACCCATCTGTTTAGCAACTTCTGCTGCAAAGTCTTCTGACTTCTTCTCAATTCCTTCGCCTGTCTCATAACGAACAAATCCTTTAATCTTTAAGTCAGAACCTGTAGCCTTAGCTACAGAATCAACATACTGTGCAACTGACTGCTTTCCATCTTCTGCCTTTACATAAACCTGATCTAATAAGCAGATTTCTTTCATCTCTTTGTTGATACGTCCATTAATCATACCCTCGATAACCTTTTCAGGCTTCTGTGATTCCTTAGGATCGTTCTTAATCTGAGCTAAAAGAATCTCTTTCTCATGAGCGATGAACTCTTCGCTTACTTCATCTCTTGATGTATACTTAGGATTAAGTGCTGCTACCTGCATAGCAACATTCTTTAAGCACTCTTTTACTTCGTCATTGATAACTGATGTAGAAGCTTCTACAACAACACCAATTCTTCCGCCTGCATGGATATAAGGAACAACAACACCATCTGTATTGATTTTTGCAAATCTTCTGATTGTCATGTTCTCACCGATAACTGCTATCTGGCTTACTAATTCTTCTTTTACTGTCTTAGAGTTATCTAAGTTCCACTGCTCAGCTAATAATGTATCAACATCTGCTGCATCCGAAGCAAGAATCTGATCTGCAACATTAGCAACGAATGTTCTGAACTTTTCATTCTTTGCTACGAAATCTGTCTCACTATTTACTTCAACGATTGCTGCTGTCTTGTCCTCTTTAACGATAGCTAAAACAGTACCTTCTGCTGCGATTCTTCCTGCTTTCTTTACTGCTGTAGCTTCACCTTTTTCTCTTAAAACTTCTATTGCCTTGTCAAAATCACCATCTGTCTCAACAAGTGCTTTCTTACAAGCCATAACACCTGCTCCTGTCATCTCACGGAGCTGTTTTACCATAGCTGCTGTAATTTCCATTACAATATCCTCCTAAATATATATTCTTCTATTCTATCTTAACTATTCGATTTTCTATTGAATTTTTCTACAATTAAGCCTCTACTGTCTCCTCAGCTGCTGCTTCCTCTTCTGCTTCACTTGACTCTGCAACTGCTTCTTCGCCCTGGTTAGCTTCGATAACAGCGTCTGCCATCTTAGAAACGATTAATTTAACAGCTCTGATAGCATCATCATTACCTGGAATAACATAATCAAGTTCTTCTGGATCACAGTTTGTATCTGCAATACCGATAAGAGGAATACCAAGTGCATGTGCCTCCTGGATACAGATTCTTTCCTTCTTAGGGTCTACTACGAAGATAGCATCAGGAATCTTCTTCATATCCTTGATACCGCCAAGGTTCTTCTCAAGTTTAGCCCATTCCTTCTTAATCTCGATAACTTCTTTCTTAGGAAGTACATCAAATGTTCCATCCTCAGCCATAGCTTCGATAGCTTTTAATCTTGCGATTCTGCTCTGGATAGTCTTGAAGTTAGTAAGCATACCACCTAACCATCTCTCATTTACATAGTACATTCCACATCTCTCTGCCTCTGTCTTGATAGCATCCTGAGCCTGCTTCTTTGTACCTACAAAAAGAATTGTACCACCATCTGCTACAATATCTGTAACTGCCTTGTAAGCCTCATCTACTTTTCCTACTGACTTCTGCAAGTCAATGATATAGATACCATTTCTCTCTGTGTAGATGAATGGAGCCATCTTAGGGTTCCATCTTCTTGTCTGATGTCCAAAATGTACACCTGCTTCTAATAACTGTTTCATTGAAATAACGCTCATTTTTTCTACCTCCATTGGTTATATTCTTTCATATGCGTCACTTTATTGCATCACCCCGAGCATGGGCACCAATGCAAGAATCGGCATATGTGTTTGATTACATGTTGTAAAACCACAACACAACTTTTATAGTGTATCATATAATTTTTATATTTTCAATATCTTTTTTTCCACTTTCCATACAGTTTCTGTATTCCTTCAACCGCCAGCGACAAATATCTGAACGCTGAGTCTATCGCAATCGAGAATACTACACACAGCATAATACACTTTGTTGACATATCTGACATTGCAAAAAGACCACTCATATAAAAACTGCAGAATATCAGTCCTGCGATACAGCCCATCAATATCGCAAATCTGAATTTATTCATAGGCGCACTGATTTTATATAAAATCATAAATCCTACAATTGCCATCAATATTGTTGATGCTGTCGAAATATCATTAGAATTTATGTTAAAGGTTCTTCCAAATACAACCAGTGCACCAACTGCGATTGAATCTGTGATAGCTGCCGGCAATGCCTTCAGTAAGATATTCGGTATAAATTTTCCTTTAATGACATTTTTATTCGACTCAAGTGCAAGGAAAAATCCCGGCACACCTATCGTAAACATACTGATAAGTGAAATCTGCGATGGTTTTAACGGATAAGACATCATAATGACCATTGTAAACAAGCTCAAAATAAGAGAAAAAATGTTTTTTACAAGGAACAAACTCGCTGAACGCTGGATATTGTTGACAACTCTTCTTCCCTCATAAACCACATCCGGCATACATGAAAAGTCTGAATCAAGAAGAACAAGCTTAGCTGACTGTGCTGCCGCCTCGCTTCCCGATGCCATTGCTATACTACAGTCAGCGTCTTTTAATGCCAGTATATCATTAACACCATCACCTGTCATTGCAACAGTATTCCCTGCCTCCTTTAACAGATTCACGAATTTTCTCTTTTGCTCAGGTTTTACACGCCCGAAAACTGTATGTGTCAAAATTGCTTCTCTAAGTTCTTCATCCGTCTCAAGTGCCGATGCATCCACATAACTTTCAGCGCCCTTTATTCCCGCCTGTTTTGCAACTTCTGCAACTGTTACAGGATTATCACCGGATATAACTTTGATATCAACACCTTGCTTAGCAAAGTACGAGAAAGTCTCTTTTGCTGCTTTACGTATAGGATTTGCCAAAAGCACATAACCTAACGGCTCTATGCCATGACTCAGTTCTCCTCCATCCACTGTTCCATCATACACACCAAATACCAGAACTCTCGCGCCTTTCGATGCATGTTCCAATATTTCTGTCTCAAAATCAGAATATTTCTCTTTGAGCACAAACTCCGGTGCCCCAAGTACATACGCACCATCTTTAAATGTAACACTACTATATTTTGTAACAGATGAAAATCCCGTCTTTGATACAGGTATTTTCCCGGTAGTTTCTGTAAAATACTCTTTAATTGCCGCCATTGTAATGTTATCACTGCTCATGGCAGAAGCAAAATCTCCTAAGAGAGAGCGAATACCTTCTAAGATTTCTTCGCTATATTCATTTTTGATACTATTTACATTATAACCAACACTTTCCAAATAAATTTGTGTTGGGATAACTCCCTGTACTTCCATTGTATTTTCTGTAATTGTACCAGTCTTATCCACACATAACACATTAACTCTCGCAAGTGTCTCAATGCATTTCATATCATGAAGCAGAACTTTTTTTCTTGCCAGACGCATTGTACTGACAACAAGTGCCACGCTTGCAAGCAGATACAGTCCTTCAGGAATCATTCCTATCACTGCTGCAACCATTGATACAATACTAGCCTTAAACCCTTCATGTCTGACTGAATAGGACATAATAAAAAGTAATATTCCTATCGGTATAATCGCTATTCCGACAACTTTCACCAATTTATCAAGAGATCTTATCATCTCAGATTGTTCACCATCCTGCATCTTCTTCGCCTGCATTGTAAGCTTTGAAATATAAGAATCTTCTCCAACCTTATCAAGTCTCGCATAGCATTCTCCTGATACTATGAAACTTCCAGACATCAATTTGCTTCCCTCTTCTTTTAATATCTCATCAGATTCACCTGTAAGAAGCGATTCATTCACTTGAACTTCTCCCACACACACAATTGCATCAGCACAAATCTGGTTTCCTGCCTTGAACTTAACAATATCATCGACAACCAATTCATCAGGCGAAAGTGTTTTTTCTTTGCCATCTCTCACAACTGTCACTCGAGGTACGTTGAGCATTGTAAGATTGTCCACAATTTTCTTCGCCCTTACCTCCTGTATAATTCCAATAAGAGTATTCGCAATAATAACCGGCAAAAAAGTTAGATCTCTGAACGAGCCTGCTATGATAACCAAAATTGCTAAAATCGCGAATATGAGGTTAAAATATGTAAAAACATTTTGTCGTACAATATCTTTTACAGTTTTTGAATTTGAATCAACCGCTACATTAACCTTTCCCTCTTCAATTCTTTCCTGTACCTGTTCTTTGCTAAGTCCTTCCTTGTAATCGATTGTCATAACTAATTCAGCCCTCCATATCCTGTTATAAATTAAATATGTAAATATATGTGTATATTAAATATGATTTATCTTGTAAAATCATTCTCTAATAAGCCCACTTTCCTTATTATTATAACCAATATAAACATAATCAATAATAATATACCTGTTAACTTCAAAATGCAATAAATTAAACTAAAATTTTAATAAAATTTTACATTTTATAACTAAAAAAAATAAGCGTACCACTATTTCTAATGATACGCTTATCACTTATTCATTCATCAATCTAATATGACAATTTTATTTATTTGCAATTGCTGCCTGAGCTGCTGCTAATCTTGCGATTGGTACTCTGAATGGTGAGCAAGATACATAGTCAAGACCAATCTTGTGGCAGAATTCTACTGAAGATGGATCTCCACCATGCTCTCCACAGATACCGATATGAAGATTTGGATTAACAGGCTTACCAAGTTTGATAGCTGTCTCCATTAACTTACCAACACCTGTCTGGTCAAGCTTAGCAAATGGATCGTTCTCGAAAATCTTTGTATCATAGTAAGCATCTAAGAATTTACCAGCATCATCACGAGAGAAACCAAATGTCATCTGTGTTAAATCGTTTGTACCGAAGCAGAAGAAGTCAGCCTCTTTAGCAATTTCATCAGCTGTAAGAGCTGCTCTAGGTATCTCAATCATAGTACCTACTTCGTACTCAAGTTCAACACCTGCTGCTGCAATTTCAGCATCAGCTGTCTCTACTACTACTTTCTTAACATACTGAAGCTCTTTTACCTCACATACAAGTGGGATCATGATTTCTGGCTTCACTGCCCAATCAGGATGAGCTGCCTTAACTTCGATAGCTGCACGAATAACAGCCTTTGTCTGCATCTTAGCGATTTCAGGATATGTTACTGCAAGACGGCATCCTCTGTGTCCCATCATCGGATTGAACTCATGTAATGATGTAATGATGTTTTTGATTTCGTCTACTGATTTACCCTGTGCGTCTGCTAATTTCTTAATATCATCTTCTTCTGTAGGAACAAACTCATGAAGAGGTGGGTCAAGGAATCTGATAGTAACAGGATTTCCTTCAAGAGCCTCATAAAGAGCTTTGAAATCTCCCTGCTGATATGGAAGAATCTTTTCAAGAGCTGCTTCTCTCTCTTCTACTGTATCTGCACAAATCATCTCACGGAATGCAGCAATTCTATCTTCCTCAAAGAACATATGCTCTGTACGGCAAAGTCCGATACCTTCTGCACCAAGCTCTCTAGCCTTCTTAGCATCTGCCGGTGTATCAGCATTTGTTCTAACCTTTAATGTTCTGAACTTGTCAGCCCAAGCCATAACACGTCCAAATTCACCTGCGATTGAAGCATCAACTGTTGGGATGAGACCTTCATAAATGTTACCTGTTGTACCATCGATAGAAATCTCTGAACCTTCTGTAAATGTCTTTCCTGCTAATGTAAACTGCTTGTTTTCCTCCTCCATAGCAATATCACCACAGCCTGATACACAGCATGTACCCATACCACGTGCAACAACGGCTGCATGGCTTGTCATACCACCACGAACTGTAAGGATACCCTGAGCAGCCTTCATACCTGTGATATCTTCTGGTGATGTCTCAAGACGAACAAGAACAACTTTTTCTCCTCTTGCAGCCCATTCAACAGCATCATCAGCTGTGAATACAACTTTACCGCAAGCAGCACCAGGAGATGCGCCAAGACCTTTTCCGATTGGTGTTGCAGCCTTAAGAGCAACAGCATCAAACTGTGGATGAAGAAGTGTATCAAGGTTACGAGGATCAATCATAGCTACTGCTTCTTCTTCTGTCTTATGTCCTTCATCAACAAGGTCACAAGCAATCTTAAGAGCAGCTGGAGCTGTTCTCTTACCATTACGACACTGTAACATATAGAGTTTCTTATTCTCTACTGTGAATTCCATATCCTGCATATCATGATAGTGATTCTCTAAGATATCACATACCTTAATGAACTCAGCATATGCCTCTGGGAATTCCTGTTCCATCTGAGCGATTGGCATTGGTGTACGAACACCAGCAACTACATCCTCACCCTGTGCATTAATGAGGAACTCACCCATTAACTTTTTCTCACCTGTAGCAGGATCACGTGTAAATGCAACACCTGTACCTGACTCTTCATTTAAGTTACCGAATACCATAGGCATTACGTTAACTGCTGTTCCCCATGAGTAAGGGATATCATTATCACGACGGTATACGTTAGCACGAGGGTTGTCCCATGAACGGAATACAGCTTCGATAGCTAACTTCAACTGCTCAACTGGATCAGATGGGAAGTCCTGTCCTAACTGATTCTTGTATTCAGCCTTGAACTGTTCTGCTAATGTCTTTAAATCTTCTGCTGTAAGGTCAACGTCAAACTGAACGCCCTTCTCTTCTTTCATCTTATCGATTAACTGCTCGAAATACTTCTTACCAACTTCCATAACAACGTCTGAGAACATCTGAATGAAACGTCTGTAAGAGTCATATACGAAACGTTCGAACTTAGGATCAGGATTTCCTGCTATCATTGCTGCAACTACTTCGTCATTCAAACCAAGGTTAAGAATTGTGTCCATCATACCAGGCATTGAAGCTCTTGCACCTGAACGAACTGATACTAAAAGTGGATTCTGAAGATCTCCGAATTTCTTTCCGTTGATCTCTTCCATCTTCTTAACACCTTCCATAGCCTGAGCCATGATTTCGTCGTTAATCTTACGTCCATCCTCGTAATACTGTGTACAAGCCTCTGTTGTGATTGTGAATCCCTGTGGTACTGGAAGACCGATTGCTGTCATCTCTGCAAGGTTGGCACCTTTACCACCAAGAAGATTACGCATGCTCATGTCACCTTCACTGAACATGTAAACCCATTTGTTTGCCATTTTGTGTTTCCTCCTAAAAATTTACTTTTATCCTATAAGGATTATCCTTATAAAAAAAATAAGATATGTCGCGTAAGACGGTGATTTTTATAAAATCTACTGTAAATCACCTTTTATATTCATGCCCTATACCGCACACTCACGCCTAACTATAATTATAACAATTACTTCCAATTAAGTCAATTCAAAATTCCTATTATCATTTATTTTATTCAATTAATGTTCCATACTCCACATGCACTTTATGTAACAAATCTTTGATTCATTACTAGTAAACCTCCAAGCTCCCTGCTATATTTATGTCTCCGTTTTCAGTTAAGTAACATGAAACTTTTTAATCACATTTGTCTTTTAGCCGATGGTATACATTCTTAACATCATCATACCTAAATCCTTTTCTGCACAATGAAGCAATGATTTTATGAAGCAATTCTTTATCGTCACTCTCAAAATCATACTTTTTTTTAATAAATTCCTTTTCAATCATTGTATCCTGTTTGTTTTTAAAATCTTCATTTTCCGATTCGTATTCATTCATAATATCGTTAATAAGTTCTTTATCAATCCCCTTATAAAGAAGTGAACTCATAATTCTATTTTTACTTTTTGATGAAAAATGATACTTTATGTAGTTGGACGCATATCTGTAATCATTCACATATCCCATCATGGTATATTCATTCACAACTTTATTGATGATGCTGTCGGGATAAAATCCCTGCCTCAGTTTTGTTTTGAGCTCGTGTTCACTTTTATCTGATTTGCCTAATATATACGCTGTTCTTTCTCTGCATCTCTTGAGCAGCATAGCAAGAATTTCATCATACTTTTCACTTGTTAATTCTTTTTCTATCCCTATTTCATACCGTCTGATTTCTGACCTGTATATAGAAAATGCAGGTTCATAATCCAGATATATGAGACTTTTTTTTGAGTCAATTTTCTTTATCTCGGTAACAAGCATGTTGTATTAGTCTTCCTTATCTATATCTTCTTCCTCAATATTGTCTGTCTGCGCAGGTTGATCCTCCTCATCAGCAGCCATAAAAATATATTTTTCTCTTATTGCCTGCTCAACTTCCTTCATCATTGCAGGATTATTAAGAAGAGTCTGCTTAGCGTTCTCTCTTCCCTGACCAATTTTTTCTCCCTTATAAGAGTACCATGCTCCACTCTTATTAATTATGCCACTTATCGCTGCGATATCAATCATATCTCCTTCTTTTGAAATACCTTTTCCAAACATAATATCAAACTCAGCTTCCTTAAACGGAGGTGCTACCTTGTTTTTCACAACTTTGACTTTAACTCTGTTACCAATCACTTCTCCCCCCTGTTTGATTGCTTCACTTCTTCTAACATCAAGTCTTATTGATGAATAGAATTTCAATGCTCTACCACCTGTAGTAGTCTCCGGATTGCCAAACAACACTCCTACTTTTTCTCGCAACTGATTAATAAATACAACAATACAGTTGGATTTGCTCGTAATCGCTGTTAATTTTCTAAGTGCCTGTGACATCAGTCTTGCATGAAGTCCCACATGAGAATCACCCATATCTCCTTCTATCTCTGCCTTTGGAACCAGAGCCGCAACAGAGTCAATGATAATGATATCCACTGCACCCGAACGCACAAATGTCTCTGTTATTTCCAAAGCCTGCTCTCCAAAATCTGGTTGTGAAATGTACAAATTATCAATATCAACACCTATTGCTTTTGCATACACCGGATCAAGAGCATGCTCCGCATCGATAAAACTTGCGATTCCTCCTCTTTTCTGAACTTCTGCTATCATATGTAACGCAACTGTTGTCTTACCACTTGATTCAGGTCCGTATATCTCAACAATTCTTCCCCTTGGTACACCACCAAGTCCCAATGCAATATCAAGACTTAATGAGCCTGTAGGAATTGTTTCAATATTCATGGCTGCTTTCGGATCTCCAAGTTTCATAACCGAACCTTTACCATGGTCTTTCTCAATCTGAGATATCGCCTGCTCTAATGCTTTTAATTTTTCACTGTTATCCATTTTAATCACCCATGCAACTTTTATTTATCTCTTTCATATATTACATATGTATATATAATAATAAATTCTGTACTGCCTCCTATTAATTATAAATCTGAATACTATGGCAGCGTGCATATTCCTTTCCATATTTTATTTCAATTTATTAACTTTTAATTGTTTTGAACTAAGTTAGGTCTGCAACATTATTACGAGTTAGAATGTATATTGATATGCATAGTATAACCTACCGAAAGTTCGAACATTCGTTCGTTACAGACAATAATAATGCATATTTTTATTTTTGTCAATACATTATCTTTTTTTAATCCGGATTTTATTGTCCTCCTGCTTTTTTACTATGTATCTTATATTCATCATTGTATTACTTTTTCAGGCATTTGTCAATATTTATTTTAGTTACTTATCATATTATTATAATTAATCACATTTTATTTGCTAATAAATTATTTGTTTTGTTATTGTATTCACTTTATGAATGAGGTACTTCTCTGCCTTTACAGTTACTTTTCTCAATCTTCCAAAATAGATTCACATGTTTTTGACAAATAAAAAAAGCCACATCCCATATAGAATGTGACTTTGAATAATCTGTCTTTTTATACACGTGAAAGATATTCACCTGTTCTTGTATCAATCTTAATCTTATCATTCTGTTCAACAAATAATGGTACATATACTGTAGCGCCTGTCTCTACTACCGCCGGCTTTGTTGCACCTGTAGCTGTGTTACCTTTGAAACCAGGCTCTGTATCTGTAATCTCTAACTCAACAAACAATGGTGGTTCAATCGCAAATACCTGTCCATTATGTGAGCAAACTTTAACCATCTCGTTCTCTTTTACAAACTTAAGAGCATCTCCAACACTTTCAGGTGCCAAATCAATCTGCTCATATGTCTCTACATCCATAAAATGATATAAATCATCTGAATATAAATACTGCATATCTTTTCTGTCAATTCTTGCCTGCGGACATTTCTCTGTTGGTCTGAAAGTTTTTTCAACAACGCCACCGTTCTTTATATTTTTTAATTTTGTTCTTACAAATGCAGCTCCTTTACCAGGTTTTACATGCTGGAATTCAATAATCTGATAAATATTGTTATCTAGTTCAATTGTGATTCCATTTCTAAAATCGCCTGCTGATATCATATGAATATTCCTCCTTAAACTAACATGCCGTACATGTTTCTATATCTTCTATTTTTATATTCTCCAAAAAAAGCTTAACAGACCTTTTTATTTTATACTAATATTGATATTTTTTCAACTGTTTTTTAGCAAAATACACCAATTAGCCAAAATTTTTAAATTATCCTGTATTTTCTTCTAAATATACAAATGATTCTCATTTTCACTTTTATTGTACCGATTTACTCGCGTTTTTTCCTTGATAAGACTGTCATTTTCAATCCTTTTCTACATGAGATTTCCCAGTTCTTTCTCAATTTCGTTTACAATCTCATCCACAGTTTTATTATCTGTAGCAATAATAATATCTGCCACTTCAAGATATCTCTGCTTTCTTTTATTCATAAGCTCGGTGATAAATTCAACATTCATATTTCCATTCAAAATTGGTCTGTCTGTACAATTCTTTACTCTTTCGTAGACAGTCTGAGGTGTTGCAGTTAACAAAAGGATAACTCCACCATTTTTCATATAGCTGACGTTTTCATCTTTCAAAACTGCTCCACCACCACATGATACAATTTTTCCTTTTACCTTTTGTATTTCAACCAGGCACTCTGTTTCTATTTTTCTAAAGTATTCCTCTCCGCTTTCTGCAAAAATATCTGCTATCGCCTTATTTTCATGCTCAACAATATAAGCGTCCATATCAATCTCAGGCATCCCAAGTTTTTTTGATAATTTTTTTGACACTGTAGTTTTTCCAACCCCCATAAAACCTATTAACATAATATTGTAGTCCATCGTCAATTCCTCTCTTTTTCCTATCATCGTTTTGTTTTGATTTTGAATCAATATAAAATTTCATTTCAATCTATATACTATTTCACACACTGCCTGTGAATAACCTCAAGCATATATGATAAATCATCTACATTAATCTGTCCTGGTGCAGAAGCTTTACCAACAGTTCCAAAGGTAATAGCACTGCCAAACACCTCACCTGATATACGGCTTATAGCCCCCATTTTCCCCATAGACATAGTCACAATTGGAATATCCATATCAAAAAAAGCCATTGTTGTTGCATCAAGAAGTTTATTCACATCATACTGTTCTTTTGGCATAACAGCAATCTTGGCTATATCTGCACCTGCCTCTTCCATCTTTTTCAATCTTGCATAAATCTCTTTTTTGTGAGGTGTTTTTTCAAAATCATGATTGGATAAAACAACTTTCACACCATTAGCATGTGCAAGTTTTGTCAGTTCTTCAACCTCTTTTTCTCCTGTAAAAAGTTCTATATCAATCAGCTCAGGCTCTTTACTTTCAATAACATCCTTCAAAAGAGAGACATATTCTTCTGTTTCAATTTCCTTTTCTCCACCTTCTCTGCCTGTTCTGAATGTATAGATCACCGGTCTGTTTGTGATAAGTTTCACTTCATGTATCAAATTGATAACATACTTGCTGTCGAAATATTGCTCAAAATAATCTCCTCTAATCTCTATCAAATCTGCGGACAAATTTGCAATTTCAGACGCTTGAGAATTTGCCTCTTCTAAATTCTTCGCAACAATAGGAACACAAATCTTCGGTCTTCCCTCGCCTATAATAAGTTCATCTAAGTTTACTAATTTCATATTTCTATGTTAAATCCTTTCATAATTTGTTTTCTATCAAAAATCTAATCCTTTTTTATCTGCTTTTATATGTATAAGTGACTGCTGTTATAACTATTCCGGACACCATTGCATCTTGAATATCTTTAGTCACACATCTCTTAAACCTAAAAAATACCACTAACTATTATAATATCATTTATCTCATTTTATCAAGACAAATATTTACAATTTGTCAGTGGTATAATTTGCATATCAATGACAGAATTGAATTTTTATAATTGAGGGGGTTCAATTTAGTAATTCATTTAAAATTCATTGAGCATTCAGCAAATTGAAAATATGGCGTAGAATTTAAATTTTCAATTAAGTGTTGGAAAATAGCGGGGAAAATATTAAAAAAAGTGTTGATTTATGCTTTATAAGCTGTTATAATAATATCCGTTCTAAGTCATACGACTTATGATGCACTTGTGGCGGAATTGGCATACGCGCATGATTCAGGTTCATGTCCGGGTTCCCGGGTGTGGGTTCAAGTCCCATCGAGTGCATTGTGATTGTAACGCCCGAAATTACTGATAGTAATTTCGGGCGTTTATATTTATCTTTTATTTTCACAAATCCTTCTTCCAATGTTTCGCTTAACCATTTTTTTTACGGATTACACCTCTTACATGCCACATATCCCTGCTGAATCATCTCATTAATATCTCCATCAAAATCAATCCGGTTCTTAGGACTGATAGCAGGAACACTCGGACAATCTGGTCTGTGATATTTCTTTGTATTTTTATTCAACACATATGAATACGTTACTGCAGTCTGTGTTTCTATCTGCTGTATACTCTGAGTTGATTGTTCTACATCACTTGCAAGCGAACTATCACCATTGAGATAATTGATATTAATCCCCGGCTGTACATTATAACAAAATACATTAAATAAAATTCCTTCCCCATTATCTTCTACTGATTTTGCCTCTATCAAAACCCCCGCTGCCAGCAGATTGTCCCCATCAAATATCGGTGTAACTCTGTATAAAACATGATGATCTGTTTCTTTTACATAATCGGCAACCATATTCTCAAACGGAAGCATTCCTTCAATATTGAGATATCTTGTACCTGTCATCAGATTTTTTTCATTTGCATTTTCTCCTGCAAGCTGATATCCAATCAAATGACATCTGTTGTATAGATAAGCACCCTCTACATTATCATATCTCACACTCTGCCAGGCTGACGGTTTTATACTACCTATCTTGTCTCTCTCTTCTGTAGGCATAATTTCTTTGCAAATGTTAGCATATGCGACACCACATCTGCCTAATTTATCCAAATCCGAATAATATTCAAAAGCTACTGTTGTGTTATCATTCTCTGTAAAAAATGGAATATTTTGATTGACTGCTATGTATGGACTGTCACTATATTCCGGAATGTCCGACAGCAATACTGCCTCTGTTTGTGACTGAAAAATATTGGCTGTACTTTGAACATCAGTTGAATTTTCACCGGTTAATTTTTCATCAGTGGAATTTGATTCCTCTTTATTTTCCATTGAAGAATCTGCAATGCCTGCATCTTGGACACGGGTATTAGATACCTCTGTCTTGTAAGTATCGTCATTTTCATTCTCTGCGTTTTTATCCTTTTCCACTGCCGGCAGTGTTGATGTTGCCACAATAAACAGAACAAACAGAACCACCGGTTTTACCAGTTTACTTTTTTCCTTAAAAGCCACTTTCCATAAATTTCTAACTGCACAGGCAGGTAATGTCAATGTACCCAGTGTAGCAAACAACACAAAACATACAATTTCTCCCTGTGCCAAAGCATCTACTCCGACAAAAAAGAAGATTACCGCAAAAAACCATCCTATCACTTTCAAGCCTTTTTCTTTCATCTCTTATAAATCTCCATCGTAATTTTATTATGGGAATTTCCTTGAAAATCCTTCGTAACCACCAGTTGAAACCTATTTAAATCAATATCAAAATACATATCTGCCGGATACTTTGTATTCCACTTAAACATCACTATCTCATTGATATCATCCATATAATCTGTCAAATTTTCATTTTCAACAAGACAATATCCGTCATCAATATTTTTACCTGCATCCATATTTACATCTCTTAAAAAAGATTCACTTACTCTTATCATAACTTCCTCTTTTTCAGATGATTCAAATTGATTATAGGAATACTCATTCATATATAAAATTTTATTCTTGCACAGATTGATTATCTCTTTTCTTAACATTTTATCCTTACTTTGCCGTCTGTTATTGAACAGCATTCCCTGACAATCGTCTGTTATCACAATTACTTTCATCTTTTATGTTCCTGCCTTTTTATACAAATGATATCATTTGAAATATTCTTATCTAATAAGCCATAACAACAATTATAAACATTTCATTAAAAATATCAACAATATGTTCTACTATCATTCACTTTGTCGTTTTTTTTAGCAGCTCAAAATCCAGTTTGCTTTTTCTACCTCTATATTTGCAAAATATTCGCAATATATAGTGTTCACCAACAAACCTTACCTCTGGAAGATAAGAACCATTGTCATATATTTTCACAATGACATTTTCTTTCCATACAGACTTTGGAAGTCTTCTTTTCAGCACATTTGCATAATTAATGCACAACTTTTCTAACTTATACTGTGTATCGACTTTTACTTCTTTGTAATTAATCAGAAGACTCATTTCCTTCCACTGTGAATTGCATTCCATCATCTTAAATTCATCACCTATCATCATGTAAATTGCATATTCAAATGCCATCTGAACATCGCCTTTGTGAAATGAAAATCTCATAATCATCACCTTTTTAACCTTTCGAATTGAATTTTTGATTAGATTAATGCTTACAACATTTTCCTGCAAAACAAAAAAGAGGAATGTTGTAATATGGACAGACTGATAGCCTTAACATCCATATTCTAATCATTCCTCAATTCAATTCTAAATCAACTCATACAGTGATTTTATATTTAACTTTATTTCATACTTATCTAATTGTCTCATGGCTCTTCATTATAAAACCATGAAATAATTTTACACAATTTCAACTGAAAAGTAAAGCAATTTTTTAATTAATTTTTACTATTTTCTTACTCATATTTTTCTTAATATATTTTTATGATTTCTACAATTTCAATTTTTACAACAAAAAAACGATATACAACTGATACCGTTTTATTGAAACAAAAGGGAATAATATGAAAAAAATGTAAAAAGAAAATTTAATTTCTATGGTTAGTATCATAAACCACAAAATTTAATAAAAAATGTGGATTTTTTGAACCTTTAAAAAATAAATTATGAACATTTTATGAATACTGACACTTTTTCTCCACTTTTTTCGCTAAATACATCTCATATATACATTAATAAAATTCCCGGTACAATTCTTTTCGTCTGTCTTTTTTTACCGGAAATTCACTTCTATATTTAAAAACATCATTTTCAATATCAATAATTTCCATTCCCTCCCTATCATTTATTTCAAACAAAACATCTCCATTTGGATTCACAACACTGCTGTTTCCGGAATAATACAGCCCATTCTGATTTCCAAAACAATTGATTCCTGCCATGTATACCTGATTTTCTATTGCTCTTGCACGAAGTAATGTCTGCCAATGCTGTTTCCTTTTTTCCGGCCAGTTTGCTGGAACTATCATGACATGTGCATACTCTGACATCGCACCATAAATCTCTGCAAATCTCAAATCATAACAGATGCTGATTCCAAATTTCATATCTCCAAAATCAAAAGTCTTTAATTCATTTCCTGCAGAAAAATAGTTATCCTCACCCGAATAACTGAATGGATGAATTTTTACATAATCACACAAAACTTTTCCACATTTATCAACAATTGTATAATGATTTTCGGAATTACTTTTTCCCTTCACCCATCCAAAACCAATTGCCATCTGATGTTTTATAGCATATTGCTTTACTTTCAAAAAAGTTTGCGGTTTTTCATCTGTCTCTCCGGTTAATTTTGTGTTCATGGAAAATCCAGTAAAACTCATTTCTGGAAAAAATAGGATATCAGCCCGCCTTTCTGCTGCCGATTTCACAAATTTTTCAGCTTTTATCAAATTATTTTCCTTTTCCTCATATGCAATTTCCAATTGACACACTGCAATTCTCATTTTCATTCTTCTTTCTTTTATGATTTAAATCATGCTTTATTGATTGGGAGATTATTTTTCACATCGTTTAGCGTCATTCATTTCCTTTTAACGCAAGTTCCTTCAAGTTTTTATCTGAAATAATTAACCTTGCTATCCTAACACTCATTTTACATCATATCGTCATCATTTTCAAATAGATTATCATATCAGTGTCAAACGTGTTAATTAATGTAACTCCTCCACTCCTTTTTCCACTAAATTTTTTTTCAAATCACCTACAAATTCTTCTACACTATTTTCCTTATATTCTTTTGAAAATCTATCTGAATACTCATAACTATTATTTTCACAAATTTTCACCTTATCTCCGTTTTCAAAAATAAAGCTCATATATATTTCATCATCATCATTTCTTCCTGTCTCAAATATTGCGATATCATCAAACGAGTATTCCTTCCTTTCATCAAAATCAGCCACTTCAATTGTCTCCTGTGACATATTGATTATTGTATAACATTTTCCATTTACCCATGCCGTAATTGTTCCTGTTGCCATCAATATCAGAAACAAAATACATCGAATCAGAAACGACCTTTTCCCCATATATATCATACAGGATAGTATAAACAATAGAATTGGCACGACTACCCACATGATTGTAGTGGCATACTCACGGTAAATAATTTCATTTTCATTTAGTCCTTTTACCAATATGCCGGAAAATACAGCCCATATCATCAAAACAGTGATAAAATACACAACGAGAACAAATAAAAACTCAGCTATTCTCTGAATTATCTCTAATATCCCGAATAAGATAGCTGCAAAAATCCCCTGTCTGTGGCATATATCATATTCATACAATTTCTTTCTGATAAACAGGACAATTATCGGAATACATCCTGCAATCACTCCCCCTAAAATCATTTTAATATCTTTTTTCACAATTCCCAGAACTTCCAAATATATCAAAATTATCATCTGCCATTTGAGTATTTTTTTCTGAATAAACGAAAAATATTCCTTAATATCAAATGAATGCATTCTTGTGATTTCAACAACTGATTTGTTTTTTCCATAAGTGGTCAGATATCTCTTTAACTTTTCACTTGTTCTGACTTTAAGATATTGTGAGCTAAAATCAACAGCAAAAAAGGTGGTAACAACAAAAAGTAAGAGCATACTAAAATAAGAACTATATACTTTCACTCCCACATCCTCAATCAGTTTATTCTCTCCATTTGTAAATATCACAAAAGGAAATATGACAACCAACATCAAAATCCACCATCTGCTATCATGTTCATTCCTGCTCTTTATCATTTTTGCAAATTCTGCTAAGTCCATGTACTATTGCCTCCAATCTCTATCATTAATGTTTTCAAATCCATATTCTTGTATTCTTCCATAACTGATTCCCTATCTGAAAATAATTTCATCTCACCATCTACTAATATTCCTATGTAATCACTAATATCAGCAATGTCGTCAATAAGATGTGTTGAAATAATGAGACTCATATCATCATTTCTCACACTTTTTTGCAGAATATCCATCAAATCGGTTTTTATAACAGGATCAAGGTTCGCAAAGGGTTCATCAAGCAGCAGAAGTTTCGGTCTCCTTGCCATTGCAAATGCCAGCTGAAACTTGACTTTCTGACCTGATGAAAGCAGCAAATACCTCTTATTTACATCCTCTTCATTTAAATCAAAACTTTCCAGCAGTTTCAAATATAATTGTCTGTCAAAATTTTCATAGAGACAACTTAGAATCTCTAAATTTTCTGACATCGTCATCCATGAAAAACACCATTCCTCATTTCCTACATACGCTACATCACTGTGGAATTCATGTATATTTTGAATATCCACCCTTTTACCATTCCATCGTATCCAGCCACTATATAACTTTGATATACCATAAATAAGATTAAGAAGAGTCGTTTTACCTGCTCCATTTTTACCAAGCAGGCACATGAACATGCCATCTTCAAGAGTAAAATTCACATCCTTTATCGAAAACTCCCCTTTTCTATTTTTCTGCGTAAAATTGATATTTGATACTTCTAACATTCTATTCCTCCCAAAATATGTCTATCATATCTCTCAATTCTTCTTTTGAGATTCCCATCTTTTTTGCCTCATCAATAATTTGTTTTATCTTCTCTTCTATTCCTAATGTTCTCTTTTCGTTAAGATATTGCAAATCCGGATTATCTACATAAAATCCTTTTCCCGGAACAGAGTATACCATTCCCTCTTTTTCTAAATCTTCATACGCTCGCTTTGTCGTAATAACACTTATTTTAAGCTCTGCCGCAAGACTTCTAATTGACGGAAGTAGTTCACCCGTCTTAAGCCTTCCCTCTATTATCTCTTCTTTTAACTGCTTCTCAATCTGTTCGTAGATTGGAATCCCGCTCTTTGACTGTATTTTTATATTCATCAATATCTCACCATCACCATTTCAAGTTTTTATTTTATTCATTACTATTGCCTCTATCACTGATTTTCCTCTGTCCAATCTCCGATACACATCCTTCTTACTACGTTTAAGCTGTCAATAATAAGAAAAATGATGACTAAGCTTATCACCAGCGTTCCTACATATGAATTAATGAATTTTAGCACAATTCTAATTTTACAAAATCCACTTACAAACATAATCATCTGTAACAGACACGAAACCGTAAATACAACCAGACTTATTCCATTCTTTGAAAAAAAACCATCTTTATTAACATTTTCTTTCAAACTACCAGCAACTTCCATTATCAAAGAGTTTTCCTTTTCCATACGGTACTTTCCTGAAAAAATGTTTGCTTCATTTGTAATTCCTGCATTTACACCTGAAACAAAAAATGAACATATCCACAATCTGATCGCTGTAATACTAAAATTATCAATCTCTCTTTTATGAAATACACTTATCACTCCACTTATACCAAGCATAAATAATACTGTACATATAAAAGTAATCACGCAAATCTGAATGATACTACGTTTTTTTCTTTCACTATCTGATATTGGAATAAATTCATTTATCTGACTGTGGTTTATCATTCTAAACATCATAAACATTTTATTAAATCCCAAAGACCAGCTAAGCATACCAAAAAGAACTATTACAATATCCATTATGATATTTAAAAATATGAACTTTTTATATCTAATCCACCATTCTCTAAAAATATTTTTAAGCATTCTTACCTCTCCTTCCATATTTCAAATTATTTTAATCAAGTGGTTAATCCCTTGTATGTTAACTCAACTTCTCTCGAATATCATTAAAATACTGCTTTTATTATTTTTTTCAATATAATACATAATCTCTTTCAATTCTGCATAGCGACAATACTTTTTTATTTCTTCACTCATCTTATCCGCCTTATATCTGATAAGTATCTCACTGTGATGTTCACTTTTACTGCTTCCAACAATATATTTTTCATCTATCAGCTTTTGTATCTCTTCATCACACTCAACCATTCTGTATCTATCTTTTAAATCATCTGTACTTCCAAAATATCTAACCTTTCCTATGTTATCTTCTCTTTGGATCCATAAGATAAAATCTGCAAATTCTTCCAGTTCCTCTACTAAATGACTTGTATAGATAACACTCTTCGTTCCATCTTCTGTTAACTTTCTAAGATACCGGTAAAATGTCTCTCTAAACTCCACATCAAGATTTCCCGCAGGTTCGTCAAGAAAATATACTTTAGCATCATAGGATAATGCAAATGCAAGCTGCTGTTTTATCTGTTGCCCTTTTGAAATCTTCCTAATTGGTTCGGACTTTGGAACATTAAATTCACTTAACAGCTTTCGATATTTTTTCATATCAAATGTCTTAAAATATTTTCCATATATGAGTCCATTTTCTATAGAACTTCGTGATAATTCAAATGGTGTCTCATTTAAGACAAATGCACTATTTTGTTTATATTCAACCGGATTGTCTTTAATCGAAATATGATCAACAAATATATCACCCTCATCTCCATTTCCAAAACGGTAGACTCCCATCATCATTCGTAGGAGCGTTGTCTTTCCACAACCATTTCTTCCAATAATACCTAAAATACAGCCTTGTTCCACATTAAAAGAAATATCTTTCAGCTTATAATCTCTAAAACTTTTTGTAACTTTCTTGACAGTAATAAAATTGTTCATTGACTTTTTTGTCCTTTCCTAAATTTCAATTACTAACATCATAATATTTGTTTTCTCTGTTATTTTGATTTCATTGCTATTTTGGTCCTCATTGCTACCTTTGCTTTATTGCTACTCCAAATTTATATACAGTATACACAGTTATATACACTTTGTCAATCATTTTTAACTACATTATAAAAAAATGTTCGTATAAGACTTTCCTTAACATCAATCGTCTTATACGAACATTATATACTTTATAAATTTTGCAAATAGTAAAATAATACTTTACCTTTTTCCTACATACAAGTATAACCGCCATCAACCGGAATAATGCAGCCATTGACATATGTGCTTGTAGGTGCTGCAAGGAATATCGCTGTACTGTCAAGCTCGCCTTCTTTTCCATAACGCCCCATAGGAATCATTGTTCTTGCGTAATTCTGGAAAAACTCTGAGTCGAGTGTTTCTTTGGTAAGTGGAGTCTCAAAATATCCCGGACAAATTGAATTGACCGTAATTCCTTTATCTGCCCATTCACTTGCAAGTGCTCTTGTCAAATTGACAACACCGCCTTTTGCAGCATGGTATGGTGATGCCGGTGCAATCTTGTTTCCAACAAGTCCATACATTGATGCAATATTGATAACTCTTCCATATCCTGCCGGTATCATTGCTTTCTTTGCAACTGCTCTTGCCACTTTAAATGTTCCAAATAAATCAATATTCATTTCATTTTCAAACTGCTCATCTGTAATATCTTCTGCCGGAGCCACCGCACCTGTTCCGGCATTATTAATCAGAATATCAATTCTTCCAAATTCCTTTAAAACTGTATCAACTGCCTCTTCGACTGCCTCTGTACTGGTGATATCACACGATACACCAATCGCTTTAACACCATATGTCTCTGATATATCTTTTGCTACTTCATCCACAAGATTTTTGCGGCGGGCAAGTGCTACAATATTTGCTCCCTGATTAGCAAGTGCATGTGCCATCTGCACTCCAAGCCCTGTCGAGCAACCTGTCACAACTGCAACATGACCTGTTAAATCAAAATAATTTTTCATAAAAATACCTCTTTTCTGTGTTGATTCTTTTTCTAATTCCCACTCTGCACTCCAACACTCAGACAGAGTTTTGACTGAAAAATTCTAATACTTTCAATCCGATTAGTCGAACAGTAGGTTATTCATCGCTGTTTTATACCTATCATAACTTACAAGATTCTCAAACCTCAAATCCCTTGAGATTATCCCCGACCCCAACACCCGGTGCTGTAAGTTATTACTGTCTACATCTATAATACAACAATCCTTATCAATAATACAACATTTTTTATTATTAATTTCATCCGGTAACTCATATTCAATAAACATCAGATATACCTTTTGATATTTTCTCTATCCGTCCTATAGTTTCATTAATTACGATAAATGCAATTTTACCAATATAAACAGCTCCTCTATAAATGAGCTGTCACTCCTATATTACAGTTTCTTTTGACAATATAAATATCATATACATATTTTATATAAAACAAGAAATACTATCACTATATTAAAAAGAAAGGATTTTGCTAACTCTGCCATTACCATCATTTTGGCAGTATCGTATATATAGGCATAGGTATAAAAACAATGAAAATTACAGAAAAAAAGAAACCTGTCAAAACTATCCCAAACGGTGTCTGGGAAGCCAGTCGCCCGGATTCTGATAACAGCGAATACGACTCTCATTCTGACAAAAAGAAAGGTACATTCACTCCATCTACTGATTTGCAAGGCAACGGATATCCGGAAACCAAACCGAACTAACAAGAATGACTGACGCACATTACCTAAAAATGCATGCATAGAACAAGATTCTCTTCTTAGATTCTATACATGCATCTTATATAATACAACAATTTCTCCATCAGATGTGTATCATCACACAAATTATCAATACACTCTAACCATACATTCTCCATCATTACAATGCACAATCAGCCATAATCCGTAATTTCAGGATATTTTTCATAATCACAAAACGAATAATACACTTTTCTGATTATTTGTTCATAATTATTTTTTGTCTTTATTTTTTGTAACTGTTTATAGGCATTCTCCTTAATCCCAATAAAAACAACCCCTCTATTCCCCTATCAATACACTTTTCCCTTCAAATGCAAACCCATACTTTCGTATCTTCTCTTTTGCAAATCCCAGCGCCATCAATTCAGCCTCATATTTCTTATCCTCTATCTGTCTGAGTGCAGCCCTTACCGTTTCTTCAAGGTCTTTCTCTTTCTTTTCTTTGCGTACCTTAAATTCAATGATGATTCCATCTCCTTTTGTCATATCCTTTGGGTATATCATGATGTCATACCTTCCAAATCCACTCTCCCTGTTTGATTTGATAATATAATGTTCTGACATATCCACCATCAATCCCAGCACGAATCCATGATAAAACCGCTCCGGTTCACTCTTTCTTGTTTTCCCGCTGCTTTTATTTTCATCATTTGCACCCTTTCCGCCTGTATCAAAGGTGCTAAAAATTTGTTCTGTGACATTCTCCATATATTCATTCATCGCATCTAAATCTCCCTGCAGCAGTGCTTCAATGAAATCATTATAATTGTCTCCTACCATGCCAAACCAGTCACTCACCATTTGGTAAAACATCGTCTTTACCTCTTCATTTGTCAGTGTCAGCTTGTAAATCGGTTTTCTATTGCCGGTATACTGTTCGCCTGTCTGGTATTCCAAAACTTTCAAATACCCTGTGGCAAGCATGAGGCTCCATATATTACCTTCATTTGTATCTAGATTATTATATACAATCTGTTCATCAACCGGAACATTGATTGTCTCTCCTTCCAGCAGGCTTTCAAACAATTTTTTCGTCTTTGACCCACTCTCACGAATCAGTTTTCCTACCAGACTGTTGGAACTGGTATTCGCCCAATAGGTTGTGAATGTCTGATATTTAAAATAATTAATAATAGACCATGGATTATAAATATCTGAAACATCACCAAATACAAAACCATCATACCATCGCTTAATCCCTTCCTTATCCTTCAAGTTAAGTTTATCCATTGCATCAAATACTTCTTCCTCTGTGAAACCAAAATCTGTTGCATACATTTTACTGGTTGTTGTAATAACGGCAAGATTATTAAGGTCAGAAAAAATCGATTCCTTACTCACTCTTGTAATACCTGTCATCACCGCTCTCTCCAAATAAGGATTTGTCTTGAATGTGGAATTAAACAGATTTCTGATAAATGCAGTGAATTCATCCCAGTACCCATTTACATATGCCTCCTGCATAGGAGTATCATATTCATCCAGCAGAATGATAACCTTTTTTCCATAATATCTACTAAGATAATCCGACATATTATGAATCGCAAGCGATGCTGTTGCTTTATCCATCCCATATGATACACTTTCATAAAATTCTTTTTCTTTCGGTTTTAATACATTTCCCTCCAGCAAAAAATCATTCTTCGCATACAGCTTCACCAATATTTCAGTAATCTTTCTGTAAGCCATTTCGTATGTCGTTTCCTTAATATTCGCAAATGTCAGATTTATCAAAGGGTATGTTCCCTGAATCTCTTTATACTCTTCATATTGCCATATATGAAGTCCCTCAAATAAATCCCCTCTGTTTTCATACTGGTTAGAAAAAAATGTCTCCAGCATACTCATATTCAATGTCTTTCCGAAACGTCTCGGACGTGCTATGAGTGTCACACTGTCTCCGCTTTCCCACCATTCTTTTATGAAATCTGTCTTATCAATATAAAAATAACCATTATTAATAATACTCTCAAAATTTTGTATTCCTATTGCAACCGTTCCTGCCATATCCCCATTCTCCTTTTTTACAACAATATCCATATTCTACATTTTTTGATAACATCATCCATAGTCTGCTATTTTTTTGATAACAACTTCCATATCCTGCAAAAATTTTTGATAAAAACAAAACTTTCAATAATTTTATTATAAATAACCTCTGGTATTTTTTCAATCACTATTTCCTCGTTCTACTTACATATGAAATTCTTATTTTTGACATAATTTGGTACTGTTTTTTGTCAAATCTATCTGCTTTCTATCAAAAAAACAGAAGAACCCTAAAAACAGCTTATTCTTCCATTTTTAAAGTTCTTTAAATCTGTTATTATCATCCAATTATCTGTTACTTCGCATTTATCATCGGACTTTATAACCTGAAATACCATTTCATAAAATTCATCAATTCTTGTCTGGAACATAATATTAATATGATTGGCATTACAACATATTTTTTTGATTAATTCTTCTATTTCTTTTATACTTAAGCAAAAGTTCTGATTCTTCCTTTGACATTCCAATCCCATTAGCTATCATGCTGACAATTTTTTCATTTTTAGGCAGTCTGTCTCCTATGACATATCTTCTAAACTGTGACCTGTCCATATCAATTGCTAAAGCTGGTACGATGCCTCTTCGGCGAGAAGCAACTTCTAGCAGATTTTACGAAGTAAAATTTGCGTAGTTCCGTAAGGAACTCATAAGTTAACGAGCAAAAATGCGCAGCATTTTTACGAGTTAGAATGTAGGGTAATGTGCACTGTATAACTTATACTTTTTTTAATCAATTCCTGAAAAATCTCCATCATGCATCTGCCACCTTTTTTATCAGTCCACAGCACTTATAATTCATAAGCTCTGTATACTCTACATTCACCCCCTTCTCCTCTGCTAATTGATAAATATGACAAAGCTCATCACTATCTCTATATTTTTCTGATATGAGAATCTTCCATGGCACCCTTCTTAAAAGTACCCTTGTTGTCTCTCCTATCCCCGGTTTTACAAAATTGATATTATCAATATTGTATGTTTCACAAATCCTTTCTACTTCCTCTATACCATTATATAATACTGAATTTCTCGTATTGTACATATTCGTATTGTACATATTCCTTTTATCCATATGCTTTTCATCATCCGTTCTTTTCTCTCTGTCTATACTATTCTTGCGATTTTCTTCAAATACAAACAACTCTTCAATCTTTTCTATAAACTCATACGTTCTATCCTCATTTTTCAGGTCGCCATAATATGCTGCACCATGAAAATCTTCTTTTCCTATGATGTCATCTCTTAAAAATGTCCTGCTAATAAGTCCCGAAACTGTACTGTTAAGACAGGAACTTGCAATGAGGATATCTTCGTGAGTCCCACACATCTCTGTAAGATTTGCCGGATCTGATACCACTGCAATCTCCGGTTGAAGCTCTTTGAAACTTTCAAGTTCTTTTTTCAATTCACCAAATATTGCACCTTTGCCAATCCATCCATCCACAAACATAATATCCTGCTGTCTGTGCCGCTTTAAAATATAATTGACTGCATTTTTGTCAATCCCTCTTCCCCTGATAATCGAAATAGAATAATGTGGTATATGAATACCATATTTTTTATCAAGATATCTTTTCATAAGTATCCCTATCGGTATCCCTGCCCTTGCCAAAGATATCAGTACCACATTTTTCCCTTTCTTTGCCATTATTTTTTCCGATACAGTCATGATGGCATCTGCTGTCTTCTTACTGTATAGCTGTAGTGCCCTGTCATAAATAGCAAGATATTTTTCGCTTGGCTTATATTCTAATGGCATCATCTCACAATAATGCACCCCACTTTGTATTAATTTTTCTCTCTCATTTGTCGGAAGAGGTTCTATCATTCCTGTTATATCCTTTAAAAGCAATGTCACATCTTCCTTAAAAAAACTACTTCTCATCATCTTTACAATCCTTTTGTATTTAACTTCTGGTTTTCTACGCGGTACTTCTTTATATACTAAATGCACTTTTATTGATATGCTACTGTTACAATTACTTTTAGATTATCTTTTTTTACCTTTTTTGATTACTTTTTAATTATCTTTACAATCACTTTCATATTTTCCATACCACCACACCAATATTATCATTTCCATTCATACGCAATGCTGCTGTCAGGCTATCAAGTCCTGCCATAAAATCTTTAGTATCATGAGTGTTGATGGCATCTGTGACAATCCACACCTGATCATATTTATCAAGATTATAAATAAACGTCCTCCGGTCACTTTCATAGAAACTTGCAATCTCGTATCTTATCTGTAACGGATAATCTTTTTTTCCTGATACAAGTATGGGACTCCTTGTAGTTGAATGTGTTTTTACATTTTGGGCAAGATGATTTTCTATCATATAATTTCCGAGCATAATAGCCGGAAACATAAATTCTTCGGTTCCTATTATCAAAACATTTTTATTATTATTCAAATCATCATTAGACACCTTGTTTTCTGATATTTGTAAGTTTTTCTCTGCAAACTTCTCTACAAACTCATCCAGTTTACCCCGATATTCCTCTACGCTTGTAATGATTCGAAAATCAATACCCATATCTATTTCTGTTATTTCATTTCTATATTCCTCATTCTTATATTTTTCATTCTCATATTCTTCATTCCTGTTCTCTTCGCTATCATATCCTTCATTTCTGTTCTCTCCGCTATCATATCCTTCCTCCCTGTTCTTTCCACTATCATATCCTTCATTCCTATTCTTTCCACTATCATATCCTTCATTTCTGTTCTCTCCACTATCATATCCTTCATCCCTGCTCTCTCCACTATCATATCCTTCATCCCTGCTCTCTCCACTATCACATTTTTCTTCCCAATATTTCCTTTTCTCATAACCATTTCGTGAACCTGATAATGTTTCAAAACTTTGATTGACATTCGGTTTGTTACTTTCCAGTTTCCTATCTGTCAATTTTGCAGCCATATTCTTTTCATAAACCGACCTTATATCTGCCATTCTATCATTATCAGCCACCATCTTACTTACATCATCTATCTTATATTCGAATGGAATCCTGTTAAGATAAATACATTTTATATTATCACTTTCAAGCTGCCTCAGCCTTTCATTACTCATACTGTTTAAAATAGACGCTATTGAAAATTTTATCTCATATTTCTCTGTCATTGTTCTTAATTGCCTAACAAGTTTCATAATCGTATTGCCGGTTGTCACTTCATCTTCCACAAAGACAATTCTATCAATATCTTTTAATTTACCATGATACTCTGATATGACAAGTTTTTGTTCTGTTGCATGGCTGTGTGATTCCGTAAAATATAAAAATTGTTCATTTTCCAAATTCTGAGTCTCTCTCGTTGTTGTCTGGTAGTAAACTGAATTTTTGAGCCTGACTGCCACACCTGCTGCAATCGCCGTAGCCGTTTCAGCAAATCCTATCACAAATATTCTTTCATATCCATACATATTTTCCAATTTTTCTGCCAACGCATTTATCATTCTGATTGTATCACATGGATTGGCAGGTATATGTTTTGCCTGCAGCGGATTAACATAGAGATAACTTCTCTTTGAATTATTATCTCTTGCTGCAACCTTGACTAAATCATCTGTTTCATATTCCATTTTCTTTATCCTCATATTCCTATTGTTGAGAACCACCTCGTGAACCTCATAACATACCATACCTTTTGCCTGTTGTTATTCATTTCTATCCTATCTAATTCACTCCATAAATTTCTGCCAGCATAAGAATTTTTGATGCCCAGTTTTTATGTGTTCTCACCTCATTCATTCTCTCACCGCCACTGCTTTTTCCAACCTGTAGTCCTTTTTTTGCATCCCATCCCAAAATCAGCTTTGCATCCTCATAATCTCTTCGTGATACCTTTAACGCCTCATTTACAACTTTAATCTGCTTTGGATGAATGACAGTCTTACCGACAAACCCATTCAATTTGTCTAGCTCACACTCTTTTCTAAGTCCGTCCTTCCACTCATTGTTATCACTTGCAAAAAATTCCCATACCGGACCTGACACAACATATTCCCTTGAAAATACAGTTAAAATATCCGATAATAAATTTGCAATCGGAATAATATCATAAATAGACTCATCATAATGTCTTCTCGAAGCAAACTCATGACAGAAATCATTTCCTCCCACTCTGACATTGAGAACATATTCTTTCACATCATCAATCATCCTTTTGATATTTAATAAAACGGAACGCCTGCATGCGTAATCAACAATATCTGTACTCTCCAAAATGGGCATCATATATTTTTTCATTCTTTGTCCGGATTCTGAATTTGTTTTCCGGCTGTTGTTGATTTGTAAAATTATCCTGTTATATAACGGTGCATTTGAGATAGTATATTTTGGAAAAATGAACCCATATACAATATCAATTTCACCCTCCATCATCTCATAAATTCTTTCAAGCTGCTCCGGTCCGCGTACTCTGATAAAGATTTTAGGCAAATAAAATTCTTCACATTTTTTATTCCGTTTTGCCAGATAAATCTTCTTTAACGTTTCCTTTAGCTGCCATTCTGCATCCTTGACACTCTCATCACTCACTGTATCTTCAAGGCATATTGCTAAAGAATACTGTTTTCCAAATCTGTTTTGAATAACAGCATCCGCCAGTTTTGCATTTAAAGCAGGACAGTATAGTAATGCCCCGACTTCATAGCACTCTTTTCTAAGCTCCATTTTACTTTCTTCCTATCCTTCCTGCTTAAAAATTTGATTAGACAATTCAAACACTATCTTTCCAATATTCACACTTTCTGTAAATATTACTCTTTGGTTTTCTATTTTCCGAATGCTAGCTTTCTGATTTTCTGTTTTTTGATTTTCTGTTTTTTGATTTTCTGTTTTCTCATTTTTTGCTTTTTGATTTTCAACTTTCTCATCTTCTGTCTTTTGCTTTTTTACTTCTCTCTTTTCCAGATACTGCCCCTTTAAAAAATGATATCCATCCTGCAATTCTTTTGAAAAAACACACAAATCTGCACTCTCCATCATTGATAAATCAACTTTTGTATCTCCTGCCACAATGATGAAATCATCCGTATAATACTTTTGTATTTTTGGTATATATGTTGTCATAAATCGCCTTACTGCATTCCCCTTGCTCAATTTTTTTGAACATATATAGACTTTTGTAAAATGTCTGAAAATCATTAAGCGATACTTTTCCACTATTTTCTCAATCATACCATAATCTTCTTCTCTCAATAGCTTTAAAAAGATGATCATATCATCCTGCCACTTCACAGTTCCATACTTTCTGATTTCGTTCACCATTTCTCTCATTGTACTGATATCCTTCAATATCATATCATGTGTCATCTTTCTCCATTCCTCATCAACTTCCCCATTCACCAATAAAATCCCGCCATTATCAACCAATGCAAAATCAGGTTTTCTATCATCCTTAAAAAACCTGATTCGTTCATATTGTTCTATCGTTCTGGACGTGAGTGGAATAAATTCATTATCCCCCATTTGCTGCAAAAATTCATATGAGCCTCTTGGCATATATGACAATTCTTTGCCATTATATCTTTCTACTAAAACCTTTTCACCTATTTCATACCTGTATGAAAATAGGATGGTTCCGTCCAAATCACAAAATCTTCTTATCATCTTTTTTATCATCTTTCTATTAGCAGTTCAATTCCACATTCCATGTTTTTTCAGCTTTTTATTCACTGTTTAATCCGCATTCCATGTTTTTTCAGCTTTTTTATTCGCAATTCAATTCACATTCCATATTTTTTCAGCTTTTTATTCACTGTTCATTTCCGCCCTGTTTAAAATCGGCTCATATTCCATAATCTCATGGTTATCTTCGATTTCGGTTCCCACACTTTCCCAGTATTTATCAACATTTCTTTTGATATCTTTTGCCGAGACAAACTGCCTGCTTAAATCTTTTAACTGTTCTTTCACAGTGTTCAGATTCCTCACAATTGCTTCTAACTCTTTTTTCTTATTTTCTAATTCTATATATCTTTCTTCCACGTCACGAAGTGTATTGTACAACTGCTGCATCTTTTGGGCTACCTGCTTTGATGTTGCCATTGGCTTTCTAAGTTCTTTATCTTTGCTGACAATACATGCTATTGATACATCATCCCCACTACCGCCGCTGCTTATCTTATTCAAAATTTCTGTCATTTTCTGATGATATATTTCACTGTCATAAGATTTCAGAATTGCTGCAACTGAATAATAACATTTATTGAGTCCGTTTTCATCAAAACTTTCATCCACTCCATCTGATGCAACAAATACAGCGCTTGGAAGATCAGTTCCATAATAATATCTGAAATTCTCAAATGCATCACTTCCACATATCGATGTGGAACGGTTTCCTATACATCCTTCCATATCTGCCGGTATGGGCTGACGGTAAATACCATTATCATAACTTGCCACACATTTTCCATCACCTATCTGAATAGCAAACCAATATTCTTTTAAAATGACTGCCATAATCAATGTACAGCCATATACTTTACTTTGTTTTTTTCCACTTCTCAATGTTTCTGCTACATATTTATCAAGCTCTTGCAGCTCACTCTCCATAATAGGATTGTCAAGCAAATCTTCCTGCACCTTCTGATTCCATAAATAAATAATTGACTTTTCTAATTCTGTAATCACTCTTTTCGGTGAGTTTTGAAATTCAAAATTTACCTCATCAAAACTTTCAAAAATTTCCTTTGTTTTTTCTATTGCACTGAGACATGCAATATTTGCACCTTTGGCACTTCGAAAACAATTTTTGTCACCATGACCATCACTAATCACCGCCACTGCTATATGATCATCTGCATAGCATGCTGCATAATCTTCACACGGCATGCCCTTTGCTATATGTGATGCCCCCTGCACATAACCACTGTATATTAAATGAGAATCCTGCATGATACCACCTCTTTACTGCCTAATTAAATACCGGAAAATCATCCCAATCTATATCATCCATTCCCGGAATAACCGGATTTTCGCCTGCTCTCACATCAACTATCGGTTGTGTATACATCTGGTTTTGCGCTGCATTTTGACTGTATTCCTGATTATTCTGATTCTGCACTCCAACCTGATTGTATATCTGGTTATTTTGATTTGACATTACTGCCTGATTGTATATCTGGTTATTTTTATATCTGGTTATTTTGATTTACCATTCCTGCCTGATTGTATATCTGGTTATTTTGATTTACCATTCCTGCCTGATTGTATATCTGGTTATTTTGATTTGACATTCCTACCTGATAATATCCTTGATTATTTCCGGTATTCTGATTCTGCATTGCATCATATTGGTTCATCTGATGATTTGGATTAAGCACTACACCCGCATTGTACATTTGGCTATTCTGAATCGCTGCTGCCGGCTGCTGATATGCCTGCCGGTTCATCTGATTATCTGCACTTACCTGATTGTTCGCGCTTGTCTGATTACCATGTTTTATCAAATCGATGTTCTGTAATGACCCTTGCTGTGTTACAAAATCGACACCTGTCAATGTTACAAGCTCGATTTGCCTGCTCAAAATATTCGTATTTTTTGCTTCCAACACCATACTCTCATTCCCGGTAAATTCAAGCAATACTTTTTTACATTCCGGACTTAATGCTCCTTCTTCAATCGCAATTCCTGCTTTCGTTGCATATCTAAACCACGAATTTTTCTTAAGGTTATTCAGTGCTTCCGGATATAAGGCAATATCCGATGGTTTTCCATCTGTCAAAAGTATGATAAGCGGCGTATATGCCCCTGCAGCTGCACTCAAAAATGCATTTCTTGATAATTTTTCATTCAGTGCATTAAATGCATTTCCAAAATTAGTACCTCCACTTACATACGTGATATCATCATAAATAAATGTTGAAACCGGCTGTGGCGTGAGTGTTCTCCAATTTGCACTGCTCGAAAACTCCATGATTGCCACTCTGATCTCCGCATTTGTATTACTTGCCTCCCTTTTTTTGAGTTCGGGCAGCAAATTTCTGATAGCATCATTGACTGCTCCGATTCTTGCTCCTTTCATACTTCCTGATATATCTATAATAAAAAATACAACCATTGCTCTCTTGACAAGCATTGCATCTATAGAATCAATAGCCGGTGTTGCATCAATTGCCTGATTGATATTAGAATTAACCGGATTTACCGGATCTAATGTAGGAAAATCAAATCCATCCCAAATGTCGCCCATTGTTCTTACCTTCTTTCTATCACTATATTTTTCATATATGTTTCTAACTGCTCACTTTTTCGCTCAAAATAAATATATTTCCTGTCTTTTTATATCAATATATTGTTCCGACAACTCCACCAAAATCAATCTCTGCTCCCTGCTCTAATTTTGCATATCCCTTCGGCTTTACTTCCATTACCTGACCTCCCCGGTATTTTATCTTCCATGAATTTTCAGATAAGTTTCCAAGTCCGAGAACATTTTTATTGCTAAGACTTTGTTTGACAATTCCTGCTGCTTTACTGAAATCGACACTATATTGATTAATCTGACACTCATAGATTTTTGAATCATTTGCCAGTGCAACAGCATAATGAGGAAGTTTCAAAATTCTGACCCCTTCGGGCAGTGGCTGCCTTGCATATATATTGATAAACTGCTCTCTTCCATTTATTTTCACAAGCTGTGCCCTTGTTCTTACGAGGATATCTTCCCATTCTGTCTCTGTAATCCTGCCGTTGATGTCCTTCATTCCCATTGTGAATGCCTTTGTAAATGCCACCTGCAAATCTACAGAATACAGATTCCATCTTTTAATCACATTTGGCTGTGCTTCCGGATGTGGTCTGTTCCTGTCATTATCAGGGTCATACACAAAAATCGGGTTCACACCGTATAACTGTGCTCCAATTGCATCTGTTAATGGAAACTGTATTGTATATTGCCCTTCAAGAGGATGATCGATATAAAACAAACGAAACAGCAATATCGCAAGTGAAAATCTGTCCGAATGCGTATTTGGTCTATTCATATTAAGCACAACCTCAGGTGCCATATATCTTGGCATCCCTTTGACACCAAGATTAATTCCGAACGGAGCCACATTATCATTATCACAGATAAGTACATCTCCATTTTCAGGATTGATAAAAAATCCTCCCTCATTCACGTCCTGATAACTATAACCTTTGCTATGCAGTATTCTGAAGCTTTCCACTATGTTAAGCGCTGCATTAATCATCGTCTCATAGCTTCGAAATCTTGCAAGATTCAACAAAAATTCACCAAATTCGTGATACTGCTCCGGTCTTAATTCCATGATATAGCCATAACTTCCTTTATATTTTGCCGTCAGCATAAGAGGCCATAAATAATGTTCATTTGGTGCTCCTTTTTTGACATTTTGAGCCAGATTTTCATAAAATGCATCCGGCGGTGCCGGCCTTTTATACCATTTAAGAGCACATAGTTTTCCATTATAATCTACTTTATATACTTCTCCCTGTCCTCCTTCTGCAAGATAATCAATTATCGTCACAGTTTCTGCAAGATTAATTGTTGGTATATTCTCTCCTCGCATTAATGATGGCATCCTATCATCTCCTCGTCTTTTCGGCAAATTTGTCTTTATTTTTATTTTTTTGCTTTCATTTTTTTGATTTTATTTTTTGATTTCATTTCTTTGCTTTCATTTATTTACTTTCATTTTTTAAATCGTCCAGTTTGTCCTTCATTTTGAAATCTACTCTAAGTAATATTAATAATCAATTCACCAATACATATCATCGCTCCCTTTACCACCGGTGCTACTTGTTTTGGCATCACAAGAACTTCTTTTGAATTTGGCAGATACAGACTCCATGTATCATCAGTACAATTTCCAAGTGCCAGCACCCTCTCATCTTTATTATTTTTGACAACAACACAAATCTTTTTATTTTCCTCTGTATCAATTCCCAAATCTCTCTCGTAGATTTCCCTACCGGCAATTATATCAATTTTTATTTCATCTGTCTCTATATAATTTACTTCATTACAAATTTTTGTGACAATTTCTTTATCATTTTTCATATTATCTCTATTATTTTCATTAGCATTCAAACTATTCGAATGAATCATATTTTCACTTGAAACGTCATTTTTTTTATCATCTGTGAACTCTTTCTGCTCACTATTCTTTATATGACTTGTGATATTTTTCTGCTCACTATTTTTTGCATCATTGGTTTTATCTTGTAATTTGTTATCAGTTTCACTATCTTTCAACGCTTCTTCCCAATCTTTTACCTGTACACTGTACTTGCTGCCTGTTATCCCAATGGTAAACATCTGCAAAAAAAGCGTTTTCATATTTCTATTTTCATCATGATACCATCTTTTGATAATATCACTCGATTGTTCTGCATAGACCTCATTTGTGGTATTATTGTCATCAAAAACGAATATCGGATAACCATATCGTTTTAATGCCTGATTTTTGGTCACCATCGGTTTTTCATACACAAGCTTTCCATCAAAAGGAAAGGCATTATATCTGATGATAAATAAAAGAAGTGCAAGACAGTAATTGTCATCATAAATAGTAAACTCCATTTTTTCATCTGTTTTTTCTTCACTATGCGTTTGTGGCTGTCGTGCGTCTAAACTTTCTTCTAATTGCTGTTTGTCAAAAAATTTTTCTGATAAATGATTTTCATTGATTTCAAGCGACATCTTTGGTTTCGCACTTATGATTCGGGGTGGAAGACATTTGATTGTATCAATCGTGTTAAACATCTCATCTATGAGCATTTTTTTAGGAATCTGTACTTCACCTGTACTGCCATCAATTATCACATTCCACAGATTAATTGGTCCCACCTGATTTCCGGCATGATGAGCCTGTCGAAATATTTCAATCACATTTTTCATACAAACATTTCTTACACCATATTCATCCAAATATGCCCTCTGAATATTGTTTCCATATAAACAATCATAAAGACTTATTTTTGTTCTTTCCTGCACACCATCACCTACTTTCCATCTACTCCAATGACTTTCACAGCCTCTTCTTTAGCCAGCAAATCTTCCCTTGTAATGAGTTTTTCCTGCCCCGGTGCTATATCATCACTTCTTACTACTCTTCTCTTTAAATTCATCGTTGTCTTCTCATAGATTGTTCTTGCTGTTCTTCCGTTAGAAAAATACTCCAATTTTTTCAATTCTTCAAATACCGGCACATAGATTTCCTCTACATCATCGCTGACCGAAAATCCATTTTTTGTGCAGAACAATTTGAAGATATCATATGTTTCTTTTGCCGTGTAATCTTTAAAATGAACCTCCTCTATTCTGGAACGCATTCCGCTGTTTGACCTGTAAAGTCCCTGCATATCCTTTTCATATCCGGCAAAGATAATACAGCAGTTTTTGCGGTGCTCCGGTTCATCCATAAATGCGATAATCTGCTCTAATGCCTCTTTCTTAAAATTTGTATCCGAATGGCTGTCCGCATATGACAGGCTGTAAGCCTCATCAATAAACAATACACTATTCTTTGATTTTTGCAATAGGGTATATGTTTTCTTATCTGTCTCTCCCACATACTGTCCTATCAAATCCTTTGCCGTACAAGAGTGAAAATTATCTGTTTTCACAATTCCAAGCTGGTAAAGACACTCGGCAAATAATTTTGCACTTGTCGATTTTCCTGTTCCCGGATTTCCTACAAAGAAGTAATAGCCCGGTCTTATATCATCAATAGAATCACCGCTCTTTCTTGCATAAACCATCTCTTCCTGTTTCTGTATAATGATATCTTTCAAATCAGACATGCCTATCTGTTCATTCAATTCCTTCATAATGTCATCAAATGATTTAGGATTTACCTGTCCCTCTACCATATCAAGCAGATTCTTTGGAATATCACTAAGCTGATATTCGTATTTATTAATATCAGGATTATCTGATGAATAAGTTCTCTCAAGCCTTAATCTTTTCATGTCTATGACCATCTTTTTCACTTCTCCGGCATTACCAAAATCTTCCCCTCTGATATTGTACTTGTGGGTAAGTATCAGTTTCACTCTTTCATGAGCCTCATCAGTGATGGTACATCCCTGCGACTTGATGGTTCTGTCAAAGATTTCTAAAAGCTGTGGAGGTGTATAATCAGGAAACTCGACAATTCGAAGACGTCTTGAAAGTCCCGCATTCATTTTCAAAAAATCTTCCACTTTATTGGAATACATACCAAAGATAACCTTGAAATCATCCGCATTTTCCGTCATCTTTGTCATCATTGCACCTATGATTTCGTTGCCATAGGCCGACTCTGATATCTGATATGCCTCATCGATATAGAGTAACTGGTTATGGTCGATCGCATCCTGCATCACTTCCACTATCTTATTTTTGGAATCTCCTACATGGTTTCCTATGATATCTGATGCATCCACAAACAATGTTTCTGAGCCTCCCAGCACTTCCATCATATGATAAAATTCACCTATCATCTTTCCTACTGTAGTTTTTCCGGTACCCGGATTTCCTGCAAATATATAATGATCCGGATACGACTCCGGCTTAATCCCACGCTTTTTACTGTCTATGGTATCTAATATTTCAAATCTGATATTTTTGAACAGGTCTTTCACAAACTCCATTCCAACATATGAATCAATCTGAGCATAAATTTCATCAATAGAGGAAACACCATGTTTCACAAAATATTTCTGATAATCTCCAAAGTCTTCTCTGATAATGCATCTCGTCACGTCATCTCTTAAGCTGCACTGCATTTTAACCTCTTTTGCAATCGCTACAATATCTCTCGCATTACCAAAATCTGCCCTATTTCTCTGGTTATAGAGATTGGTAAAAAACAAATCCAAATCAAGTGTTTCACCTTCTTCAGCCACAAACCGATAACCATCTTTATGGCAATTACTGATAAAGATATCTCTCAACAAATCCGGTTTGTAATCTTCAATTGTCAATATATTTGCCTTGCTAAACCTGCTTTTGAGTCCTGCATTCATCTCCAACAGCTCATCCATCTGCTCAGGGTAGCCTGCCATAATCATACAAAATCGATACTTATCCGGATTTGTCATAATCGGAACAAGCGTATCAATCGCCTCTTTTGCAAAATTATGCTCATCTCCTTTTTCCAAAAGAGAGTATGCATCATCAATAAACAAGACGCCTTCATCAGCACTCTCAACACAATTTGTCGTTTTAATTGCAGTTCCCCCCACATAGGCATCTACAAGATCATCTCTTTTTGCCTCAATCGTGATTCCCTTTCGTAAAATCCCTTCCTCATAGAATATTTGTCCTATTAATCTTGCAACTGTTGTCTTTCCAACTCCCGGATTTCCCCGCAGAATAAAGTGAGGAACCAGATATCTGTAACCACTATCCTCTTCTTTATCAATTCTCTCATTCGCATAGAAATGATTTTTCTTTTTTTCCCCTCTGATGCTGCTACGTTCTGCTGCCTGTTTCTTCATATGATAATCCCGCAATATCTCGTTAATTCTTGTTGCAATACTTTCCCAGCCTCTTGTACTCTTCAATTTCTCAAGAGGATTGGAGTCATCTTCTTTTTTATATTTGCTATACAATTTTGAGATTACCTCTTCATTTACTTCTACCAGATTATCATCTGACATCTTCATATAATCTACCAGATTATCATAGATTTCATTCATATAGCCGGAACGATTGATATCTCTCTCCGCTTCCCTGCTTAAAAATAATAGCACAGAGGCAATTCTTTTCTTTTCTCTCTGCTTGAAAAAGATTTTTTTTCCTGCATCCCCTATAATTCTTAAATATTCCAGCATATACTCAAGTTCATCCTGATTGGGAAGACCTATTTCTATTGTTGTTCCCCGGTTTACTGTTCCGTTTGTATTGAAAAAACGATTCTTTAATATATAGCCATTTTCTATCGTATCAAATAATCTGCCAAGGTCAGAGCATGTCATCTGTGGTGCCAGAAAAATACAAATATTTTCGTTTGCATTGCCACTGTACTCATCCCAAAGATGGGATATCAGCTCCATATATGGCTGCAGCGGAGAAGTTCGGTCTGTCAGAAAATCCTGAAAAAAAGTAAACACAATGGCAGATTTATGTGTCGAATCTGCCATAATTTTTTTTGCATCCTCCAAAAATTCAATTGGCGTAATCTTTGGCTGCTTATAAACGAGTTTCTGCTGCACACTATTTTGCTGCACACTATTTTGTTGCACAGTACCTTGCTGCATGTACTGTTGTCCCATATTTCCATTTACATTTTCCTGATTTCTATTGCTATTTCCGACTGTATTATTATTGTCTACATTATCTGCTGTATTGTTTCTGCTGTTTATATCGCCATTCGTACTGCCACTTGTATCTCTGTTTGTACTGCCATTTGTATTGTTACTGCTATTTATATCGCTATTTGCATTATTACCGCTGTTTATATCGCTATTTGCATTATTACCGCTGTTCGTCTCATTATTACCATTCGTATTTGTATGATGATTCGCATCATTATGATTGGCATTCATTCTGGGATTTAAGATTCTTCGTCTTTTCTTTTCATTTCCTTGTGTTGCTGCACCATTTGCCGGATTTCCTGCCTGCACATTTTTATTTTTATTAATGGCTAATCTGGCACTCTCATCATCCATCACAAATTTCCCCACATTTTTCGCACCCGAATAAAAGACAATCTGTTCATATCCAATGCTTTTTAAATATCCGTTTAAAAATGCCCTAAAATTATTTTTCTGCAAATTTCCGGATATGAACATATCATCTAAATGTCCATAAATCAAATATATTCTATTCAAATTTGTTCTTTCCAAAATAGAACTCATGCTTGCCTCCGCACCATTTATTATACTTTCAATTTGTCTCTCAACTCAGTCTTTGTCGACAGTTTATTTCTCGTCTCACTGTTGCATTCAAGCTGAATCTGTGCACCCGGTGTACTGTCAACAACTACCTGCTGTACACTCTCCCTATAATATGCCTTTCTCTCTTCGTTTGTCTCATCACCTTTTAACTGGTTTATTTCAACCTTTGTCTGAACATCTCCATTCGGCATAAGTTCAGGTGCAAGTGTCACCACAATTTCCTCTCCTGTCACTTCATTCGACAATCCAATATTTAATGCCCCATCATGCTTATTCTCATCATAAGAATATCCTGTAAAATTAAAATTATGGTCCTCAAAAAAATCAATTATCTCTTCACTGATATTTTGTCTTGTAAAGGCATTATTCATATTCAAAATTGCCTTATAAACTGCTGTTGTGGCAGCCGGATAAAGTTTTGTGTTGAGAATATTCACATATTCTTTCATCTGCTCTGTTGAGGCAGTTTTCGCATTTTCTGAGTCTAAAAATCTTTTTAATTCTCTTGTTTTTTCAAGCAGATATTCATACTGATTCTGTCCGTTTTTCATTGTATCCATATAATCAGTAATTCTGATTCCCACTATTTCTTCTTCCAAATGCTTTCCTGTTTTCTCTTCCACTTCTCTTTTGACATCTTCTGTAATCATTTCCTGTGCAGTAAGATATGCCTCAAGCTCTGTCGCCATGGAAAGTGCAAGGTAGTAGTAATTCTCCCACTCCTGCTTCTTACAGTCAGCTCTGTATATCTCATCAATTGTATTAATAGAGACATCTTTTGCAGTTGCAATTGCCGCCTCATAATGCCCGGCATTCAACTGGCCTATTGCTGCATTTAATGTATCTTTTAAATCAATCAGTCTCAAACCTGAAAACTTATTTCCTGCATAATCCTGTTCCAGCGCCAAAATCAACACTTTTGCTTCCTCAATATAATCATTTGCAAGCATAGCAGCTTTTTCATTTTTTGCCTTTATATCATTACTGTACTGTTGTAACTCTGCAATATATGAAGCATATTTTGTATTGATGGTTTCTGTGATAGTATTCATGCTTTCATTAATTTTTACATGATAATTCTGTACAAATTCGTCCTGCATGTTGTACATATGGTTTGTAACCTCTGCTCGGGAAACCTGCATGTTTGCCACATACTGCTGATAAACCTCAGGATTTCCGGAATTGATTACTTCAAGCATCTGTCTTCTGCTATTTTCCATCTCCTGCATCATTCTGTCAGAAACTTCCTGATTGAGACGCATCTGTTCATTCATATTGGCAGCCATCTCTTCCCTAAATGCACCTATATTTTCACCAACACCACTTCTTCTTATCTCATTATAATACGTATTATCACTCTGTACATTATACGCTGTATTCACCTGATTATTATATACTGCTCCTGTATGGTTATTATATGCCGTTCCTGCCTGATAATTGTAAGTAGTTCCCATTTGATTATTGTATGAATTTCTCATCTGATTATTGTACATATTTCTTCGGCGCTCTCTTGCCTTTGATGCCGCACTTATTCCTGATACGACTGCACTGCCAACTACCACCATTCCCACAACCGGTAATGCTGCAAACATTAATGGCAATAATATTAGTCCTCCTGATGTTCCACTCATTTCAAAATCCTCCTTCTATTTTCTTTTCTATTTCGTTCTCTGATTTTTATTTCATTTTCTGTATCTTCTTCTCAATGGATTTTCCGGTATCACTTAAAGTTCGATTGACATTATTCTTTAAGTCATTGACATCCGATGCATAACGGATAATTCCATTATCCTCAAAACCGATGCTTTCACATATATGCAAGTAGATCTGCTTTGAATATTCTTCATTTACTGCACCCGAAAAATCAATATATAAGACTATTCTATTCTCTACCATGGTTCCCTTTTCATAAGGAATGAGATAGATAAATATCTTTGTATCAGATGCATTTGCAAAGACTAGTTCGAGCCATTGTCTCATATCAACCGTTTCATAATTATCACCAAAAAAAGTTTTCATATATCCGGTGTAATCAATGCTATTCATTGTATTTTCATCAGCCATTCTAAAATGACTTTCTGATTCAATCCATAACAAATTGAGTTCGTCAGTAAAAAAATCAATGATTCGTTCACCCCAGTCTGATCTTTCACATGATGCCTCATATTGATTTTTATATAAAATCTGCAGACTGTTAAACTTTTTTTCCAGTTCATCTACTTTATCAATATACTTCTTTATGTCATCTCCTGACATGCTCTTATCCTGTTTTAAATAGCTTTCCACACCCTCAGATTCTGCAAGTGCAATTTCTTTCCCTATCAGGGCTATTTGGTTGCAAATATTTCCATATTCACCTTTTGACCAGAAATTGACTGCCTTTTGCCCATTGATTTTATCCTCTTTTTTTCTTGTATGACTGCCCGAAAATTTTCCCCATATATCAATCTCGTCATTCAATTTCAGATAAATGGACCCTACTTTATTTTTCAATATAAAATACTGTCTTTTCCACTCATCAAATTCGTCATCAACATCATATCCCAGTCTGTTCACACCTGATTTTGCCGAAATTGAAATCGCAATTGCAGCCTCATTGAGTCCACTCTCGTACATTGTTCGTGCCTCTCTGATTGCATTGTGATAATTATGAAGTCTTTTAGGAAAAAACTTTTCATGAGGTTTCTTTTCCACGTTCTTATAGGCTCTCATCGATTCTTCAAGGTACTTTCTTGCCTCTTGTGAAGATACTTTATCCTTTTCTACCCCACTTTTTTTCAGTTCATCAATCAATTGCTGCAGCTGTCTTGTCTTTTCCTGCCACTCTCTTTCTTTTACCTGCGTATTGATAAGAAGTTTTTGGTACTCATCATTCATCTGTAACTGCTGTTCCCGCAATTCTTCGTTGACACTATCCTGGTATTCTTTTAACAGTCTGTCATATTCTTTTTGAACTTCTTTATCATGTCTGTCAAGATTTGTCTGCATTTCTGCCTGATATGCCTGCAGTTTTCTTAAATTTTCATCAGCAAGTTCCTGCCTCATTCTCGCCGCTTGAAAATTTTGTTTTTGCAATTCTTCCTGAAGTTCACGAATTTGTCTCTCTAATCTTTTGATTTCATCCATATCTCTTCCCCTGCATCATTCCATTCTCAATCATTGCCAATACGGCAGTCGATTCATCATCATGTTCATCTTTGATACACTTTTCATATCAGCCATCTCTCCACAAATGAAAATGATTCAATTACTGCTGTTCCTGTTTCTATTCTTTTTTTCCAATTTTCAACTCTTCTTCAATGTCTGATGTCTTTTTCTGCTGTACCATCACAAAATTCTTTATCTGCTGTTCAATATTTTCTATCAGATTTTCTGCCTGCATTAGCAATTCTTCTATTGGTTTCACATCTTTACCGGCATACATGCGTATAATTTCCTCATCTACAGTATACCTTGCCCTGATATCCTCGGCATCACTTTCAAATTGAGCATAATCTTTTTCATATTCTTCCTGCAGTCTATCCATATGTGTCTGCAAATTATTTTTATTTTCTGTCAGTTGTCTTTTTCTTTCCTCAAGCTGCAAAATTTCTTCATTGATTTTGTTGATTTCTTCACTGATTCTATCATTTCCAAGTCTTAAATCTCTTCGCTGATTTTCCAAGTTATGTAATCTGTCCTGTTTCATGGAAATATTGTCTTCTGAAGTTAAATTTTGCGTTTGTAAAGTGGCTTGCTGCTGACCTTCCTGTTGTCCATACATTGCATTTTGAACTATTTTCGCATTTTGAACTATCTGCGCATTCTGCTCCACTTTCAACAAGTATTTTTTGATTCCATCAGGTTCAAACACTATCTTCGTTTTTCCCGGCATCATTGTAAATGCCTTTTCAACAGTACCTGTTCCATTTCTGATAATCTCCACTTTTATCGGCAGCTGTCCCTCAATCTCAAAATAGGAATAACAGCCCACAACAATCGGTCTAAATGTGATACAATTATTAATCCCATCTTCTGATACATTAAAATTGTTGAATCTGTAAACAGCTTTGTCTGTCTTTATATCCAAAAAATCTCTTACAATACCTTCACTTTCAAGATAAAGATGAAATTTGGCACTCTTCAAATTCACAACTTCATTTAGCAGATAAAATTTAATATAATCTTTTGCCATTAAATCAAATTCCACTTTTTCCCCCTGCTTTCTTTTTAAAATCTTCCCATACCTTCAGTCCATACTCGGATGGCACTCCAATCATATAAACCTTATTGCCGGTTACATTTATCTCAATATTTCTCTTATCATGTTTGTTATAGTATACATCCATGATATCCTTGTATCTGTCTGTCAATTCTATGATTCTTTGATTTGATGAACCTCTGTACGGAATATTATCATCCAGTTCCTTTATATATCTTCCATCAATTAATATATCTATATTATACAACATTTTTTTGATATTCTCATCTTTTGAATTTTGCAATTCTTCTAACAAAAATCCTGTGTAGACAATCACTCCGTAATCTCTTGCTTTCTTTATTTCCGTTATCAAAGAGACAAGACTTTCTGCCTGCAAAAAAGGTTCTCCACCGCTGATGGTTATACCTTCTGTATGAGGAACACGAATCAATATTTCTGCCAATTCATCCACATCATATATCGTCCCTTTTTCCGCATTCATTTCTTTGGCAACACACCCATCACAATTTGCACGGCATCCATGTACCCACAATGCACTTCTAAGATACGGACCTAAAACTTTTGTACACTCCACATAATGAGAAATATCAATTTTGTTTGTCTTATTTTCCATCTCAAACTCTTCCATTATTACTTTTCATGGGCATTCTCTAACCAGTGAACAGCACCTCTGCCATCATCAATAAATTAACATAGCTGCCACACTAAGCCAATCACTGCAATATATTGATAGCCGGTATGCAACAGCCTGCATACCGGAAAACAACTTATTTCACAGCAAAATCTTAATGCGACAGCCTCATAAACATTAACAATTTAAGCCATAATTTCTGACAAGTGCTTCTAAACCGCCCTGGAATCCTGAAGCAACTGCATTAAATTTCCATTCACCATTTTTCTTATATATCTCACATACAACAAGTGCTGTCTCTATTGAAAACTCTTCTTCCAAATCAAATCTTAACTGGTCAACACCTATTGTATCAAATTCATTCTCAATCTTTGCAACTCTTATATATGCATTAGAAACCTGACCAAAATTCTGTCTTCTCGCAACTGCATCATGTATTGTTACACAGATTGCAATCTTTTGTATCTCATCAGGCACTTTTGAAAAATCAATGATAATTACTTCATCATCACCTTCACCTTCACCGGTAAGATTATCCCCCTGATGAACAACTGCCCCATCTCTTCCGTTTAAGTTATTGTAGAATACAAAGTCTTCGTCTCTCATGCACATTCCATTGGCTCCAAGCAAAAACGCTGATGCATCAAGGTCAAAATCAAAACCTCCATCGTATCTGTTTGTGTCCCATCCAAGTCCTACAAGTGCCAATTTCATTGAATTGTCAAGAGAAACCCTCTGTCCTTTTTGAAGATTTACTGCCATAATTCATCCTCCTTAATCTATATAAATTTATCAAATATTGATCTATCATCCCTAATATATCTTAATTATAGGTATTTAACATTGTCTGCAGTCCACCCTGATATCCGGCTGCAACTGCATTGAATTTCCACTCTCCATCATGTTTATATATCTCACATACAACAATACCTGTTTCAAGATAAAACTCTTCTTCCAAATCAAATCTGAGCTGATCCTCGCCCTGTGTATCATTTTCGTCATTCAGTTTTGCCACTCTCACATATGCATTAGAAACCTGACCAAAATTTTGTCTTCTCTGCTCAGCCTCATGTATTGTAACACAAATAACAAGTTTCAAAATCTCTTCCGGTATCTTTGTAAAGTCAACAAGAATGACTTCATCATCTCCATCACCTGCACCTGTTCTGTTATCTCCCATATGTTTTACTGCACCATTTCTGCTTTCAAGATTATTATAAAACACAAAATCTTCATCACATGTCATTTTTCCTGTTGGTCCAATCAAGAATACGGATGCGTCTAAATCAAAAGCCCCGCCACCATCGTATTTATTTGTATCCCATCCAAGTCCTATAAGTGCACGTTTCATAGATTTATCTAATGATATTCTCTGTCCTTTTTGTAAATTAATAGCCATAATCAAAATACCTCCTGCAAAATAAAATATTCTATGTGTACAAATATAATAATGAATTAAGTCTGCTCGCCTCTTTTACCGGCTGTCCTACCGCATTAAACTTCCATTCACCTTTGTATCTGTATAACTCTCCGACCACCAATCCTGTCATTCCTTCATAGTTTTCTGACAGGTTGAAATTACAAATTTCCTGATTTTTTTGCATATCAACAAGTCGTATATAAGCATTTCTTATCATACCAAAATGCTGGCCTCTCGGTGTCGCATCATATATATTAACAACAAACACAATCTTGTGTATTTCTGCCGGAACCCTTGGCAAATCCACAAATATCTGTTCATCATCTCCATCACCGGCACCAGTCAGATTATCTCCCTGATGAACAATCGCATTACTTGGATGTCTTAGATTCCCAAAATATACACAACACGAATTTACCCCTGTTCCAATAAGTTTTCCTTCTTCGTTTAAAAGGATAGCAGAAGCGTCGCAGTCAAAATCATATTCCCGAGACTGTGATTTAAACTTTGAAAAAAATCCCCCGGATGAAGCTTTCTGTGCTTCATCCCATCCTAAACCGACCATGACGCCGGTAAGTCCTGTTCCACCTTTAGTCAAATCAATTTTTTGACCTTTTTGCAAATTAATTGACATATATCAATACCTCCTTTGTTTAGTTAAATTTTAACTACAATCCTATCTTTCATTATACAATTTTTACAAATGATAATCTTTTATTTACTTCTAACAATCGCTTTTCTTATTAAATCAACCGGTATAATTGTCACTGCAAGTAATATTACAATACCCCATCCTGCAATTCCAAACGGTTCGCAGCTAAACATCTTTCCAATAAAATCAAATGCTTTCAACGGAATCAATGCAGCATTAACAATTAATGCCTGCACAAGAACAATTGTAAAGAATACTTTCAAAAATCCTTTGTTCTCATTTAATCCTTTAAAGATACCAAATCCATCATCACGGACATTAAATCCATTGAATAATGCTGTTACAATAAATAACACAAAATAACCTGCACGCTTCTGGTCAATATTATCAAAGAATTTATCAAAGAACGGAAGTTTCCAGAATAAGAAACTAATGATTGTAGCCCATGCTCCCATTGTAACAATTTGAGCCATCATCTGTTTACTGATAATACTCTCATCTCTTCTTCTAGGTGCTTCTTCCATATATTTTTCCAATGCCGGTTCATTACCAAGCATGATTGCTCCAAGTCCATCCATAACGAGATTGACAAACAATAAGTGTGTTACTTTCAATGGTTCTTCTATTCCAAAGAATGGTGCAATTGCACTGACCACAACTGCTGCCACATTGATAACTAACTGGAACTTACAGAACTTCAAAATATTGTGATAGATGGTTCTTCCATACCAGATAGCATCTTTGATTGATTTAAAGTTATCATCAAGTACAACGATTTCTCCTGCTTCTTTGGCAGCCTCTGTACCACTTCCCATCGCAAATCCAACATCTGCTCTCTTAAGTGCCGGTGAATCGTTGACACCATCACCTGTCATACCTACAACAAGATTCATTTCCTGACAAAGCCTTACCATTCTTGACTTATCTGTCGGCAATGCTCTTGCGATAACTCTGATATCTCTGATAATCTTTTTCACTTCATCATCTGACATTTTGGCCAAATCTGCTGATGTGATTGCAACATCATTATCACTCTCTAACAATTCTGCATCTTTTGCGATTGCAACAGCAGTTTCTAATCTGTCACCTGTAATCATAACTACCTGAATACCGGCTTTTTTCACTTCTCTGATAGCATCTCTTGCCTCTGCTCTTACCTCATCTCTGATAGCAACAAGACCAATAAGGACAACATCATCATTTATCTTATTTTCTGTCATATTCTTTGTGGAATATCCGAATGCAAGAACTCTCATCGCTTTCTTTGCAAGTGCATTAATCTTTTCATTTAATTTATCTAAATCTAATGGAACTTCGTTTCCTTTTTCATCTAACATCTTTGTTGCCTTGTCAAGGAATCTTTCAGGTGCACCTTTATAAAATGTTTTGCTTAACTGTGAAATATGTGCCTGACTGAACTTGTTGGCTGAATTAAATCCCTGTGAATCATCAACTGTATACTCCTTGCTTGATGCCAGTTTATTAAATGTATCTTCTCCCATGAATTTCATGAGTGCCTGGTCTGTTACATTACCACCAATCACATTGTGATTTGCATCAAACATGGATGATGTATTTTTACCAATCGCCAAATCTAAGTATTCTCTTATCTTTTTATGTTTTGAAATCTCATCAAGCGGTATTGTCTTTCCATCTGCTGTAAAAAATTCAACAACCTCTAACTTACCTTTTGTAATCGTACCTGTTTTATCACTGAATAAAATATTTAATGAACCTGCTGTCTCGATACCTTCTGCTTTTCTGACCAATACATTGTGGTCTAACATCTTACTTGTATTCTGCATCAGTACAAGTGAAATCATAAGCGGAAGACCTTCCGGTACGGCACAGACAATAATAACAACTGCTAGTGAAACCGCATCAACAACATTCTTTAAAATTTCTTCCCATGGCTGGTCAAAATATGCTGATGCTCCCCCATCGAATGTATAAATAAAATATACAAAATATAAAACTGCTATCACGGAAGCCCCGATATATCCAAATGTTGAAATCTGCTTTGCCAATTTTGCAAGCTTTACTTTGAGTGGTGAATCCGGCTCATCTTCCTGCATTTCCTCAGCCATCCTGCCCATCATTGTCTTTAATCCGACTCTTCTTACATCGAGTACACCTTCACCATCAAATACAACTGCACCCTTGAACAATGAATACTCATCAACAAATGTGTCACCTGTTATCTCTTCGGCGAGCTCTGTATCTTCAGATGTGGCAAACTTCTTACATTCCTCTGCCTCACCGTTGAGTGCTGAGTTATCAACTCTTATGTCGCCTGCTATTAAAATTCCATCTGCCGGAATCTTGTTGCCTGCCTGTAATAAGATCTTATCACCTACTACGACATCATCTACTTCTATCACAGTGATTTCACCGTTTCTATATACCTTACAGGTATCTTTTTCTGTGTTATCTTTTAATTCTCTATATTTTGAATCGCTGGCAACACCTGTCTTTGCCGAGACAATTGCGACAATCAATACTGCGACAATGGTTCCTGCCGGCTCATAAATTTCTGCGTACCCTAAAAAGAACATTGCAATCATAATCACTGCAATCACAAGCAGTATCTTAATCATCGGATCGCTGAATGTTTCTTTAAACTCCTGCCAGAACGTTGTCGGTTCTGAATCAGGTATGACATTGCTGCCATATTTCTCTCTTGACTCTTCGACCTCTTTGTCGGTCAATCCATTATACTTCATAGTTTTCCTCCATTATATTATATAAAATATACAATTGCTTAACCGGCTTTTCATATCATAACCGGCCCCGCTTCAAAGCACATTAAATATTATATCAATTGACATTTTTGTTGTCAATGTGAACAAGCCGTGTATAGCAATTTATAACGTGCATTTTATAGTACTTTACAGTTCTGAAATATATTATTTTTTGAACTTTATTTTTATTACTAAACTTATCCTTCATATTATGCTCTTTTTTGGGATATTAAAACACCGGCTGCTTCCACCGGTGTTTTTAAATATATATGCATCTTTTCAGTCATCAACTACTCATAAAATCTTTAAAGAGCTCTGCTCCCAAAGTATACCCTGTATCTTTTTTTTCAAACAGTGATCGCAACGTTTTTGTTTTTTTATCAAACATTTTTTTATTTTTCATCAGCATGACAAGTTTTGCCGTATTCTGTGCATCAGCTAATGCATCATGCGCTTTTCCGGTAAAATTTTCATCTACAGCGTGCATTGCACCTTCCAATGATACAATTCCGTCAAAACATAAACCTTCGCTGAACTCCTTTTGAACATCTCTCCATCCCTCAAAAAATACATCAAGATTTTCCACTGCTATATTTTTCTCTTTTATCTCATATTTAATCTGTTCCAAATCTGTCATTGACCATGAACAAATCTCTGTTTCATTTAAATTCTCCCCCAGCCAGAAAATAAAATCTTTGATACACGTCTCAAAATCTTCTTTATCTGCTAACATCTCATTTGTAATTCCTGTCAGTTTCGTGATTCTTTTTGAAACTTCACTGTACTTTGGCTTGACATACTTCTGATATGTATCTAATATATTCATACTTTCATCAAGCATGATTGCACCTATTTCTATAATTTCATTTTTCATATGGTGGAATTGTTTTTTATATTCCTTTGAAATCATGCAAAACTCCAAATCCAAAACGATTATTTTCTTCACCATGTACTCCTCCGTTCTTAACTGCATATTTATATTATATCAGATAATATGAATAATGTGAAATAAATTTATCAACAATCATATTGATATTAGGGGCAAAAAGTATTTATGAAACATGTGACCTTTTGACGGTAATATCATAATATTTACAGAATAAAAAATATTTACACTCCCATTTACCTTGTGATATAATCGGGAACGTATGCAAATTGATGTATACATTTCCGGTCTTCACTGCGCACAGACCGTTTATCAAAAAATACAAGCCGCAGTATGGAGTTTTACAATGGATAATGAAAAATTAAAACCTATGCTTTTTACAGTATTAAAAGGCTACACAAAGAAACAATTTTTTTCTGATTTGATATCAGGTATTATTGTTGCAATTATTGCACTTCCACTATCTATAGCACTCGCCCTCGCATCAGGCGTAGGTCCTGAGGAAGGTATCTATACCGCTATTGTAGCAGGATTTATCATCTCTTTTCTCGGTGGAAGCAGAGTTCAGATTGCCGGTCCTACGGCTGCATTTGCAACCATTGTTGCCGGTATTGTTGCCACTGATGGCATGGATGGTCTGATGATTGCTACTATTTTTGCCGGAATCATCTTGATACTTATGGGAATATTAAGACTTGGTTCTCTTATCAAGTTTATCCCTTATACTATAACAACCGGTTTTACTGCCGGTATCGCTGTTACAATATTGATTGGTCAGCTAAAAGATTTCTTTGGCCTGACATATCCAGAAGGCACAGTTACAATAGAGACAACAGATAAGATAAAGGCTCTTGTTAATAATTTTAACACGATCAATTATGATGCTGTGATTGTTGGTGCTGTCTGCCTTCTCATTCTTATTATATGGCCTAAGGTAAGCGAAAAAATACCAGGTTCTCTCATCGCAGTAATTGTCGGAATCCTTATGGTTAAATTAATAAATATGAATGTTAACACAATTGGTGATTTGTATACAATAAGCAACAAACTTCCAAAACTTCATGTTCCATCAGTAAGTTTTGCTGCTATCAAAAATTCCGCAGGAAATGGATTTACAATCGCTATCCTTGCGGCAATTGAATCACTTTTATCCTGCGTTGTCGCTGACAGTATGATTAATTCAAAACACCGTTCCAATATGGAACTTATTGCACAGGGTGCCGGTAATATTGGTTCTGCACTGTTTGGCGGCATTCCTGCCACAGGTGCCATCGCAAGAACTGCTGCCAACATCAAGAATGGTGGAAGAACTCCAATTGCCGGAATGGTTCACTCCATTGTTCTCGTATTTGTACTAATTGTTTTGATGCCTTATGCGGCGCTTATACCTATGCCTACAATTGCTGCCATCTTGTTTACTGTTGCTTACAATATGTGTCAGGCAAAGAATTTCATACACCTTTGCAAGACAGCGCCAAAGAGTGATATCATCGTTTTGGTAGTTACCTTTGTACTGACAATCGTATTTGACCTTGTTGTTGCGATTGAAGTTGGTATGATAATCGCATGTGTACTTTTTATGAAGAGAATGAGTGAAGAATCGCGAATCAACGGCTGGAAATATTATGATCCTGAAGATAATCCTGATGGTTCTGATTTGAAATCAATTCCACAGCATGTCAGAGTATATGAGATAAGCGGACCGATGTTTTTTGGTGATGCAGATCAGCTTGCTGAAATCTCATTTAAAGATTTTACAAAATGCCTTGTCATCCGTATGCGTGGTGTTCCTGCAATCGATGCCACAGCCATGCATTCATTAGAACAGCTTTATGAAAAATGTTCTAAAAATAATGTAGTGCTTGTGTTCTCTCATGTGAATGAACAGCCATATCGTACAATGGAAAAAGCTAAATTTATTGAAAAAGTCGGAGCTGAAAACTTCCTTCCTCATATTGATGAGGCACTGAAAAGAGCTTCAGAAATCAAATAAATCTTATATTACTATTTCATACATAATACCAAAGTGCCATATACCATCTACAACTGATGTAATTTGGCACTTTGCTGATTTATTTGAAAAAAAACACTATCGGACAAAAAACATGTGAAAGGATATGCCATGACAAATATTATAGAAATTACAGATTTTTCTGCTCCTGAATTAGATGTTTACGCACGTCTGTCAGAATCACAGCTTTTACATATATATGAACCTAATATCGGACTTTTTATTGCAGAAAGTCCAAAAGTTGTAGAGCGAGCAATGGATGCAGGCTATGTTCCTGTATCACTTTTACTAGAACGAAAACACATCGAAGGCGAGGCCCGTGACATTATCAGCCGTATCCGTTCTCTTTGCAATAATGGTGACATCAGTGATGTTCCAATTTATACTGCCCAGTTTGATGTTTTGACGAAGCTGACGGGTTTTAAACTGACGCGTGGCATGCTTTGTGCCATGAAAAGAAAAACGCTTCCGAGTGTAGAAGATGTTTGTCAAAATGCCAAAAGAATTGTCGTTCTTGAAAATGTGGTAAACCCTACTAATGTAGGTGCCATTTTTCGCTGTGCTGCTGCACTTGGCATGGATGGTGTACTTCTTACAAAAGGATGTAGTGATCCACTTTACAGACGTTCGGAGCGTGTCAGCATGGGGACCGTCTTCCAAATACCATGGACATATATTGATACCAACTTTTCATTTTCCCCTAATAAGGCAGTTCCAAACCAAAGTTTGGGAGCTTTATCATGTTCACAATTTGATTCCCACCCATCAGACTGGCTTGATACCATTAAGGGGCTTGGTTTCAAAACTGCTGCGATGGCTCTTTTGAGTGATTCTGTCAATATTGACCATCCTGCATTGAACTCTGAAAAAAAGCTTGCCATCATTATGGGAACAGAAGGAGACGGACTTTCCATGGATACTATCGCCAGATGTGATTACACTGTATGCATTCCTATGCATCATGGTGTTGATTCTTTGAATGTGGCTGCTGCAAGTGCCATTGCATTCTGGCAGCTTGGAAATAATTATCATACAGGTGTGTAAAAAACTACAATAACGAAATGGAGATATAAAATGGATATTCAAAAACTATACAGCTATGTACGGCGTGCAATCTCAGACTATGATATGATTAAAGAAGGGGATAATGTTGCTGTTGGCATTTCAGGCGGAAAAGATTCTCTGACGCTGCTTTATGCCCTTGCTGGCCTTAGGAATTTTTATCCTAAGCATTTTTCTCTTCAGGCAGTAACTGTGAGTCTTGGATATAAAGAGATGAATTTTGAAGAAATATATGAATTGTGCGCAAAATTAAATGTTCCTTATACAGTAATTGATACAAAAATATATGATATTTTAAATGCCCATGATAACGGCAAACCTTTTTGTTCGCTTTGTGCCAGACTCCGCCGTGGTGCTTTAAAAAACGCCATGACAGAACTTGGCTGCAACCGACTTGCCTATGCCCATCATATGGATGATGTAATAGAAACCGCTCTTCTTTCACTATTGTATGAAGGACAGTTTTACTGTTTTCCTCCGGTGACACATCAGGATTTATTCACCGTCATACGCCCGATGATTTATCTTCCTGAATCGATGGTAAAAGGGTTTGCAAATAAATATTCTCTTCCGGTTGTGTCTAATCCCTGCCCATATGATAACAATTCAAGAAGAAGTGATATGAAGGAAATGATCACAAACCTTCATAAGACAAACACAAATTATAAGAAAAACATTTTTCACGCTGTAACTCTGACAGAGGAATGGGCTGCCTGCCGTTATGGCAATCTTTAGAGAAATACTTCATAAACTGTATGCCTGAGTGTGTTTACAGTTAAAACATTAAAAGATGAGGATGCCTGTCAAATACTATTTGAATTTCTGCCTGCAAGTTTTTCATACATCTTTTTGCTGACTGGTACACTCACCCCTAATTTTTCTGCCTCTCTGACAATGTACCCGCTAAACACATCTGCCTCACTCATCTTTCCCTCCCTGATGTCACGCTGTAATGAGCTTGTGGCATCTTCTCTGTAACCATAAAACTTACTGATTATCTCATCGATTTCCTGTTGTCTTATAGAAATCCCTTTTTTCAGTGCAACCTTGTAAGCCTCTGTAATGAGTGAAATATATTCCCGTTCTTTTTCCTTATCTTTTCTAAGTTCTCCTATGGTATTGTTATAATAAGCTGTTTCCACATTAAATGCACAGTTTAAAATATATTTCAGCCATATTTCTTTTTCGATATTTTCAGAAGCATTACAGTTGATTTTTGCATTATTTAATACCTCATATACTTTTTTTATTGCTTCTTTTTCTTTAGTGCTTATCTGATTACTTTTGATGCCTATGTTTATTTTGACAAAATCCCCCTCCTGTGTGATGGAATAATCCGCTTTTGCATAAGAAACAATGTATATAAGGCTGTCTACAACAATTCCTTTTCCTAACAGCTTTCGGACTTTATCACCAGGTTCTATCCCATTCATTACCGGCACAATGATTGTATCTTTTTTCACAACATCTTGTAATTCCTCACACGCAGCATCAAGAGAATAATTTTTAACACAGATAAAAATGATATCTTGCTCACCGAGCTCTCTTGCGTTTTCCACTACACTCGGATGGGTAACTATATTGCCACTATATTGGCTGTCAAGAACCAATCCATTTTTTTTAATCGCTTGCATACGTTTTCCTCTTGCAACTACAGTGAGATTGTCACAGATTTTCCCTAAAACTCCGGCAATATATCCACCTACGCCCCCCAGTCCTACGACCGCTATTTTTATATGATTATTCATGTGAACCTCCATAAAACTTTATAATGTAACCATTACATGACAGCCTCATTATTTTTTTGAATCTGTAAATGCTTCATACATCTGCCTTGCTGCACCTTCCACATCTTCTTTAGCAACAATTGCAGATACAACAGCCAATCCATTAATTCCTTTATTTTTAAAATTATAAAGTGTGTTCATATTGATTCCACCTATTACTACTATTGGAATATCCACATTGTCTCTTATCTTCATCAGCTCTTCCATTGAAACAGCCCTTGTATCTTTCTTGGTATCCGTCGCATACATCGCTCCCACACCAAGGTAATCTGCTCCTTCCTTTTTCGCCTTGACTGCCTCATCAACATTTGATACCGACACCCCGATTATCTTCTCATATCCAATCAATCTTCTGACTACTTTAACAGGTAAATCACTTTGACCGATATGAACACCTGCAGCCTTTACGGCAAGTGCAATATCCACTCTGTCATTGATAATCAATGGAACCTTATACTGGTCTGTTATTTTTTTTACACTGACTGCAATATCATAAAACTCTTTTGAGGAACAATCCTTTTCTCTTAATTGCACAACTGTCACTCCGCCTTTAATAGCTTTTTCTACAGACTCCTCTATTGTCGCCGAACTCATCAACCCTCTATCTGTGCAGAGGTAAAGTGTATAATTGACATTCTGCTTTATCTTGCTGCTGATATCTTTTTTGATTTCCTTTTTAACCTTTCTTTTTGTCTTTCCTTTCAATTTTCTGACTAATTTCTTTTCAATAAACTTTACTACATTTTTATTCATTCTCAAATCTCCATCTTTCTGTTTTATTTTATCCTGATGTCAAGAAAAACGAATAATCAGACAGGCTGATAAGTGACATTTTGGAATCACAAATCAGCCTGCATAATTAATTTCTAAAATTTTCTTTATCCTCTGTTTTTCCATGCAGATATACAAAATAATATCCTGCACCTACAATACATGCGCCACCCACTATATTTCCTAATGTAACCGGCAGCAGATTATCTACAAAAAAGTGATACCATGATAAGCCAATTCCTTGAATTTTATATTCTTTTGATACTAATATTCCTGCCGGAATAAAGTACATATTCGCAACACAATGCTCATAACCGGAAATAACAAATAACATAACCGGAAGAAAAAGTCCTATAATCTTTCCGGCTGCCTCTTCTGCTGCAAACGAAATCCACACAGAAATGCATACCAATATATTACACAGGATTCCTCTTAAAAAAGCATCTGTAAATGTAAGGGACACCTTTGAAACAGCTGTATTTACAGCCATCTCTGCCAGTTCATTGTTCAAAAGATTAAAGCTGTGGCTGTATGTTAATAAACATGCAACAAAAATACTTCCAACCATATTTCCCAGATATACAACAATCCAATTCCTTAGCATTCCAAAAACATCAGTCTTTTTGTCTAACACAGAAACTAAAATCAGACTGTTGCCGGTAAAAAGTTCTGCTCCTGCCATAATAACCATCAATAGTCCAACCGGAAATACTAATCCTGCCAAAAATTTTCCAACTGATACGTTACTGCTTCCGGCAGACATTATCTGACTGCCATAAGCACCTAATGCGATAAAAATCCCCGCATTAATCGATAACACTATCATTTTTGATAATGCCAGTTTTGTTTTTCCTGCTCCGGCTTTAGCATATCTTTTCGCAATTTCATCAGGTGCATACATATTATAAAAAACCTCCTTTTATCTGTTATATTACTATATTACTATCTAATCTGCAAATCTATCCGTCTCCATATGCACGATGGAAGACCAACCATTGCAGAAACAAAATTCTTACTCAGATTGTATTTTAACATATTTTTGATTATTTTAATATAAGAAATTTTGTTTTTTATTATAACACTAATTTTTATAATATTTACAATTTCTATCTACATCAAAAAGACTATACATTTCTGTATAGCCTTTACGTGCATATATACTGCCATTATACTCCTTAATAACTTTCAATAAACAGCTGTACCCAATGATAACAACCACCAAAATAAACTGCTCCAATACCAATGTCTGTAAAGTAAGGGCTTAAAATATTTTCCCTATGTCCCTGTGAGTTCATCCATGCTGTCACTACCTGTTCCGGTGTTCTCTGTCCCCAGGCAATATTTTCTCCTGCCCACCCATTTGTTATATTAAACTGTGAAAGCACACTAAAACAAGAAGTTCCATCCGGACGGGTGTGTGAAAAAAATCCGATTATCTCATTTGCTCTTACATTTGCAGCGTTGCACAGTGTAACATTCTTTTTTAATTCCGGCAGTCCCTGCTTCTTTCTCTCAACATTAACAAGTCTGATTACCTCATCTACATATTTGGGATTATTAGGAATTGGACTATTTGAAGAACCTTTCTTAACACAATATAATTTAGTTCCTTCCTTCTGCCATCCGTGCGACGGTAACACATTATATTCATTTCCATCCGTTGTAAGGAGATGCATTCCACTTAAGGCAGCATTATACAGTCTGTATATCCCAACAGTTCCGCCTGAGTAAAACAACGGCTTACCATTATTATCCATTACCCATCCGTGCTTTGATGTAAGTACGTTTACTTCATTCGTATCTGTTGTATACAAATGATTTTTCAAACCTGCATTGTACAATCGATATACTGGTTTTCCCTGCTTCGGTGCATACCAGCCAATCCCTTCATAAGTCCAGCCATAACTTTCCATCAGTACAGACACTTCATTCTCATCTGTCGTATACAGATGCTCACCATTCACAGATGTATATAATCTGTATACCGGAATGGATGTATCATCAGAATCTGCATAAACATCCTCACTTTTTCCAAATATACTGAAACTAATCATCAGTGCCAAAGCAAAAAATAGTGACATTATTTTGAATTTACTTCGTCTGTCTGTTTGTTCTGCCGTGCTATACATAATCATACTATTCCTCCTTCTTTTTATTGATTGTTTATTCAACAAACTGGGTGATACCTGACACCTTGTCATATGCACTGTCCCAATCTTCAGATGATGCTATTCCTGTAACTGTTCCGGAAATATAAACTGTTTTTCCACTGCTAAAAGAGTTTGTATTTGACCTTATATTTTTATTTGTATCAAAAATATAGGTTCCCCATACTTTACTTGCATCATAAGTTCCGCTTCCCTTTAACTTTATATTTTTAAATACTGCATTGACAATATCGCCATTTTTTCTTCCTGAAGCCTCAACTCTGAGATATACTGTCTGATTTGCCAGATTTTTATTTTTGACACTTCCCGCTTTCATGCCATTTACATATACATCTACCTGACCGTTTTTCTGTACTGTCATCATCAAATGATACGTTGTTCCGGTTGATGCAAAACCTGTTCTTGTATATGTCTGTCCTCCGGCATCGTTATTTGCAACATTTTCAATCAAAAATGTTGTGCTGTTTGTATATGGTGCAATTCCCCATTTGTCATACTGTATTCCAAAGCTCACTGCCGAGGTTGCCGTACATGCAACTAACTTCGCATGATATCCTGTTCCACTTCCTGTAAGCTGTACATCTGCCTCTATCGTATACTGTGAACTTGTGTTGGAAATATTGGAGTTGTATGACATGCTTCCTTTTTTTATTCCATAAATCTTTGTTCCTTCCTGCTGCCATCCGTATGAAGGGAGTACCTTGTATTCATTTGCATCTGTTGTCAAAAGGTGCATTCCGTTAAGTTTTTCATTATACAGTCTGTATATCCCTATACTTCCACCCGAGTAAAATAAAGGTTTTCCATTATTATCAAGCTTCCAGCCATGCCTTGTTGTCAAAACCTTTACTTCATTCGTATCCGTTGTGTATAAGTGATTTTTTAATCCCTCATTGTACAGACGATATACAGATGTACCCTTTGAAGGTGCATACCAGCCAACGCCTTCATAAATCCACCCATTTCTACTTGTCAGTACATTTACTTCATTCCAGTCTGTCGTATAAAGGTGTTCCCCATTAACAGGTGTATACAGACGATATACCGGTACATTTGAGCTCTCCTCTCCAAATGCCAAAAGTTCCTCTCCTGTCAGAACTGTTCCCACAACAAGCAGAAATGCAAGAACAACTGATAACCATGTCTTTGTCAAATTAGTCTTTTGAATCATAAAATTTCTCCTATCTCATTAATATTATTTATTTTAAATTATTATTTAATAATCTTCAGGATTATTTCCATAGGCAAAATCCGGAAATATTGAAATCAATATCACTATTATTGATTCACCTTCTCAATTTCTTTCTGTTCCACATCTTGTGGTGCCTGTTCATATCTGGCAAATTCATACGAAAATATTCCACTGCCCCTTGTCAGCGAATGAAGTTTTGTGTCATACTCATAAAGCTCAAGATAAGGAATATCCGCAAGAATTTCCTGGTACCCTCCATCAAGCGGGTTCATGCCCAATACCCTTGCCCGGCGTTTGTTAAGATCTCCCATGACATCTCCTGTATACTCCATAGGCACCACCACCTTAAGAGCGGCAATCGGTTCAAGAAGCACTGGTTTTGCCTCCATAAAGCCTTTCTTAAATGCCTGTTCAGTTGCTACTTTAAATGCCAGCTCTGAGGAATCGACTGAATGATAACTTCCATCATAAAGCACTGCCTTTACTCCTGTCACCGGATATTTCGCCAATGGTCCACACTTCACAGATTCTGCAATTCCCTTTTCCACTGCCGGAAAATAATTCTTTGGAACGGTGCCTCCTACAACAGTCTGTTCAAAAATATATGGTGTATCCGTATCACCTGACGGTTCAAGTGTCATCTTTACATGTCCATACTGGCCATGTCCTCCGGACTGCTTCTTGTATTTATATTCCGTGTCAACCTTCTTTTGGATTGTCTCTTTAAAAGCAATTCTCGGCTGCATCAGCTCAATCTCCACTTTATATTTTTCTAAAAGAATATTTTGCACTACTTCCAAATGTTGGCCGCTGATTCCATAAAGAAGTGTCTGTCCATTCTCACTGTCATTGACATTTCGAAGTGTCAAATCCTCCATGAGCAGCTTAGAAAGTGCCTGTGATATCTTATCTTCATCACCTTTCTTTACCGCCTTATACCGTCTGTATACATATGGTTTAGCAATAGCTGCACGGATATAGGTTACAGGATTCTTCCTGGTAGAGAGAGAATCTGTTGTAAGACTTTGTGAAAGCTTTGCTAACGCACCGATATCGCCTGCATGTAGTTCCTTTACTTCCTCCACTTTATTGCCACAGATGACATATATCTTTCCTAACTTTTCATCCCCATCCCGATGATAATTATATAATATATCATCCGGTTTGATTACTCCGGAATTCACCTTAATCAGTGAATATTTGCCGATATACGGATCTGCAATTGTCTTAAAGATATAAGCAGATTTCGGCTTAGAAAAATCATAATCCGCCTGAAATACTTCATTATTCACAGTGTTAATTCCGGCACACTTACACCTGTCAGGTCCCGGCAGGTATTTGATGATATCTGCCATCAAAGTGTACATTCCTCTTGCCTGTGTATTAGAACCCATCAGTACCGGAACCATAGAACCATCCATAACACCTACACGCAATGCCTGTCTGATCTCATCCTCTGAAAATTCATCTCCGTTAAAGAAACGCTCCATGAACTCTTCACTCGTTTCTGCAATCGCCTCTAATAATGCATCACGGCAGATAAAAAGATTATTCAAAGAATAGTCAGGTACATCAAATTTGTCCACTGTCCCTTTTTCATTCCATCTTTTTGCCTTCTGCTGAATCACATTGACATATCCTACAAATTGTTCATTTTCACGGATTGGAAGATGAAATGGTGCAATTCTTTTTCCATACATTTCCTGTAAAGCCTGCACTACCTCTCTAAAACTTGCCTTGTCATCATCCATCTCTGTCACGAAAATCATTCTTGGGAGTTTTCTTTTCTCACAAAGCTCCCATGCACGTTTTGTTCCGGCTTCAATTCCTCTCTTTCCGGAAATGACGATAATCGCAGCATCTGCTGCTGATACAGCCTCCTGTGTTTCCCCCACAAAATCAAAATAACCGGGAGTATCCAAAAGATTAATCTTGTATTCTCCCCATGGAATCGGAATCACTGAAGTTTTCAGTGAAATTTTCATCTTGATTTCTTCTTTGTCACAGTCGCTTAACGTATTCCCGCTATCTACACTTCCCATACGTTTTGTTACACCTGCAAGATATGCCATCGCCTCTGCAAGTGAAGTCTTGCCACAGCCTCCATGTCCCAAAAGGACAACATTACGGATCTTATCCGTAGTAAATACCTTCATACAGCTACCTCCTTGTTTGGATATTTTGGTTTCACTCTGTCCCATACCGGAAACGTTACTATCTGAAACTCTTCACCCAGTTGACAAGTGAATCATGATAAACATTGTCCAGGACGGTTCTCTTCATTTGATCTGTTACCGGACCATTTTTACTCATCTTATCAAGAATTGTCAACTGTAATTCTTCCACTGTCATCTCTTCATATGACACGCCGGGTCTTACATGATCCGGCAATTTTACTTCTTCTTTTTTAACCTTTTGTTCTTCTTTTTTAATTTCTTTTTCTACTTCTTCATATTGGACAGGTTCATATTCTTTCGTCTCACTGTTTAATGGCAGGAATATGTCGCCATAGTTTGCTTTTATGCACACATTTATTGTTCCGTTTTCTGCTTTAACTCTCTCACCCGAAAGTACACCAAGATATTCATTTACACCTTCTGCCGGCAGAGAAAACCATGCTTCATTATCATCATTATTGACTGCTATGATAACATTTTCATTATCAAGTTTTCTTGAAAATGCATACTGTTTTGTGGTTAACGATAACTCTCTGTATCCGCCATAAGATAATGCCTTAACATCCTGTCTTACTTTTCCAAGTGATGCGATTACTTTTGTGATAACATTATTTTGTACTGCATCTTTATAATCTTCAAGATTCAGTGCCGGCCTTAGTGACGCATCAGAACCTCTCTCTTTTCTTCCCTCGATTCCAAATTCAGAACCATAGTAGATAGACGGAACGCCCGGAAGTGTATAGAGCAGGATATGAACCGGTATCATATGTGCCTTATTCGAGAGCTTTGTATATATTCTCTCCACATCATGATTATCCACAAAGTTATATAATCTAAGCCCCAGAATATTGCCGCCCGCCATATCATAAAGCCTTTTTACTGTGTGAGCAATTTCGAAATAATTATGGTCATTATGTCCTGAATAAAATGCCTTATGCAGTGTATAATTTGTCACAGCATGAAGTGTACCGCTATTAACCCATCTTGTGTAATCTCCATGAATTACCTCTCCCATCAGCCAGAAATCAGGTTTTACCTCATTCGCAACACTTCTCATTGCTTTCATATAATCAAAGTCAAGTACATCTGCCGCATCAAGTCTTATTCCATCAATGTCAAACTCACTGACCCAGAAACGGATAATATCACAAATGTAATCCTTCACTTCCGGATTTCTCTGGTTCAGTTTCGCTAAAAGATTATACCCGCCCCAGTTCTCATAAGAAAATCCATCATTATATTCATTATTTCCATAGAAATTGATATTCAGATACCAACCGGTATATCTTGAATTTTCTCTATATTTTTTAATATCCTGAAATGCAAAAAAGTCGCGGCCTGTATGATTAAACACACCGTCAAATACAACTTTTATACCTTTTTCATGACATTTTTTTACAAAATTAACTAAATCCTCATTCGTTCCTAATCTTGAATCCAGTTTTTTGTAGTCTGTTGTCTCATATCCATGTCCCACTGATTCAAAAAGCGGTCCGATATATAATGCATTACATCCAATCTCCTTAATATGGTCAATCCATGGGATTAATGTATTTAATCTTTGAACCGGCTCACCGTAGTCATTCTGTGCAGGCGCACCGGTGAGTCCTAATGGATAAATGTGATAAAATATTGCCTCGTCGTACCAAGCCATTGTTGTTCCTCCTACTATTTATATTATATGTATATTGCTCTTGTCAAAACAGCACCATATAGCTTCGATGCATGATAAGAGATGTGTTATAACCTTTATAATTGTATCATATCAAAGGGAATCTTACAAGAATCCGTATTTTTTTGTGTTGTTGAATACTATCTGCTTTCCAGATATTCCATCAAATTCAAACATTGCTCAAAGGTTAAAACGTCTTCATCAGAATCAAACTCCCGACTGTCATCAAAGGCTTTCTTCAGACTCTCTTCATATTCCTGCTCTGTCACTTCCTTATCATTCCAATGATATATCAAAACAGGTGCCTCATCCCAATTCCGTTCTTCTGACTCTACATAAGTTCCTCCCGCCACATGACAGTATTTACCATTATTAATCTCATAGATATCATCAGCATAGTCCCCCATATGCCCCTGGCAGATATAGATACTATTTTCTCTCTCCACATAGTATGCATAACCATGGTTAAACCACACTTCGTCCACCTCATCACCATTCACAGTACATACCTCTGCACCTGCATATCCGTAGCCGTAGTCAATCCACAGTTCCGGTATGTCATCATCATTGATATACATCAATCGGCACACTGTCATATCTGTCACCTCATCTGCCGCTTCCACCTTACCCATCATATCTAAATACGTTCCTGCCCATTCTTTACATTGTGTAGTATTAAAAACTCTCGCTCCTCCAGTGAGAATCTCTGTTTTCGAAGGATCCACTCCAAACCTTTCCTCTTCGATTGTCTCCTCGTAGGGATAGATAAATATCTCTGTGGAATTACCCTCATCATCGTACTCATATCCCATGACTACTTTTCCTGTATCGGCATCATACATCCCCGAACCTGATAGGGCATCCAGCATACATAATGTCATTTCTCCATTTTCATCATATTGATAGATCATGGAATATTCATTGTCCGGATAGGATAAATTATCTGAATAATAATTGATAGAATGCATTGTACTGCTGCACATAAGTCCATCATCAAAATAAGTAAATGTCTCATAGTACAAAAGCAAACCGTCACTATCGTAATAATTTACTCTCGCAATCAAGTGATTCTCATCAATCTGCGTATCTTTTCCTAACTGTTCATCTTTAGTTTCTTTTTCTTCTGACTCACTTTTTCCAGTCTCTTTTTTCTCCTTCTCTTCTTTCTCTGTTTCTTTATCCGTTTTTTCTTCCTTCTTTGTGTTCTTTTCCTCCGTAATCTCGCTATCCTTTCCTAAACTGACTTTTGTAGTCCGGCTGCCACAACCTGTGGCTCCAAACACCAGTGTCATACTCAACAGTACTGCCATCATTCTTCTTCTCATAAAAATGCCTCTCTTTCGTTTACTAAATTTATGTGTCATCCGATGCATGAATCTCTCCACTTTTCACCAGTCTTAAGAATGCATCTACCACATCACTTGCCAGCTGCGTTCCTGAAACTTCTTGTATAACAGAAACTGCTTCCTCGAAATTCATACATGCTCTGTAAGGTCGATTCGAGTACATGGCATCAAAAGTATCTAAGCTCCTATAGCGAGCTCCGGCATAATACTGATGTCTTTAAGGACATTATAACCAAGTGATGTATGTGACTTGATGATACTATATTCCTCATCCGTCAATTTACCCGGCTTATTTAACACCTTCGATGGTATTCCAATCTTTCCAATATCATGAAGAAGTGCAATATTTTGATACTTTTCCACTGTCTCCTCATCATATCCGAGTTCTCTCGCTAACATCGCAGTATACTGTGCCACTCTGAAAGAGTGACCGTTTATGTACTTATCTTTCATATCAATTGTCTTTGCAAATGCTTCCGTAATTTCATGTATCAATATTCTCTGTTCTTCCTGTTTCTTCTTCAATAACTCTTTTTATCTTTGAGCTCCTGATATTCCTGAAAAACCTCTAAACATTCCGGACGGTCTAATTCTTCAGATATATTCCATGAATGTGAGAAAAACTCCTTATCTCTGAATCCTATTTCATTTGTATCGGAAATGTTGCAGCCATAATAAACTTTCCTGATATTCGCCCATAATATTGCTCCCAGACACATTGGACACGGTTGTGCTGTTGTATATAATTCACAACCCGTCAAATCAAATGTTTCTAATGTATGGCAGGCACTATGTATCGCCATCATTTCACCATGACAGGTCGGATCTTTCCTTTTGATGACTTCATTATGCCCCTGACCAATGACAATACCATCTTTTACAATGACACATCCAAACGGACCTCCATGCCCTGCATAGATTCCTTCTCTCGCTTCTTCAATTGCAATTTTCATATACTGATTCATAGCTTACCTTCAACCACTTTCTTTTACCAGTCTAAACAATATAAAATATTATATCATATAAAATGTAGCAAATCATCCCTTTTTTAATTGGTTGTTAATTTTATTCGTTAATGCTTTACTATTCACAGGTATCCTCCACCTGCACTATTTGTAATGAATCTTTGATTCATTACATTTCATACCCCCGTTTCAGTACCTCTGTTTCAGCACCTCCGTTTCAGCTAAAAAAGCAACCGAAACTCTATTGTATCAAAAATCATTCTATAGTATAATGAAAAACATATTGTACATACGAAACCGGCACATATCAACTAAAAAAGGATAGAAAAGGCAATGAAAAAAACAAATCAAAATAACTTATTATTAAAAATCAAAAAAATATCCCTTGATCCCATTCTGGCAACGGCATGGTTCTTAGCAATTCTTTCAATATTTTTTGTCAATCCAAAAAAAATGTCCCTGCAGGACATTGATTTTAGAACACTCGGAATTCTTTGGGGGCTGATGGTGATTATCCAGGGGCTCAAAAAAAACTCTCTCTTTGATATGATTGCTGAAAGACTTCTAAAAAAGGTTACCTATGGGTGGCAGTTATGCCTTACCCTCATCCTTCTTCCATTCTTTAGTGCCATGCTTATTACCAATGATGTTGCATTGATTGTATTTGTTCCATTCTCTATCATGGTTTTGGAAAAATGCCAGAGAAAAGATTTATTGATACCGGTAATCGTTCTGCAGACCATTGGTGCCAACTTAGGAAGTATGCTGACTCCTATTGGAAACCCTCAAAACCTCTACTTATATGGAATTGCAGGGTTATCACTCACAGCCTTTTTCAAAATCACCCTTCCTTTCACTTTAGCATCATTTGTCATGCTATGCCTTTCCATCCTTTGGATTCCTAATTCGAAGCAGAAAATGAAAATCAGCAGAGAATCTAAGCCAAAAGTAGCGGTAAATGGGGGACAAATTCTGATATTCGGCTTCTTATTTCTGACCGCCATTCTTGTAGTAATCAGGGTTTTAGATGACAAAACTTTTTTAATAATTGTCTTGGTCAGCGTTCTTATTATAGACAAAAAGTTGCTATTAAAAGGTGATTATGCATTGTTAATGACTTTTACTGGTTTTTTTATCTTTGTGGGAAATATTGGAAGAATGGAAGACGTCAGCACATTGATTGAAAAAATGCTCTATCATAGAGAAGTTTTCACTGCATTAGGCATCAGCCAGATCATCAGTAATGTGCCAACTGCTCTTTTATTATCCAAATTCACAAACCAGTATTGTGATTTAATCATTGGCGTTAACCTCGGAGGTTTGGGAACTCTGATTGCTTCGATGGCAAGCATTATCTCCTACAAAGCATATACCAATATAGAAAATGCCAATCGCAAAAAGTATCTTTTGACCTTTACTCTTCTCAATATTATCTTCTTATTGGGACAGTTGGGAATCCTTTATTTATCAAGCTATCTGTTTTTTCCCATTCCCTTTACATCTGCTTAACATTATCTTACGAAAGTTCCTTTAACGGATTCTTGA
>CADACD010000022.1 GCA_902786365.1 uncultured Lachnospiraceae bacterium | reverse complement strand
CCAGTGACTATCATTTTGTTGATTCTTTTGAGGTCAACGCCAAGCGAGACATCTTTGATATTGGCGAAGAATGCCAGTTTGTGAGTATAGACGTTTTCAAGATTTTCATTTCCTTTATCGTAATGCAAAGTGTCGCTATATACCACAGCCGGATTGAGTTGCGATATTGTGGGATAACCGACAAACATTGTGTAATATGTGCCAATGGAGTAATTGTCCGCTATATTGTATTTCAAGCTGATATATGGACGTAAAACCAATGTGTGCTTGTCGCTGGCTGTTGATGATTGTGTCAACTTTGTGATGTTGTGCATCAGTCTCGCCCCCAAGTCAAGTCTCAGCTTGTTTATTTTGCGACCCCATGAGCCGTAAAGGATGTTAGTGTAATCCTTTCTGATGGTTGGTTGCCCGATACCGTCATTGATGAAGTCATAAGAGTTTTTAATGATACTAAGATTATATCCTAATCCCCAGTCATTGCCTTTATGCGAGAAGCGCCAGTTTGTTTCCGCGTCTAGCAAGTCATACTTCGAGTTGCTGGCGATATTCTTTGTGGTGAGAATGTTGTCAGTAGTGTTAAGGATGTCAATCAATTGTGTCTCACCTTTGTTCTGATGGGTATAACTGAGAGTTAGATTGAAGAAATGACCAGATGGAGAGAAGTATGTCATACCTGAGGTTAAATTGTGCCCTGATGATTTGCGATGTGGGATAACCGTGTTTTCGTCAAGGGTTGCTTCAACGTCATTCATTGATAGTTGATGAATTTTATGCTCCTTGAAATCCACGTTGGTAGAGTTGCCTGAGTATTGGAGTATGAAATTAAGTGTTGGTTTCGCCAGATAGTTCAGTCCGACATTCCATAACGGGCCAGTCTTGATTGAGGTGTATTCAGAATCAAACACATAGCTGTAGGCTGGTTCACCATCAGTGTTGAATATTGTCGTTCCGCCATTGTCAAATATTTTATGGTTTGTATATTGGCCTACCAGCGAACCTGAGAACGAGAACTTGCCGTACTTGCCACTGAGATTGACCCAACCGTCATCTGACACACGACGGCGTATTTCAAGATTGTTGGTCACAGATACACCAATGTAGTCTTTGAGCTGCTTTTTGAGTGTTATCTTGATTACGACTCCCGATTCTGCTGAATACCTTACCCCAAGGTCACGGATCACCTCTATTGATATAAATTGCTCCAACACTCATCGATCCACCAGCTTTGATGTTGTTGATGTCGTAGGTCACAATGCCAGGAGTCCATCCGAGCATGTCATAAAGAGTACCAGCCTCTCCGATATGAGTGCCCGACAGATTGCTGATTGAATAGTTTAATCCGTCTCTGTGGATAACCGCTTTAGGAGCGATGACTGAGACCTCTTGAAGCAGCACACTTATACTATCGGCGGTTACGACATTTGTACTGTCGTCATTCACTTGACTTGCAGCCGAAAGACAAGCTAAAATACTGATTGCAAATAAATAAAGTCTTGTTTTCATGTTGGTGAATTTATTGATAAATAGACATAGTTATGGCTGTTTACATGATTTCGGTCACATAAACGATGTTATTAAAATGTATGGTAGGGACTTTTATTTACTCAGTCTTGCTTCAAGTATCTCTTAGGTCGTCATGGTCGAGCATATCACACTCTTTCGCCAATGAGTAAAGCCCGGATAGATACAGAGATTCGCCATCTTTGAGCTTGTCAAGATAAAAGAACAGTTTTCTCATCCACATTTTGTTATCGTTCTTTGGCTCTGAAGGTGGGACAACTGTGGGAGATTCTATTTGTGGTTTTATGGGTGCGTATGTGGTGATTAGCCTGCCTGTGACTCCGCCATCCTGCACTTCGCTCCATTCTATGGTGTAAGTGGTTCTGAACTTTGTGTCATCCTCGTTGATCAGTCCTACTGTGTAGCAGTTGTCGGCTTCTGTTCCCACAAGTGTGAACTCACTTTTGTTGTGGTATATGCGATACCCGGTATAAAGACGGTCTTTATTGCCGGTGATGCTCCAAAGCGTGTAAATAATGCGGTTGGTAAACTTGCCGTTATCCATCGCTTGGCTGATTGCTTCATACAGCACTTTCACGCTGTCGGTGTAACTGACGTCGGCTTCAGGCAATGCGAACTTATAGATTGTAAGTTCACCCTCTTTCTCTCCAGTTTCGGGATTGGTGAAGGTGTTATGAATCTTCAGCGTGTTCTGCTTTTGGACGATAGGCGAATTATCTCCAAAGTAATATCTTAACTTTGCGAAATAATCTTGTGCCGTCACCGCAGGTGCGATGAACAACGCCAGTGCAATGATAATATACTTTGTTTTCATAATCCTGGTATGTTAGTTGATTGGTTGTTGAATTGATTATCTATCTCTTGCTGCATATCCACATAAATTATTGAGCCGTTCTCGTCCTTCACGGCTTGGTAGCCCATGGCTTCCATGTCGATGATGATGGCTTGCTGGTTCAGTTCTTCAAGTTCGCGTTGCAAACGTTCGTTGTCTTGCAAATGCAGTTCGTTCTGTGCAATAAGATTGGTCTGTGTCTCATGATGAGAGACGTCCATAGAATGCTTTTGTTTTCTTGGCTGTTGCTTGATTGCGACGAGCTGTTGCTTGATTGCGACGCTTTCTGCTTTATTATGTGCGCGAGTGTTGTTATCGGATGATTCTGTCACTACCTCATGATGAGTGTCGGTTTTATGGTCAATCGTCACTTCTTTTGGTTCTGCCTTTTGAGCGATTATCGGTGGTGAAATAGGATGGGTGGTTTCGGGCTTGTTTAAAACCTTGAAACCTAAAACTAGTGCCACGATTGCCGCTGCAGCAGCAGGAACCCACCAAACCCATCTGCGATGTGATTGTGAGGACGGTTTGGGAAGCAAGTCTCCTTCCAGTCCACGGTCGATATAGCCGAATAAAGCCTGATAATCTTCCCATTCGGCTGGCACGTCGTGAGCCGTACTGAAATATTGGCTCAGCAACGACTCCTCCTCAATGGTGGTCTTGCCCGCCATGAATTTGTCGAGCAAAGCCTCTATCTGATGTCGTGAATATGGTTTCATTGTCGTTCTCTGCGTTGTTTCTTGATTTGTTCCATGAGTTGTCTTCGTGCTCTTGCGAGCAATGTGCTCACACTGTCTTCCTTTATTCCGAGCAGAGTTGCTATCTGCTTGTTGGAGTATTTCTCATCTTGGCGCATTTTCAACACTGCGTGCAGGGTGGATGGTAGCTCATTGATTTTCTGTTCGAGCCATTTCACGTCCTCCTGCTGTATGATTTCATCCAACGGCGAAATTGTCTGGCTTGCTCTCTCTCTGCTCTCTAAAGGGAGCGGTGGTTTGCGTCGCAAGTGGTTCAGCGATAATCGGTGAGCAATCACAGCTGCAAAACCCTCTGGATTGTAGAGCCGTTTATCGTCACGCATCTGCCATAACCGCAACAGCGTCTCCTGGGCGATGTCTTGCGACTCGTCATAGTTGAGGCCCATCGCCGCAGCCTTGTTCAAGGCGGCAGACCTCAGCCGTGGAGCTATCAGTTCAAATGCGTCAATAGTCATTTACAAATTACGTAATTTGTCGACAAAATTACTAACTTTACATCTATATAACACATCACCCCCCACTTTTCAAACAAAAGTGACGAACTTTTTTTGAAAAAATGAGCAAAAAGAATTTTGCGAAATATTTAGCGTGTTCTGGATAAAACCGAAATATGCGAATGATCAGAAACTTAGTGGCTATTATACCCACAACACGATGAAAATCGATGCTATTATGCCACCTAAATTGTTAAATTATCACAAAAACATACCAAATCGTAGAAATACTACGAATTTAGAGAAAATTAATTTGACACCAAAGAAAATAATACGTAATTTTGTAGCGAAAATACAATAACATACTAATAATAGCATCTATGATAAGAGATTTTTGGGTAAAGAATTACCTCTCCATTCGCGACAAGCAAGAATTAAATTTCATTGCTAAAGGAGCTTCATCGGAACTCGCAACAGAAATTTCCGAAGGAGTGTTCTTATACAAGTTAGGCATCTTGTATGGTCCAAATGCCTCTGGAAAATCAAACATGCTTATCGCCTTAAATAAAGTATTTAGCATATTAGTGTATTCCAAATCAGATGCAATTCAAAAAATCAATGGTTATATTCCATTTGCTCTTACGAAGGATGAACCTACGGAGATGCATGTTTCATTCTATGCTAATGGCATCAGATATGATTATGATGTGATGTTTAACGAGCAATATATTCTTCATGAAGTCTTAAATTATTATCCAAACAAGTCAAAGTTGATATTCTATGAACGTACATTTGTTGGCGAAAACGTACAGGCAGATATCAAATTTGGCCCAAGTCTTAAACTACATGCCAAGACCCAAGAAAGCATTCGTGAGAATACCTTGAACAACCATAGCGTCCTGTCTGTTTGCAGCAAGGCAGCCCTCAAAGAAGACATTGCCCCGTTCAATATTCTTCACAAGTGGATTATGGACAATTACCATGATGTGGATGGTGATGGGAACAAGGGCGTCGTTGAAATCCTAAAGAACGCATATAACGACCCCAAGAAGCGTAAGTTTTATAACACTATGCTACAAAAGGCGGATTTGAATATTTTGGAATTTAGACCCATTATAGAAGACCGTATTATTCCTGAAGATATTCGTGAACGCATATTGAATCAAGACTTTCCTGAAAAGATAAAAGAAGAACTACTTAAGCCCACAACTGAATCTATAGCTTTTGTTAATCACTCAAAGGATGGCAATTTTGAGATCCCCCTTAAATGGCAGTCAAATGGAACACTAAAATACATTCGCATCCTCGATGCTTTGTACGATTTGATCACAGAATCTCATGTGTACTATCTTGATGAATTAGGCGAGGATCTGCACAATGACTTGTTGTATTTCTATCTTAATGTTTTCATTTTCAACTCGGATAAATCGCAGTTGATTATAACAAGTCAGGAGACGACGCTCCTTTCTCAGGATTTAATCAATGAGAACAGAGGCGTGGTGTGGTTTGTAGAGAAAAACAAAGAAACAGCATCTTCCGAGTATTCTCGAGGCGATTCATTTGGATTGCACAAGAACCTGTCGCTTTACAACTCTTATCGCATTGGCCGATTAGGAGCAAAGCCAGAACTGGGTAGTATCTTTATAAATCTGGAGGATTGATATGGGAAAACTACGTCAAACAGCACTTATCTTGGGTGAAGGACCTACCGAGTTCTTTTACTTCAAATCATTGTGCGATGTGTTCAAACGAATTACCATCAAACCGGACTCTCCAAAGCACACCAATCTCAAGGAACTTGAAGCGAAGATAGAAGAGGGCATTGCACTGGGCTACAACCATATCTTCTGCATCATTGATATGGACACGAAGGACAAGGAACCAGAGCGTTCGCAATACCAGAAGCTAAAGGCGAAGTATGCCAAGCCTATCGACAAACCCAAGAAAGGTATCTACTGCGAGGTCGAGTTCTTTGAGACCCACCGCTGCACTGAACTGTTTTTCCTTTATTATTTCCGATACACATCTCGGCCATACGATGACCAGGAATCGTTGCTAAAAGATTTGAATCAGGATGTAGAATACCGGAAAACGATAGAGTTCTTCAAGAATAGCAAGGGATTGCACTCTTATTTCGAACGAAATGGAGGCAGTCTCGACACAGCTACAGCCAATGCCAATCACTCTTTGGAAGAGAAACAAAAGAGTGATAGAGATTATACATACACTGAGCTTGGAAGGTTAATGAGAGAACTGAAGGAGTTAGAAAAATAATATGCAGGAAGGTATATTAAAGAAAGTTGTAGAACATGAAATCAATACTCGAACTATCTGAGGTTAAGGCTTATAGGTATTTTATGGAGTCATCCAATTACTGTAGTCTTGATTTGCCTAAATACATAGATTTCTCTAAGGTGCTTACTTATGTGGAGGGAAAAGTCGGTAAGAAAACTTTCGAGGAAATTCTTAAATACAAGGAAAAGAAGCCATCAGAGTATGAAGGTGTTAACCATAGGCTTTTAATTAAAAAGGATGCACAGTTTACGTACCGTCCTATTGATGTTGCCAATCCGTACCTCTATTATTTACTAGTTAGACAGATTACAACCAAAGGCAACTGGAATGAGATAAAACGAGTATTCTCAACCTTTGTCTGCCCCAATATAGATGTAATTAGTATACCAAAAGTTAAGGGAGATATGGATAAATCGCACAAGGCTGCAAGCATAACTGATTGGTGGGAAAACGTAGAGCAAAAAACAATTACTTTGAGTCTGAAATACAGATACATGTTTGTTACGGATATTATCAACTGCTATGGTTCCATTTATACTCATACAATAGCATGGGCATTGATGAGCAAAGACACAGCAAAACAGAAAAAGGGGAAACCAGGTCTGCTTGGTAATATTATTGATAGTTATATGCAAGGTATGCAATATGGCCAGACTAATGGAATTCCGCAAGGCAGTGCTCTTTTTGACTTCATCGCAGAGATGGTTCTGGGGTATGCGGATTCTCTGGTAAGTGAAGCTTTAGCAAATCATGGCATCACTGATTACAAGATATTGCGTTATCGAGATGATTATCGTATATTCTGCAATAAAAAAGATGAGTTGGAGAAGATTGCATTTGTCCTACAGGATATACTAGCGAACTTGAATTTCCAACTTAATGCTAAGAAAACTTTTCTAACAGAAGATGTGATTGAAAATGCGCTGAAACCTGACAAACTTGCATACATGAAAAGGTATCCACTTTATCGTAAGGCTGGCAAGCGAATTTATACTACCGCATCTTCGCTTCAGCAAGAACTGATTTACATACATCAGTTTGCAAAAGAGTTTCCGAATAGCGGAACATTAAGAAAGTTACTCACTAACTTCTCTAAAAGATTGAACGGACGAAAGAAAATGGTTAATGAACCAAAAATACTCATAGCCATTCTAACCGAAATTGCACTGGGGAGTCCAAAGTGCTATCCAATAGTGCTACAGTTGTGTAGTGTGTTGATAAATAAGCTTTCTACCACATCTGAAAGAGAAGAAATTGTTAATGACATTTATAGAAAATTCCAAATGATACCAAATATTGGGGAACTTCAGATTTGGATGCAAAGAATAACATATCAATGGACTAAGCCGATTGACTATACGGAATCCATCTGTAAGATTGTTGCCAATGTCCCAGATGTGGTACTATGGAATAATGAATGGGTAGCAGATGAATATAAGGACACATTCCCTCAATATGAGATTTGCACAAACTGGTTGAGGGATTGTTATACGCCAGTCATCGATATTGATGAAGTTTCACTCTTTGATAAATATTAAGATAATGAGCATTGAACATAAGATGCCAGAAGCCTACCTTAAACATGAGGTATTTGATGACTTGAAGTATATGAAGGAGTTCTATGACTCAATTTCGATGAGTTGTTTTAGTTTTGTAGCAACAGGCACTCATGGAATAACCAACTATGCTTCATATGTCTATTCTGCAATTGAGGGAACCATTGATTCCATTACAGTCCTGTTAGAAAATGGTAGGATTAATGATGCATATACACTGATACGTAAACTATTTGACGATATCCTTCTTGAAATATACATGGACGTTGTATTAAAAGACAAAGTCAGTATTGATAACTTTTTTGTTCAAGAAGTTAATGAATGGATCCAAGGAAAGCATCGTATTCCAAAGACGGATAAGATATTAAAATGTCTAAAAGAATCTCAAAGAACAAAAGACTTATATCCATTGTTTGGGTGGAATACCTATTTGAAGAAAAACAGAGAGTTGTTGGATGACAGTGTACATTCTAATCGTTTTAAACTATTATTGTTGAATTGCAATACGGTTTATATAGAGGACAGGGAACGTCATTTGAAAAATTGTGAGGTAGTGTTAAAGCAACTTTTCCTTATACATCTATCATTTATATTTCACCTCAATTCACATTATCTGATGGCTTCTGATTACATGGATTATATGGAAATGGGAATGGCTCCACCCGAGGGGAGCGAGAATTGGATTGCACCATTTGCTCAAAATGCTTTTGATAAGATAATAAGACCACACATGACGATTGCTAAATTTATTATCTCTACGTGTCCATTAGAGATTTCACAAGAATGAATACTCGGATGGGAACTTGCAATATATCGCAGTTTCACCCGTGATTATAGGACTATGTTCCTATGGCTTTGTAACTCATCGTAGTTCTTTTCTACATCGTATGTGACGTGGCTATCTGAGATTGTGTCAAAATGCAGACTTGCACATTCTGTCTTCACACTTTCTGCTCGACGGCAGTCTTTTTGCCATCCTTGTCGTAGCGTTTCGTTTCAGCCACGAAGTAGATGTGCTTGATGTCTCCCTCACGTAGTAGGCGCATGCACTCGGAGAGATACTCAGGTGGCGAGGTTTTAAAGCTCGCCAGCCAATAGGCACTTGTTCCACGATAGAGTGTGGGTATGACCATAAAGTCTGCTCCACACATAGAACATCGGAACCTTTAATGCCTCCACGTTCGAGAGTTTTGGATCTTTCATAAAGTCAAACGCACGTTCCGCTTGAATTCTATCTTGAATCAAGCACAGACCATTTACCAGATCTATCATATCACCTTTGCTTGGATAAGCCATATTGGATATTTTCTTTTGTGATTTTAATTATTGACTATTTAGAACAAATATCTTTCGTTAAGGTATTTTATCCATTCTTTCTTATGGGGAACAAAAAGGTACTTGTCCATCATTTTGAATAGAGTTTCATAGGTAACTGGAACAAATTCGTTGTAATGTTCTTTAGTAAGGAACTTTTGATATTTGGGTATTGCGTCTTGACTGAAATGCACATTATGTGATGGAAAAAGTGTGACACTAGTGAACTTTTTGATCTTACCTTTCAAGACCATTGAAGCGCCAAGAATATGATTCCTCCAAATCTGACGGAACTTGTTGGAAACAAGCATATCGTGTGTAACGTCTTCTTTATAGTAACCACATTCTTTTGTGATTAAAGCATATCTCCCTTTAAGACATGTGCTACCATTCTCATCCTTAACCTGAGAATACTCGTGAGATTCAGGCTTGAGAGGATATGAGTTCTCAGTATATTTAACCTCTATACCAATGCCACATTGCTTATTTGCTCTGTTCTTATAGGCAACATAAACATCAAACGCAGTATGATCGTTTAGATAATATTCAATTGGAATTGGATGATATTCAATATTAATTTTGTCGATTGCTAGTATGTCGTCAGTAGAAAGCAAATCACAAAACAGCCTTTTGCAACCATCTAGGTCATGGTGCATAGGAAAGAAAATGTTATAAGGGATGTGTTCACTTCGCAAAAGGTTCGTGAGCATAAATCCACTTGGAGGAGTGGAGGTGGGCTCAATAGTTTTTTTCAGTTTTTCTAATATTTCATCACGATATCCCTCTAAGAAGATTAGCCCATTCTTTGCATCTTCATATCTAAGTACATTTTTGTACTTGTTATAACCTACTTTGAGAACCTGTTCACGGTATGCCCACTGGTGTAGTCGTGCCTCATGTTTAAACTGTGAGTACGAAGATATTCCTACTTCATTTAAAGTCTTCATATCCATTCTTTTTATGTTGTGAGTGCAAATTTACAACAAAATAGTGCCAAAACACAGCCCATCGTATATGAAAAATCTTAATGATGCTACTTTTTTTTAAAAAAAGCTTATGAACATTTTTTCTTTAATTGAGAATCAAAACTAAATAAACGCTTGAGGGGTATATTCTTTTGTTTACTATCAATTATCTCCTTTGTTTGGCATGACATTTCGATATATCACTTCTGGTCGTTCAAGGACTGGATGCAGAAAAACACGTCCTTGTTTTACTGCCTCAAATTCTTCTTGTAACTCTTCTTGCTCTTGCTTTGATAATAATTCCTTATTAAGTCCGAGAGATTTTAATCGGTCATCAACAATCTTTTCGTACCACTCAATGCGCTCTTCTTCAGATTTTTTCTCTAATAACGGTTCATATAGAGATATTCTATTAGATTTCATTTTGAATAATTATTTAATGCGATATTATAAGTTAATGACATATTATTTGCAGCTTGTTTTGACCATTAAGTGGAATCCAAACAAATTCACGGACAGAGCCTACATGACAAAAGTATTATTGATTTATTATTTGTTGATCTTGCGTTTGATGTTTTTCTAATTGAGTAGTGAGGTAGTTGATGCTAATGTGCAAGGAGTTTATATATCCTCTCATTGCTTCAATGGTTTCTTTAAACCGCTTTGCTTCTCTTCGAACATCTTTTTCTTTAATGCCTTGAACAACTTGACACTTAGTGAGGTATTTGTTTCTTAGTCGTTCATTTTGTTTACGTGCCTTGCTTAATGCAGTACGTAGTTTCTCGTTCTCTTGTTTCAATTCATTCGATTGTCTTACTTCCCTGCCAAGAGAAATAAGAGCCCATTTTAATCGCACGCTAACAGGTAAATCTATATTATCAGTTGTATTAATAAATGGTTCGGGGTTCTCTATATAAGTTTCTTTGTTGATTTTATGAATTAGTTCTACAAGATCAAAAGTTGTTTGCAGGTTTTCGCGCCGCATAGTTGCAAGAGTTTCATATAAACTGGTAAGTCTTTTTAATTTACTCATTGTATTATATCTTTAATGATCTTTATGTCGAAATTCCTAGCATAACGTGGCTACTAATCTCATTGTGAGTATTAAAAGAAAGTGGATAGGCGGAGGAATCGAACCTCTACACATCTTAAGATGCCGCCTTTACCATGCATCACGGATCCACCTATCCACTTATTGTCCGTATTTTAATTGCCTTTAAGCGATGGCAAACATTATTTTTTGATTTGAAACCTGAATAGATTAGACCATCTACCATTAAGAGAATAGCCTAGACCTAAAGCAAATTCAAAATGACGTTTTTTGTTGTTCTCTTTTGGCAATATTATATCAGCCTGATTAATCTCAGAATTGTCTTGATGAATAGTCTGTTTTTTTCTCATAAACTTGGAATTTTAAACGTGTGCAGAATGGGTAGAACTCGAACCTCCTATCTCATACCCAGTTTTTATCCGGGTATGCCTGCTACCAAATCCTGTTGCCCCCATTCTGCACACAGTAGGCACAAAAAAAAATTTTAACTTTACGCATTGCAAAGTAAAAACGAGGTTGTCTCAAATCATGGGACAACCTCGTTTTTTTAACTTTTAAGATAATAATTTTTTCAATTCAGTGTATTTGTCAGGAATTTCTGTGTCTTTCCAGCTAAATTCAATATAATCGTTTTCATCAAACTTATTCTTTTTGTTTCGTTGATAAACACGAATTCTTTTCATGTCACACAGGACGAGAACTTGAACAGCCCCCCATTTAGCATACGACCTTCCTTGAACAAAGTTTTCATGTATCTCCTTCTCATTCTTCATGTAGTGCTTTACTTCAATTGCGACCTTTGCCTCAATGTCATCATTAGTTTCTACTATATGCAAAAGAAAATCGGGTCTTTTATCTGAAGAGTGCCCTGTCTTTCCACGACCTGCATTAAATTCCACTTCGGCTTTGAAATCAATATCCTTTTTCCATCCCATTTGCACAAGAAGTGGAATAAGCAATTGGTCTGAAACATCTTGCTCCCTTTCAATTTTAACGTTGCCGACTTTCATGGGTTCATAAAGTTTGGGTAGCACATTTGTATTAAAACCTTTTGATTCAAGCATTCGCTTAATCTCTGCGTAGTCATTATAGGTTACTTCCCATCCGCTGACATCTTGGAAATTTTTACTAACAAAATTACCTTTCTTATCTCGATTCATAAAGTACTCACTTTCCTTGAAATCCGCAAATGGGATTGCAATATCATCAGGGATAACAATTTTGTGTCCTATGTAAGAGTATGAATAATAATGCCCAAAAGGTTCAACAACACCGTCTTCAAGAGCTATCCAAACTGAGTTAAGTTTCTTAACAGGTGATTTCTCATAGAAAACCATAATATCACCTTTGCTTGTGAAAGGACTTGACTGCCAATATCCTTCATTCATTGTTTTCTCAGCCTCACCATAGTTGCCTACAAGTATCCATGCCTGTCCAGGCACATCAGGAATAGGCTTGCTGTGCTCTTCTTCCATTTCTTCTTTAATGACAGTCATTTCATAGTCAAATAAAAATGCACAAAATTCACTTAGTGATTGAATGTCATTTTCAATAGCAAAATTATTAAGTGCTGTACACATTTCATCATAGTATAACCAACGACTTCTATAATCTGAACGATTAGGAGTTTTAGGTAAAGTAATGTCATACTTCTCTGAAATTTTCTTTAGATATATAAATTGCATTATAAATAGATTAGGTAGATAGTATTCAGGAAAATATCGAGAAAGTACTAATGATAGAAAAAGGTTATCTCCCAAAATCTTTTTAAATGATGATTGAGGGATCTTTTCAAGATCTATTTCATCATTATTATTACCATTAATTAAAAAAGAAGTGATAAATTTGAAATCTGGATAGCCTTCTAAATTGAGTTTGTCAAATTCTGTGCGAATGAATTTTATTTCTCCATCAAAAAAAGCTAAAACCTTTAATTCTTGTTTTTTTTCTTTTTCACTTATATTCTTGAATACCTTTGGATTGAATCTACAAGCAAGTAGATACAAATCTTCCAATGAGGAATTGGGATCTGTCAACTTATCGAAAGTTGCAATAACTTCCTTTCCGGAATCACTATTTTTATAGTTATTCCAATGTAGTTTAATGATTTTTTTCATGATTAATCCTATTTCATTAATTTATTCCACAATTTTTCTAGTTTCTTTGCAAGTTCTTCTGTCAATAACTGACCTGAGTGTCCTTTGCGCCAGTCAATTTCAGATCTCAGCCAACAGACCACTCACGGGATAAAAGATATACCTCTTGATAACTTTCTCTCCAGCTGCTTCAAGAGCATCAGTATATGCATCAAGTTGGCCTGCATACCATCCTGCATAAGATTCCGAATTACTATCAAGGATATATTTCTTTCCCATTGGGCAAGTTTTGAAATCTATAAGCACATTGCTGTCCTTGGTCTGCCAAACAAGGTCAATGCTACCAGAATATACTTGACCATCTTTAAGCAATGTGAATGGTCTTTCATGATAAATCTTAGTTGCTGGACCAATTTGAGTTGTCAGCCACTCGACCAGTTTTTTCCATGCATTTCTGATTGCCTTGTGGTCTGTTATGAAAGAGTTGAGTTCATAACATTCAATCAGATTGGCATAGTATGATTCGTCGTCAATGTGTTGTTCGATACCACAGAAGATCTGGTGAATGCAGTTACCAACATCTGCCATTGTCTTTCCCACTAATTCTCCAACTAGGATGCGTTCACTGATAGAATGAGAATCTATAACTGCACCCTTCTTGTGGATAGCACTTGGGGAAACATACTTTGGTGCTTCTTCACACACAGAACCCTGATAAGGGATGCGACGATATTTCATCTTTTCAGCATCAGTAATATAATGGTATGATTCAATAGCGTCAACACCTTCTTTATTGATAGAGTCATTTTTGAAATTGTGCCCAACACCCAAGATATCATGTTTATCATCAGGTTTAACACAGTTAAGTCCAACATCTTCCAACCATTGTAATGAATGGCAACCTCTCTTAGGTTTCTCTAAAGCCACAATCAACACATCCTGTGGTCTTGTCATTCCAACATACAACAGGCGGTTGCTTTCATTTAGAGACTCCCTCATGACATTCATGAACAAATTGGAACTCTCAATTTGTTGTTGGATATCATCAGGCACATTAGTGTTACTTGATCCATAGATAAACGGAATCACACGTATATATACCTCTGGGTAAGGATTTGATGCAGATGGTTGTTCCGTATAATTGAAGTGGACACCAAATACTTCCTGCTTGATGCATTTCTTGGGGTCGTTCTTCCTCTCATGTAGTTGAGTTAGAACAACATATTTCCATTGGAGACCTTTGCTGCCGTGATATGTGTATAATTGCACTCCATCAGTGTTACCTACTTTTATTGGATTCATCATCACCAGATAATCCCTGAAGCCATTGACTGTTGCTGAAAGTTTCATTTGAAGACAGTGTTGCTCATAAGTATGGGCTGAAAGAATAATAGTGTTCAAACAAGAGGTGTTCTCATTAACTTGATCTATTCTCTTCACAACATTATAAAGGTCAAGTTCAACTATCATTGTTTCAACAAGGGCAGCAATCGACTGTTGTCTCAAAATAGGGCGAAGTTCCAGTAGACGTTTTACCAATGGAACATCATTGAGAAATTCAATCTCCCTGCTCTGTTCATTAGCATCAAAAAGCAATTTCTCCTCTATTATTCTCTTTGTGTCAAAGCCGTCTTGTGTCAGCAATGCAATTTTTGCTTTTGCTAACGAGTCTTTCTCGCTTGCAATTAAATCGAGCATTGCAAGAACAAGAGGTGTAGCTTTCATCTCAGAGATTGGAACACTCTCTTTATTGGCAGGAATGCCAAATTTATCATTTAGTCCCCAAGCAATGTCATTCAAAAAGTTGTTTGTTCTACACAAGACTGCTATATCATTGGGATTAACACCTCGCTGGATAAGATAGGCAACTTGACTTATCACACCTGGTCCATCAGGGTCTCTCACATCCCAATAACGTACCGAATTGATATGCTCATCATTAACACGATTTTTCTTAAGTACAATATTGCTTTCATCAAGCAAATTGGCGAAAGTCAGCTTGAATGTCTCATTGCAAACATCCACGATGTCAGGCAAAGAGCGGTAGGATGTATCAAGAGTTTCTGTGTCACAACCATTAACACCAGTGGAAATTCTGTCAACAACAGCTTTAGTCAAAGTGATGTCGCTACCACGAAAACCATAGATTGCCTGTTTGTAGTCTCCCACCCAATAGCTGTGCTCCACTAATTCCGATAAGCGGTCAAATATTTTCACCTGAATTGGAGAGCAGTCTTGATACTCGTCAACAAAAAGGAAACGAAAATCCATGGAAATCTCCTTGGATAGCTCTTCTTTGACAAGCATATCATGTAGATACTTCTCCATGTCATTGTAGTCAAGGAGGTTTCTCTCTTTCTTGAATGTGATGAAACGCTCCTTCCATCGTTCTGCAAGGCGGAACAATAGTTTTATATACTTTTCTTGCTCATAATAGACAAGTTTTGAATGCCAAAGACTGGCAAGTTCTCGTCTCATTTTATCGGCAAAAGGTCCACATTTACTAAGACCACTCAGCAGATTACATAGTTTTTTGTACCATACCACACCTGGTTTATACACACCACGCCTTAAACGTTGGAGTTCCTTCAATCGCTCATTATTGGCTTTCGACTCCCTTTGACCTTCAAGAAATGCCTGATGTTCATCAAGAACAGCTATTAATTCTGTTACATTATAATTCATTTTAACTCCAGGATGAACAAACTGACGGATATAGTCAAGTGATTCCTGAATGCTCTTTTCGTAGTTTTCTATTTCATAGTTGGTTGTATAGGCAATGACTTTTTCTATGTCTTCCTTCCAGAAGTCATAATTCAGTCCTGACTTCTCAGAGAAATAACCATACTCAATTCCCATATTCTCACAGAAATCATGAAGCTGCGTCAATTCATCATGAGTAGGCAGGTCTGACAGAGATTGCGAGATGTAGAATTGAGTGTCTTCCTCAGCCATCACACCCATATCAGGTGAAAGTCCCATAAAGAACCAATACTTCTTTATAAGTGAGTTTGCGACACTGTGTATGGTGCCAATCATTGCTTGGTCCAGTTGAGTTGCCTCATCAAATAGTCCATACTCGTAAAGCACTTTTTTCGACTCCTCTTTCATCTCATTGGCGGCCTTTACAGTGAAAGTTGTCATGATGACCTGGTCAGGTTTAACCATGCCGTTTTTGATTAATTCAGCCAATTTGTGAGTTAGCGTGTAAGTTTTGCCGCTTCCAGCACTGGCATTAATATATGTTACGTTTTTCATTATTCGTTCTCCTTTAGTCCTTTGAAAAGTCTGTAATTGCTGAAAATGTTTGTTTTAACTGAGCCAGTTTCATCTTTGCTCAACGGGAATAGATTCTTTTCTTCAGTGTCATTGTAGTAGTCAAGAGCTGACACAGGGAAAGCTTCTCCCACTTCGACAAAACCTTCATCCAGTTGTTTTTTACGATAGAAGAAAGAGTTGCGAAGTTGCTCCACAATATTGTCGTTATTCTCTGATTCCATCTGTGTGCAATGTGGCCCTTTAAAGAACTCTTTGCTATAAAGATGACCCTCAGGCATGAGGAAATATGCTGTCCGTTGCACAGCATCATGTTTCTCCTCAGAGAGCATTGTGCGGTAGAGTTCCAGCTGAGTAGATCTGTTTGCTGTCAACATGTCACGATAGTATGATCGGGACGAAGTCCACTTGAAATCAAACACCACAGGGTGATGGTTCTCGTCCTCAAGCGTCATGTCAATATAGCCAACCATATCACGGCCCTTATCATTATTTAGAAGTCCCATATCTGCCTTAACGAACTGCTCACATCCAGTCACTGTCAGACGGTTTTCACGGATTATTTCCAGAAGAATATCCAAGCATTTATGCAGCTGTTCTTTCAAGAGTTGTGCATCCAGTTTATTTTCTGGAAGATATAGAATGGCTCCCCATGCTTCTATTGCCTTTTGAACCTGAATGTCAAATTCCTTATTGATGCGTTGTACTATCTCGTCAGCTCCACATGGTTTATCCTCTCTCGGAGCGAATAAGCTCTCAATGACAGCATGTGCCACCAACCCCTTTGTGGTCTTGACATCCTTGATGCTGCCTGGACCTGTATTGACGATGTTCAGCAGACGTTCCATCATGTAGTCAAGCGGATAATCAACCAAAGTGTTGATGGTTGTTGGACTCATGTGGTCTGGCCATCGGAGCAGATTTGAATGATCAAATCTTATCAATGATTCAATATTTCTGTTGGAGACAGTCTCAACCCTCTCAGTTTTCTCATCAAGCAGATTAGGTTTTATGATGAAATCTTTCAGGTTCTTTACCTGACTTTCCAAGCGAACCATGATAGGGTGTTTAGGAGAAGGCTCGCCATTGGTATAATCAGTGACCACGAGAATCATCTGTTCTTCAGTCATCAGAAATGGCAACATCTGCATTGTTTGGTGATAACCAATTTCCTTGTTTTCATCCCAGAGTGTGATGCTGTCCTTTATCTTTTCCAACTCAGTCGGGTAAAGGAAACTGCAGTCAAGGTGTCTGGTATCTCCTCCTGCAAAGTTCATCCATACAGTCCTTTTGCTGTGAGCCGCCATTTTAGCTGGAGCATCAATCAACTCGCGGCTGTCACGCTGGGCATTGTACTGCATGAACGATTCTCCTTTATATAGAGTGCTAATCCATGACTCCACCTGTTTAACATCTATATATTCACCAGAATCAGAAGTGTCCATAAGCAAAACAAAGGTGTCACACATCTGCGCCAAGCTGTTCAATTGACTGCACCAACCTTCGTTGTTTCGTTTTTCGCTCAGCACATGCACAAGAGTACGTGTCCAGGCAGCGAGACTGTTAAGATAATTCTTTAGTCTAATGGTTTCCAGCCTATTCTCGTCATTTGTTTCAAATAATGGAAGATAGGTCTCAACCAATATCCTTCGTTCCTTTTCTTCTCTCGCATTGCGTTTAGCAATCTCTTGCTCTGACAATTGCGAATCTTCGTCTTGGTCATGATAGGTGTATTTCCCTGAAATATAGTCGTTGACTATCTTAAGGCAATACTCGTTCCTATAGCCACCTTTATTAATAATAGTGTCAGCTAGAATACTTCCAAAGAATGACCCAAATGGTTGCATAGGCGAATAGAGCCAGCTAATCAAACTCTGAATGTTAAGAGGCTCTTTCATCATGTCAATGCCAAGCACAAAGAGTTGCAATACTTGCGGTGAAGACACATCCATACTGCTTCCCATGGTGGGCTTACCCATCAAGCGCAGCCAGTTATCCATAGATTTGTTGTCAAGGTTAATCCACAAATTGGCATCAAGTTCATCACCTTTGAATGCAAGGTATTCGTTTGCTGCTTTATCGTCAGGAAATTTATATATAAGCAATGACTTGTCACCCTTATTCAAAGTTACATCTCTATCTGTGGTTGATTGAAGCAATTGTGTAACGGTACTGAGATTGCTATTTGAAACATCACATAGTTTTCTAAGTGTGAGTTTTGCTCCGTTTCTTTCTAATGCCGTCAACAGTTCTGCAACAGATGGGTGAAGCTGGTTTACTTCGCATGGTAACTCTATTTCCAAATCCTCAAAACAATGTTGCTCTTGGTTGACGATTTGAAGAACAGCTTTTAATCGGTCTGGCAATCCAGGGCAGTCAAAGAGTGCTTCTGTTCCTGCTAATGCATCAAGCCTCCCACTCAGACCCTCAGTGGGCTGCCACTTGTCAAGCATTAAGTGGTCTCGCCATCTTAAAGCTTGTTCAGCGGTGCCTAAGTTGGAAATCTTAAATGACTCGGCCAAAGCATTATTAGAATGCGATCTCATGTACTCCAACATAGCTTTAAAGTACTTTACTGTACGATTGTGGCCAGGATGCTCCTCCACATGGATACCAAGATGCAGTTCTATTATGCCTATTAGCCTCATGGTATCGCAAACCATGACATCCATCAGATGTGTATGCCCCTTGTTTAATCCTAGGTAAACGTGTCCGTGAAATTCAGGTGAGAAAAGTATTTTCATGTCTTATTGTTTTATTTCGTTTGCAAAATTAGGCCTATGTTGTCTCATTTTGTGGGACAAGTTGGAAAAAGTTTGGATTATTCCTCATCAAACTCATATAACAGCGATGCCTGTAGATGCATATCATAGATTTCATCAGCTAACCATTTAGGCTCTAACACCTTTATATGGTCGCTACTGCTAAGCAAGTGATAGCTGAGGTCTATTGTTGGGCGCATAAAGAATTCAAAATCGGTATAGTTTTCTCCTTGACCTATTTCTTTTTGACTCTTGTGTAACGGCAAATCTCGCAAGTAAAACCGTTCATATCCATAACCCCTGATTACTATTCTTTCAACTTCTGTGGCATCATTCACAAGAACGCCATAGCATTCTTCAAAATAGGCTTGAGCGTTAAAATCAGGATCCATCTGGAATTTTTCTTCTGTCAATGTCATGCTAAGGATGCGGTCAAACGAGAAAACTCCAAAATAGTCTGACTCAGGCTTATCATCTGTAGCATCACGATGGAAGTGTCCCAATACATACCAACGCTGCTTAAACAATTTAATGCAGTATGGCTCAAAAGTCAAGTTCTTAGGCTGCTCATCACCATATTTCTTGTATTCAATGGTGATTTTAACGTTTCTCTTCATCGCTTCGATGACCTTGGTCAAGTAGTCACCCTCAGCAGGAACTGGCTGGAGAAGTATTCTATCTTGCAACGACATACTCTCGCTGATGATGTTGTTAACTTTTAAAGTGTTCAGCATCCAGTTTTGGACGCTATCCTCGCTGAGAACTTCCTCGTTGCCGATATAATACTTATAGCCATTCTGACGGTCACAATCGATATAAATGCCGAAAATGTCTTCGATTGCATCTTTATGGCGAGCAAACGTAGAGCGGGCAAGTTCCACACCATCACTCATTTCAGTGTCAAGCCACTTATCATTAATTTCGGCAAACGTGATTCCATCTGCTTTCAGGATGGTATTCACAAGCCAAATATACTCCTTGAATAATGCTGGTATTTTCATAACGAGCTCTTTATTATATTTCTCAACAATATACAGTTTAAGCTGACTACAATAATCTGTTGGGATTTCTAAAGAAAATTGAGAAAAGTTCCTTTAATGTATTTTTTTGTTGCGAGTGCAAATATACAATAATATCTGATTATAGAAATCACTTTTCCTGAAACTTCTTGTATCTCGACGACTCTTCTTGGATGCAGTTATCGTGGTTTCCGATAAAGAATTCAACCTGTAATTCTTCTTTGAACGGTGCCCAATTTCCACATACAAGGCCATCGTAGGTGATGACTGGCAGGAAAATACCACTGTTATTGTGGGCTTTATGTCGGTATTCGGGTGGCAGCACAATCTCGCGGCTCTTGTAGCCGATAAGATATTCATCGTACGGTGGAATCATAAGGTATTTTCCCTTTCTGAATCCGCGAGTGCGGCAGTCATCGGTCAGATAGAACTTCCTGCCCTTCCATTTCTCCAGATGGATTCTGTCGCCCAAGAGCGCTATGCCCCTGCGGCAGTCGCTGACATTCAACCCAGACCACCACACAAAATCCTCTATCGTGGCAGGTTGGCGGCTCTGAAAGTACTTGCGAGTGAATATTATCAATGCCTCGTCTCGGTCCATCTTTGCCGTCGGTTTCACTTTATCAGCAATTAGAGCGTAGGTGGCTTTCATCGGCAGAAGGTCACCGCTACAAAGAGTGCCCGACATCTCCGCCATACGTATGTGGTACGACAAGCGGTGATTATCCATATGCAATCCTTTTAATGCCAACGCATGCACGAAATCATCTTTCGTCGCAGACCCTTTGTCGGCAGCTGTCTGAGCGAGAATGTCTCTGATACGCATCAGTTCCTCATCAGGAATTGTGATCTTATTACTGCTCATCCATCCTTTCGTGACCGCTATAGCCTTAGGCGCACAGAGACCAATCATCATCCAATAGTCCTCGGCCGACACCAATTGCCAGGTGCCACGCATCAAGTGCAGACGGATTATCCGCCCACTGTCGAATGCCTGTTTAAACGCCTTCGCCGAAGGCTTACGAGTCCGCATCTCCACCGCCCACCGCATCATGCGATACTCCTGCGCCTGCACAGCACCCATGTGCCCCACCACCTCAGCAGGGTCATCAAACTGTGGCGCAACAAGCTGCTGATTAAGAAGACGAATAGATACAGGTGTCATGATAATACTCAAAGAATGAAAAAATTAGAGCGTTGCATCAATTTTCAGAATCTCTGATTGCTGAGCATATTCATACATTTCCTGGACTGTCATCACATTTTCAGTCTGAATAATGAAATTATTGATTTTCTCGGCATCATATTTAATCTGTGATTTACAAATGTTTTTGATGTGTTCCATAATCTGTATATGATGCATTCTCATCGACAACAATTCTCCTGTATCTGCGTCCACATGGAATAATCTCAATACATTTATGTCAGAGTTATCAAGCCAAATCTTTCTATCAGGTTCACTCATTCCCATTATATTCAATCCAAATTGATAAATCATAGTCTTATCAAAATCAAGAATAATAAATGGCGCAGAGTTTATTTCAAAGACAGCAAGAACCAGTGGAGCTTCATTTAATGCATAATACTCCTCAACAGAAATATTAGTCAGAGCCAATATTACATCAATACCTTTAGAAGTTATTACAGGTACGACTTTATTTTCCCCATCATAAATAATTTTATGCCTTGTAAACTTTTGGCCAAGAACAAATGTTTCCAATGAACTATCATCTTTAGGTGAAGATTCAATACCTCTTTCCATGCGCATTAAGCCTTCGTTTGCCTCAAGTTCTAAAAGATTATTATCGAAAACTGCTCCAATTATCAATTGAGCTTTCGCTTTTGAAAATGGCTCAGATAGATCAGCTATGTTGCATAACTGATTTTTGGACGTGTCTATTGAAAACCTAATTAATTTACTATTACAATTCTTCAATATGCTTTTAAGAGATTGTATTGATAACCTAAGACGAATGTCCTCTACAATGACATCATTCTCAATAACATCTCCAATATACTCCGACAAGTGTTCTTCACTAAGACATTGCAGATAAGTATATTTGCCGTCAAAATGAATATCAACAAAGTGTTGGGAAGGCATTGTTAAGTCTACAAATTCAATGAATTTCTCTAAAGAACTCTTTTTAATGGTTACTTGTTCCTTTGGAGCAAATTTTTCAAGTGCTTTATCAAATGACGGAAGTTTCTTCACCTTATCATATGGCATTTCCAGGAAAATTCCGTCAACTATAAGACAGCAAAAATGCTCGCCATAAATAATGTAAACATTTTTATTCTTAATGAATTCAATTATAGGCTTGGCTAGTTCGCCAATAACACCAAAAGTTCCAGGATTATAGTTTTCATTTAATTCATAATCCTTTAACTTAAGCATATGTGAATTTGTTGCTTTTACCGAACAACGATTGCCATCAATATTATACCAAATAATACTTAATTCTTGTTGAATCTCGCCATATAATGAGGTAAATCCATCAAACTCATATAAGGTTGAAGCCAACAGGTTGCCTTGGAATTGCCTATACTGCCCAATTTCCTTTTCTCCAATTATGGTTTTTATCATTCTAAAGGAATCTTTTACAAAATAGGCATTCAATCTCCCAATAGAATTTTTGCTCTCTAGTAAAATGAAATCATAACCAAAATTATTATGTCCTGATGTGGCTTTCATTGCTCTCAAGTCAGACATAATATCAATGACTGAACAATCTGAGTAGAACTCTCTCATTAATATGCTCTTGTCTTCTGCGTTTTCTAAAAGACATAGAAGATCATTGATGTTAAGATAAAACCTAACATCTTCCTTTGAATCACAATGTATGCTACATGACAATTGATAATCTCCAGTATCATAAACGAGCCAAGCCATTAATTCATCGGCAACAACATTAAAACTCACCTTATCCTCCCATATAGGCATTGAAAAATGAGAGTTACTTAAACGTTTATTACGTTCATAAGTAGCAAAAGTCTGAAATGCTTTTAAAATTCTAAGTACTTCAGCGCTATTTATAATCATTGTGTGCATAGTGTCATTTTTTTAATGGATTAAGTATCAACCGCTCAACTGTTTGTTGTGGTGGTTGCTGATCGTAGAATACTGTGTGGAAGAAGGTACAGCCACCACCAGCATTGGTACACCCTAGCGATACGTAATATTTACCCGATTTCGCCCAACCTTGTTTTAAAATCTTCATATTGCCAAAGCCGCAACTAGGACACCTCTTGTGTGTGTCTTCTTCGAGTTCGTTAGAAATTTCATCAACGAATATTGAAGGCCTTGATCTGCGATAGTAAATGGTTGTGTTGGTTTTTGCTCGAGTTATTGCAACGTAGAATACGCGGCGCTCCTCGGCAAAGTCAACACTTTCTTCCTGTTGGCTCAATAGGTATTCCAACACTGGGTCATCCGAAATCATAGAGGGGAAACCGTAAATATCGCAATCGCATTTAAGCAAGAAGACGTAATCGGCTTCTAGTCCTTTAGCTTGATGCACGGTGAGACACCGTATTTTGCGATTGCCAATAGTTATTTCTATATTTCGGTCATGTTCTCTATAGTTGAAACCAGCATTTTTAAAAATTGTAAAGTCAAAGGCATAACGTGCAAGGATATATACCGATTTGTCAAGCGGAATCGCTTTAATCTTAGCAGCTACCGACTCTGCAAGATCCTTGTCTTCACCATATCCCTCAAATTTAATTGTAGTTAATGCTTCTTTCTTAGGGGACTTGACGTTTTTCTTTACTTGACTAGCGTTTTTTTGAATAAAAGTCGAAGAGATGTCAATCGCTGGCTGAGCAAAACGGTAGGTTGATTCAATCCTGCACATCGATGTGAAACCAAAGTATTTGGAGAAATCAGCAAACAATCCCATATCGCTGCCAGAGAAACGATAGATAGATTGCCAATCATCGCCAACTGCGAATATTTTACCAAGCGGAGATTGACTGCGCAGACTCATCAAGAACCGATATCTGTCAAACGAAATGTCTTGGAACTCATCAACGATGATATTTTTATACTTTAAAGCATATTTGCCATTATTGCAATATTCTGTGGCTTTAAGTATAGCATCGGTGAAATCTATTTCTCCACGTTTATTGAGCTCCGATTGGTACGCAGTAAAGAATGGTTGTACCATTTTCTCCATAATGAACAAGTTGCGCCCATCATTAAATTGTCGAGACTGATTAGCAACATCTTCTAGCTTTTTACAATTAGCTTTGAGCAAGTTAATGAATGACATAATCAACTCAAGCACCACTTGTTCCTTGTGCCTGTCACGTTGCACTATTTCTTGATAAACCTGTTCTGCAGATTTCTGCACAATTGGCACACCATAAGCATTGAGCTGGGCGGTTAGCTGCTGTTTCCATGTACCATCGCTGAACATAGCACTATTTGTCTCAATTAAAGCCGTACCATGCTGCTTATGAGTCTGACGCTTCCATGAAATTCCTTCTTTATATCTCCTATCTGCCTCTTGCCATGTCTTGCCTTGTGCTTCACCAAACCATTTAGGCACCATGCCACTTTTGCCAACAGCATAGTGTTCAAGATATAACTTTCGAGGCATTCCATTTACTGTGTAGTAAATGGTGAAATCTGGTTTATATTGCCGGAAAGCAGTCGTGGCAGTATCAAACTCATACCGTTCCTCATAGCGGAATCTCACACTATGTGTCGAAAGGAAATGGCAAATCTTACGCTCTTCTTCGCTGTGAGTAAAAATAATCCTGCCATCCATATCAGGGAAATAAGCCTGTGCGCCATATTTTCTGCGATCAGCAAGGTATTCACGTTCTGACAGATATTGGTCTGGGTCTTTGACACGTGATATCAGGTTTATTAAATAATATGTGATTGCCTCAACAAACGTGTGGCTCTTAAGCAATTCATAAAACAGATTCAGCGAGAAATCGGCGGTGGCAATGGATGGTGCCTTGTCGACCTGCGAAATAATGTTGTAGGCAAGTCCATGGAATGTAGAACTTGTCAGCCCAGAATAGCCAATGCGTTCTCTCAACTCACCAGCTGCTTTTCGTGTATAGGTGATAAGCAGGATATCGTTAGAATCAACATTACACATGTCAATCAAATAACGCACCTTACCCTGAATTGTTGAAGTTTTGCCACTACCAGCAGAACTAACCACTAAGCAGTTATCTTCACCGTTGACTATTGCATTTCTCTGTTGTGGATCGAGAGGATATGCAAGCACGTTATCGAAAAACTCTGAGCATCGCGCCAACTCTGCCTTAACAAATGCGTTGTTGTGAGTTGTACGTTGCTGCTCAAATGTCTTCACAAAGCTATTGAGATTAACTGTTTCTTGCGCATTAGCAAGATACTGGTTCAGGTTATTATCAATGCAGTACTGCACTGCATCAAAAACAAGCTTGTATTCATTCAAGAAAACATCGGCTTCTGATTTTGCCAAATAATGTTTGCCATCAAAGAGTTTTCTTTGAGCCTGAACAGCACTCTCAAGATATTGGTTTACATAACCAATGAAGTCATGGCTATTCTTGGCTGCGTCAATATACGCTTGATGATTATTCTGAATCTCAACAAGCGTGTTGGCATTGGCCACATCCTTAACTGCCCATGCTATGAACTTTGAACCAGCGACTATATTGGCATGTTCAAAGTCTAGAGAGTGCGCCGATTCAAATTGCTCCCATTCGGGATTACTCATCGGACGCATTGGATTACATAGACTGTTAAACTCACCTATGGCCTTAGCAAAGTCATCTGAGTAACGACCAACCTTATGCTTAACGTGAAACGTATATAAAATAAACGCAATCATCGCAACCACAACTACAACAACTGCGATAACAACAATAATCGGTATTCCAAACAACGTCACGTCAAGCATAAGCATATTATTCAGGGAACTTAAACATATTCATCAAAGTTTCAACAAGCTTTTCAGTCCTTGCCTTTATGTTTTCAATAGTCAATGTATCTTTTAATATCAAATCCATTCTTTTATCCGATATAACGTTGACCGTCTTTGCTCTTACAATCACGTTTTTCCTCAAAAGACTTGTTGCCAAATATCCAACTAAAGATAGACATAACCTATTCCTGTAATTGTTCCTTACTTGATTCTACGTCCATGTTGTCGAACTCAATGATGAGTTCTTTCTGCATTGTGCTATAAACAGATTTGATTGAATCAACAATCTGTTTTGCCAAATCGATGTAGTCAAAGTCATCATTTTGTCCGAAATCGACAATGTGGAGATTTGGGGTTTCCTCTCCAACCACAGAAACCTTGAAAGATTCATCGTTTTCCAATGCATCAATGACTTTGTTGTCGTTACACGCTATCTGCCAACCTTGTTGGGTTATGTCAAAACTAATGCCATAGTCGTTTAAAACTAACGGGTCGGAATGGTTGTTCAATGTCACATTGATATTCATATCCTTTAGCTCACAAAATAAAATCCTGTTGAGCATTTTCCATTCGATATTATAGGCACTGTGGTATGAACTGTTCAAGATGACCATTTCAAGTGGCTTATTATCTATTTCATCCCAAGCATAACATCCGTATTTGGTATCATAGATGTTTGAACTGGGATATTTGACATAATAATACTGCCATGTATCTATTTCATAGTTTTCACATATTTCTGAACCAGACTTAAAATCATCAGTGGTTTTTATGTAATTTTTTAAAACACGAAGAATGGCCTCTTGGTTCTTTCGCCTTTCGTTTTTAATGAAGAACAATGAGAAATCATTAGGATTATGAATGAAGAAACGACGAGTGATGTTTTTTTCATTCTCCATCGATGGATCATATTGCATATATTTTTCGGGCTGAATGAAGTTGATGCGATATTTTTCAAAGTCATTCGCCCAATCATTATTAAAAATAAGTTCAAAATGCTTCAACTGCTCAAAGAGCAAGGTTGAGTCTTCTTGAAGATATGCGTCAACAAAGAGAATTACTGAACCACGTAAGATGTTGTGGTTCTCAAAACGAAGCAAAGAATTATAGTCTTCTTTTGAGAGACGATGAATTTTGTTTCGTTCTTCTTCAACCGCCGTGCCGATAAATTCGTATGTATAGCCGTCGTTGTCGGGCACATTGCCTTTGGCGTTTATTATGCAATCCACATCAGAAAGAAATCCATACAACATTTTATATTGCGCACGATTTGCATCCACGTTGGATGTAACGAGATTGCGCACAATGCGTAAACTTCGGAACGAAGTCTCAAAATCAGTGTCAGTTGATTTCAAGCGATAAAGAGCATAGAAGTAAACAATTTCAGGAACTGAAAGTTCTCTGTCAATAGCCAGATGGAAAACTGGCTTTTGACTTTGTTCTTGTCGCCAGAAAAGTCTGATTTTATCGTCTTCACCTACAACATTATTGGAGAAATAGAAATACTGTTGCCAATGGCTTTCAATGCCTCCGTTTTTATGAATATCAGACAGCGTATCTAGAATTGAGATAATTCTGCTTATTGATTCTTCATCTGTGATTATTTCTTCAATCAAAGCGTTTCGCTTGGTAGAAGTTTCAATGCCACGGCGGAAAAGCTCAATTCTGAAAATGTTATTAAGCAGGTTCATAAAGCCGTCGTCGGCTTTCTTAATGAGATCTGCATCGTTCTCATATTCAAACAGATTAGCATAATCCCACAGAATATCCATCCACTCGTTGTCAATCTTCTTTGACAAATCGTCTTTCAGCGATGGGGCGATTTTGTTAATCGCTTTTTCAAGGTCTGACTTGAATATCTCAAAATTGGTAAGTTTCTTACCACGCGAGTTCATCTTGATATACAAGTCATCTGAAAGTCCAAACTTCTCTAGCGACAGTGCATAGAATTGTATGTTGTCGCGTGTGGTGAGTTTGTCCCATAGGTTTTCAATCGGATTTGCCAAATATTTTTGCTCAATGATTTCCAGTACATTCAGCATTGAAACAATGGTAGGGTCTGAATCATAAGATGGCAAAAATTTCGGACTGTTCTTAATCAACTCTTTAATCGGTTTGCCTTCGGAATAGTTATAACTGGGAATTATCTCGTTACGGATGTTACCCACGAGTGCATCACAGAAATCAGTGGCGGTTTGCCGCGTTTCATATCTGAATTTCTTAAGCGTATCTACTGAAATACCGTCTTTATCCTGCTGTATTTCAGGTTGAACTACCGAGGCAAAAAAGTGTAGCAGAAACAATGTTGTGAGGCGCTGTTGACCGTCAAGGGGTATCAAGCCCTCATTGCTTTTTTTGACATATGAGCCGCCATAGACAAAATCGAACAACTCGGATTTGTCGTCTCTGACGGCTTTAAACATAGTATCAAGCATTCCGTTCAGAACTTCAATGACTTTCGGCTCTATGCGCCCATATGCATAGTCTCTCTGAACCTTAGGAATCATGATGACTGTTTCTTCTTTCAGCAATCTTGCAAAGGTTGTCAGTTTTCCGATATTATTCATTTGTCACCTCGCTTTCATCATTTGGAGTTGAAAGATTATCTTCATGAATATACTCGCTCAACACTCGCTTAATATCGTCTAGATAGTGTTGTCGGTCGGTTTCGCTCCAATAGAAATTCTGTTGCACAGTAAAGTATTCTTCGTTTTTATTGTAGTACTTCAAAAAAACTTTCTTCGTGCAAATAGGTATATATTTGCCTGAAGCATCAGCATCAAGAATCATTTGGCGTTTGACTTCAAACACCGAGTTACTGATGCTTGTGTTTGTGATGCCGTCAAGTAATGCCATATTGGATATGTTGTGTATGGCAGCAGGTTTGTCTTCGTTTTGATTTAACTCATCAAAGTATTTGAACACAAGGTCAAACAGCTTTGTCAATTCGCCGAAAGAATATAGGTTTTGATTCTTTTCAAACTTTTCATATTCAGGCTTGAAGTTGTTTTCATAAAGTGCTTTGAGTTTTTCGTCATTTGGCAACCGGTACATAAGGCGTTTTATAACTTTCTCGTTTTCTTTGAACCATATCTCCCATTTGCCTTTATCGCTTTGGTCTATACGGTCAGAGTTTTGTGCGTGAATATGTTCCAACGTCCAATCTTTACTTTTGTACAAATCAAAAGGAAAAAATTCTTTTCCTTGTTGTAGCGTTGTTTCCACATTATACAGGAACAGAACTTTCTTCAAAAGGGCATAATTATCATCATAAGAATAATCGAGGATGCTCTTGTTCGGATTTCTGTTGTCCCGAATGATTGCTGAAATACGATTGTCGATAGACTTCTTGAAATCATCTTTTGACAATTTCATCGCATCGGCTAACATTCCAATCAAGGACGTGGTTCCCAACTCAGAAATAACAAAGCCTATTTTGTGATAGAAATAGGAGTTGTTGAACCAACTTTTGAGTAACGAGAAGTAAGTTTCAACAGAGAGCCATAAATCCCAAAGGTCGGCATATACATTATCTTTAATGTATTTATCAAACGATAAATAAGTATATAGCGGATCTTTCTGATTTGAATCTTTTTGGGCAAGAATATCAAAAATATATTCGATGCGGCAACTGTATTGTTCGCTACGGTTGTCATCTTTGATGAATGCCCAGAATTTTTCATCACGGAGTTGGCTCTCGATGATGTCCCACATCTCAATGATGTGGCTTTGTTTCCTTGCTTGCTCACGTTCCTCAACGACTGGTCTCACTTCGTCATTAAATTGCTCCAAAAGTGATGGGTCGAACTTATATTTTGCAGAGTCCGATAACAGCATACCACGAATAAGCTCTGCGTTATTAAGTGATATGCTTCTGTCGTTCAGCCGCTTGAACATATCGTATGGGTCGCTATCATCACGCAATTCGTACCAGATTACTTGAACGGACTTCTGCTTTGATTTGTCACCCGAAAATGATTCATAAAACCTGCCCTTAAAGCTGGCTATGTTCGGCTTGTATGGCAATTCCTCATTTTGGAACCAGTCAATTATCCGTTGGGCGGCTTTTATGATGTGCCAGGAGTCAATATCAAGTTTTCTTTCAGTTTGAACAATGATTTGATATTTCTTTTCTTCGTTCTTCTGCTTTCCAATCAATGAAAAGAACTTAGCCAATTCGGGGCGTGTCTTATAGAAAATCTCAAATGACAATTCTTTGTCTTCGTCCAAGAGATTTTCAAGCATAAGAATGATTTTTATTGTGGTCAAACGTTGTTGACCGTCAACAACTTCATACCAACGATTGTTGTCTTTGCTTGACTTCAAGCCCAAATTTTCAATATCTTCAGCAGTCATTTCTTTGACAACGACAGGTTGAAGGCAATAGAAATTGCCTGTTGCCTTATCATCGTAGAAGAATGTATAAAGGTCTTCCAAGAGTTGCCTTATTTGAACTTCACCCCACCTATACCCACGCTGATATTCAGGGATAAAGAAGTTCTTCTCGCACAACTCTGGAATTGACAACAAGTCAAGATAGTTTATCGGGTTTAAATCAGTCATATTATATTTTTTTGCTATATATTTAATCCCAGTCTAGATATAGCGATGCGTCATTGCGAGTTGGTGCTGGTTGCTCCCAGTCGCCCGAAGCGGCTATGTAACGGTATTCGTCTTCGTCAATTTCCTCGATATGCTCGTATGCAGGTTGATACCATTCAGGAGTGCAAAAACGTATGCCGTTATTGAAAACGTTTCGTTTCCCATCGTCATCAATGAAAACCAATATCTGATGTCTGCGGTTCTTGAAGAAGCTCATCGCCATGATATATTAAGTGTGTGTACATCAGCAAATTTAATTACGCTTAACTTTACTGTCCATATCTTTTATTATTTGTTCTATAAAATTTCTTTCTTCCTCAGTTAGATGATATCTATTATATAAATCATCATCTGACCATGAACGAGTAAAATCTAATCTAGGAGCAAATTGATACATGTCTACACGCATATTCTGATTGCTTCTTAATAACATAACCATAAATCTGAAAAATTTAGTTCTCATATATGAAGCTAAATTCTTAGCTTCACGTTTTGTAGGAACCCCATCAATTATATAGTGTGTATTAGCAGTGACACTGCCTGGTTCTGAAACAATAGGTTCACTAATTACTAAGTGCGGTAACTCGTCTCCACCAGAACTTGATTTTGCAATCAAAACTTTCCATCTGTTACGTAGAGAATTTCTCTCAGGTGTGTGACTAAATTGAGATTTGAGTGCATATCCTACTTTACCCTTAGCTAGATATACTTTTGTTTTAGCGCGGGAAGTTTTTCTTGTCGAGAAATTATCAGCTTTATTAGGAAATCCAAAAGGATTTCTTTTATGCATTAAATTAGAGCCTGGTTGATAGATAAAAGAAGACTCAACCTCTAAAACTTTTCTTAAAATTGATAGGCCTTCATTCCAACGAATTAAAAAATCAGCTCTATAATTATCATTAACATATCTCAATCTTCTTCTCAATGAATAGTCCTGATGATTTATACGATTAATAAACAAACAGTCGCCATCATGATTTATATCCCAATAAAACAAACAAATACCACCTCTTAATGTTGTAACACTTTTAATATAGCTTTCAATATTAGGATAGTCATGAAATTCCGTAATATGTGATGTTTCCAGCATGTAATCTCTAAATGAATCCAGACCTTCTCCCCTGCCTCCTGAATACCATGTTGATTGCATCATTATTGCAATTTTTTCAATGCCAATTTGATCTTTTATAAGATTAAAATATTTATGATAAATAGCATTATAACCATCACCTCTTCCTCCTTCAGTTTTTTCAGTGAATGGCGGAACGCCAATAACTAAATCAATATTCAGGCGTTTTATTTCATCTATAAACTGTTCTGCCTTTTCTCCTATTAGGTCAGAAGAATAGAAATTAAGAATTTGATTTACAGGTATACCTATGATTGTATATATTTTTCTTGTTAGTTCATAAGCTAATGGAGAAGAGGGGATTGAGAAAATTTTTGAATTAATAGATTCCCCAAATTTGCGATTTAATCCACATGCGATTTCTCCTTGTACGGTAGATATATCAAGGATACCACTTGCGGATTTTATGTCATTCTCTGGAACTAAAGAAATGAGTTCATCAACTAAAATAGATGGAGTTACAATTTCTGAGTCTGAAACTCGAGCAAATTTTCGGGTTGCTCTATTTGCTCTTTCTATGGGAGACAAATCCTCATCTTTCATAAGATCATTAATATCTTTTATCCTATAATCAAGTTGTCGAAGGATAAAAGAATTACAATTATTGAGAATCAACCAAAGTATTGGTACTTTAAGACCAAGATTCTTGGCTATTCTTCTGTTGTCAAGGTTTCCATTTATTATGCTATTGATAACATCTTCGATCGATTCAACATTACTTTCTGACAGAAACGCATAGAATAAAATTTTAGCTTGATATGCTTTATATTTTTTAGCTAAATCTTCTTGTTCGTTTCTATCACTATCGCTATTCGAGTTGTTTGTATTTGAAGAACTGTTATCAGGTTCATCTGTTGTTGAAGATTCAATTTCTGGAATATTGTAATCATTATCATTATCTCCTTCATTTGGCCTAAATTCTAAACCTTTGGATGCATCTATAGCTTTCATTGTTTCTATCTCTTTTCTAAATTCATCGTTATTGAAAAGAGCAAAATCTATTGGGGTGTCAGATGCTAAATCTAAAATACTCTTGTTTTGTGAGTATTGTTGGACAACAGCCATTACATCTGTAGCCTCTACTCTTCTCATTATACCATGATTTAATGTAATAATTGGAGAAATAACAAGCTCACGTTCTATACGGCTTTTAAGTTTACTGTTGCCATTTTTGTCAGTATTTACATTGTAAAACTGAGATTTAAGCTCTTGCATTCGAAACATTCGATTAGGGTCAAAATCAACCAACAAAGTTTGAGGTTTCATATTATACCTAATTTCCTTGCCCTCATCATCTAGATAAACTTTAATATATTGGTTCTGTATCCTAAAAATTGCCTGGTCGTATTCTTGAGGTGAAGCCGTGTCTTTAAAGAAAAGCATCGTATCCCATTCTTTTACAGTACTACCAGTAAGCATTCGATTGACCGTTAGAGTCAACGTCTTCTTATCATCTGCTTCGCATGATGATATTTTAGCCTTTACACGATCTGTGTCGCTATAAGTTCTTTCATCTTCTACTCCAGCAATGTTAATTATTTCATACTGACTAAGATTTTTAAAACGATTCCTGTTTGAAATAATTAGTTGTTCAAGCGCATCGCATGAAGCACGAAATGGAAGTACACATACAATATGACGGCACATTTTACCTTCTTTGATTTTATCATAATCTAAAAAACCTAGAAGATTTTCATCATGTTTTGAGCCGTCGATAACTTCCAAAAGATCGAGTATTTCTTGCTCGTTTACAAATTTCTTGTGGCTGCCATCAGGGGATTTTAGAATTGATACCGGTTGAAACAAACACGAGAAAGCATATGTGACTCCTTTCTCTCTCATTTCTTTCATTCTTTTTACAGCTGATGCATTAGGCGTGAACGCAAATCTAATCATTTGAGGAAATCCATAATATGGATTATCCCATTCTGCGAACTCGTCCTTTTGACCATATTCTTCGTCCCACTTTTCTTTTGCATCTACTATATCACTATACTGACAAAAAACAATGATATCGTCTTTTGTGAACTCATCACTCATTAGGATGCGATAGGGTGTACCTGAAAGATGAAGTCTTACTTTTGTATTTAACTGTTTTAATTCCTTATCGATATCATCCGTTGTTTCGGCTGTTTTAATTTCACTATTAATTTGTTTACTTGATAACTCAAATTCTCTAAGAACCTTGCCATACTCTGCAGCACGTGCTCCAAAATGAGTTTCATCAACGATAAGCAAATCGATTTGTTCTTTGAATATTTCTTTATGTTTTCCTTTTATTGTATCACCTTGAAGGTCTTGCAAAGTTAAAAAAAGAGCAATTTTCTTATTTGAGGCTAGATAAGAACTAATTAGATTGTTATCTCTTGCCAAGTCTTCTCCATCTGCAAAATCGTATCCTTCGAAACGTACATGGCTTTCGACAGTTTCTTGCCATTCTTTTCGCACATCAACTTTTGCAGATACAATAAGAACAAAGTTAGCATTTATGGCTGTTGCGCAACACATGGCGGTAAATGATTTACCAAAGCGCATGACCGCATACATTAGTAAATTTGTTCGCCCGTTATTATAAGCTTTTATAAAGTTATTGATAGCAACTTCTTGATTTTTCCTGGCAGGAAAATCTTTATTTCGTTCAAATTTTAGCTTTACTGGTAGATGTGCAGATGTGTAGAAATGATAACGTCCATCCTTTTTCTTTTCACTGCTCTGTATATCTTCTATTGCCGCATCTATATCTTTTGGTTGTGCATCTTTGAAGAACTCTCTAGAATAATATATATCTGGGCTTATTTCATCAGCCTCTAATCTATGATAATGCAATGAGTACTCTAAATAATCATGAACTGAGTGGTCGCGGAATATATTACCACTATCAAGTCTTGCACTATGTGTGTATCGATGGATAAGGTTTGGGAAAAACCGTCTCCACTCATCTAATCTGGTTTGAATCGGCCTATATGTGTCGCCAACCTTAAGATAGTTAGGAATAGTTTCTGTTGTGAACGCATATATTTGAGGGTCTACTCTGCCAATAATGACGTCACCCAATATAGAATAGTCAATACTTGTATTCATGTTTTAAAAAAGAGCTAATTGTTGAGAGTCACTTTCAGAAACAGAATTTTTGTTTGTTCCTTTCTTGGATTGTTTAAGATTATAACATTTCTGGTTCTCGATAAGTAAATTATAAACTTTGATAGGCTTATAGTATTCTTCAAATGCTATATTGACATTTTGGGGATGAGAAAAAACCTGAATAAATTTATTTATATCCACCCTTTCAATTTCACTTGTATCGTATACGTCAAACTCAATAGAGTTGACATGTGAATAGAAAGAAATTATCTGATGATAGTAGAGAATAAAATTCTTGACGCCATCAACTTTTGCTTTAACCTCTTGTAGATCCTCTTTTAAATCGTCTACATTGGGAAATGAATTATTGTATGGCAGAAGCCCATATTTATTGGTTATCTCTATAAATGCATTTCTTGATTTTAAGCCAAATTCACAGTTGAATTCTGCATAATCCAAAACAATGTTTATTTTATTGGCAATGTCTTTTATAATTTGAGTAGGCACTGCCTCGCCAATACATCTTCGTATGTTTCCCTCATTTTTCTTGAGATACTCTTCAGCATTCTCAACAGTTAATTCTTCATCTTTCGAAGTCCATTTGAAAGAGTTGGGAATTGTCATAAGTGTCATGAGCTCTCGTATACTTAGCACCCGATTATCACAAGGGTGAATAGTATCTTGAGATGACATAACATCACTTCTAGTTGCGATACAAGCACCTGGTCTATCCCAGATTAATCTGCGATATTTATTGCCCATATATGCACCTTTATTAATTACTCTATTACCTTGCGCATCTATTGTATATGGTTTTGTTTCATCTGGATTATTAAAAGCCGTTTCACCTTCTTTTAAATCTTTAATCCATTCTAGCATGTATCGTGGAAAAGGGCGGGCAAAATGAAATGGGTCTGATTTGTCCTTTTCGCAATAACTAAGGCGAGGAAATGAACCAATAGAATCCTTTAATAGAATCTCGTTTTGTCGTGTTGGGAAAATAAGTAGTGGTGAAATATTAATGTTTTTTCTTGTTCCGATAACGAGTGTCCTAGGACGACTTGATGGCACGCCATAATCTTTAAAATTTATTACTTTCCAATATATGAAATATTCTTCAGAAAGATTATTATAAATGCTGTCTGATATAGGCATATCTTGACCAGAGATATCTGTGCAAGTAGATTTCATAAAAGCACGAACATTCTCAAAAACAAAAATTTTTGGATGAATATCTTTAATCAGTTTTATTGCTTCTACAACGAGAGAATTCCTTTTTTGTTCGTGGTCAGTTTTTTTGTAATTAACTGTAGACATACCTTGACATGGTGGTGTTGCGAACACCACATCTATATCAATTAGGCCTTCATTTGCTTTCCAAAAATCTATTTCTTTTTGAATCAATTCGTGGGTTTCTTGTGATGTTGCATCTCCGCAAATATACCCACTATCATATTTGCATTTATTGTTAGCTTTTTGAATTTCAATTCTTGGCTCTAGCAATTCGTTAGTTGCCACACATTCAAATCCATTTAATTTGAATCCGTAGCATCCCACTCCTGCACTGCTGAATAGAGATATATATGTACGCTTCATTTCATTAAAAAAATGAACAATAAGACAGGAGATTCAAATTATCTAACAAAAATGTATTTGTGCGCAGTCATCACAATAATCTTGCAGAGCGTTGAAAATCTTGTTGTCAAACGCTCGCAAGTCTTGAATGGTGTTGAACTCGTCCATTGTTCAATATATCTTAAAAACAAAACTCCAATGTAGTGCCTGAAAGCCGACCAAAGCCTTTTTTCACTACAAAGGAGTTTGTAATACGTTTAATCTTATCGGTCTTTTATCAGGATTTAGGAGTATCCTCCCATAGAGATTGCAAATTTACGCAATTCTAACCTTGATTGCAAACATATGGAGTGAATTGTTGAAAACTTTTCAAAAAGCAATCTCTATGCAAAGATAATAAGATGGTGTACCATAACTCGGTACAACTAATGAAAAAAGTTGATTTTTTTTGAAAATATTGAAAATGCAATCTTTAGTCGGTTGTGGGGCGATGTGAACGGCAGTAACTTTGCATCGGAAACCTAACTTGGATGGGGCAAAGGATTCTGCACGAAAATCGTCAGCCGAAAGTGCGCACGTTTCTCGGTTGTCCTTACGAAAAGCTAGCCCTTCCATCCATTTGATTGGCAAGTGCTGCGTGCTGCACGAATCTTGGCTACTGATGCCCCTGTACGATCACTCACGCTCACTTGCCAAAGGTTTCTTTTTTAAGCCATGTATATACTTAGAACGCATCTATTGGAAAACTCTGATGTGGTTTTCTATTACAAAGGAATAGCAAGAGAGGAAGGAGTCCCTTTTGCTCTCAATACTATTGTCGCTTTTGAGCCTTTAGATGCAATGATATTTGAAGACAAGCAAACCGCAATCTCATTATGCGATGAACTAAACCATGACGAGTCTATTCTCTCCCAAAAAGGGTATAGTGAATTTGAGGTGATAATAATGACAACACAGTATCTTGTTTAATCATTTGAATGTTCAACATTATGCTGCAGCCTTAGGCCACAAATGGCTTACTTTGCTTCTTAGTTTAATAAGTTCTCTACTATCGGCTTGGATAAGCACATTAACAAACTCCTCGTCTGAAATCGTGGTGTCATTAAATAATCTAAACAAGTCGCCATTTGCATCAATCTGCTTACCATCTTTAATTGCTTCACGGCGCATAATTGCATAAGCATTAACACATTCTGGACAGAGCTTAATAAGCTTCTTGCAGATTTCAACATTAGAGTTGCCCAGCTTTTCATTAAGCTTAGCCATAAATAAGTACTGCTTTTGATCAATAATTTTGCTCGACTTGGTATTTGAAGTCATTTCAAGCACAAAATATGCATCATTTGCTTCATCATATTTACCAAGAGCATACAAAGCACGTGCTTTGACAAACATTGCCTCTGGACACATGCGACTAGCCAAAACCTTATCGGCATATACTACAGCCTCATCAAATCTGTTACCATATAGACAGAAGGCAGCATTTATAAAGTTAGAGGTCGTGGTCTCATTGTTTAACAAGACCTCATCTCCAGTCATTCCTAATAAGCAATCGTCATCGAGCATAACGTCAAACATTCTCTTAAGCATCAGAGCTGCATTTCGCATATCACCATTATGTGCCTTTGCAATAGCTGCATTCAGGCATACTCTTGTTGCTCCATCAAAATCCTTTGCATCAAGATATTGCTTGATTGCAGTTCCTGTTTCCAACTCATCATCTATAACTGCATAGTCATTAAGGGTTTTATAGAACTCTGTTACCTCAGGATTAACCATGATGTGATGAGGCATTATAGCACTGCTTAGTGTTAGACCATCTAACGAACGCATACGGCTTATTGCAACATAAGTTTGACCACTAGCAAACACACCACCCGAAAGGTCAAAGTGCATACGGTCAAATGTCATTCCTTGAGATTTGTGAATAGTTATAGCCCATGCAAGTTTTAAAGGGAATTGAATGAAACTACCAACCTCACGATTCTCAATTTCGTCGGTCTCTTCATTTACTACTTTTTCATAGTTTGTCCAGGTGGCAGGTGCAACATATTCCTCTCGACCGTCTTGAAGAGCAATTCTTATATAATCATCGCCGAGTTCAATAACTTTAGCAATAGTTCCGTTAACACATCCATCAACACACTTATTGCGGCAAATGATAACCTGAGCACCTACTTTGAGCCTTAATGTCATGGGAACTGGACAATCGCTCTTTTTGAAATTGCCAGAGGTAATACCCTCATAGATGTGTTCCTCGCCGTCAAGTTTGGCAAGCATCTCATAATTAATGTCACTTGCCACATGGTTCCTTGTTGTCAAAGTAACAAAATAGTCGTCAGAGTCCTTTGGAGCACCAACATTTTTGTTTATCAATTCAAGGTCACGAAGCGACACTTTGCCTGAGCGCATCTTATTGAGCAAGTTAATGAACTCGCTATCTGTTTGGCGATATACTTTCCTAAACTCGATCTTAGGAAGATTCATTCTTTTGATAACATGAGCTTTGTAAAAGAATGGTGACACACCACCATAATATCTTGAAAGAATTATTGCATCTTCTCTCTTTACAACAGGTGGAAGCTGGCACAGATCGCCAACAAAGATAACCTGCTTGCCACCAAATGGCTGGTATGTGCTCATCACATGGCGAAGAATGCGGTCCATTGCATCAACAATATCACAACGGACCATTGAAACCTCATCAACAATTATTGCGTCAACCAATTTCAAGAGATTCTTTGTCCTCTGATATCGACCTGGATTTGATTTTTGGTCTTCCCAAAGTCTGGTTTCTGGAGTAATCACGTCAAATGGAAAACGGAAGACCGAGTGAATAGTCTGCCCCCCAACTTTGAGCGCAGCAATGCCAGTTGGAGCAAGAACCAAGAAAGTTTTATTGATTTCTTCCTGAATGCGCTTCACAAAAGTAGTCTTGCCAGTACCTGCTTTACCGGTAATAAAAAGGCTGCTGTTGGTGTTCTTCACAAGCTCAAAGGCCTTTTGTTGCTCCTTGTTGAGAGTCTCTTGATTGGTTTTGTTCTTTGCCATAGTTCACTGTTTTTATTATCGCTGGCAAAGTAAAAACTCAGTTGTGAAGTCATTATTCACAACTGAGAAAAATAAAATGTTTTTTTCAAAAAAAGAATTCTATTTCCTTAAGTTGAGATACTTTGGCTCCTTGATTTCGTACTTCAATGCATTCTGTTCCTTATCTTTATGATCTCTAAGATAATTACGATACCATAGAATTAAGTCACATAATTGAAGTGCAATGCTCTTAAGTAAATAAGTTGAGCCGTCAACGCTGTTTATGTAATCAGGAAGATTTACTGAGTTGGCATCACTGCTCTTTGCATGTACATCAGCTGGCAGAATGTTGGCCATTAAGCGAACAACATCATATAACGCCACAGGCAATATTGGTTCTTTTGCCTCTATCACAACAATATCATCACCATCTTTGATATATTTTACTGCTGGTTTTCCAGATAGAATACAACTTGACCAACGTACATTTATGTTTTTCCCCCAATCAGGTAAAATGCCATAAGTCGACATATTTCTGAAAATATTCTCAAGAATTATTCTTGCCTTTTTGAACTTATCATTAAAATCCTTATTCTCAATTTCCTCTGGAAAATGAATTGGAACAAGCAAATCTTCAATGTTGTTACAAGCCTCATCATCGATACCACATTCTACTATTGCATCAAACACTTTTTGGTATAATTTATGGATCTGAAGACGTGGTGATACATTTGCATGATACCTGATGCGATTATAGAGCATTTCAGTATCAGTGTTCTTAGAGTAATACTTTTTATTCGTAGAGTCTGTCCAATCTTTATCCCATTTTTCGCGTTCATCATTAATGCTGTCCGAAATTTCGCTAGTGTCACCTCCTGTGAGCACATACCATGGGATTACGCGGTCTTTTTTCTCGGCAAGAACCGAAATATCCTTGAGTGCTTCGCGCAAAAACACAATTGCACTATCAGCGCTATCACGATGGTGTTTACACTTAGCATCAAGAATGATAGCAGACCAGCGATCATAATCACTCTCAAGTGCCTCTTTGGCATCATCCCAACATGGATATGCAACTAATTGAAGCCCAGAATAAAAAGCATTTTTTTTGAGCTGATTGATTATTGATTTGTCATCTTCAACCCATAGAACTTGGATTAAATCGTAATGTTTCATACTTGTTTTATTATTAGAAACTTATAATTGTATTTGACTTAAACGTAAGGATATACTTTACAGTATATTCCTTGTCAGGAGATGAAATGATTTCAACCCCACCATTATAACGATGCATTATGTTGTCAATTTCATTGCAACCAATGCCATTGTGACCATTTTCATGCAACTTACTTGAGACACCATACTCTAACAATTTTGATGTGCTGTAATCATTGGGTATTGGTGCTCCATTGTTTTCAATTTCAACAACAAGATTTGTTCCTTCTTCGTGCCAAGAAAAACGAATTTGATAATCTTCACGATTTCTATCTGTGAAACCATGTTCTTTTGCATTTGATATAATGTTTTCAAGGACTTGGTTTAGAGCTTTTGGAGGGAAATGGAGTTTACTGATTGCGTCTCCTTTGTGAATAACAATTTCACCCGATTCAGGGTCTCTCATATCATTCTTAATTCTATTATCACCTTTTTCCCAAGACATAATAGCTTTGAATGACAACCAACCACCACAATTTTGAGTAATATAATTTTCAATGAATTGTTCTGGATCAATCCATTCAGGAGCGCCAAAACTATATTCAATATCTGCAAGACGATCAACCAATGGCATCATCTCGGCAAATTTTGTTGACAAAAAATCGAAAGAAGTTTTTACAGTATCATCAGTTATTGGCGTGATCTTATCTAAATCAAACAATTTACCTCCATTGTGCAGGCGATATTTGTTCAATGATGTGAAGCACTCATTCATAGAAGATAGCGATTGACTTAAGGCATGTTTACGCATTCTTACTGCCAAAATATAGTTCTCTTGATTCTTTTTCATTTCTTCCTGAGAAGAAATCAAAGCATTATAGTTTGCTTCAGCTAAAAAAGCAAAACGTTCTTTGTCTGTGTGATTAGGAACAATAACCTTGTCAAAAATCACACTAAAAATCCTCTCGTTAACTTCTCCACTACAGATAGATATTATTTGGTCTTTTACTTCTGGTAAAAGAAGTAAGGTCGCAACATATCTGACATCAACACCTTCATTTGGCTGAAGACAGATTACAGAATCCAACGTAGCCATTCCTTCATCATGAGTCTCATTGATGTATCCGATGACACACTTGTCATTTTTACCATATAAAAGAACGCATGGTTTATCTATTAGTCGAATCTCATCTTCCCAATTCTCTAAAGAAGGATCTGATGCTGACCATAGTTTGGTCATATTAAGATTAGCATCTTTATATTCCTTAGTCATAATAGCTGGTACAGCTACAGGAACATTAGCCATAGACTCAGGTAGAATCCAATCACCTTTTTCGTTTTCTTGAAAAAGAGTTTTGCCCTTTCTTAGTTCTTTTAGCGAGACAATATTAGAAAGAGGAATGCCATTTTGTGGTCGCTGTGCTGCATAGTAACCTGGCCATAGAATTTCATCATCTAGATATGTCATATCAAATTCTTGGCAAAAAGATGTAATTTCATTTTTCACCAAAAACTTTGTGCATGGAGACTTGCTAATTACAAGCAAGATGTACTCATCCTTTCTATTTCTAAGAAAAAGATGCTTGTCTTCATATGAGACAATTGCTTCAACCGTCTTATCTTTAACTATGCGTTTTATGAAATTATGCAATTCGTCATCTCCTTTACCAGCTAACTCACGCTTCCGTTCTGCAAATAAAATCATCTTTCCCTCAGGCTTGAGAAGATCATATAATGCATTAATATCTGAACATTCAGTTCCAAATATTTGTTGAGCAAAATATTTGTTTTCGCAGTTGCGGAATATTAAGTAGTCAACACTGCCTTTTGGAGGTAATTGATAAGTGTATTTTTCGTTTACTTCCTCTCCTGCTACGATCTCAGACTTGATGTCTGCTGCAAACATTCGTATTTCACCCAGTGCCCAAACCTCTTTATGGTTATAGCTCCAACCAGTAAAGCCTTTTATTACACACCCAGGAAATTGTATGGCTTGCTCACAATGTTCTGTATCAGCGATGAATACTGTTGATCCATTTTGGGGATGGATAAACTCATTAACAAGCCTAAGCCTTTCTTTTGATAGTCCTATCTCGGTAGAACTTCTCATAAACCACTCTGATTTATGATCAAAAGTGTACGAAACAAATTCACTAAAATTAGAGCACAAGTATGAGAATTCATCTTCTTGAAGTGCTTCCTCACAGAACTTGTCAGAATACTTTGACAAAGCTTCAACGATTTCAGTATTAGCATTTTTACCTGCAACAGAAGCGTAAACAACTGCAAGTAGTTGCTCTTCTGCATTTGCATCAGGTGATACAGGTATGTAAGCATCTTCTGCATGAAATCTACCTTTCTCATCTACATAATCAAAGACCTCATAAGTTTTTGGGCAATGTTCCATTACAAAATTGCGATACTTGGCGACGAGGCCTTCTACTGTGTAGTTGTTGGTGTTGTTTGCTGTCTGCATAGTTTTTTGTTTTTAGTTTTCGACGGCAAAATTAGGGAGTTGTTGTGAAGTCATTCTTCACATCAAAATATTTTTTATGCATTTCTGCAATTTTTTGTATTATTTTTTTTCTTAACGAGTCTGGAGCTAGCACTTCAACATCGCTCCCGAACCAAATAAGCTCTGAAATAAGTTCCTTATTGGGAATTACCTTTATTGAGATAATTCCTTCACGGCGATTTTCAATTTTTTGTGAATTGTGCAATGGTTTTGAGAGGACATAAGGCAAGCGATCAGGTGTAAACTTTAATAAAACTTGCTCAATGATCTTATTCACCTCGATTGAGACACCAATAATATTCTTAAAATAGTTCTCAAAATCGAAATCCTTGTTTTCTATGAAAGGGATATCGGCTTTTGACAATGACTCAATCCTGTCAAGAGCAATAAATGATAAATCATCATACTTAGAGTTATAACCAAGCAAAAACCACCGGTTATTATATTGTTTCAAATAGTATGGATGAATAGTCCATTGTTGAACGTCTTTCCCAAAAGGCTGGTATTCAATAACAACCGCTTGATGAGTTATTGTGAAATTGATTAAATCGGATAAATATCGCAATCCCTTCAAATCTCGATTCTGATCAAAACCTATAAAATTTGAATCTTCTTTACTTCCACCAAAACGTTTACGTAAATTAGACAGCAACTCATCCATCCAGTCATACATAGGAATTCCCTGTAGCCTCGATAATGAAGTTATCAAGCTCTCAAGCTGTTCCATCTCAGTACTCGTTATTGGAGTTTCCATAATGGAGAAATCTTGAGAATATTTAAGGTACTTCCGTTTGCCGTCTTGTATTGAAACAATAGGAGCCTCCCATCCATCGCTACTCTTCATAAAGTCTATGTCTGCATATATCTGCCGCTTAGACACTGGCAATATAGCTGCATCTTCAAGCGCATCATTGACACGTTCAACAAGGTCATTGATGAAATACTTGTTGTGCTTATCAGCAAAACACTTATCAAGCACTCGGTATCGTAGTAATGCTTTCCTATTTTGAGACATAAGCAATAAATCTTTGTTGCAAAATTAATCATAATTTCGACAACAAACAAAAAGTATATGAAAACATCTTTATGTCAATCTGTTTTTAAATAAAAGTAATAGAACAAAAAACTTGAGCCGCCCTTGTGAGGCGGCTCGGCATCAGCGTTTTGTGAGATCAACACACTCTGAAGACAAAGCCATCTGTAAAGTCATAATCGTAGCGGAATAGCTCCTCTGCGTATGCCTCTATATCGAAGAAGCGGCGCAGATGTTCTGGCACTTCGTCAAGGATTCCAAGCTCCTCGATCAGATTCTCGGCGAACTCTTCCTCACTGTGCCACTCACCGCAGTAGTTCTCACGGAAGTCTTCCACTGTCAAGTCATCCTCGCATCGCAGGTCCAGAAATGCCTCGTATGCACGCTGCTCATCCTCGTCAAGTTCGCCATAGGCCTTGATGAGGTCGAAAGTCTCCTCATCGAGACCACACTCGCTATACCAGCAATCGGGAATATTGTCGCAGTCTTGGAACATCAGCTCGGGGTCCTCCTCGTCACGATGTAGGAAGTAGCAGACCTTCATAAACTCGTCGTAGTCATAGCACCGCGCCAGCGATACCCACATACCTGTCAAGTCTCCGTTATTGTACTTGGCATAAGTACCCACATACAGGGCAGGCTCACCTGTGCGGTAGTCATGCTTGAAGTCAGCAAGGTCGATCTCGTCATCATCGACATCAACCACAACCTCTTTGAGATTGGAGAAGCTAGAGCTGCAGCTTTTTACAACTTGTTCTTGAACTTGGGTGCTGTCAGCACCGCTTGCAAACTCGAATGAAAGGGAATTGTTACTCATAATAAAGAAAATT
>CADACD010000021.1 GCA_902786365.1 uncultured Lachnospiraceae bacterium | reverse complement strand
TAGGTGAAGAAAAATTAACTAATAAAAATGCAGTTAATCCTTGAATTTTAAGCAGTTACACTAATTGGCAATAAATGTGTTTCACGGATTCAGGTATAACATAAAGGATTCGTTTTGTAAAAGATGTATTTCGACACAAAAAAATGCAATTTACCACAAATTTGCAAAAAAGTTCCATTTTTTTGATATGATACGGATAGAACTTAATCAGGGAACATTAGCCGGAGGATATTTCATCCGGAGACTCGTAAAAAGCGATTGACAGAGAATGAAGGATGTGGTAATCTGTATTAAGCCATTAATACAATGGTATATAAGATACGATTGTAATGAAAAAATTACAGACATAATGATGAAACACAATGATATCTAAAAGAGAAAAAAATAAATCATGGAGGTTGCTATGAAGAAAAAAAATGGTAAAAAGAAAGTAGTAGGGATAGTAATTGCGATTGTGGCAGTCATAGGTGTTGTGGGAATTGCAGGAGGTATTCTTGGATCAGGAACACCGGAAATGGCAGAAGGTGAGGAAACTATTCAGGTTCAGACTTACAAAATGCATGATTTGACGAAATCAATCAATGTTTCAGGAACTGTTGAGAGTCAGAATGTTCTTACAGTAGCAACAGATTTGACCTGTAAAGTAAAAGAATTGAATGTTTCTCTTGGAGATTATGTCAATGAAGGTGATGTATTGTGTGTACTTGATGATTCAAAGATTAGAGAAGCAATAGAAACGCTGGAATCACAGGTATCAGATTCCGAAAAGCTTGCCGCAAAACAGAATGAAATTGCAAAAAGAAATCTCACTCAGGCTCAGGACAACAGAGATAAAGCAGTGGCAAATGCAAAAGAATTAGCTGACGAAGCGAGAACAGAATACAATGATGCCGTAAACAAATATAATGCGCTACCGGATAAAAATACCGAAGAGGCACTTTTGTTAAATCAGCAGATAAAAAGTTTAGAGACGGCATTAAAAGAGGCAGAAAAAAATATTGAAACCGTTCAGAGCAGTGCCAATGAATTGGTACAAAGCGCACAGGACACACTGGATCTCAATTCCATTTCAAACGGCGGCAACAGTGAAGCGACAAAAGAATTATCAGAATTGTACAGACAGTTAGAAGGTGTGAAAATCGTTGCAGGTCAGTCCGGTGTGATCACAGTATTAAACACCTCGCAGGGTTCTATTTCAAATGGAATGTTAATGCAGATTGAAGACAACAAAAACTTAAAGATCAAAGTAGGGATCAAAGAAAAGGATATTATTTATGTCACGGATGATATGGTTGCCAATGTGACATCAGATGCATTGCCGGATGAAAAATATTCAGGAAGAGTAAGCAAGGTGATTAACTTTTCTGCTTCAGCCGGAACATCTAATATGGCGACAGCAGGTACAGGCATAGCGGATAGTGGATACAGTGCAGAAATTATCATTGAAGGTGATACAAATCTTCTTCTTGGAATGTCTGCAAAAGTGGAGATTATTCTTGAAGATAATGGCAGTGCGCTTTCACTTCCTTATGACAGCATTATAAAAGAAGAGAATGGTACCTATGTCTATAAGGCATCAAAATCATCAGAGAATAATTACAAAATTGAAAAAGTCAGTGTAACATCGGGAAAGGACAGCGGATACTACACAGAAGTAACTTCTGATAGCTTAAGTGAGGGTGATTTGGTTGTCAATTATCCGAATCAGGTGTCAGTAGGTGAAGAAGTACGAGTAAATATACATGATGCAGAAGATTAGAATAACAAAATACCGTGATACTCATAAGATCAGATTGGAAGATGAAAGGATAAATGCATTTTGTACAGGATTCATAGAATGATTGTACAGCTTCTTTGAAAGTTAAGATTTTGCATAGGTATATTATGGAGAAAAAAGTAGTCATTGATTTAAGAAAAATTGTAAAAAAATATTACGAGAATGAACCCAATGAGCTTGAAATCCTTCATGGAATTGATTTACAGATTTACGAAGGTGAGTTTGTAGCAATTGTTGGTGAGTCGGGATCCGGAAAAAGTACACTGATGAATATCATTGGCGCCCTCGACCGACCGACGGAGGGAGAGTATTTCTTGGATAATGAAGATATTTCAAGTCTTAAGGACAGGGAATTAAGCGAGATCAGAAACCAGAAAATAGGATTTGTTTTTCAGAGCTTTTGTCTGATCCCAAGAACTCCGGCAGTGAAAAATGTGGAAGTGCCGATGATGTATGCGGGAGTTGGAAGACGTGAAAGAAAAAAGAGAGCATATGAACTTCTCGAAATGGTTGGAATGGGAGAGAGGGCAAATCATAAGGCGAATGAACTTTCCGGTGGACAGAACCAGAGAGTAGCAATTGCAAGGGCTATGGCAAATGATCCGTCAATCATTCTGGCAGATGAACCGACAGGTGCTCTCGATTCAAAAACAGGACATCTTGTGATGGACATTTTTCACAAGCTCCATGACGAACAGAAAAAGACGATTGTTCTCATTACACACAGTAGAGAATTGGCAAAAGAGACAGAGAGGATCATTACCATCAGTGATGGAAATATTATTTCTGATGAGATGAATTTCGCAAAAATCGAAAGAGATAATAGAATAGACCTTGAGAAGATGAGTGGAGGTGGTATTTCATGAATATATCAGAGAGTATAAGGCTTGCTTTTGGAAATATTCGTTCAAATAAATTGCGGTCGTTTCTTACGATGCTCGGAATCATCATTGGTATCAGTTCCGTCATCACGATTACGACAATAGGTGAATCCCTCAAAGCCACGATTGCCAACACATTTGCCTCAATAGGTGGAACCAATCTGGTTTCGGCTTACATAGAAATAGTAGACAAAGATGCAAATTATGATCCGACAGCCTATGAAATGACAGGGGAGGATTATATTACCTATGAAGATTTGATGGATTATCAGGAGGAATTCAAAGATAAAGTAAAATCTGTAGCAGCCCTCAGTGGTGTCGGCTTAGGGCAGGTTGCAGGAGAAAATGGTACGTCAAAGGTGGGTGTGTTTGGGGTAATGCCGGGATACCTGAAAATGAACAAGATTGATCTCATCAGAGGAAGAGAGATTTCACAGAGAGATAATGATGAAAAAAGAGCTACAGCGGTGGTATCCGATTTGTTTGTGAAAAATGTGTTGAAGGGAGCCGATCCTTTAGGAAAAAAGGTAGAAATTAAGTTGATGGATGGAACAGTGCTCAATGTATATGTGGTCGGAATATATCATTATGACCTTTCAAGGTTTGGTGGAGGCGAAGGAAGAGATTCTGAAAGTCAGACACATCTATTCATCCCTTTGACATATTCACTAAATATTTTGAGAAGTATGGGAAAACCGGAAGGTTTTGAGTCGTTTAATTTTCTGACAGCAACAGGTTATGATGCATCAAAAGTTGCTAAGGAAACTGAAAAGTATTTTAAAGAAAAACTTTATTCCGACAAAGAAAATCTTGTACTTACATGTTATGATCTTAAATCAGAGTTAAGTATGACAAATAAGGTTCTTGATATTGTGACGATTGCGATTTCTGTTATTGCAGCAATCTCACTCCTGGTTGGAGGCGTGGGAGTGATGAACATCATGTTGGTCAGTGTCATTGAAAGAACGAGAGAAATCGGTATCCGAAAAGCATTAGGGGCAAAAAATGGAAGCATACAGCTTCAGTTTTTGATGGAGTCGGTTGTCATCTGCGTGATTGGTGGTATACTAGGCATCCTCATAGGAATCCTAAATGGTGTGATTATTGGAAAAGTGGCAGGAATGATGATATCTCAGATGGGTACGGGTGTTGCATCACTTTTAACTGTTACAGTCAGACCATCCATCAACGCAATTATTATTTCAGTTGTATTTTCGGTATTGACAGGAATCATCTTTGGTTCGTATCCTGCAAAGAGGGCAGCAAAACTGTCACCGATTGATGCTTTGCGATTTGAATAAAAACATAGAATAAAAATCATAGAATAATAATTTCTCTGCTGATGCGATAATATCAGTAGAGAAATTTCTTTTTTTATTGTATAATGGTAGTTTGAAAATCACCAGGTGGTTGGTATAGTGGGATGTGATATTGGCATAAAAAGAGTCAACAAAGATTTGCATCAGTTGCGAATGACGGTAAAATTAATGTCATTTGGTTGCTGTGTTCTATGTATCATTGGCGCATTTTTCATCAGTCTCAGCATTACGAGAAATATGAATCTGCTGCATCAGAAGGTAATGGAATTTTTCATCATTGGTATGATTTACTATTGCTTATTGTAATAATCAATTCCTCTGTCCGGCTTGAAATAGGTACGGATATACCCGTCAACAGATACAATCACAAATTCGTTTGTCGCCTCAAGGTAGTAGACATCATCATTATCTTCAGCTTCTTTTTTTGTAAAGAATTTGGATTTGAAATCACTTTGTTTGCAGCGGTTTCATATTCTATTGCATTAGAAAATCCCATTTCAATTCCATGTTTTTCATAGTGCTGGTTCAACAGGGTTTCATTCCTGAATGTATAAGCAGATTCCTTTGGATGGGAATCATCTGTTGACGAAGTCGCTATGGCAGAATCAGATTCGACTTGATGATCTTCGTTGTCAGATGGAGAAAAATGAATCAATCCACTTATGATTAAGACAATTAGATACCTCTTGTATCAATAGCCCTTGCATAATGAGTTTCACTGCCTACATCGCATCCTAATATAAGCATATCATATTAATAAATGAGAGCTTTTCGTTTTTATCAAACTTACCTTTGGTCTCTAACTCATGCCAGGTTGAAGCTTTTAGATTGCTCATTATCGCTTCAGCTTTTGCAATGATTTCCTGACGTGGCTATGCAAATGCAACTTCTATTCTGGAGTATGCGAGGAAAAGTGTAGGTATTAAGGATGGAGCAGAATCATCTTGCGATATCTGGAATCGGTGAGAACATACTTTCCGGAATACTCGCAGAAATGGGAGATATAACAAGATTCGATGATGTAAAGGAAATACAGAAACTAAGTGGATTAGGTCTGGTAGCCTGCAGCTCTGGCAAACATAAGGGAGAAACCAAAATCAGTCACAGAGGACGCAAACGACTAAGATACTGGTTATTCCAGGCAGCAAAATCGGCAGTTGCGCATGCGAAGGAATTTAAGGAACTGCATGTGTATTACACAACCAGAAAAGTCAATCCACTAAAGAAGATGCAATCGCTTATAGTGATAGCCTGCAAAATACTGAGGGTGATTTACACAATCCTGACAAAGGGGACAACATACGATCCGAATAAGATGTTAGGAGACATTGTAAGAACAAATCAGGAGTTAACACAGGTAGCATAAAAACAACAGATTGTATTATAATCCAGAACCCTGTTGGGTTCCAGATCAATCTGAAATCGAGCAGGGTCCTGGATAAGAAACCCGTAAACCCAGATGAAGTGTGGGAAGCACTGCATCAATACAAGACCAGCAGATGAAACAAGGGAGAGCGTCCACTGAAAAACAGTTTTCTTGGAGTAAGAAGAAGGTCAGTAAAAATCAAATACAAACAAGAGCTGTAGCTGGCAGTAGTTCACTCCGTAGGGCATGACCCTGTTTGAAAGCTTAGCTGGCACTCGGTGTATGAGCAGGTGGGACGAAGGAAGTTGGTACAGGATACCATTAGACACGGAAGGTTCACCATCATAGTTGAACAGAGGAATTATAGCCTTTATAAAGCAGAAATCAAGGATGCTTTATTGGTTTTACTCATTTTCAGCTATTTAGTACTTGATACAATGACTGTTCTACACTTTTGGCTCTTGTTATGAGGTAAATATTTAAAGAAAAAGCCTGAAAATTCAATGATTTAGGGCTTGACATTATAGGAAGGTGTAAAGAAATAGTAGCACGTTTAAAAGGTGGCACAACAGTAATTGCAATGACAGCAGAGAACTTAAAAAATAAGTTTTCAAGCGAGTACCTTTCGCAACAGATCGATTTGATGGTAGAAATGCAGAATACGAATCCAACCAATGCAATCGGAATGGCAAAGGAATTGATTGAAAGTTGTTGTAAAACAATTCTTGAAGAAATGCAGATATCGTATTCGAAAGATGATGATGTACCGCAATTGGCAGATAAGACAATGAAAGCTTTAAATCTACTTCCATCCAATGTACAGCCTACAGATAGAGGGGCAGATGCAATTAAAGCAGTTCTTGGAAATCTTAGAGCTATTCCTACAAAACTAGCAGAAATTCGAAATCCATTCGGAAGTGGTCATGGTAAGAGTGCATCTTTTCAAGGACTTGAAGTTAGACATGCTAAGCTTGCTGTTGGGAGTAGTATTACTTTTGTTGATTTTATCTGGAGTACATATGAAAATCAAAATTTAGATAAATTGGAGGGATAAATGTGCAGATACACTATTTTCAAAGATATCATTCAAAGGAGAATGTAGATACATCTAATACTATGCTGATGTTATCTCGCTTATATAATTATAATGCGGATAAATTCTTTGCAATGTTGAATGCTTTAATACTGGAACAAGATGAGACACCTGAAATAACATTTGATCTTCAGGTAGTGGGAGACGAAAGCGTTCCAGATGCGATTATAAGCCAGAAAAGTTTTAAAATAGTAGTTGAGACAAAATTACATAATCAATTTCAACAGTCTCAGCTTGAAAAACATCTTACTCAGTTTGGAACAGAGGAGATAAAAGTGCTATTAACGTTAGATCCAAAACCTATGAAAGAGTCATTGATGGATAGTTTTGGCACAGTGTTGAAAAAGTATAATACAGACAGGATTAATGAAATAAAAACACCAATAAGGCATGTAAATATTACATTTGAGCAATTAGTTGCTGCAATGGAAGATATTGTAGATGAGAGAGATTCAGAGATAATGTCTGTGCTTGATGATTATAAGAAGTATTGCTTTGATGAAAAACTGATACCTGATGATGGAAAATGGATGAGGGCAATTGTTGCGGGAACAACACTTGAAGATAATTTGAAATATGATTTTTATTATGATCAAGCTTCTAGAGGCTATTCAGGTCATGGATACATTGGCTTATATAAAGGAAAGAGTATTAGAGCAATCGGAAAATTGAAAAAGACAGTTGTTGCAGAGTTAGTAAATGGAGAAGTGTCATATATTAATGAAAGCGGAGAAGCTGCTACAAAAGAGGAGATAGAAAAGATTAAAGAGGCTATTGTTCATGCAGAGTCAGAATATGGATACAATTTGAAAACAGTTAAGCATAGATATTTTATAGTTGAGCATTTTTATCCAACAGATTTTAAAAAAGCAAGTAAAAACCCGATTCAAAAAAGTAAATATTTTAATCTGGCAGAAATGTTCAAAAGTAAAACGTTGCCTAAAACAGATGAAATAGCATCAATACTGGATGGAAAAACATGGGAAGAGTTTCATTAAACAGTGGATTTTCATAAATATGAAGAAAATAATAATACTGTAATGGTGTTCATATAGAGGTGACGTGTGTATTATGGGAAACGAATCAGGTGAATGGATTATGCATGGCATGAAGAGGGACAACCCGGATTGCATCCAGTCTGTAGATGAAGCAATCAAGTATATAAATGAATTTGGCTTTTTACCATTATTTAAGAATGATATAGATGGGTTTTCACTTGAAGAAAGAACTGTTCCAGAGTATTGGTGGAGTGATGATCCAGAGATTGATCCATGGATGTGGCGGGCTATTATAGCAAGGCGGCATGATATCGTCTATGGAAAGTTCTTTGATAAGAAGGCAGGATTTATATCAAAAAAGTGGCTTCCTGTATTTGCTAATTACCGCCGGGATGGATATGATTTTGATGCATTATATGATGATGGTAAAGCACCTAATAAGCATAAAAAGATAATGGTCAATTTTATGGAAAATAATGCTGATTCAGAGATTTATTCCAATGAATTGAAAAAACAAGCTGGATTTGGTAAGGATGGAGAAAAGGGATTTGATGGTGCAATAACGAATCTTATGATGCAGACCTATCTGTGCAACTGTGATTTTAAGAAGCGAGTGAATAAGAGTGGTATTGAATATGGATGGGATGTTGCAGTGTATTCATCTATTGAGCATATCTATGGATACGATTATGTAACTTCCTGCTATAAGGATAATCCACAGGATTCATGGAAACAGCTTGTAGACTATATGCGTAAGATGTATCCGGAGGCAACGGATAAGCAGATAAGGAAGATATTAAAGTAATACAGGCATGGATAAGGAGGTGCCGCAATGTCATTTAAGATTGTCCGCAACGATATAACAAAGGTAAAAGCAGATGTAATCGTAAATACTGCTAATCCAAATCCAATATGTGCAAGTGGCACGGACTTGGCAATATATGAGGCAGCAGGAAAAGAAAAGCTTCTTGCAGAAAGAGCGAACATCGGCAAAATTGCAAGAGGTGATATTGCTGTCACTGGTGCATATAACCTAAAGGCAAAATATATTATTCATACAGTAGGACCGGTATGGACGGATGGATTGCATCATGAATTTGAAATTCTGGAGGACTGCTATCGTAAATCATTGCAAAAAGCATTGGAACTTAAGTGCGAGAGCATTGCATTTCCATTAATTTCGACAGGAGTATATGGATTCCCGAAGGATAAGGCATTACAGATTGCTGTGTCAGTATTCAGCCATTTTCTTACCGAAAATGAAATTGAAATTATATTGGTAGTGTTTGATAAAAGGTCTTTTCAGCTTTCCGGTCAGATTGTAGGTGATATTGATTCCTATATAGATGCTAATTATGTCAGGGAAAGTCATAGAAAAGAATATCCGGTGCGAAGAAGAAGCAACACCCGCATGAGAGAATTGCCAGAGGAAGCGTTCTATGAGGAGATGCTTCAAAGAGAGACAGAAGATAACTATCCACTTGAGGAAGATACAGGGTTAGCGCAGCTTTGTATGCTGTCAGCAGACATTTCTTTGGAAGATCAGCTTGCAAATATCGGAGTTTCATTTCATGACAAATTATTTGAGCTGATCGACGAATCGCATCTTGATAATAAGGATGTGTGGAAACGGGCAAACCTTGATAGAAAACATTTTTCAAAGATTCAATGTGACCGGAATTATCATCCAAAGAAGAAGACTGTGATGGCACTCTGTATTGCACTGCAGCTTGATTTGGAACAGTCGAAAGACTTACTTGCCAGAGCAGACTGGGCATTTAGCCCAAGTAGTAAGGTGGATCTGATCGTGCAGAAGGCTATTATAGATAAGCAGTATGATATTATGCAGCTGAATGTGACATTATTTAAGTATACGAATGAAATTCTTGGAGTATAGGAGCAAGATTGATATGTGGGATGACATATATAAAACGAATTCTATTGGCAGTGAGGGTGGCACGATTATTGCAGATGAGGAATATAAAGAATCGTGTAGGATAACCTTGGAAAGATGTGAAAGATATGATGCAATTACATGTGGAGTATATGGATGTATGATGCATACAGCTTTTTGTAATAAAAGTCATAGTCAGGAAGTATTTGATAATATGAAAAAAGACTTGCAGGAATTCATAGATAAGGATACAACAGCGGATGAAGAAATTATTTTCTATGAAGAGTTTACAAGTAAATATTGATTAGTAAATGTTACGTCGGTACTCACATAGTATCGGCGTTTGTTTTTTATCTTAAAAGTGTCGCCCGAACAGCGACCATATGAAGATGCCTTTCAACTATACTCATATTGTAACAAAGAAAGAGAGCTGCCGGAGTAATCCGGGGATTGGAGGCATATATGTACGGAGCAATTTTAGGAGATATTATTGGAAGCCCGTTTGAGTTTGACAGAGGTGATAAAACAAAGAACTTTGATTTGTTTAGTGAAGGCTGTGGCTTTACAGATGATTCTGTTATGACAATAGCAGTTGGAGAAGCTCTCCTGGCAGTTGGACCGGAAGCTGCAGTAAAGGAAATTGAAGAGGCGGTAGCATCCAACATGCAGGATTGGGGAAAAAGATATCCACATGCAGGTTATGGTGGAAGCTTCAGACATTGGCTTAAAGAAAATAATCCGAAGCCATATGGAAGCTATGGAAATGGTTCAGCCATGAGAGTGTCAGCTGCAGGCTGGCTTTATGATTCAATTGAAAGAACAAGAGAGGTAGCAAGAGCGACAGCAAATGTGACACATAATCATCCGGAAGGTATAAAGGGTGCAGAAGCGACAGCAAGTGCAATATACATGGCAAGGAATGGCTCTTCAAAAGAAGAAATCAAAGAGTATATAGAGAGGGAGTTTCATTATGATCTGAGTAGAACATTGGATAATATACGACCTTACTACCATCATGTTGAAAGTTGTCAGGAAACGGTGCCAGAAGCAATTATCGCATTTCTGGAATCAAAGGATTTTGAGGACGCAGTGCGTAATGCAGTATCACTTGGTGGAGATACGGATACACTTGGAACCATTACAGGAAGTATTGCAGAAGCATTTTATGGAATCCCTGCTGTGCTGATTGCAGAGTGTAAAAGTCGGATTGACAAGGGACTGATGACGGATGTCCTTGATGAATTTGATCATGTTCTTGGCAGGAGCATGGATACGTATTCAGATGAAATGGATGAAATACGGGCAAATCAGATGATTGAGGCAGCAATCGATCAGTATTATATTCAGCAGGATAAAAATGGAATGCTGTTGTTTATGGAAGTTATGGTAACAAGAATGCAGCAGGCAGGAGAAGTTGTTGTTCCATATATCACTGAAAATTCTTTTATGTCGGAAGAACAGATTAGTAAAGTAAAGGCTGGCGACACGATTTCACTTGACCATGATGTAAGACTTAAAATAGAAACTGTGAAAGATGCTGATGAAAAAGAATGGATTGGAGTATTTACATCTTCTGAAGAGATGCATAAGGGTTCTGCTGGAAATGTGCAGATGAATCAGTCTATTGAATCAATACTTCGTCTGGCTCTTAATTGGAAACAGGTAAATGGAATTGTGATTAATCCTTTTGGTAAGTATATTCAGATGACAAAGAAGATGATAGAGCTTTTAATCAATGGGTATGAACATTATGAGAATGAAAGGAAGAGCAAAGATGATGAGAACAATTAAAGTTACGGGAAAAGGAAAAGTAGCAGTAAAGCCGGATATGATCCGATTATATGTAAACAAGGAAGAACTTTGCCATGAATATGAAGATACTCTTCGCAGATCAACAGAAGATACAGAGCTGCTCAAGGATTTATTTGAAAAACTTGGATTTCAGAGAAAAGACCTTAAAACAGTAGATTTTAATGTTGATACAGAATATGAAAGCTATCAGGACAGGGATAAGAGTTGGAAGCGAAGATTTGAGGGATATAAGTATATTCATCATACGAAAATAGAGTTTGCTATAACAAAAAGCTGGGACAGGTGCTATATGCTTTGGCACATAGTTCATTAAAACCGGAGTTTTCTATTGAATATACTGTAGCTGATGTAGAAAAATGTAAAAATGAGCTGTTACATAAAGCAATTGAGGATTCCATTCAAAAGGCACAGGTACTTACAACAGTAGCGAATGTGAAACTGGGTGAAATACAGGCGATTGATTATTCCTGGGGAGAGATAGATTTTGTAACAAAGCCAATGAATGAAATGAGATTAATGGAGTGTACGGAATGTGAAGTGAGTGCACCGGCAGCATATGACATAGATATTGAAGCAGACGATATAGATGTTACTGATACAGTAACTGTAGTCTGGGAAATCGCTTAGGAGGTTGATTGCATGTTGTCATCTATTTATTATGGAAAAATACAAAGTGACAAGTTGGTATCATGGAACGAGAATAAAGATCCATACAATATATTAGTTGAGAACAATCGAGTATATAAACTTGGAGGATGGGAATTTCTTGATATTGCCAATAAGCTTTTTGACAATGAAAAGCAGGTGGACTGGGGAAGCTATGCATATCAGTGCACAAAGGAGCAACTAGAAAGACTGATGGAACAGACTGGATGTGAAATAGATAAGATTAATGAATTGGCAACTGAGAAAATCTATGGCATTGTGTTTGTTGAAGAGGGGTAAATGGTGGTATAATCCTATTATTAATAGATAGTAATAACAGGTGATTTTTATGGAACAACGGAGGCGATTAAGGTGAAGTTTGGAATGAGAACACCGAGTATAAAGAAATCAATAAAGGCAAGGACGACAGGAAAAGGCAAGCGAGCTGTTAAGAAAGCTTTAATTCCAGGGTACGGAAAAATAAGTGCAGGGTGGATTAAGAATCCAAAGAAAGCAGCTTACAATAAGGTTTATAAGAAGACGAGCTTTGGCATTATGGATTTATTTAAATAATTGACAGGAGGATTATATCATGGAACGAGTAGTAAAATTTTTAAAAGAAGCAGAGACATATTATTTGGCAACAGTAGAAGGTGACCAGCCAAGAGTTAGACCTTTTGGAACAGCACACATTTTTGAAGGAAAGCTGTATATTCAGACTGGCAAGGTAAAGGATGTTTCAAAGCAGATTCACGCAAACCCGAAGGTAGAAATCTGTGCATTTAAAAATGGCGAGTGGCTTCGTGTTGCCGGAGAACTTGTAGAAGATGACAGAAGAGAAGCAAGACAATCTATGCTCGATGCTTATCCATCTTTACAGAATATGTACTCAGCAGATGATGGAAATACAGAGGTGTTCTATTTTAAAAATGCGACAGCAACATTTTCATCATTTACACATGAGCCGGAAGTAGTGAAGTTTTAATGACGAAGGATGAATGGTATCGGCAGTTATTTGAGTGGCTGGATAATTCTAAGTTCCGAAGCAGTTTCCATCTGAAGCAGAAAGATATTGATTACATAAATGAAAAAGGGCTGGAAACAATAAGACAACATGCAAAGGATTTTATTGCAAAGAGAGAAACTCCGGAATATATAGCAAATGATGGCAAACAGACACCAATGCGTGGACATCCAGTATTTATTGCCCAGCATGCAACGGCAACATGCTGTAGGGAGTGCATCCGAAAGTGGTATAAAATGCAGCCGGGAAAAGAACTAAGTCAGGTGCAGCAGGATTTATCTTGTAGATGTAATTATGACATGGATTCAAAAAGAAATGGAGAGGCAGGGACATATAATATGAGTTTGAAAAATGTATTGATCATTGTTGATAACATTGATGAATCAATTAATTTTTATGAAGAACTGTTTGGACTGCGTGTAATTACAAGGTTGGAAGGTAATGTAATAATGTCTGAGGGACTTGTATTGCAGGATGTAGATGTATGGTATGATAGTACAAAAATACATACAACTCCACATAACAATATGACAGAACTTTATTTTGAAGATAATGATATAGAAGGTATTATTGAAAAACTGGAGTCTGGCAAGTATGTAGTAAGTTATGTTACGGATTTAATGGAACTTGAATGTGGACAGAAGCTTGTAAGATTTTATGATCCATCAGGAAATCTTATAGAAGTACGAACACCAGTTAGTTACAACTGAAGAAAGCGGATTTGAGGAAAAATGCAGATATTTGTAGATGCGGATGCGTGTCCGGTAGTGGACATTGTCGAGACAATAGCAGAGAAATACAATATTCCCACCACATTGCTGTGTGATACAAATCATATTTTGTATTCTGATTACAGCGAGGTGATTGTAGTAGGTGCAGGAGCAGATGCAGTAGATTATAAACTGATCAGCATTAGTCATAAAGGGGATGTAGTAGTATCGCAGGATTATGGTGTCGCTGCTATGGCACTTGGTAAAGGTGCACATGCTATTCACCAATCAGGCAAGTGGTACACGAATGAGAACATAGATCAGATGCTTATGGAGAGGCATCTTAATAAAAAGGCAAGACGCAGCTCTCATAAGAATCATATGAAAGGACCGAGAAAGCGTACAGAAGATGATGATGTACGCTTTGCGCAGTCCTTTGAAAAACTAATACTGATGGCAAAGTCAAAAGAAGGTGCTCAGAGTGGGACTATTTAAGAAAAAGACAGTTACAAAGACATATGATAAAGAAAATAAGAAACCAGTTATCAAGGCGAGCATATGTAATGGCGAGCAGGTTGCAGGCTTTAAGGACATTCATACAGGGAAGATAGAAGAGGTTATGCTGATTAAGAACCAGGCAGATCTTGATGTATTCAAGAAAATGTATGGAATAGATGGAGAGATAGAGAAGGAATATTGATATGAGCATATTAGGAAACATACTTTGGTTTATATGTGGTGGATTGTTGAGTGGATTGTCGTGGGTTTTGGCAGGTTGCCTGTGGTGCATTTCCATAATAGGAATACCGATAGGCTTACAGTGCTTTAAGTTTGCAGGTTTGGCATTTTTTCCGTTTGGAAAAGAAGTGGTATATGACGGCGGTGCAGTTAGCTTAATTGCAAATATTATCTGGCTGATTGTATCAGGAATGCCTATGGCAGTTGGAAATGCTGTGGCAGGTCTGATATGTTGTATAACAATTATCGGAATTCCTTTATTAATATCAAATAGAATAAAAAATAATCTAAAAATATAAAACAATGAGGGCAGGACTGTCGCATCAGCCGGAGATCTGTACAAATTTGATTTAATAATGTTCATCTGATTTTTTTGTGCTTATCCCCGGAACCGGCATACATATAGGAGTATTATAATATGAAAAAGAAAATCGTGTAAGATACAGATTTGTGGAATATCAACAAAAAAAATAAAGAAATATTGGCATATTTAAGGGTTTGACCATGTTATACCTGTATTATATAATCCTTCTTAGGTAACTTGATATTTAGTTAATGTTACTATTCATATTTTTACAGGATCAAGACTGTGAATAACAACTATGAAAACAAAAATTAGGAGGTTTTTATGAAAAAGCGATTTAAGCAGATCGTAACAAAAGTCAGTGCGGTAACACTCGCATTATGCATGGCATTTTCAGGTGTGGGACCGTTCAATGTATTTTCAGGCAGTTTGGGTACTGTCACGGCGAATGCGGCAGGAACAGACTATGGGTTGATTAGTAATGTGCAGGATGCAACAATACTTCATTGCTTCAACTGGTCCTACAAGACGATAGAGGACAATATGGAGTTGATTGCCCAGAGTGGTTACTCAGTGATTCAGACTTCGCCTTGTACACAGGGTAAGGATTATGTATGGGAAGGTGTTATCGATACTTGTGTAGGATGGCCAAAGTTATTTGGTTCCGGTAACTGGTGGAAATTGTACCAGCCGGTAGCAGAGTGCGTAGATGACAATGGGATGTCTTATTTAGGAACGAAGGCAGAACTTAAGTCGATGTGTGATACAGCAGAAAAATATGGTATCAAAGTTGTAGTAGATATTGTAGCTAACCATATGGCGAATATTTCAGGATGGAAGAACTCTTTATCGGATGTATCTCCCGAGGTAGGTACTTACTGGAATCCGGATATGCTGGTGAATGAAGAGTACTGGCACATTAATGACCTTCAGGTATGGATGAGTGACGGAAGAAGAGATTTCACACAAGGTAGTATGGGAATGCCTGACTTGAATACAGCAAACAAGACTGTCCAGAAATATATCTATGAGTATTTGGATGAATTGATTGACTGTGGTGTAGACGGTTTCCGATTTGATGCAGCAAAGCATATTGAAACACCGGATGATGGTGATTTTGCCAGTGCCTTCTGGCCAACTGTGCTTAATGAGGCAAGATCACACTATAAGTCAGTAAATGGTGGAGACCTTTATGTGTATGGTGAGGTATTAAACACAGTAGGAGATGGTTTTGATATCGGTTCTTATACCAAATATATGTCAGTAACAGATAATGCTGCAGGTAATAGTTTCTTAGATGCAGTCAGAAACAACAATGCAGGTAATATCAGCCAGCACTATGCATCAGACAAATCAGTCATCTGGGCAGAATCACATGATACATATATGAACGAGTCATCTGTTTATGCGTCAGACAAATCGATTGTAAGAGCATGGGCAATGCTGGCTAACAAAGATAATGCAGCAAAGTTATTCTTTGTAAGACCTTATAACTCATCAGATATCCTTAGCAATGATGCGGATAACAATATTAAGTCTAATGATGCAATTGGTGAAGTTGCACCGGCAATCATGGGCGAATGCAATACTTATGTATGGTGTTCGAATGAAGTAGCTGCGATTAACCATTTTAACAACAGATTTTCCGGTATTGCAGATAATATCGGATGTGATGGAAATGTCATGTATTGTCAGAGAGGAAACGGTATCGTTCTTGCCAGCTTTAATGGTTCAGGAAGTGTATCAATGAGTTCTCATGGAATGGCAGATGGTACATACAAAGACGAGGTTTCAGGTAATACATTTACCGTATCCGGTGGTACACTTTCGGGTACTATTGGAAGTGACATGGGTGTAGCTGTTGTTTATCAGAATGTAATGCCTAATCCTACAGCGGACAAGAAAGCGTGGGTGGCTGCATCTAAGGGAGATGGTACTAAATTTGCAGCAAACTCCTTAGAAGTATCATTGATTGCTAAGAATTGTACTTCTGCATCTTATAAACTTTCTACAGGAGAGAGCGGTACAATCTCAGGTGATACGACAATCGTAGTAGGTAAGAGCCTTGCAATAGGACAGAGTGTAACATTAACGCTTACAGGCTCTAACAGTGCAGGAACAGTAACAAGGACGTATACATATACAAAGACAGAAGCACCACAAGTAGCTGTTACTGGAGTTTCTATTAATAAATCAAAATTAAGTATTGCACCTAACAATACAGCAACTTTGACAGCGAATGTGGCACCGACAGATGCATCTAATACGAATGTGACATGGTCATCATCTGATTCATCAGTAGCATCTGTAAGCAGTACAGGAGTGGTTTTAGCAAAAAAAATTGGAACAACATTAATCACAGTTACCACTGAGGATGGTGGATTTACAGCAACATGCAATGTGACAGTAACAGAAAATCCTCAGCCAACCACAGGTATGGTATACTTTAAGAATACAAATGGATGGACAAGCCCGACAGCTTATATGTGGAACAGCACAACACAGGTGAATAACGTATGGCCTGGAGTTGCGATGACAAAGACTTCAGACAGCACAGTTTTCTCATATGAGTATGATACAGAATCTGAATATAACAAAATCATTTTCACTAATGCAGGAGCTTCACAGACAGCAGACCTTACTTTTGCAGGAGATGGCTACATCTACGATGCAAGCACAGGAAAATGGAGTGTTTACAGTGGTGGAGGTGATGAAGTGGCTGTAACAGGTGTGAACCTGGATAAGACAAGTGCTTCAGTATCAATTAATGGAACGGTTTCATTAAACGCAATCGTAGCTCCAAGTAACGCAACAAACAAGAATGTAACATGGTCATCAAGTAATACATCAGTGGCGAAGGTATCCGGTAGTGGTGTAGTGACAGCGGTTGCCAAGGGAAGTGCAGTGATTACTGTAAAAACGACAGACGGAGGATATACGGCCGCATGTTCAGTAACAGTGAATGAGGAAGTAGTGACAGAGGGCTGGAAACATGACAGCAAAGGCTGGTGGTATCAGAATGCAGATGGAACCTATCCGAAGAATGCATGGAAAAAGATTGATGGAAAATGGTATCACTTTGATGCAAGCGGATATATGCAGACCGGTTGGTACAAAGAAGGAAGTACATACTACTACCTGAAGTCGAATGGTGTAATGGCAGCAAATGAATGGGTAGAAAATGATAAATACTATGTTGATGCAAATGGAAAATGGATAGAGGGCAAGAAAAAGGTGACAGAGGGCTGGAAACATGACAGCAAAGGCTGGTGGTACCAGAATGCAGATGGAACTTATCCAAAGAATGCATGGAAGAAGATTAGTGAAAAATGGTATCATTTTGATGCAAGCGGATATATGCAGACCGGCTGGTACAAAGAAGGAAGCACATACTGCTACCTGAAGTCGAATGGTGTAATGGCAACAGATGAATGGGTAGAAAATGATAAATACTATGTTGATGCAAGTGGAAAATGGATAGAGGGCAAGAAAAAGGTGACAGAGGGCTGGAAACAGGACAGCAAAGGCTGGTGGTACCAGAATGCAGATGGAACCTATTCGAAGAATGCATGGAAAAAGATTAGTGAAAAATGGTATCACTTTGATGCAAACGGATATATGCAGACAGGCTGGTACCAAGAAGGTTCAAATTACTATTATCTCAAATCAAACGGTGTTATGGCTACGGATGAATGGGTAGATGGTGGAAAGTATTATGTTAACAGTGAAGGAATATGGGTAAAGTAACAGCAAAAAAATAAAATAATTATTTTCCTTAACAAGCAATTGAAGGAAATGATAAAACTGATAAGGACAGCACTCGTGTATTTGCCAAACGAGTGCTGTCCTTACTTTATTTAAAAGAATAACGAGGCACTTTGTTCTTTACAATAGTAATATAGTGTAAAATAAAGTCAATGACAAAAAAAACTTTACAACCCGATTTCATGTGATTATACTATATAATATATATTTATCACTATTTATAGCCGTAACTGTATAGTCGGAAACAATCTTATTTATACATTTGGAGTTTCGGTGAATCAGGAAGCATCGGGATAAATAGTAATTATCTATAAACAAGTAAGGAAGGAAAGACAAATGAGAGATTTGATTGAAATCCGCTGGCATGGACGAGGCGGTCAGGGGGCTAAAACTGCCGCTCTTTTGCTTGCGGATGTAGCATTTAATATTGGAAAAAATGTGCAGGGATTTCCTGAATATGGTCCGGAGAGAATGGGAGCACCAATTACAGCTTACAACAGAATTAGTGACAATGTCATCAGAGTGCATTCTAATATTTATGACCCGGATTTCGTTGCAGTTGTTGATGAGACATTATTACATACAGTTGATGTGACAAAAGGATTGAGTGAAGATGGTGGAATATTGATTAATACCGAGAAGAGTAAAGAGGAAATTATTCCGCTTCTGAATGGATATAAAGGAAAAGTTTATACAATAGATGCGAGAAAGATTTCGGAGGAGGCACTTGGAAAATACTTCCCGAACATGCCAATGCTTGCAGCAATGGTGAAGATTACAGAGGTGATGGATGAGGAAAGATTTATCAGTGAGATGAAGTCATCTCTTGAACATAAATTTGCAAAGAAACCGGAAGTGCTTGAAGGAAATATGAAGGCACTTAAAGCAGCACTTGAACAGGTTCAGTAGTTTAGGTGAATTAACCAGGAAATGGAGGAAAATTGAAAACATGTTAGAAGATAAATTTAAAACTGAAAACATAGATGAGACTGTAAAATGGCAGGATTTGACACCGGGCTTACAGATATATGAAAATGGTTCATCTAAATTATTTAATACAGGAGAGTGGAGAGTGAACACACCTGTAATTGATTTTGAAAAATGCAAACAGTGTCTGTTATGTGTACCATATTGTCCTGACAGTTCAATACCTGTTAAGGATGGCAAGAGACTTGATTTTGATTATGACCACTGCAAGGGTTGTGGTATATGTGTCGGAGTCTGTCCGTTTCATGCAATTACAATGAAGGAGGGAAAGTAAAATGGCAATAAAAGAGAGAATGTCAGGAAATGAGGCAGTTGCATACGCAATCAAGCAGATTAATCCGGATGTAATGCCGGCATTCCCGATTACACCATCTACAGAACTTCCTCAGTTTGTTTCAAATTATATTGCAAATGGTGAAATCGATACAGAATTTATTCCGGTTGAGAGTGAGCATAGTTCCATGAGTGCAGCAATCGGTGCATCAGCAGCAGGCGCAAGAACACTGACCGCAACTTCTTCATGTGGACTTGCTTATATGTGGGAAGTACTTTATGTGGCAGCATCAGACAGGCTTCCAATTGCACTTGCACTTGTTAACAGAGGACTGACAGGTCCGCTTAACATCAACTGTGAACATTCAGACAGTATGGGAGCGAGAGATTCCGGTTGGATTCAGATTTATGCAGAGAATAATCAGGAGGCATATGATAACTTTGTCATGGCATACAGAATTGCCGAACATAAAGATGTCATGCTGCCAATCATGGCATGTATGGATGGATTTATCACAAGCCATGCTGTTGAAAATATTACACTGTTAGAGGATGATCTGGTAAAGAATTTTGTTGGAGAATACAAACCTGAACATTACCTTCTCAATAAAGATGAGGTAATGGCAATCGGACCTTATGCAGTATCAAATTACTGTATGGAGGCTAAACGTGCACAGGCACAGGCGATGATGAATGCGAAACAGGTTATCCTTGATGTCGCAAAAGAATTTGAGGAGATGTCAGGAAGAAAATATGGATTATTTGAAGAATATCGCTTAGAGGATGCAGATTATGCAGTGGTAGCTATCGGTTCTGCGTGTGGAACTGCAAAAGATGCAATTGATAAATTAAGGGAAAAAGGAGTGAAGGCAGGACTTCTCAAAGTCAGAGTATTCAGACCATTCCCTGGAAAAGAGATGGCAGATGCACTTGCAAATTGTAAAGCAATTGCTATCATGGACAGATGTGAAAGCTACAGCGCAAATGGCGGTCCACTTTCAGCAGAGTTAGGCGCAGCTTTGTTTAAGAACAAGAATCAGGCAGAGGTTTTGAATATTGTATATGGTCTTTCAGGAAGAGATATGACAGTGGAAGATTTTGAAAAGATTTATGAAGACCTTGCAGATGTGGCTGTCAACGGAGTAAAAGAGGAAGGCTACAGATATGTTGGTGTAAGAGAGTAAGATAGATTGTTCCTTTGCAGGAAAATTTGAATAATGAACTCAACATAGCAGGAAATTCATATCGGTTAATTTTACAGAAAGGTAGTTAAATATGATGGAAAATAAATTTAATTTTAAAGAGATTCAGGAAAGACCTGAAAGACTTGCTCCGGGTCACAGAATGTGTGCAGGCTGTGGTGGAACGATAGCAGTTCGTAATGTTCTAAAAGCGATTCATCCGGGCGATAAGGCAGTAGTGGGTAATGCTACGGGATGTCTTGAAGTGTCTTCCTTCACATATCCATATAACTCATATGAGGACAGTTATATCCACAGTGCATTTGAAAATGCGGGCGCAACTCTCGCAGGAGCAGAAACAGCATATAAGGCACTCCAGAAACGTGGAAAGATAAAAGAAAATTATAAATTCATCACATTTGGTGGTGATGGTGGTACGTATGATATCGGTTTGCAGTCACTTTCAGGTGCAATGGAGAGAGGACATGATATGGTCTATGTCTGTTATGATAATGGCGCTTACATGAACACAGGTATTCAGCGTTCATCAGCCACTCCAATGTATGCTGATACAACAACAACACCGGCAGGTACACAATCCAATGGTAAACCACAGGTGAGAAAGGATTTAGTGGCAGTAATGGCTGCACACAATATTCCTTATACAGCACAGACAACCTTTATCGGAAATTTAAAAGACCTCTATGTTAAATCTGAAAAAGCGATTTACACAGAAGGCCCGGCATTTTTAAATATTATGGCACCATGTCCGAGAGGCTGGAGATTTGAGGCAGCAGATATGGCGGAAATCTGTAAACTTGCTGTTGAAACATGTTATTGGCCGCTCTTTGAAGTGGAAAATGGCAAATGGATTATCAACTATGAGCCGAAGAATAAACTCCCAATCGAAGATTTCTTAAAGAAACAGGGAAGATTCAAACATCTCTTCAAGAAAGGCAATGAAGATTTGATCGTTCAGTTCCAGGAAGAAGTTGACAGAAGATGGGAAGAACTGAAAGTAAAAGCAAATGCTTAACTTAGTGTATGTTTAATATCGAGTTTTGAAAATGTAGAAATAGTTTGCGCATACGTTTTAATTATATTTGAGATAGCTGTCTTTGAACCATGTAAAAATATGGTCTAAAGACAGCTTATTTTTATGATTGTAAATGTATTTGGAATGCAGTAGCAAATAGAGTTTTGATTGACTTAAAAATGTACTTGACAAGACTGTCTATAAAGTGTATATTGACATATATACAGTTTATAGACAGTCTGTTTTGCCTATGAACCGCTTTTGAAAAATGAAAGGAGTGCGTCTATGCTTAAATTGACAGAAGTTTCTAAAAAAGTCGGAGTATTTAGTCTGAATAATATATCATTTATGCTGGGAAAAGGCTATATCATGGGTTTAATTGGAGAAAACGGTTCAGGAAAAACAACTATTTTAAATATTATACTGGGACTATATAAGCCGGACAAAGGAACTGTCCATCTGTTTGGAATGAATTACAGTGGCAGTGAAGAGGATGAAAAGAAAATCAAAAAAGATATAGGATTTGTGATGACAGATGAATTGTTTTATCCGGCAGTGACTCTTTATGGCAATGCGGAAATCTATGGAAAATATTATGAAAATTATGATAGAAATATTCTTGATGACTATTTACGCAGATTCAAACTTGATAAGAAACAAAAGTATAAAGAATTATCTAAGGGACAGAAATTGAAATTTCAATTTGCATTCGCTCTTGCTCATCAACCAAAACTTTTAGTGCTTGATGAGCCGACAGCGAATTTTGATCCTGAATTTAGAGAACAGTTTTTAAAAACAATCACAGAATTTGTGAGTGATGGAGAACACAGTGTGATTCTTGCAACGCATCTCACAAGTGATTTAGATAAGATTGCAGATTATATTACATTTATCCATCATGGAGAAGTCTTAATAAGTCAGGATATAGAAACATTTCTTGATAAGTACAGCATTGTGCAGGGTGAAAAGTACAAGATAAAATTAATTAATGAAGACAGAGTTGTTCATATGGAGGAAAATGAACTGGGAACAACGGCACTTGTGAAAAATACGAAATATGGAAAGTCATATGACAAAATGTTAAAGGTCAGAAGACCAACAGTCGAAGAAATCATGTATTATACGATTAAGGGTATGAAGTGAAGTAGTAATAATTGAAAAATGTTATGAAAGGAAAACATAGATTTGTATATGTTTGAGATTAAAATCACATAGATAAAGAGCAGAGTAAGAAAGTAGGTATATATATGGTGAGAGATGTTTTAGAAAATTATCGGTATGGAATCAGAAATGGACTTAAAAATATAGTGAATAGTGGTCAGCTTTTATGGATATACATTTTTGTTGTGAATCCGACCCCACAGATTTTAAAAAAAAATCGTCAATATGGCAAATATGGGACAAAAATAGAAGTGGCAGAAATGGTTACTATTTTGTTATTCACAATCATTTATCTGATACCTGTGATGTATCCTAACATGCTAAATAAAATGATGAATCTGTGTCCACTTACAACAGTAGAAAAGCAGAAATATATAAGAACAGCATTAAAGACAAAAATTCTATTTTCAATCATATCCGGAACTGTCCTGTTAACAGTGATTTGGAGTTTGAAATTGATACCATGGGAAATGTTTCTTGTTTCAGTATGGACATTGATTACATTTACAGTTACAGTTAATATTTGTTGTCCTTTAAAAATGTATTCATTATATTCACAACAATCAAGAGTAACAGAGAAAAATAAGATGTTTGGCAAATCGGATATAGACGAGTATGAAGACTATTATGACAGTGAAAATGGGAAAAGGAGGACGTTTAGTCTGTCATCTATATTTATATTTTTTAGAATAGTCAATTTTATTCTATCTTATATTATGATTAAGTTTATATATGAAATAAGTATAAGAAATCAATTTCCATCAAGTCAAAATCCGGAGGTGACAAAGAGATATTATATTGCTGCACTTTGTTTTCTGTTTTTGAACAGCATGATATGTTTAAGGGTTATTCGGAAACATTATAAAAAGTCAATGGATATTGCATTAAACAGATATGTGTAATACAGGAAAAGTGCAAGGAAATATATCAGTCTAAAATATGAAAGAATGGTACAAATTATGAATTTATACATCAATCCAAACAGTAATCTTGCCATATACGAGCAGATTGTGAATCAAATAAAGAACTTAATTTTGACAGGAGAACTGAAATCCGGAGAAGCAATGCCCTCCATAAGGAAACTTGCCAGCAGGCTCGAGGTCAGCGTCATTACAACAAAGCGGGCATATGATGTACTTGAAAAGTCAAAGCTCATTCGTTCGGTGCCCGGTAAAGGTTTTTATGTCTGTGAAGCAAATAAAAATTATTTGAAAGAAAAGCAGTACGTCATATTGGAAAATACTGCCGCTGAACTTGTTGGAAACTGCAAAAATGCAGGAATGACGGAGGAAGAGTTTATTACAATGATGAAAGAATTGTGGGCAAATTGATGAATGATGAAAGAACACAAATTGGTAAAAGAAGGTGTGGATATGCAGGTTGAATTGAAAAATATTCATTATAAATCAAGAAAAAATTTTGAACTTAAGGATATTTCATTTAATATAGAGCAGGGATTTATCACAGGACTGATAGGCAAAAATGGTGCAGGTAAAACGACTATTTTTCAGATGCTTATGAATCAAAACAGCAAGTATACAGGAGAGATACTTATTGATGGAACGGATATAAAAAATCCTAAAGCGGATAGAGGTAAAATAGGACTGATAAGTGAGGAACAGAAATTCATTGGAAATAAAAGTATGCTCGATAATGCAGTCTTATGTGGACTACTCTGTGACGAATTTTCGATAGATACTTTTAAAAGCCTGATGAATGAAATGAAACTTTCCTATGCAAAACATGTAGAGAGTTCATCACGTGGTGAAAAAATGAAGTTTCAGCTTGCATTAGCTTTGTCAAGGAATTTAGAACTTCTCTTAATTGATGAGGCAACAGCGGGAATGGATCCGGTGTTTCGAAAAGATTTTTTTAAGATATTACATCAATATATGGAGGATGAAAAACATTCTATACTCATCAGCACACATAATGAGGAAGAAGTAAAGAGGCATATGGATTATGTGGTGGAGTTAAAAGAAGGAAGAGCGTATGTAAGAAATGGGATTCTAAAAGATATGTAATAACCGGTTTAAAACAGGCGGATGAAAATTGGAGAGAAATATGAAGAAAAATAAAAATATGGATAAAAATCCGGAAAATAATATTCAGCTTAAATTAAAGGTTTTTGATGAAAAGATAGGAAAAATGTATGACTCTGATATTTTAATAATGAAGATAATATATGTTCCACTCTTTGTGATGGGGAGTTTATTTTGGCTTTTCAGCTATGAGTTGGAATCGCAAGAAATATTCTTGCAATGTGCTATTATTATGCTAGGGATTGTTCTGCGTATGGGGAGGTATTACAAAATTAATATAAACGGTGAAGGTCTGAAATTATATGATATGGTAAAAGGATTTGGAATTAATAAAAAAGAATATGTGAAGTCAAGAAGAAAATATCTTTTGAAGATGGTTATGAAATTGTTTGTGGCAGCTATGATACTGAGCACGATTGGAGGAGTAGTATCGGAAAAATGGTCTTTGGCATGTATCTATAAACCGGTACTTGGAAATACTTTACTTTTGATTTGGAGTTATATAGATTTGATATTGCAAATTTGAGTTTTCATTTTTTTTTGTCTTGATTATACTACACTTTTGTGATACAATTCGAGACGATTAAAATAGATGCAATCCAATATACAGCGAGGTATAAAGCAGACTGCTTTATATCCGTTTTTGCATTTGGAAAGGAAGTGAGTATATGGGTAATATAGCAGAAGAACTGATGGAGCAGTTGGAGTGTGAGACCGTATTTTCATTTTCATTAGGTGGTTATCAGGTGAATATATACGAGTCAGTTGTTGTTACATGGATTGTGATGGCGATTCTTATATTATTTGCGATAATCCTTACAACGAATATGAAGGTTCATAACATCAGTAAAAGGCAGGCACTTGCTGAGACAATTGTGACGAAACTGACATCAATGGTAGAAGGTATGGTAGGCCCTCATGGTAAATCATATGTCACATATCTTACGACAATACTTTTGTATATAGGTGTGTCAAACATCATAGGTCTTTTTGGATTCAAACCGCCAACAAAAGATTTGAATGTCACTCTTGCTTTGGCATTGATGAGTATCATTTTAGTGGAAGCAGCAGGAATTTATCAGCGAGGTATAAAGAAATGGCTGCACAAATTTGTTGAGCCGATTGCAGTTGTCACACCAATTAATATTCTTGAAATAGTGACAAAACCTTTGTCGTTATGTATGCGTTTGTTTGGTAATGTACTGGGTGCATTTGTTATCATGGAATTAATCAAGATGGTAGTGCCTTACGTTTTGCCGGCAGTATTTAGCTGTTATTTTGATTTATTTGACGGATTGCTTCAGGCATATGTATTTATCTTTTTGACATCTTTATATATCAGTGAAGCTGTGGAAGAATAGAAATTGCAGATATTTGGCAAGTCTGTATTATATGTTTAAAGTTACACAGGAAGTGTTAGATGATAAGCATAATATGAATTATGCATTAAATAAGATTATAAAATATCAATGAAAAGGAGAATTGATTATGACAGTAATAGCAATAGGTGCAGGTATCGCTGCATTAGGTGTAATTGGAGCAGGTATTAGTATAGGTATCGCAACAGGAAAGGCAGCAGAAGCAATTGCAAGGCAGCCGGAGGCAGAAGGTAAGATTAACAAGACATTAATTCTTGGATGTGCGTTGGCAGAAGCAACAGCCATTTATGCATTCGTTATTGCGTTGATGATGGTTATCAAATTGTAATTAACACATGAATGGTGAAAATTGTTAGCATAGATTTTTTGTAACAAAGTCAATGGACAAAATATATATCGAAGTATTTTGAAAAAATGCAATGACAAGAGTGTTACAATTTTTGTTAGAAAGGCAGGAAGGAAATATGCTTAGTATAAGTCCGGAAAATATAATAGTTACAGTTGTAAATCTTTTAGTGCTTTTCGTTGCTTTAAGAATATTTTTATTTAAACCGGTGCAGAAGATATTAGAAGAGAGACAAAAAGAGGCGGACAAAGAATTAAACGAAGCAAAGCAGCAGTTAGAAGAGGCAGAGACTTTAAAAACTCAATATGAAAAGAATATTGAGGATACAGAAGTACAGAGAAAGAAGATTCTTGAAGAGGCAAGAAAGTCTGCTGACCAGGAATATCAGAGAATCATAAGTGATGCAAAGAGAGAGGCTAAGACAGTCAAAACACAGGCAGTCACAAAGGCAGAGGGAGAAAAAGCGAAGATTGTAAAGAAAGCAGAAAAAGAGATAGCAGATATTGTTGTCGATGCAGCAGTAAAAGTTGCCGGAGCGAAAAACGCATCAGATATGGACAGCAGTCTCTATGATAAATTTTTAGAAAAAGCAGGTGGTAAATCGTGACACATACAGAAGGTTTTGGTGCGAATACTAAAAAAAGCAAGGCGCAGGCGGCAACTCTTATATGTGTTACCGAGCCGTCAGAAGAACAGTTATCGGGTATCAAAAAGTTTATTGCGAGAGAATTACATGAAGACAATGAAGAGAACATAGATTTAAAGATAGAAAAAGATGAGTCTCTGAAGAGTGGATTCATACTTCGTGCCGGGAATAAAGAATATGACTGGAGCGAAGAGGGAAGAATAGCACAGCTGAAAGAAAAAGTTGAAAAAGTAGTGATTTCTTCAGAGAGTGCGTCAGCAGAGTTTGAGAAATCAGAAAAATTCATTTCAATTCTTAGAACTGAGATTCAAGATTTTGATTTGGGGATCAATGATGAAGAAATAGGATATGTCAATTGGGTTGGTGACGGAATTACCAATATCACCGGAATTGAACATGCTTTTTATGGTGAGATTGTTGTATTTGAAAATGGAATCAAAGGTATGGTACAGGATATACGACGTGATGAGATTGGTGTCATACTTTTTGGAAGAGATACAGAGATAAAAGAGGGAACCAGAGTCAGAAGAACGGGCAGGATGTCAGGTATTTCTGTAGGAGACGGATACAAGGGAAGAGTTATCGATGCTCTTGGAAATCCGATTGACGGAAAAGGAGAGATTGTCGCAGAGGGATTCAGACCTCTTGAATGTGCAGCACCGGGAATTACAGACAGAAAGTCTGTATCAGTACCAATGGAGACGGGTATCCTTGCAATCGATTCGATGTTTCCAATCGGACGTGGTCAGCGTGAGCTGATTATCGGTGACAGACAGACAGGTAAAACAGCAATCGCTACGGATACCATTATTAACCAGCGAGGCAAGCATGTAGTGTGTATCTATGTTGCAATTGGCCAGAAAGCATCTACAATTGCAAAACTTGTCAATACGCTTGAAAAGGCAAATGCGATGGATTACACAATCGTAGTATCAGCTACGGCAGCAGATCCGGCACCTTTGCAGTATATTGCACCTTATTCTGGAACAGCATTGGCGGAATATTTCATGTACCAGGGTAAAGATGTGCTGATTATCTATGATGATTTATCAAAACATGCAGTTGCATACAGAGCAATTTCTCTGTTACTTGAACGTTCTCCGGGACGAGAGGCATATCCGGGAGATGTATTCTATCTGCATTCAAGACTTTTGGAGCGTTCAAGCCGTCTTAGTGATGAACTTGGAGGAGGTTCGATTACAGCACTCCCTATCATTGAAACGCAGGCAGGAGATGTGTCTGCTTATATACCAACAAATGTTATTTCGATAACGGATGGTCAGATTTATCTTGAGAGTGAATTGTTTTTTGCAGGTCAGAGACCGGCGGTTAATGTGGGTCTGTCAGTTTCCCGTGTTGGCGGAGCAGCACAGACAAAAGCGATGAAGAAAGCGGCAGGAAGTATCCGTATTGATTTGGCGCAGTACAGGGAGATGGAGATATTCACCCAGTTTTCATCAGATTTAGATGATAATACAAAAAAGCAGCTTGAGCATGGAAGCGCGTTGATGGAATTGTTAAAACAGCCACTTGGAGTGCCGATGAGCATGGCAGAACAGGTGATTACACTTGTAGCAGCAAATGCACATATATTTAGTGGAATCGAGAAAGAGAATATCAAAGAATTTCAGAGAAACATGCTTGACGAGTTCAAAACAAAACATTCCAATGTCATCAATGAACTTAACACGGAAAAGAAATTGTCTGAAGAATTAGAACAGTCAATTATTGATTTGGCTATGGAATTTAAAAAACAGAGCAAGAATGAAGAACAGATTTAAAGATAGTTACCGGCATGGAGGTGGAATATGGCGAATGCAAGAGAAATTCAGAACAGAATACGAAGCATTAAAGATACAATGAAAATAACAAAAGCCATGTACATGATGTCGTCAATGAAGCTTCGCAGGGCTAAGCAGAAGCTTGAAGATACAGAACCGTTTTTCTACGCATTGCAGGAACAGATTTCAAGTATATTGAGTCGTTTTCCGGAAATGCACCATCTCTATTTTGATAACAGAGAAAAGGATAGGAGAGAGCTGGTTAAGAAAAAGGGCTACATTGTGATAACGGGTGACAAAGGTATGGCAGGAGCCTATAATCATAATGTGATGAAAAAGGCACAAGAGCTTGCAAAGAATGCCGAAGATTATCATATGTATGTTGTGGGTGAAGTAGGAAGACATCATTTTGCAGCACTGAATTATCCTGTTGATGAAACATTTCTGTTTTCGGCAAATAACCCGTCGATTCATCGTGCAAGAGTGATAACAGAACGTATCGTTGATTTGTATAACCGGGAAGAATTAGATGAAGTGTATGTCATTTATACCCGCATGATTAACAGTATGAAAGAAGAAGTAGAAGTGCAGCAGCTCCTTCCGTTGAAGACACGACAGTTTGTCAGACAGGAACTGCTTGATAAGGTTCAGCCAAGTGAATTTGATAAGGAAACACTTGAAAGTGCTGATGACTGGTTTTTGATATATCCTTCTCCAAAGAAGGTACTTGAGAAACTGGTTTACAATTATGTGACGGGATTTATATACGGAGCATTGGTAGAGAGTAGTGCAAGTGAGGAAAATTCGAGAATGATGGCGATGCAGTCAGCAACAAATAATGCTGAAGCAATGCTTACGATTCTTTCGATACAATATAACCGTATCCGACAGGCGGCGATTACACAGGAGATTACGGAGGTAATCGGCGGAGCAAAGGCTTTAAAGAAGAAAAAGAAGCTAGTGAGGTGAATTTCACAGTATGGAAAATAAAGGTAAGATTGTGCAGGTTTCAGGACCTGTTATTGATGTAGAATTTATAGATGGAGAACTTCCTTCCATTAAAGATGCACTTTATGTGCTAAACAATGGAAAAAAATTGGTGATGGAAGTATCACAGCATATTGGAGACAGAGTTGTGAGATGTATTATGCTTGCGGCGAGTGAAGGTTTATGCAGGGATATGGAAGTGACAGCGACAGGTGAAGGAATCAAGGTTCCGGTAGGTGAGGCTACACTGGGAAGGCTCTTTAATGTTCTCGGAGAGACACTTGATGGAGGAGAGTCTCTTGAAAATGAAGAGCACTGGTGCATACACAGAGAGCCACCGGCATTTGAGGAACAGAGCCCTGTGGCAGAAATGCTGGTTACAGGAATCAAAGTAATCGATCTTTTGGCACCTTATTCAAAAGGTGGAAAGATAGGTCTGTTCGGAGGAGCCGGTGTAGGAAAAACAGTTCTGATTCAGGAACTTATCAACAACATTGCAACAGAGAGCGGTGGTTATTCGATATTCACCGGAGTAGGTGAGCGTTCAAGAGAAGGAAATGATCTTTGGACAGAGATGACAGAGTCGGGTGTTATTAATAAGACTGCACTTGTCTTTGGACAGATGAATGAACCGCCGGGTTCACGTATGAGAGTAGCACAGACTGGACTTACAATGGCAGAATATTTTCGTGATATCAAACATCAGGATGTGCTGTTGTTCATTGATAATATTTTCCGTTTTGTGCAGGCAGGTTCAGAAGTTTCGGCGCTTCTTGGAAGAATGCCTTCGGCGGTAGGTTATCAACCGACACTTGCCAATGATTTGGGTGAGCTTCAGGAGAGAATTGCTTCAACAAAAGAGGGATCTGTAACATCTGTTCAGGCAGTCTATGTGCCGGCAGACGACTTGACAGACCCGGCACCGGCTACGACATTCTCCCATCTTGACGCGACTACAGTTCTTTCTAGAAAAATTGTGGAACAGGGTATTTATCCGGCAGTAGACCCTCTTGAATCCTCATCAAGAATTTTGGAGGAGGATGTAGTTGGAACAGAACACTACAATGTCGCAAGACGAGTGCAGGAGACTTTACAGAAGTACAAGGAACTTCAGGATATTATCGCTATTCTTGGTATGGAAGAATTATCAGACGAGGATAAATTAACAGTATACAGAGCAAGAAAGGTACAGAGATTCCTTTCGCAGCCGTTCCATGTTGCAGAGAATTTTACAGGTATCAAAGGCGTGTTTGTGCCGGTTGAGGAAACCATCAAAGGATTTAAGGCAATTCTTGACGGTGAGATGGATGAATATCCGGAGGCAGCATTCTTTAATGTTGGAACGATTGAAGATGTGAAGAAGAAGGCGGAAGAGATTACAGGCAGTATGGTGTAATGTTGCTTTTGAGTTGTAATGCAACGTTTGCAATTGATATGTTCAGAAAATTACGCAAAATTTCAGAAAGTTTCTGAATGATATAGAAAGGATAGTGCCGATATGAATACATTTACACTGAGAATTATAGCATGTAACAGAGTTTTCTATGATGGTGAATGTGAAATTTTGATATTTCCGGGATATGGAGGACAGATGGCGATAATGGCTCATCATGAGTCGATGACATGTAGTATTGAGATAGGAGAGATAAGTTTTAGAACTCCTGATGGTGATACACATGTGGCAATCGTGTCAGATGGTCTTATCAATATGGAAAAAAATAAGGCGACTGTGCTTGTATATTCTGCGGAGAGACCGGAAGAGATAGATAAGTTCAGAGCAGAGGCAGCATTTGAGCGTGCAAGAGAGCAATTGAAACAGAAGCAGAGTATTATGGAATATCATGTTTCAAGTGCAAGCCTTGCGAGAGCGATTGCAAGAATCAAAGGAAAAGAGAAATTTGATTTCCATTAATGATTTGATGGGTAAAATAAAGGTAAATAAAAGTAAAAATGTGCTTGACACATGGAAAGTGTAAAGCTATAATAAAGAAGCGTGCATTAAATAGCAGAGTACTATTGGTGTACGCTTTTAGCCTGTAATAAATGTGCTAATGACAAGCAGATTTATGATAGCAGGTAGGCATAGATAAAATCTATAAACAATATTCTAATCAGGAGGTGAAAATAATGCCTACATTTAACCAGTTAGTTAGAAAAGGAAGAAAAACAGCTGAAAAGAAATCAACTGCACCAGCACTCTTAAAGGGTTATAACTCTTTACAGAAGAAAGCAACAGATACAGCTTCTCCACAGAAGAGAGGTGTATGTACAGCAGTTAAGACAGCTACTCCTAAGAAGCCTAACTCAGCTCTTAGAAAGATTGCCAGAGTTCGTCTTTCTAATGGTATCGAAGTAACAAGCTATATCCCAGGTGAAGGACACAACCTTCAGGAGCATAGTGTTGTACTTATCCGTGGTGGAAGAGTAAAAGACTTACCAGGTACAAGATATCATATCGTAAGAGGTACACTTGATACAGCAGGTGTTGCAAAGAGACGTCAGGCTCGTTCTAAATATGGTGCAAAGAGACCAAAGGACGCAAAATAGGATTTTAATCACAGGTTGAATGAATAAGTGTCGGGATTTAGAAATATTGTTTATATGTTTGACATATATAGATAATGATTGGACTCGATAAGAAGTTTATTATCAATAATGAACCAAGAATAAGTACGAGTTTATGAATTAATGAATAACTTATATAGCAATACACTTTCTACCGCACGAAACACAACATAAGTGAGTACCGATGAATTAAACAAAGGCAGTAATCTGCCAATATATTTAAGGAGGGAAGAACCGTGCCACGTAAAGGACATACTCAGAAAAGAGACGTATTAGCAGATCCATTGTACAACAACAAAGTGGTTACAAAGCTTATCAACAACATCATGTTAGATGGTAAGAAAGGTGTAGCACAGAAGATTGTTTACGGTGCATTTGCAAGAATAGAAGAAAAAGCTGGAAAACCAGCACTTGAAGTATTCGAAGAAGCTATGAATAATGTTATGCCAGTTCTTGAAGTAAAGGCAAGACGTATCGGTGGTGCAACATACCAGGTACCTATCGAGGTAAGAGCAGACAGAAGACAGGCTTTAGCACTTCGCTGGCTTACATTGTATTCACGTAAAAGAGGCGAGAAGACAATGGAAGAAAAGTTAGCAAATGAGATTCTTGATGCTGCTAACAACACAGGTGCATCTGTTAAGAAGAAAGAAGATATGCACAAGATGGCAGAGGCAAACAAGGCATTTGCACATTACAGATTCTAATTACAGAATTGATAATGTATCGACCGGGGTTGCATAATCGCCGGATATTACAAATTTATTTTCGAAATCAGCGAGGAAGGTAAGACAAGGTAACTTTTGAATCAGATATAAAGATAAAAAGTTATGATGATTACCTTCAGATTAAATAATAGAGGAGGAAGAACCTTGGCTGGAAGACAATATCCATTAGAGAGAACAAGAAATATCGGTATTATGGCTCATATTGATGCTGGTAAGACTACACTTACAGAGCGTATTCTTTACTATACCGGTGTTAACTATAAGATAGGTGATACTCATGAAGGTACTGCTACAATGGACTGGATGGAGCAGGAACAGGAAAGAGGTATTACAATTACTTCCGCAGCCACAACATGTCACTGGACATTGGAGAAGGAAACAAAGCCGGCTCCGGGTGCTTTAGAGCATCGTATCAATATCATTGATACACCGGGACACGTTGACTTTACAGTTGAGGTTGAGCGTTCACTCCGTGTACTCGATGGCGCAGTTGGTGTATTCTGTGCTAAGGGTGGTGTAGAACCTCAGTCTGAAAATGTATGGCGTCAGGCGGACACCTACAACGTACCTAGAATGGCATTCATCAACAAGATGGATATCTTAGGTGCTAACTTCTACGGAGCAGTAGATCAGATTAGAACACGTTTAGGTAAAAATGCAATCGTTCTTCAATTACCAATCGGTAAAGAAGACGAATTCCAAGGAATCATTGACTTATTTGAAATGCAGGCTTATATCTACAATGATGATAAGGGTGATGATATTACAGTTACAGAAATCCCTGAAGATATGAAAGATCAGGCAAATGAATATCATGATGAACTTGTAGAGAAAATCTGTGAGTTAGATGATGATTTGATGGAAAAATTCTTCGAAGGCGAAGAGCCAACAGTAGAAGAAATGAAGAAAGTATTAAGAAAAGCTACATGTGAATGTACAGCTATTCCTGTTTGCTGTGGTTCAGCTTACAGAAACAAAGGTGTTCAGAAGCTTCTTGATGCTATCCTTGAATATATGCCGGCTCCAACAGACATCCCTGCAATTAAGGGTGTTGACCTTGATGGTAATGAAGTTGAGAGACATTCTTCAGATGATGAACCATTCTCAGCATTAGCATTCAAGATTATGGCAGACCCATTCGTTGGTAAGTTAGCATTCTTCAGAGTTTACTCTGGTACAATGAACTCAGGTTCATATGTATTAAATGCTACAAAAGATAAGAAGGAACGTGTTGGACGTATTCTTCAGATGCATGCTAATAAGAGAGAAGAACTTTCAAAGGTTTACTCTGGAGATATCGCGGCAGCAGTTGGATTCAAGTTTACAACAACAGGTGATACAATCTGTGATGAGCAGCACCCTGTTATTCTTGAGTCTATGGAATTCCCAGAACCTGTTATAGAGCTTGCTATTGAGCCTAAGACTAAGGATAGTCAGGGCAAGATGGGTGAAGCTTTAGCAAAACTTGCTGAAGAAGATCCTACATTCCGTGCTCATACAGATCAGGAAACAGGTCAGACAATTATCGCAGGTATGGGTGAGCTCCACCTTGAGATTATCGTAGACAGACTTCTTCGTGAGTTCAAGGTAGAGGCTAATGTTGGTGCACCTCAGGTTGCATATAAAGAGACATTTACAAAGACTGTTGAAGTAGACAGCAAGTATGCAAAACAGTCAGGTGGTCGTGGTCAGTACGGACATTGTAAAGTTCGTTTTGAGCCAATGGATCCAAACGGTGAAGAGACATTCAAGTTCGAGTCAGCTATCGTTGGTGGTGCTATTCCTAAGGAATATATCCCAGCTGTTGGCGAGGGTATCGAAGAAGCTGCTCAGGCAGGTATTCTTGCAGGATTCCCTGTACTTGGTGTTCACGCAACTGTATTTGATGGTTCTTACCATGAAGTCGATTCATCAGAAATGGCATTCCATATCGCAGGTTCTATGGCATTCAAGGATGCTATGAACAAAGGTGATGCAGTATTACTTGAGCCTATCATGAAGGTTGAAGTAACAATGCCAGAAGAATACATGGGTGATGTAATCGGTGACGTAAACGCTCGTCGTGGACGTATCGAAGGTATGGACGATTTAGGCGGTGGAAAGATTGTAAGAGCTTATGTTCCGCTCGCAGAAATGTTCGGTTACTCAACAGACTTACGTTCTAAGACACAGGGACGTGGTAACTACTCTATGTTTTTCGAGAAATATGAGCAGGTTCCAAAGTCAGTTCAGGAAAAGGTTATTGCTACAAAGGCAAAATAATTTTCGTGAATTAAAATGAATATATGAATCTGATTTAAGCACATGCAACCAATCAGAACACAGAAGATAAATAGCAATTCAAAATATTTGGATTTCAGAAGTTAAATTGAATAACAAAAGATTTGATTGATAAATCAACTATATAAAAATTGACACAAAAGATAAATATTACGGATACATTTGTGAGAGTTTTTGCTCTCACAAATGCAAAAGTAAGAAAATATGCATAAAAGTTGGTAATTTATGGTAAAATAATACTTGAAATTATAACAAGAATGCAATATAATTCTAAATAGCCGAGCCCGTAACGGGCATATCAAAAATTAAGAGATTTGTAAGGAGGATTTACACAAAATGGCTAAAGCTAAATTTGAAAGAACTAAACCACATTGTAATATCGGTACAATCGGTCACGTTGACCATGGTAAAACAACTTTAACAGCAGCTATCACAAAGACACTTTCTGAAAGAGTAGCTGGTAACGCAGCTGTTGATTTCGAGAACATCGATAAAGCTCCAGAAGAAAGAGAAAGAGGTATCACAATCTCTACAGCTCACGTTGAGTATGAGACAGAGAACAGACATTATGCACACGTTGACTGCCCAGGTCATGCTGACTACGTTAAGAACATGATCACAGGTGCTGCTCAGATGGACGGTGCTATCCTCGTTGTTGCTGCTACTGACGGTGTTATGGCTCAGACAAAAGAGCACATCTTACTTTCTCGTCAGGTAGGTGTTCCATACATCGTTGTTTTCATGAACAAGTGTGATATGGTTGATGATGATGAACTTCTTGAGTTAGTTGAGATGGACATCAGAGACTTATTAAATGAATATGAGTTCCCAGGTGATGATACACCAATCATCCAGGGTTCAGCTCTTAAAGCTCTTGAGGATCCAACAGGAGAATGGGGCGATAAGATCATGGAGCTTATGGCTGCAGTTGATGAGTGGATTCCAGATCCAGAGAGAGATACAGATAAGCCTTTCTTAATGCCAGTTGAGGACGTATTCACAATCACAGGTCGTGGTACAGTTGCTACAGGTAGAGTAGAAAGAGGAACACTTCACCTTAACGATGAAGTTGAAATCCTTGGTGTACATGAAGATATACGTAAGACAGTTGTAACAGGTATCGAGATGTTCAGAAAGCTTCTTGATGAGGCTCAGGCTGGTGATAACATCGGTGCTCTTCTTCGTGGTGTTCAGAGAACAGATATCGAAAGAGGTCAGGTTATCGCTAAACCAGGTTCAGTAACATGCCACAAGAAATTTACAGCTCAGGTTTACGTTTTAACAAAAGATGAAGGTGGTCGTCATACACCATTCTTCAACAACTATCGTCCACAGTTCTACTTCAGAACAACAGACGTTACAGGTGTTTGCCAGTTACCAGAAGGTACAGAAATGTGCATGCCAGGTGATAACGTAGAGATGACAGTAGAACTCATCCACCCAATCGCTATGGAGCAGGGTCTTGGATTCGCTATCCGTGAAGGTGGTAGAACAGTTGGTTCTGGTAAGGTTGCTACAATTATCGAGTAATCTATAACACGATATCAATAAGAATTGAAACTTTATAGCCGTAATCCCTTATGATTTGAGGGGTTACGGCTTAATTTATTTGCTCATTTAGAAAATATGCTTAATAATCAATATTAGTCCTTATCATTTGATAAGAAAGTTTTCTGACGAAAATGGACTTACACCGCATAAGTTTCAGATGCAATGTCGGATTCGTAAATCTCAACAACTTCTAAGGCAAGGATATAAAGTTATTGATGTAGCACAGATGGTCGGGTTTTGTGATCAAAGCCATCTGGACAGAGTATTCAAAAAACAGGTTGGAATATCACCTGAGCAATTCATAAACTCCGCAATTTTATCCAATGCTGGTGACTGATTATTTGTTATTATCATCCTATCAAATGTAGAAAGGGTGATTATTATGGAAAACGTAGTTTTTGAAGAATTTAATGAAGGACGATTTGAAATCCCAGGAATAACTATACAATTTAAGGAAATTCCATGGTCAAAGCATCCGACCTTTGAAGGAGTTGAATTAAAGCACATTGTTACATCTAAAGAAACAGGAGGAGCCTATAGTTTTCATCTTGTTAGGATTGCACCTGGAAAGAGTATTCTTGATCATATACATGATCCACAGTTGGAAACACATGAGGTGGTTGCTGGAAAAGGTACTTGTATAAATGATGGACATAAAATAGAATATATTCCGTGAGTGATTTCTGTTATGCCATCTAAAGTTCATCACGAAGTTCATGCAGGAGAAGATGGACTATATTTATTTGCAAAATTCATGCCAGCACTATGCTGATATTATTTCACAATTTAGCGAGGTTTAATATGGTGAAATTCATTTTACAAATACTAGAAGTAACTGTGAAGAATTTGACCAGACAAAGAAATCCCAATTATCAAATTCTCATTTACTTAACAACTAATAACAGCCACAGGAGAGAGGATGCATAGTTTTGAACCCTCTCTTTTTTTTATTTTCTCCCTCTATATTCATCACATACATATCTGTACCATGTTATGCCGATTAGGGCTAAATCCAGAATGAGCCAGATTATTACAAGGTTAAGGTAGAGTATCACTTTCACATAATCCCCGCAAAAGACAAATAAGCAAAGTATCATTGCGGACAGGGAACAGTTCCATCGGCTGATTCCCTTTTTCCATAAACTCCGACCATACCGCTTTATCAAAATGATAAAAAAGGCAATGACTAACAAATTGGCTGATAACGGTATCCCCACCCGGATAATCCACCATAAAACAGAGGATAATATCGGCTGTTCCATGCCTTTTGCCATATCGGCTATCTGTCAGCTGAAATGGTCTATCCTGTCTGCCGGAATGAAAATTCCATGCTTCACTGCTTCACAGAATTGCTTTGTTATGTTAATCTTTACATAAGCTTTGGTATGAGGATGTCCTGCAATACATGGTCGTACTTTAAAATCGTAATCATCAGCGAATTGCTGAAACTTATTATTTACTTTGCCCGCAGAGCATTTCGTTCTTGCTTCATCCATAACAGTTTTCATGTTATCCGTAACTATCTCATCTGGAACACCGCCAAATGTTTCAAATGCATCATCAAGAAATGAAAAGAGTATATCCTGAGTTTTTGAAAGAGAAACTCTAAAAACCTGGAATCTTGAGTATGAAAGAAGTAAGACGAAAATGTTTACATTAATCGATTGTGACCTTGTTATTATTTGAAGGTCTTCCTTTTTTGAAATATGAATCGAATTCGGGGTATTTTCTAAGGCAATGACAAAAGTTACAATAAACACTTGTAAAGCCGTGGTTATCCACAAGATACTGCCATAGAACTTTCCTGTAGTAAAAAATCAAAAATATCGGATAGAATTTTCCTGCATTTTTACTCATTTTTTCCTCATTCATGATTCATAATTCCTATACACATTTCCAATAAATCCTGTCTCGCCATATAATCTAATGCCGGTAATTTTCACCAATGTTATCTCTAAAATTGTTTGATACTTTTTTTAAAAGGATTATATCTCAAATTTGGTTTGTCGATTTTTGTCGACAAAAAGTATTGAAAAAAATGTTTTAAATCACAGATAACGTATTTACAAATATTGCTAATTGTGTTATTATGCCATTAATACATTTTTTTGACAAAATATTTAACTTTTGATTAAGGGTGCGAAGAGCCGCATTTTTCGTTGGATTTGTCAAGTGTTTGTTTTTTGATAAAAAGTGGGGGATTTTATAAAAAACTTTTACATTGTCTACATCTTCCATAACGGATTTGATTTTTTGATACAGATCTGAGAATCAGTCCAGATTGTTTGGAAAGGTGAAGGTTTTGAAAAGAACCTCACCATCTGTGTTTGTGATACAGCAATTGTGAGATCTTTTGCAACATCGATACCTACGTAAATCTAAATAAACCGTCATGCGGTACTAACTGATTAACAATCATACAAAGAGATTGTGTCCGGACACTTTCTGTAACCATCAAGTGGTAGCGAGGTGATACTGGTCCACAGCATCTCCAATATCATAGCCAACCTGATAGAAAAGGTAAAGAAAGGACTATGATTTACGAAGCATTTACAGACCTTGGAGAGGGTCTCTAAACACTACTACTATATAATGAACTCTCGGAATCTTGAGTAGTTCATGCCAGCTAAACTCTGGCAAGTACTTTGAAAAGTAAATATTATCCGTGGAACGAAAAAATTGCATGAGAAA